>JBBRQS010000008.1:0-162403 GCA_038226035.1 Chitinophagales bacterium | reverse complement strand
AATTCAAAATGAAAATTCAAAATGAAAATTCAAAATGAAAATTCAAAATGAAAATTCAAAATGAAAATTCAAAATGAAAATTCAAAATGAAAATTCAAAATGAAAATTCAAAATGAAAATTCAAAATGAAAATTCATTTTTATATTTTAAATTAAAAAGTGTTTATACTTTTGCTGCGAAAAAAAATTAGCATTTAGCATTTAGCATTTATAATTGACGTAACGCAGAGGTACAGCGTTCCGGAATATTAAATCCACTCTTTGAAGTTTAATATTTCGGTAAGCTATACCTAAATTTCGGTTTATGGTTTTATTACAAATATTACGGTGCGCTGCACCTCTGTGCTTAACACGGGTTTATAATTAAAAACTTACTATTTACCATTTACCATTTAGTATTAAAAATTAAAAACTCCGCTTATGCAAAAGTTAAAAATTTATCAAGCCGATGCTTTTACGGATAAAATCTTTGGGGGTAATCCGGCAGCATTGGTGCCGTTGAACAAAAATTTTTTACCGGATGCCTTGATGCAAAGTATTGCCGCTGAAAATAATTTGGCGGAAACAGCTTTCATAATTCCGACCGAAAAAGGTTTTCATTTGCGTTGGTTCACGCCGAGTATTGAAGTGCGTTTGTGTGGTCATGCTACGTTAGCGACAGCGCATATCTTGTACGACCAACTTGGTTACGATAAACCGGAAATAATTTTCGAAACTTTAAGCGGCGATTTGCGCGTAAAAAAAACCGATATAGGCTACGAAATGGATTTCCCCGCCGATTTTTCCGTTCCCGAAAACGATGTAACGGATTTGATACGTCAGGTTTTAGGTTTTACGCCGCTGGAAATCCGACGCGGTAAAGATGATGTGATGGCGGTAGTATCGTCGGAAAAACAAGTTGAAAATTTACTACCTGATTTTGCCCCGTTAAAACATCTGAACGCGCGCGGCATCATAGTAACGGCAAAAGGAGACGATGTAGATTTTGTATCGCGTTGTTTTTTTCCGGAAGCAGGCATCGAAGAAGATCCGGTCACCGGTTCGGCGCATACATTGATGACACCTTATTGGTCGGAAAAATTAGATAAAACGGTTTTAAAAGCCGTTCAAATTTCAAAGCGACGCGGACATTTAACCTGTACACTCGCCGGCAATCGCGTTTTATTAAGCGGCAATGCCGTAACTTATTTGAAAGGAGAAATTTTTATTTAATAACAATTCGGATAAACTTTGTATAAGTAACTGATATTACGCACGACATTGTTTAGTTTGCAGAGAAACTATCCGCGTGTGCCGAAGTAGATTTGACTGCCGCTCCTCCGGAGCGGATGAAAAAAAGGGGTTGATTGAGCGGGTTTATTTATTTTTCGGCTTACCGAAAAATAAATAAACCCGCTCAATCAACATAACTCTACCGGTGTTTGTGATTATTTTCGTTGAAAGTCTTTCATATTTGTACACGTGCAAAAATTCGTCGAATGCCGTGCCGTTTAATTTTCATCGGCAAGCCGATGAAAATTAAACGGCACGGCATTCGACCCTGTCTTTTCATCCGCTCCGGAGGAGCGGCAGTGAAATATACTTTAGCACATGCAAGCGGCAATGTTTATGAGCCTGTGCGTAACATCAGTACGTAAGCGGAATAGGTATAAACGAAAAACCGGCGCGTAAAAATTATTTTTACGCGCCGGTTTTTCGTTTATACTTTTACAATAAAACTCAAAATTCAAAAGGTATTTCTTTCCTTATTAATTGTATTTTTTGCACCGGCTGATAAATCAAAGGTACTTGTTCTATTTCCACGTCGCTTTTGTCGAGACCGAATGCTTTTTCGTCTTTCAAACTGTATCGTTTCAAAAAGAAATAACCGTTCAGTAATAAACCGTCCCGCAATGCAAATTCGTTCTCAACGGACAGAAATTTTTCAAACACCACGAATTTGAAATCCGGTTCGGTGTTGTACTTTGTTGAACCGTCCGGGCGGATGTGCAAATTCAATTCTTTATTCACGACCAAATCTTGAACGATTTTTTTGAAATATAATTCCGTGCGCGGTTGAATCCGGAAACCGACATTGATATTTACTTTTATCACTTTATCGTCAATCAGTTCCGCTACGTCGTAACTCAAAGAATAAGGTTGGTCTGTTCTGTTGATATGCAAAAACCAATAGACATCGGCGCGTTTAGGTTTTTTTGCGAAAATGGATTTAATAACCTTTTCTTCAATCTCGTTTTTGCTGTCCGCTTTTATTAAATAAACCAAATGCGTAGAAAATTTCGGAATATTATCGTCTTCGCTCAATTCTTGAATCATATCAGTATATTTCGCTAAATCCACGAATTGCGTGTAGCGGTTATTTATTTTGCGTGCATAGTACCAAACGTACATGGTCATGAAAATAAATAATTCAAAAAATAAGAACATCCAACGTTCTTTAATTTTGGCGACATTAGCAATAAAGAATGCCATTTCTACCACAGCAAAAAGCGAAATCAAACCGAAAACTGCGATATGATTCCATTTCAAACGGTAGGTAAGGAAGTAACCCAAAAGTACAGTCGTCATCATCATGGCTACGGTAATCGAAAATCCGTAAGCTGCCGCCATGTGTTCGGATTCTCTGAAATACAAAACCATCAATATACACCCGAACCAAAGAATATTATTCACACTCGGAATATAAATTTGCCCTTTAAATTCCGACGGTTGACGCAATGTGACGCGGGGCCAGAAATTCAAATTAATCGCTTCGCTGATGAGCGTAAACGAACCCGAAATAAGGGCTTGAGATGCAATAATCGTGGCGGCAGTCGCTATAATAATACTCGGCAACAAAAACCAGTGCGGTACGGTTTCAAAAAAAGGATTGCGCCCGTTCAAAAGTGTTTCATGTAAATTTAAAGCCCAAGCTGCTTGACCTAAATAATTGATGACCAAACAAGTTTTCACCATTACCCAAGTAATACGAATATTTTTGATGCCGCAATGCCCTAAATCGGAATACAAAGCTTCCGCGCCGGTGGTAGCTAAAAATACGGAACCCAATAACCAAAAACCTTTCGGGTATTGCGTGAGCAGTTCATAGCCGTAATAAGGATTGAGTGCTTTTATGATAGAAGGATACAGCGCAATTTGATTCGCCCCGAGAATAAACAACATGATAAACCAGACGAACATAACAGGTCCGAAAAGTCGCCCGATTGATTGTGTACCGAAACGTTGAAAGAAAAACAACCCGGAAATAATACCGATAACAATACCGATAGTTAAATTATTACCGGCAACAAAAGTTTTTTCCAAACCTGGCACCAAACCTAAACCTTCAATAGCGGAAGCCACTGAAATCGGCGGCGTAATGATACCATCAGCTAATAAAGTCGTCGCACCCAAAATTGTGGGAATAACTAATTTTTTTCCGTAACGGCGCACCAAAGAATACAAAGAAAAAATACCGCCTTCACCTTGATTATCGGCTTGTAAAGTCAGCCAAATATATTTTACGGTCGTTTGAAAAACCAAAGTCCAAAAAATACAAGAAATACCGCCAAGTACCAATCGCTCATCAATAGGTCTGTCACCTATAACGGACTGAAAAACGTATAAAGGACTGGTACCGATATCGCCGTAAATAATACCGAGTGCGACTAATAAAGATGCAGCCGTTACTGTTTTTAAACTTTTTTCGTTTAAATTCATAGTTAATTATGTCAATTGAGTTAGTTGTTAATTCTTAGTTGTTGGTTGTTAGTTTTTAGTATTCACTAACAATTAACAACTGACAATCAACTTTGCTATCCAAAAATTTGCCAACTTCATTTGCTTTGCTGAATGGCAGGGCAAAAGTACAGTATCAAGACATAACTAAGTACAAACTTTTTCAGAAAAATAAAAACTCAATAAAATCAACAATTCAAAGCACCGCAAACGCTCAAGACTTGTCCGGAAACATATTTACTCAAATCGGAGGCGAGAAAAATACACGCATCTGCCACTTCTTCGGCTTTACCGAGACGCGCCATCGGAATATTTTTCAAAAAATTTTGTTTTACTTCATCGCTTAATCCGTCCGTCATTTCCGTTTCTATGTATCCCGGCGCAATGGTATTGCACCGAATAGAACGATTGCCGTACTCTTTGGCAATGGATTTTGTAAAACCGATCATACCCGCTTTCGATGCAGCATAATTAGCTTGCCCGCCATTGCCGAAAACACCGACGACACTGCTCATATTAATTATGGAACCGGCGCGTTGTTTCAACATCGGTCGTAAGGCGTGTTTGGTAATATTGAAAACGGATTTCAAATTCGATTGCATCACGTCATCCCATTGTTGTTCTGTCATACGGAGCATTAAATTATCGCGCGTTATGCCGGCGTTATTCACGACAATATCTAACCGACCGTGTAATTTGATAACTGTTTCTATTAATAACTCTGCATCTTTAAAATTCGAGGCATCGGAACGAAATGCTTCAACGGAATAATTTTTTTCGCGCAATTCGGTAACAATTGCAGTAGCTTTCACCGCCGAACTATCCGAGACATAAGTAAATACGACGATTGCACCTTCTTCGGCGAATCTGCGTACAATCGCTTCGCCGATACCGCGCGCACCGCCCGTGACAAGGGCAACTTTGTTTTTTAATAAATCCATGAATTAAACTATGAACGATGAACGATGAACGATGAACGATGAACGATGAACGATGAACGATGAACGCTTTTTTTCATCGTCCATACAATTTTTATTTGAATTTTTAGACGAAGTTATAATTTAGATAGGTCTTAGACAAATTTTATCATGCTTTTAAATTGATTTTCCGAAAAATCTTTCATCAAATGCTTTTCTGAATACTTCATCACCGACTTGCAAACGTTGCGCGTATAAAGCTTGTGCACCGGCACCGGCGATGTAGCGCAATTTATCTTTACCGTCCGTGGCAGCTTCGTAAACAACTTCGGCAATTTGCTCGGCAGTGGAGTGGTTAGCTGCTCTTTGCGGATCTAGAAATACAGCCATTACTTTATCCGTCAGTTCTTTATAAGCCGGATGCGATGCCATAACCAATGAGCGACTTGCAAAATCTGTACTGATACCGCCGGGCGATACGGTTTTTATACCGATACCGAATTTGTTCAACTCAAATGCCATGCTTTCGCTCCAACCTTCCAAAGCCCATTTAGTAGCATGATAAACCGAATTGAAAGGAAAAGCCACCAAACCGCCGATAGAAGTTGTTGTGATAAACAATCCGCTTTTCTTTTCTCTAAAATGCGGAATAAATGCTTGTGTTACGCGCATGACACCCAACAAATTCGTATCCAATTCTCGTACAATTTGTTCATCGGTAGTACCTTCAAACGGTCCGGCTAAACCGTAACCGGCATTATTAAAAACGACATCAATATCGTCGCTGGCAATAGCTGCTTGAGCCGTTTCTAAGATTTGTTCGGGTTTTGTAACATCTAACGGCAACAAGGAAATGTTTTCAATATGTTGCAATTCAGTTTCCTTTTTTGGATCGCGCATGGTGGCGATGACTTTCCAACCTTTTGCGGCAAATAATTTTGCAGCAGCTCGACCTAAACCGGTTGAAGCACCGGTAATAAAAATTGTTTTCAGCATTTTTACGAATTTTATTAATGAGTGACTTTGGACGCTGGACGCTGGACTTTAGACAATAAATATTCCAACGTCCATAGTCCAAAGTCTTTCTAAGGACGATTGCGCCGGTGTAAAATTGTTGAAGTAAATTATTTGGATAAATCTGGTAACCTGTATAAATTGAGTACAATGTTCTCATCTCTCATCGCTCATCTTTATCTTTGCGGATTAAATTTTTGTAATGGAATCGGAAAAAGTATTTAAGATAGAAGGCGGTGTGCCGCTTGAAGGTGAATTAACGTGTTACGGTGCAAAAAATTTTGCGACCAAAGCCATGATAGCTGCATTGCTCGGCAATTCTCCGACTACGCTGACGAATGTGCCGCCAATCGGTGATGTGGAAATAACTGCAGATATGCTGCGTTCGTTGGGTGTGACAGTACATTGGCATAAAGTGACAAAAAAAATGACCATTGATCCGTCCACCGCTACCAATGCGTATGTGCGCCAACCGCACAGTGGCGCAAACCGGATGCCGATACTCATGCTCGGTGCGTTGTTGCAACGTTTTGATGAAGTGACTGTGCCGATGCTCGGCGGTTGCGTGATTGGTGCGCGCGGAGTAGATTTTCACGTAGATGCGATTCGAGATTTCGGTGCAACGCTCGAAGAAAGCGAAGTGGGTTATACTGCCCGAAAAAAGAAAAGGTTGAAGGGGTCGCATTTTAATTTGAAATATCCGTCGGTGGGCGCTACCGAAACTTGTTTATTTTTAGCTGTTATGGCGGAAGGCACCTCCGTGATAAAAAATGTAGCAATTGAACCGGAAATTATGGAACTCGTCACGATGTTGCGCGCTATGGGGGCGGTTATTTTTACGGATTCGGGTAGAGAATTTCGTGTGGAAGGAATAAAAGATTTGTCGGGTTGTCACATGAACATTCTCGGCGACAGAATAGAAACTGCGTCGTGGGCATCACTCGCGGCGGCAGTGAACGGTTCTATTACCGTAAATGGTATTCGTCCGGAAACTTTAGGTAATTTTTTATCGTGTTATCGTCAAGCCGGCGGCGGATTTGAATTACTCGACCGCGATTCAATTCGTTTTTTCCGCGCCTCTCAACCGCAAGTGATACATTTGGAAACCGAAGTGTGGCCCGGTTTTTCTACGGATTGGCAACAACCCTTTGCCGTTTTTTTGACGCAAGCAGACGGCGTATCTGTAATTCACGAAACGGTTTACGAAAATCGTTTCGGGTATTTGAAAGCTCTGAAAAAACTCGGTGCCGATGTGCAATTAGCAACGCATTGTCTCGGCAGTTTGCCTTGTCGTTTTCAGGGAAAAGGACATGAACATTCAGCAATCATTTCCGGTCCGACGCCGCTTATCGCCACCGAAACACCGTTAGAAATTCCGGATTTACGCGCCGGTTTAGCGTATGTGATTGCCGCATCATTAGCAAAAGGCACCACGATTTTAAAAGGCGTGAGCATGATACAACGCGGCTACGGCGATATTGTACCGCGTTTAAAAAATATTGGTTTAAATATTGAGTTAATTTAGAGACGCGATGTTTCGCGTCTCAATCGAGAGTTGCCCATATTAATTGCCAATTAAACAGAAGACGCGAGGCATTGCGTCTCTACAAAAAACTTATGTTTAGCATCTTGATACCTACTTGGAATAATTTAGAAATGCTCAAACTTTGCGTACGCGCTTTGCGTGTACATTCGCATTATGCGCATCAAATTATTTTGCACATCAACGAAGGCAGTGATGGTACGCGTGTTTGGGCGGATGCGGAAAAAATTGATTACACTTGGTCTGAAAAAAATATCGGTATTTGCACCGCCGTTAATCAGGCATTCGGTTTAGCAAAAAATGATTTTATCGTTTACATGAACGATGATATGTACGCCTTGCCTAATTGGGATTTGCCGTTAGTGAAAGAAATTATTTCCATTTCGAATTTCGAATTTCAGATTTCGGAATCCGAAATCGAATCGTCCGAAATCCGAAATCCGAAATCCGAAACCAAATCGCCCGAAATCCGAAATCCGAAATCTATTCCGTTGTTTATGTTATCCGGGACGATGATTGAACCGTTTCAAAGAAATAATGATTGTCAAATTGTAGCCTTGTACGGACGCAGTACCGAAGATTTTCAGGAAGAAAGATTGCTTCGTGAATATAAAAATTTTGTAAAATCCGATTGGTCAGGTGCGTGTTGGCCCCCCAATGTCGTCAGCCGTAAGGCGTGGTTATTGATTGGCGGTTTCAGTATTGAGTTCAGTCCGGGAATGTACAGCGACCCGGATTTTGCAATGAAATTATGGTCGGTAGGATGCCGAATCTTTCGCGGTATAGGCGATAGTCGCGTATATCATTTTCAGGCACGTTCTACCGGGCGCATCAAGAAAAATAACGGGCGTGTTCAGTTCATGCAAAAATGGCGTTTACCGGCTTCCGCTTTTTTTAAATATTATTTGCGCATGGGTATGCCGCTACAAAATAAATTAGAGGAGCCGGCAAATGATTTTAGTTTAAAATTTCAAAAATTAAAAGCCCGTTTTCATTCCGTCAGAGGCTGATTTTTTATTAAAATAATTTTAAATCCATTACAATGACTTCATCAAAAATACTTGCTACCGGTTTCTTTTTAGCGGCTCTCGCTGTCGTATTGGGTGCATTCGGTGCGCACGCTTTGAAACAAAGCGTTTCTCCGATTCAGTTAGATGTTTATAAAACAGGAATACAATATCATTTTTATCATGCCGTCGGTATTATTTGCGTCGGGTTTTTGGCGCAATTATTTCCGAACTTGAACGGACTGAAAACGGTCGTGTATTTATTCGTACTCGGCATCATTTGTTTTTCCGGATCCTTGTACGCTTTTACTTTTGAAGAAGCCGCCGGCATAACCAAATCATTGTGGTTGGGCATCATAACACCGCTCGGCGGATTATTTTTTATTAGTGCGTGGTTAGTATTGGCTTACGGGCAATGGAAAAACCGTTAACTTCTCGAGCGCGATTTAGCATCAAAACCGTCGAAAAGTTTTTTCTATCTGGTCGCAACTTTCGTTCATTTGCGTTTCGGTAATAACCAGAGGCGGTGCAAATCGAATGATATTACCGTGTGTCGGTTTTGCCAATACGCCGTTTTCCGCCAACTTTAAACAAATTTGCCATGCTGTATCGCTTTTTTCTGTATCATTTATTACGACGGCATTCATCAAACCCATTCCGCGCACGGCGACAATTAAATTCGGATTATCTTGTTTAACATCGTTCATGCGTTTACGGAAAATTATACCCATGCGTTGTGCATTGGCGGCTAAATTTTCATCGCGCACGACTTCCAAAGCTGCTATCGCAACGGCGCACGCCAACGGATTGCCGCCGTAAGTGGATCCGTGTTGACCGGGTTTGATGCACAACATAATTTCATCGTCCGCTAAAACGCACGACACCGGATAAACGCCACCCGACACAGCTTTACCGAGAATAAGAATATCCGGACGCACGTTGAAGTGGTCGCAACACAACAATTTTCCGGTGCGTGCAATACCCGTTTGAACTTCATCGGCAATAAACAATACGTTTTTATTTTTGCACAATTGGTAAGCCTGCGGCAAATAATGTGCATCGGGCACCATCACACCGGCTTCACCTTGAATCGGCTCGAATAAAAAACCGCAAACGGTTTCGTCTTCTAAAGCTTTTTCTAATGCATTTATGTCGTTGAATGCTACTTTGATAATACCCGGTAAGTACGGACCGAAATTGTCGTAACTTAATGGATCGTCTGATGCGGATATTGCCGTCATGGTTCTACCGTGAAAATTACCTTCAACGACAATTATTTTAGCGGTATCTCGGATTTTTTTCTTTTCGTAACCCCATTTGCGCGCCAATTTGAACGCTGTTTCTACGGCTTCCACACCGGTATTCATCGGCAAAACTTTATCGTAACCGAAATATTTGGTGATGAATTTTTCGTATTCACCCAATTTATCGTTGTAAAAGGCGCGCGAGGTCAGCGTCAAAGTTTTAGCTTGATCAATCAGCGCGTTGATTATCGAAGGATGACAATGTCCTTGATTGACTGCCGAATAAGCGGAAAGGTAATCATAATACTTTTTTCCCTGCACATCCCAAACGAATACGCCTTCACCTCGCTCGATAACAACGGGTATCGGATGATAATTGTGCGCACCATATTCGCTTTCCAACGCCATATAGTGCGTGGTACTTTTTGTCATTACGTTATTTGACATAGGATTATAAAAATTTAAATTTAAATTCTGAATGCTAAATTTTTTAGTGGTAAATGATAAATAATGAACCTTTTAATGGTAAGTGATAAACGATAAATATTCCAAAACGGTATTTAGCGTTTATCATTTAGCATTAAAAAATTTACCATTTTGCATCAGTTAACTGCTTTTTGATATAAATGAATATAAGTTCCGGCGACATTTTCCCAAGAATGATCTATGTGCATGATTTTATTGCGCAGAATACTGAAAAATTCGGGCATATCGTAATACAATTGCATCGCTCGGTACAATGCTAAAAGTGCATCGCCGGCATCGAAATGCGTAAAGTTAATACCGGCTCCACCATGTGGCGAAGCAAAATCAACGACCGTATCTTTCAATCCGCCGGTAGCGCGCACTATCGGCACTGTGCCGTAACGCAAAGCGTATAACTGATTTAAACCACACGGCTCCACGCGACTCGGCATCAGAAGAAAATCGGCGGCGGCGTATAATTGATGCGACAATTCTTCATTATAAGTAATCGCAGCACCTACTCTGTCCGGAAACCGGTAAGCTAAGTTTTTAAAATTTTCTTGAATACGCGCATCACCCGTTCCTAAAATAATAAAACTTGCCGCACCGCCTTCACCCAAAAATTTTCCTACTATTTCCGGAATTAAATTCGCTCCTTTTTCCGAAACCAATCTGCCGATAAATATGAACAAAGGTACGTCATTTCTAACTCCGAAAAGTTCGGTTATGTATTTTTTATTCTCGGATTTATAAACGGCGATATCCCCTGAAAAGTTGTATTTTAACATCGAATCGGTTGCCGGATCCCAAACGGCATTATCAATGCCGTTCAAAATTCCGAAAGCTTTATGCCATTCATGAATAATGAGCGGTTCGAGACCGTTGGCTTGGTGCCGCAATTCTTCCAAATAACCGTTACTGACCGTTGTAAAATACCAACTGCATTTAATAGCAACTGCCAAAGCGTTTATCATGCCGCCCCATTCCAAAAATCCGGCGGCATGACCGTAAAAAGGCGGAAAAAAATGCGATTTTTGCCATGAATACAAACCTTGATACAAACCGTTGTGAATGGTAAAAATGGTCGGAATATCCTGCAAAGAATGATAATCCGGACAGTATTTAATCATAAAAGGAATAAAACCTGTGTGGTGATCGTGGCAATGAATCACTTTCGGTTTTACACTCAAACCCAAAACAAAATGAATAACGGCTTGCTGAAAAGTGAGCCAACGCTCTAACTCATCGGTATAGGGTGCGCCGTTATCGTCGGCATAAATATTACCGCGACTGAAAAACGACGGACAATTAACGACGTAGAGTGTAAAACCTAAATCGCGGTGCGTATGCAAACATTGTTCAATCGAATAAGGTATCCGGTAGGCTCCCAATTGTACGTAGCTGTTGTACAGTACGCGATATTCGCGCGTGTTCAACCATTTCAGATTGTAGCGCGGTATAATGACGGCTGTTTCCACGCCGGCTTGATTCAAATATTTCGGTAATGCGCCGACAACATCGCCTAATCCGCCGCTTTTTGCTGCCGGATAACATTCCGCACTGACGTGTAAAATTTGCATAGTTTTCGGTTGAATTGAGACTTTTAGCGTGTGGTATTTTTATTTCCGATTTGAATTGTAAAACTGTTATATCGTTCGCACAAAACAAAATTTATTCATTGTTTTTTTTTACGATTCCGTTAAAAAACCGGAAATAAATTTATTCAGTGTTTATCGGTTCAAAATAGAGCATTGTATTTTTTGTGAAATAAAAGTTAATGATTTAAAATTTTGGCTGAAACAATTTTTTTGATGAAATTATTTCTACTTTTGTCAGGTTTTATTTTTTTATTAAACCTTAAAATTATTGAAAAATGTCTAAATTTATTCTGACAGTCGCTTTATTTTTCAGCTTGAATTTTTTCGCCCAAGCCCAAAAAGAATTTACTTGGGACTATTACAAACTCGGTCTCACCTTACCTGACGATTTTAAAGTCACCAAAAATACCGATCACGAATTTGAATGCGCCGGCATTGGTATGGACTTGTATATGTATATTTTCGAAGACGATAAGCTCACTGCCGATGACATGAGAGACGAAACCAAAAAACTCGCTAAACAACTCAAGTTTGAAGCGGTGGATGAAACTTATGATTTTAAAACCCGCGACGGTTTTTCAGGAAAATATGTGCTGGGTTATAAAGACGGCAAACAAGTAATGCTGGCAGGCATTATTCAGGAAAACAGTTCGACCAATATTTGGGTGTATATCGAGTTTGAAGACGGCGACCATCAAGCCAAAAAAGATGGTCTCGCTATTTTGGAAAGTATCGAACACGTGAAATGATTTCTCGAAATAAAAATTATAAACTCAAAAAAATACGCGCAGAAAAACTAATTTTCTGCGCGTATTTTTTTTAAAATAATTTACAAAATCGTATCCTGCGCAAACGGTAACTCACTCAGGTAATCGGTCGTAAAATGCAGACCGCGCGATTCTTTACGGATAGATGCCGAGCGCGTAATGAGGTAAGCAATGGTAATTAAATTGCGCAATTCGCAAAGTTGCGGCGAGAGTGTTGTCGTATCGTAAAGTTCTTCTGCTTCTTGATACAAAATAAATAAGCGATCGAGTGCGCGTTTCAAACGCACATTCGAGCGCACGATGCCTACGTAATAACTCATCGTGTCTTTTAGTTCTTTGGTACTTTGCGTGAACAGCACCAATTCGAGCGGATGCGTTGTGCCTTCGGCGTTCCAATCCGGAATATTTTCTTGAAACGTTAATTTATCAATGCGGAGCAGCGTATCTTCCGCAATGCGATGTGCAAATACGAGGGCTTCCAACAAGGAATTGGAGGCTAAACGATTCGCGCCGTGCAAACCGGTACAACTGCATTCTCCGCAAGCGTATAATTTTTCGATGCTGCTGTACCCTTTTTCATCCACCTGAATACCGCCGCACATATAATGACACGCCGGTACGACCGGAATAAAATCTTTCATAGGGTCAATGCCAATGCTCATACATTTATCGTAAATGGTCGGAAAGTGCGCGTAAAATGCTGTTTTATCCAAGTGCGTACAATCGAGATACATAGATTCGGTACCGAAAATTTTCATTTCAGAGTCAATCGCACGTGCCACAATATCGCGGGGTGCGAGTGACAAACGCGGATCGTATTTTTGCATAAACTCTTTGCCATCCGGTGTTTTCAAAATGGCACCGAAACCGCGTACGGCTTCGGAAATCAGAAAATTCGGATTTTCTCCTGACGGATTATACAACGCCGTCGGATGAAATTGCACGAACTCCATATCCGACACGCGCCCTTTAGCACGATAAAACATCGCAATACCATCGCCTGTAGCAATTACCGGATTAGTTGTGTTTTTGTACACTTGCCCCGTGCCGCCGGTTGCCATCATCGTGAGTTTGGAAATAAATGTTTCAATTTTTCCGGTATGTTTATTCAAAGCGTAACATCCGTAACAAGTAATGCCGGGCGTAACGCGATTAACGACATGACCTAAATGGTGTTGCGTAATAATATCTACGGCAAAATAATGTTCGTGTATATGAATATTCGAGTGGTGCTTCATTTCTTCTACCAAAGCGCGTTGAATTTCCCAACCGGTGAGGTCTTTGTAATGCAAAATTCTGTTTTCGGTATGTCCGCCTTCGCGTCCGAGATCGTAATCTGCACCGTGTTTATCGAATCGTGTACCCCAATCAATGATTTCGCGCACGCGCTCGGGTCCTTCTTTCACGACAATTTCCACGATTTTTTTATTACACAAACCGTCGCCGGCATCCAACGTATCTTCTACGTGTTTGGCATAACTATCCGTATCCATATTCCAAACTGCCGCTACACCACCCTGCGCATACCGCGTATTCGATTCGTTTTCCACTGTTTTAGTCAACACATCAATCCGCAAATCCGGACGTTGACGCGCCACTTTAATTGCGTAACTCAATCCGGCGATGCCGCCGCCAATCACTAAAATATCTGTTTGCATATAATCCTACTTTATACGTTGGATATTGGACATTAGGAAGAAATCCAAATCCTTACGTTGTGTTTTCAAAAATTAAGAAGAGGGTAAAGATACAGAACAATTATTTTCGAGAAAGGATTTTTGAAAGGAATAACTTTAACAAAACGAACCCGCCTCTCAAACTTTTTAGAGAATTTGAGAGGCGGTTTATAATCATAAGTTAAACCAAACTCCTCACCGCCCACAATGCCGCACTTGAAATAATAAGCCAAAGTACAAAGCCTTGCAATAAAGGTTTATAGCCGACCGAAAGTAAAACTTTTCTTGATAAGCCGCAACCGATAAGAAATAAAGTAAGTGTCAATCCTGATTTAGCAATCGCCGTTAAGTAGTGACTGTATATTTGTACTATCGGTACGTAGGTGTTGAGTATCATTGCCAGCACGAATAAGCCGATGAAATAAGGAATTTTTATTTTTGTACCTTTGTTTTTAAAGATAAATGTTGACAAAAACGCAACCGGAATTATCCATAATGCGCGCGCTAATTTTACGGTCGTTGCTACTTCCAAGGCGTGCACACCGAATTTACTCGCCGCGCCGACTACCGAACTTGTGTCGTGAATAGCAATCGCGCACCATAAACCGAATTGTGTTTCGGATAAATTTAAAGCATGACCAATCATCGGAAATAAAACCAATGCTAAAGAATTCAGAATAAAAATGGTGCCGAGCGCAACGGAAATTTGTTTTTCTTCAGCTTTTATTACCGGCGAAATAGCGGCAATGGCACTGCCGCCGCAAATAGCTGTGCCGGCAGAAATTAAAAAAGATGTTTTCTTTTCCATTTTTAAAAAAATACCCATAATATATCCGATAATTAATGTGCCTATAATGGATACTATCGTGAAAATAATACCGTCTTTTCCGGCTTTCATGGCACTGCTTACGTTCATGCCAAAACCCAAACCGACTACCGAAACTTGTAATAAAATATGAGTGGCGCGGTGGTTAAGATGTAAATAAGGATGACCTATAAATTGCGCAATAATTAATCCCATTAATAATGCGATCGGCGGTGTAATAAATGGAGACAAACACAAAACGAAAGCCAATAAAAAAATGAGTTCGCGTGTAGTAATGCTTCTGTCCAATAAGTTTTTCTTATCCGTTAAGTTGTCCGTCTGTTGAGCTTGCATTGTGTTGAACTTTAATCGTGTTATTATTTAATTTTAATAATGCAAAGAACGCCCCTAATCGGTGTAAGCGGAAATTGTATTTAGTAATCCGATATTACTTAAAGTTATAGCGAGTAGCGAATTTAATGAATAAATCCGACAAGGCTTCAGGTTGTCCTTGCGTTTGAATGAAAAAAAAATAGCGTTCTATATTCAAACCTTCCACATCAACAATTTGAAATTCTTTGTTTTTCAGCTCTTTTGAAATCGAATGCAGGGAAAGAAACGCCATACAACTACTGTGCAACAGATAAAGTTTTATGCTTTCCGTGCTGCTTAATTGCATTTCGTTATTAAGATGAGCGATTTTTATGTCGAAGGATTTTAAGGCATGGGCAATTACTTCTAAAGTACCTGAACCGGGTTCGCGTAACAATAAAGGCATATTTTTTAAATCTTCGGGAAGTAGTGTTTGTTTTGTTGTGCGCGAATTGGCTATGCCGGATACCAAAACGATTTCATCTTTTATGAATTTCGTGTATTTTATAACCGGCTTTTGAGATTTTCCTTCAATAATACCTAAATCTATTTCATTATTCAGTAAAGCTGCTTCAATTTGCTCGGTATTATCGGTAGTCAGCGTAATGGTAATAGATTTGAATTTTTCTCGAAATGCTGCCAATACGGGCGGCAAAACATATTGTGCAACCGTAGTACTTGCACCTATTCTAAGTTTTCCTGAATGTTGATTTGCGAGTGTATTTAAATCAAATTCGAGATTGCGATAAACAGTGAATAATTCTTCACAATATTGCACAAGTAATGTGCCTGCGACCGTCAATTTTATTTTGGTACCGTTGCGTTCAAAGAGTTTTACTTTATATCGGTTTTCTAATTCCTGAATATGCTTTGTTACCGCGGGTTGGGTAATAAATAATTCTTCCGCAGCTTTAGTAAAATTGAGTCGTTTAGCAACGGTATGAAATACCTTTAATCTGAAATCGGACATAGATAATTACGAAAAAATAATTTAAAGAAGAGAATTTTATTTTTTTCAGCAGTATCGCTCGTCAAAAGTATTTATTTTATCGAATAAAAAAGAACAATGCGCATTCCGTTTTCCAAACTATGTTGGCGTTGTGAGACCGGCTAATAGCTAATCGATTTCAATTGACTTCGGTTAATATTTTTTTATTTTTTATTTTTACATATCCTTCGCAATCGGCAAATTTACATGCGAAGAAGTACGAATGATTCGATTCGGATTTCGGAAATTTTTCTGAAGGAGTTTTTTTATTTTTGTTGCAGTGTTCTAATTAAAAAAGCCTAAGCAGCTGTTTTAAACAGCAGACCGCACAAAGTGCTCGTGTTTTATTTACCTAATCAGTATTTGGAGCGTAATATTGTTCCTGTTACGGTTACACTTGAATATTGAATTCACCAAACTTATGTCTTTTTGCTGATTATATTTTACTTTTATGCAAAAATTTTATTGAAGCGATATAAAAAAAAATTAAAAACCTTGCACAAAATTGTTAAAATATCGCAATGTCAACTCAATTTTATATTTACTTTCAATTAGGAGTTTCGCATATAACGGACATTAACGGTTACGACCATATAGTTTTTCTGGTGGCACTTTGCGCCGGTTATGCTTTGAAAGATGTGCGGCGCGTAGCGATTTTGATCACTGCATTTACCTTAGGTCACAGTATTACGTTGGCATTGGCAGCTTTGCAGATTATTTCACCTTGGTACGCGCTTATAGAAAAATTAATTCCGTGTACCATTATTTTTACCGCATTGTACACCGTGTATGCTGATGAATCGGATTTTTATTCAAAAAATATTGCTAAAACGCGCGCTTTTCGTTTGAAATATTTAGGAGCATTGGTATTCGGGTTTATTCATGGTTTAGCGTTTTCAAATTATTTCAGAGCCCTGCAAGGCGAAGGGCAAAACATAGTAAAACCCTTACTCGCTTTTAATCTGGGTATTGAAGCGGGTCAATTGTGCATTATTTTTTTAATTTTAACCCTCTCGTTTATAGTTTTAAATATTTTCGGAATTTCTTTAAAATCGTGGCGGCAATTTGTATCCGGAGCGGCTTTCGGTATTGCAGTAACTCTTTTGTTAAAGTAAATTAAATAAAGTAAACTAAATTTTACGCATATTTTCTGAACTTGTTCATATAGCATCGTATTTTTACGCTTTGGAAGTCGTCCGGATTGCAAACATGAAAAATACAGCCTTTTTTATTATAACCGGTTTTTTGTTTTTGGGTGTCTTAGCGTGTGTTTATACGCCGAATTATGCAGCGTTTAACTGGTCGCGTTACGCGCCTCAAATAACGATAGGATATTGGGTATTAGGCATGATTTTCTTTTTAATTCGCCAATACAGACTCCAATTTGTTGCATTCGGTTGTTGCGCTTTGTTGTGTTTTTATTTGCAAAATACGCTGAATAATAACCTGATTACGCCGATACGATCGCATGAAGAGCCTGTCATTAAAATTGCGCAGTTTAATTTATCTGCCAGCAAAAGTCATCCGGATTCTACGATACATTATATCTTGAATACGCAAGCCGATATTATTTCTTTGCAGGAAGTTACGCCGGAGTGGCGAAAACGTATTTCTGATTCATTCCGGTTAAATTATCCTTACAGTTGCTCTGCTTTGGGTGCCGATATTAACAACAGTATACAAATTTTTTCTAAATATGCTTTTTCGCGTTGCGACACTGTGTATTGCGGTAAAGTACCGATTCTGACAGCGCATTTTTCAAATAATTATATCGGAAAATTTATGCTTGTCGGAAATTATATGGCACCGCCACTTTATCAAGCTGCCTATAAACAATTAACTGTGCAATTTGATACGCTTCTGAGTATTATGGTTCGTACTAAAACACCCGTCATTGCGTTCGGGGATTATAATATTCACCCTTCGGCGTATGAAATTCGTAAATTCAGAGAGTATTCTACGTTAGTGGATAGTCGCAGAGGTTTTCGGCTCGAAAGAAATGATGGTTATATTTCGCTGTTTGATGTACCGACCGATTATATTTTTCATTCTCCGCATTTCAATTGTATTGATTTCAAAACCATCAACGGACCTATGTACGAGCATCTCGGTATCGCCGGTGTTTATCAATTCAATTTGGATTCTATAAAATCGCCTTTAAAGAAATTTTATAAATGAAAAATGAGTTCCTATCAACTTCTTCGAATACACCTCCGCACAAGCCTGGAAAAAACCGAAATTCCAAAAATTTTCTGAAGAAACGCATCGCCGGTTTCGGTTTTGCATTCAAAGGTATTTCAACTTTGTTCGGAATGGAAGTTCATGCGCAGATACATTTGTTGGCAGTATTCGCAGTAACGGTTGCCGGTTTTATTTTCAAAATTTCGCGCTCCGAATGGTGCATTATTGCATTAACGTGTACAATTGTATTGAGTGCCGAAGCGTTTAATACGGCGATTGAAACGGTGATAAATTTAGTTTCGCCCGGTCACCATGAGTTAGCCGGTCGTGCAAAAGACGTAGCGGCGGGTGGCGTTTTGATAACCGCTATCGGTGCGGTTGTTGTCGGTATAATTATTTTTTTGCCGTATTTGCGCGTATATTTTTTAAAATTTTGAAACTAATATCGTAATTAATTACTTCATATCCACCATCTTTTTACGTGAAAATCATACAAATCCGAGTTGCTTCTTTGCTTATTATATTAAGCGTTTACGCTGCACCTATTTTATTTTCTCAAAACTTTTCCAACGGATTTAATTTCGTTTTGCCGACGACGGACTCGACGACGCAAAAATTTTTACCGAATTTTCCCGCCAAAGTTATCGGAGAAGCAGATCGGGTATCTGTTACGGGCGATAAATTTACGGTCAGAAATAATCCGATTCGTTTTTGGGGCGTAAATATTGCAGCGGCGGCAGCCTTTCCGGATAAAACAAAAGCACCGATCATTGCTGCGCGTATGCGCAAAATGGGTATTAATTTAGTGCGCTTTCACCATCTCGAAAATAATTGGACGGGCGATAACGGGTGTATTTTTATTTATGCCAACGGTACTCGTCAACTCAATCCGACTACGCTTGACCGATTAGACTTTTTTATTGGCGAACTCAAAAAAAACAATATTTATGTAGATATGAATTTAAACGTATCGCGCGTTTTTCAAACGAGTGATGGCGTTCAAGGAGCCGATTCATTACCGGATTTCGCGAAAGGTGTTACTCTTTTCGATCCATACTTGGAAAAACTCCAACTCGAATACGCGCAACAATTACTCGGACATATTAATCCGTATACCAACGAGCCGTTAGCGACGGATCCGGTGTTAGCGATGGTGGAAATGAACAACGAAAACTCTTTATACGGATTTTGGAAAGCAGATCGTTTACGTCCGTTTGCCCAAAGCGGTACTATTTTATTTCGGCAAAATCAATTGTTGGATAGTTTATTTCAAAATTATTTAACGCAAAAATATGTCACACAAGCCGCTCTCAATACGGCTTGGCAACCGGCGGGATTAACGACCGCGAATCCGGAACTTTTGATGAATCCGGATTTTGAAACAGGCACGTTTAGTTTGCCTTGGGAAATGGAAACGCACGCTCCGTCGGCAGCAGCGGTGAATATCAGCAGCAGTGTTTTCCGGTCCGGAAAGTATGCGGCACAATTAGATGTTACGGCTTATTCCGGTACTGATTGGCACTTGCAGTTTAAACAGACCCATTTTAATTTCCAGAAAGATACGCTTTATACGGTGAGTTTTTGGGCAAAAGCAAAATCGAATACCAATTTTATTTGCGGTTTTATGAACAATAATGCACCTTATACTTGGTATTACGGCAAAAATTTTCAAGCCACAACCGATTGGAAATTATATACTTTTTCAATCGCCATTCCCGAAAATGACAGTACTATGCGTTTAACGATACAACCGCAAGGCACAACAACTTTTTGGTTCGATGATTTCAGCGTGAAAAAAAATGTGCCGACGGGATTAAATAACGGAGAAAATTTAGTAAATAAAAATGTGCAACGCATTTTATGGTCAAATAAATTCGATAATTCACAGAACCGTGTGGCGGACATGACGGCATTTTATATAGGGTTGCAAAAAAATCATATTGATTTGATTCGAAATTATTTGCGTAATACCTTGAACGTGCGCGCCGGCATTACCGGCACAAATGATTTGACAGGACAAGAAGACGTAAAAGCGGAAGATAATGCGGATTATATAGATGACCATGCCTATTGGGATCATCCGCAATTTCCGGGTGTGCCTTTTGATGCTTCAAATTGGTTCGACAATAATACTTCGATGTTGCAATCGCCGAATATGGACGCGGTTACGAATATTTTTTCCGGATTAGCCGTAAGCAACAAACCGTTAACGATCAGCGAATACAATCATCCCGCTCCGAATCGTTTCAGGACAGAAATGCCCGCAACTTTATTGGCGTACGCCGCATTGCACGGTGCCGATGCTTTAATGTTTTTTGAATACAACGGTGGGTTTGATTGGGAAACGGATGTCGTTAACAGTTTTTTTGATTTGTATCGCGACAACTCCATAATGGCATTATTTCCGTCGTGTGCATTGGCTTTTCGTCAAGGATTAATCAAAGAAGATGTAAACCCGATTCGTTTGAATTTTTCGGAAAAAGATATTTATAATTTGGCTTTCAAAGAGCAATATTCGTGGCAATCGTATTCGCAGCATGACAGACGTTGGAGTCTTTTGCGCAGTATAAAAACGGACAGTTATTCGGCGGCAACAACCACAACTAGTGCACCGGTTTTTTCGGCTCCTGCGGATAATATTTATAAAACCGTTACCAACGAAACCGTTTTGGATAACATAAAAGGGATTATTACAACCGGTGCGCCGAATTTTGCTTCGGCAACCGGATTTTTACAAAACAGTACGAACATTGCCGCCGGCAATATGACGGTTGTTCAATCGAATCAGTTCGCATCCGTTACTTGGGCATCATTGAATGCACAACCGTTATCGGTATCAAAACTTTCATTGCTGACTGTTTCAACAAAACAACAAAATACCGGCACTGTTTGGAACGGAACCACCACCGTGAATAATAATTGGGGAACAGCACCGACGCAAATTCAACCCGCTATCGTTAAATTGAAATTAAATATTCAAGCTGATTCTATTAAAATTTACCCGTTGAGTAATATCGGAAAAGAAGACACGAGTATAAAAATAATACCTACCACCGCCGGCAGTTTTGATATCACGGTCAATCAATCCAAAGATAAAACGCTTTGGTACGGCGTTGAAACTTTCGGTAACGGTAACTCCGCAACCGGCATCATTCCGCCGGCACAGAATATGCCGACATTGAATAAAAGTTATCCGAATCCGGTTTACGATGGTTCAATAAACCTTGATTACACGGTGCGTGAAAACGGCGTGATAAACATTGCTATCTACGATATGTCGGGTAAACTAATAAAAAATATTTTTTCCGCTTGGCAACCGGTCGGTCAATATGCTTTAAAAGTTGACATCATCAATATATCAACCGGAAAATACAGCATCATTTTGAACGAAGAGAATTCGGGCTACCAATACTCTTCGTTCAATACGGCTTATTTGCCTTTGATTATTATTCATTAGTCTCAAAATGAAAATTCAAAATAAAATTCAAAATGGTAAATGCAAAACGGTAAATTTTGCTTTAAGGGATTTACCATTTACCACTAAAAATTTACCATTAAAAATGTACTTTTGTGTAGTGAATTAAATTTTTTACATTTTTTAAAACCGTAAACACAATAAGTGCATGAAAAAATTAAACGTCTTTAGTTTATTGTCTTTTATTTATTGCCTTTTTTTTGTAACGGCTTGCAGTGAAAGTCACCAAACATGTAATACAACAAGCACCTGCCCGATGCCCGTTGCCGATAATGCTGCACCCGAACTGCAAAAATTGCGCACAGATTTGTCCGGAAAATGGAAATTCGTTCGGGTGAATACGTACGATACAATACACAAAGTAGCGGGTGTTTTTAATGAATTGCGCGCTAACATGTGCGTGAGCTACAACGGTAATATTGAGTATTACACGAACAACGAAGAGCACGTTTGCACTTTCTGTTACGCGCTATTGGCGAAACCGACTGCAACGATTGATATTGACAAAAATAATTTGAGCAGATACTGTCAAGAATTGCTGAAAAGCGGTGATGTGAAAATTGTCGGGGATTCATTATTCCTGACGGCGCGTGATTCCTTTACGGTAAAAAAATTCATTTACCGCCGCACCAATGAAGACGGTAGTTTTAAATAATTCTAAATTTTTAATGCTAAATGCTAAGTGTTAAATTTTACTCATTAGCATTTAGCATTTAGCATTAAAAAACTTAGCATTAATTTCACGCTTTACCCGGTTTAGGTGGCACCGGTGCTGTAGAGGATTTACCTTTCGTTTCGGTTTTATAGTCCGATTCCTTTTTCTTAGACTGGCTTTTGTCAGCCGGTGCTTTTTTTATGTTTTTACTTCCTTTATCCTTACTCATGATGATAGTATTTAAGTGAATTAATAAGAATTTTCAAGCAATATTACGCATTGTTTTTCACTTTATTGCCCTATCTAATATTTCTCGGGATTTAATTTCTTTTCTTGAGGGATTATTACAAGTGACACATCAAAAGTTAAAATTGTAAAACTTTTAAAAAAAATTTTTTTTTCAAAGTTTGTAATACTATTTTTACAATCTGAATTTTAATAATTTATTATTTATCTTTAAGTCATTTTTTCAATGAAAAAACTTTACTTTATTTTATTCGTTTCTGTATTTGTTGCGGCTTTCGCTCAAGCGCAAGATACTCTAACAGTTACCTTCAGGGTTACATTAAAAGGTTCGGGCAGAAAATTATCGCCGGATAGTTTGCGCATTACCGGGATGTTAGGTGCCACAAATAAAAATAATGCCGTCGCCATTAAAGACTGGGATCCACCGACCGCACCGATTTTGAAATTGTTATCGCCTGCAAGTGACAGTATCTGGGGCACTACTTTCGTAATTGCTCGACCTGCCAATGATACGCTTGAGTATAAATTCATTAACGGTATCACTTGGGGTGACGGAACCGATGCTTCTATGAAATATACGGAAGATGAGCGCGGTGTTACAGCACCTTGCATCAAAGCCGGAGGGGGTTTCGGTAATCGTATATTAGTAACAAAAGGATTGACAGGTAAAATAAGTTCTAAAGCTTACATTTTCAATACTTGTTCACAAGTTTTTGCTTCAAGTACTACCGAACTTTCAACTGCACAAAAATTATCTGTTTATCCGAATCCGGTATCGGATAAAGCGATTTTAAGTTTTGAAAACATCGGCCATACGGTTCACACTTTAGACATTTTGAACGTTACAGGTCAAGTCGTTCATATTTATCCTGCAACTATAGAAACCGAAATTTCTATCGAAACGGCAAGGTTAGCAAAAGGTTTGTATTTTGCACGCTTGCACAATACCTTAGGGGAAAGTTCTACTGTTAAATTTATTGTTCAATAATATTCGGATTTAGGATAAAATTTTCGCAGGCTAAAATAAAAAAGACGAATGAAATAGTTTTCCTTCGTCTTTTTTATTTTAGCCTGCGAAAAGAGCAGCGAAATAAATAAAAAATTAATTATGAAAAATTATGAAAAAAAAGTTGACAATTATAAAATTGTATTTATATTTGCACTGAGATCGAAACAGAACTATAGGATACACAGTTTTGCTTTCGCACATTCTTAGTTATAACGATTTTTCTAATCCTCAATCGTTTCTCCAATTTCCTCTGAGTTTTGTTTTTTTCCTATTGACTTTGAACTCCTTATTTAGCAAGTTTTTAATAAGTACTCGAAAAACAAACCGGAGTCCTGCTATTTGCAATCAACGTATGTGTTCCTTTTTTTTGAAACGCTCAATTTAAATTTTAATCAATCTGATAGCCGATTGTATTATCTTAACAGAATTTAATTATAATCAAACCTGAAAACGGTGCATACACCGGCTTAATTCTATTCAGAATTTTTTCCTGAAAAAAATTTTTAAGGGAATTTGTAAAAATTTCCTTAGCTGTTAAAAACTAACCGACTATTTTTTTAAATTATTTCGCCTACCTATGAAGTATAACATTCTGCAGTTGCAGGAAATGTTGCTACAAGAATTAAAAGATGTAGCAGAAAATCTGAGAATTCCCGATTACAAAAAATTGAGTCGCCAAGATCTCATCTTTAAAGTATTGGACGCACAAGCCATATCCTCATCGGATACGCCTTCTGAAGTGAGCGAAGTACTCGTTAATGACGACGATCCGCACGATAAATTTCTGGCACAGAATATATCGCAAAGAAACAAAGAACGAGAACTCGATAAACGCCCGCGCAAAAGAGTTGAACCCGCCTTACCGGAAAACAAACGTTTTGAAACACCCAACAAAACGCAAGGACCGAAAAAACCCGGAATGCCGAAAAATTCCAAATCCGAAATTTTACCCGAACTTTTAGGCAGTGAAGATATTCCGAGTGCTTTGATGATGGATTTTGACGATTACGAAAACGAATCCATGCCCATCAGCCCTGTTATATCCGCCGCCGAAAAACCGGAAATTCCGGAAGATGATGACGGTTTTATTAATCCGGCATTGATGGAGTTTGATGATTACGGATCATCGCGTGCTGATAAAAAAAATAAAAAACCGCAAATTCAGAAGGATTATAAACCCGCCACAAGCAGTAACAGTTCCGGTAATTTTTCGCAATCCTCTACGAATACAGGTTATAATAAAGAATTCAGAGAAAGCCGAGATGTTAAAGATACGCGCGATACAAGAGACACCGGAAGAGATACGCGCAACGATAGAGACTCCAGAGATACGCGGGATACGAGAGAGACCGGCAGAGATAGCCGCGATACAAGAGACACACGCGACAACAAAGAAACTACAACCGGCAATTTACGTTTCAACGTGGAAATGGATGGTATGATTGAAGGTGAAGGCGTTTTGGAAATGATGACGGATGGTTTCGGTTTCTTGCGCTCGCCGGATTATAATTACGTGTCTTCGCCCGATGATATTTATGTATCACCTTCTCAAATAAAATTATTTGGTCTTAAAACCGGCGATACCGTAGTCGGCGCAATTCGTCCGCCCAAAGAAGGTGAAAAATATTTTGCACTGTTAAAAGTATCTAAAATAAACGGTCTTGACCCTAATGATGTACGTGACCGTGTACCTTTCGATTATTTAACGCCGCTTTTCCCGACCGAAAAATTCAATATCTCCATATCACCAACGGGCAGAGATTTTTCTAACCGGATGATTGATTTGTTCACACCCATAGGAAAAGGTCAACGTGGACTCATTGTGGCACAACCGAAAACAGGTAAAACATTTTTATTGAAAGATTTGGCGAATGCGATTTCGCGTAATCACCCGGAATGTTACTTGATTGTACTTTTAGTGGATGAAAGACCCGAAGAGGTGACGGATATGCGCCGTTCGGTGCGCGCAGAAGTTGTTTCTTCTACTTTCGATGAGCCGGCAGATAATCATGTACGCGTTGCGAACATCGTGTTGGAAAAAGCAAAACGTTTAGTCGAATGTGGACACGATGTCGTTATTCTTTTAGATTCGATTACGCGTTTGGCGCGTGCCTATAATACGGTAGCCCCGGCGAGCGGAAAAGTTTTATCGGGCGGTGTGGAAGCCAATGCTTTGCAAAAACCGAAAAAATTCTTCGGTGCGGCACGTAAAATTGAAACGGGCGGCTCTTTAACTATTTTAGCTACGGCTTTAATAGATACCGGTTCGAAGATGGATACGGTAATTTTTGAAGAATTTAAAGGCACCGGCAACATGGAGTTGCAGCTTGACAGAACTTTGGCAAACAAACGGATGTGGCCCGCGATTAACGTCAACAATTCGTCCACACGTCGTGAAGATTTGCTGCAAGATAAAGATACAATCCAACGCATGATTTTGTTGCGCAATTATTTAGGAGACATGAAACCGGACGAAGCGTTCGATTTTTTACAAAAACGCATGCAACACACGACTTCCAACGAAGAATTTTTGCAATCCATGAACGGATAGGTTTTGCATCAGAATGATTTTTCGGAAATAAAAAAAAGCCAAACGCGAAAGTGTTTGGCTTTTTTTTAATTTTTTTTTAATTTTCCGATACTTTTTTTAATTCTAATTTCTCACAGTGTAGTGTAGCTTACGTAAATAGTATTTAAAGGGTCGTTAATAATATCGAGTTCTTTCTGATTCAAGTTTATGTTTTCGGCGTGCCAGATAAGGATATGAGTGTCTATCAAATATCTCATTAAATTATTTTGAACGGTTATTAATGAGAATATAATCTTCAAAACCGGCAGGAATTTCATCAAAATCGGGAGCGAGATGCGTAAATAAACCTTTACCCCAACCGGCTTGACGCGGCTTGAGTTCGGTCTGATTATTTTTTTTAAATTTTTTAGAGACCGCCAAGTTTTTATCTAATCCTAAATCCTTTAATAATTTGAGGAAAGGTATAAATTCATCGGAATTATTAAAATTAAGAATTAATTTAGCAGTCATGATATGGAGCGTTTAAATTTTAATGAAACAAAATTACACACTTAAAATTTAAAAACAAAAAAAATGGAAATCCAAATTTTTGGCGCATTAGACTACTGAGGGAAATCGGCTCTTTTTAAAATCTATTAACTCATGTTATGTTACATTATTTTTTACAAAATTACATTTTAATAAAATCGTAAAACAAAATAAAACCGCCTCACAAATTTTTTTAAGGTTTGTGAGACGGTTGTGTTTTTACCTCCTGAAACTTAAATTAATTAAAAGACATCCAAATTTTTAAATTTTAAGAGCCGAAAATTGGGGTGCGGATAGAGGGAATCGAACCCTCTTTATAGCCCCTATCTAAAATTCTGATAGCCTTTACTTTCAAACTTAGCATTTTGTAGCTCGGAGTGAACCCAATTCCGCATAAGGGCTGTTCCGATCACTACACAAGTGATTTTATTCACTATCATTGTTATTTTGTTCATAAGCATAAAAATTTTTTTAACGAAATTTGAAATGACTAACAAGAATAGTTTCACTCCGATAAATGCAACAAGTTTGAACATCAAAGTTATCATTGAATTTAAGCAAAATTACCATGCAAATACTTTTTTATCTATACTTCCATACTGGATTCGTTTAGAACATTTTTATTAACCACGACCAACCCTAACGGTCACCCGGACACCATTTATACTGGTCTCGTTTAGACTACCATACATTTCACTAATTATTTGTTGCATATCAGGAACTTTAAAAAGATTATAGTCAGTTTGATCAGGATGCAACTGTACAAAATACATTTCACTGATTTTATTTGACCCTAAGTAGTTATCTTCAAGTATTTTTTTGTAAAGATTGAGTTGAAGAGAATAATAATAGAATTTACAATCTTCAATATTACTACAAACACCAAAACCTTTTTGAGTAATACCTGTATAAAAATCCGGATAACCTTTCATTGTAATTTCCTTACTTCTTTTCCAATCATACAACACATAGGTGCCGTTTGTTTTTTTAAATACGGCATCAACTGTACCCGCGATCATCATCGTATCATCAAAAATTCGCCATTCTGTTCTATAAAGTTCTAAATTGTTTAAAGCCTTTCGATAAAAGTTTAAAAAGAAATTAAACTCCTTTTTGTTTGCAAGCACATTATTATTATCAAAAAAACGCTCAATATCTATGTGTAAATCTGTACCAAATTGAGCTGCTTCTTTACCTTCATTTTCCCATTTTTGTAAAATAATTTCGGTTGTAGTACCTTGTTTAATCGCAACAAAAGGAGCTTTGAGTTGGGCATCAAATTTTGGAAAAAATTTATGAACGAAGGTTGTACCTGATATTACATCCGGGTTGTTATCAATAAAGTAAATATGGTTTTCTATAGAGAACTTTACCCTTTCATCTCGTGAATACTTATTAATTACATTATGTCGTGTTGGTTCATCAATCTCAATTTCAATAATTTTTGTTGGAATTACTTTTGTTTCAACCTCTTTTTCATCTTTGGATTCTGTGGATTTTATAATTTCACTTCTATTTTGGTCAATGAATATATCAATACCCAAATAGCTTTCACGATATCTTGCAATTGCCCATTTATCCGCTTGTACTTTATCCCAGTGAGGCACTTTTTCTAAATCTGAAGCATTTAGTAAATCGTTTGGGATTATAAAACCTGGTGAAATACTTTTAATTACTTCAGCAATAAGCTTGCAACAACCTTTAATATTTGTATGCACTTGAATTTCTGCAAATCTTATGACGATCCAACCCCTGTCATTAAAATAAGTATTTCTTAAATCGTCAACACCTTTTTCGTGTGTAGAAAATCTGCTAATACCACTATAAGGTTCATCTATTTCAATATCAATGAGTAAATTCAAATTGTTACGTTCATCAATTAATATATGGTCAGGGATATAAGGTCTTGTGTTATCAGAAATACATAAAAATCTATCGTTGTAAAATTGCAAACCCGATTTATCTTTGAAATAATATTCAATATATGTCTCCAAATCTTTTTCTTTATAACCTCTATTGCCCATTCTGCCCGAATCACTTTTTCTTGGAAATTTTATTACACTTTTAGCTATAGGCATCGAGACATACGGGAAATTAGGATGTTCATTTGTCTGAGCAAAATTTGTAACGGGTGTGTATCCAATATATTTAATTTGTCCGGAAGGTTCTACTATTGGAGGCGTAATTGGTTCAATAACAGTATATGCGTTAATTGTGGGTGGAGTTATAATTTTTTCACGTTTAATTTCCAAGTCAGAAATTTCATTTTTTAAATCTGAAACTCGTTTAGAATAAATATCAAGATTTTTCTCTAAAGTAATGATTTTAGATTTTAAATTGATAATATCCGATTCATGCACCATTTTTATTTTTAAAAGTTCTTCTTCATGATCATTTTTTGCATTAAAGAATTTTTCTTCATAATCTTTATTTGCTAACTCAATTTGGTTATTAGTACGGATTTTTACTGATTTTAGAGCAGAAATCTCATTTTTAAGTTCATGAATTTGCTTTTCATAGAAATTTTTAGCTACCAAAAGTTCATTGCTTCGATTTTTTAAATTAGTTTTAGTCAATTGAAGTTCACCTACTTCATTTTTTAAATTAAGAATAAGCGTTTCGTAAATAGATTTATCAGAATCAAGTTGACTAAGATAATTTTCAAACTGTACTTTAGTTGATTTGAGGTCATCTATTTCTTTCTCCAATTTTTGCCTTTCTTGTAACGGTTGCTTATAATGTTTCATTATCAATAAAAAAAACCCAATAAGAACCGTAGCAATTATAAGTATTAAAATAAGTGTAGAATTTGCGTCATTCATAAGTAAAATTTATTAAGTTTACTTAAATCATCTTCATTATAAAACAATGTGGATGATTAAAGTCTTTTTAGGTAATAGGGTTGAGTAGAATAAATTAAATACTTTGCTGCATTTGTTTAGGAAATAGTTTTATGTGCTTTTACTTACAAAAACAAAGATAAGATAATTTTTAATTTATAAAAAATAATATTTTCAACGAAGATCAAATTCAGTAGCTGTAGTATTTATCGTAACAAAAAACGCGCAAAGAAAAATTAATTTCTTTGCGCGTTTTTATTTGGCGCACACACTCGTGTTTTAAAACTTAAACATTGTATTTATAACACGTCTTTGGCTTTCAGCACTTTGCGTACATCTTTTACTTCCAACTCCATTGCTTCGGCAATCGCTTCAACGGAAAGTTTGGATATGGAATAAAGTCGCACAATAGTTTTTGTCCGCTCTGCCACCGCTGCTTTTTCGCGTTCGGCTTCTACTTTTGCGTGTTCTACTGCCTCTTTTTCGCGTGCTTTACGTTCGGCATTTGCATTCGCACGTTCGGAAGCCACTTGCGCTTTTACTTCAGAATAGGATTCGCCGAAAGCGCCTTTAGTAAGTGTATCTGCCAAACCTCTGCTGGCATCTGTTATATAAGCCATATCTGAATCTTTTACAGGTTTATAGATTTTTTCTTGAAACTTGCGCTCCAAAACTTCGTCCAATTTCATGATTTCTTCCACAAATATAAGCAGTTTTGTTGCTTTTTCTTTCGGATAATTTCTATTTTTTGCCAATTCATACACCTTTTCTTTAAAAGTTAACATTTCTAAACCATCTCGTTTGCTTTTCATAATGTACCAATTCGCTAAAACCACAATTGCAAACGGATTCGGGTTGTTTATTAAATCGGTTTCATTTTGCTCCCTGACTTTGTAAGTGTTGAAACGATAAATTAAACTTGTACCGAATACCTCAATTTTATAGCAATCATTTACTTTCGGTACATTTTCACCGACATAGATGACGAGTGCCGTGATATTTTCGCCATAGGTGTCGTAAATGCGTCTGAAGTATCGAAACATACGCTTGCCGATAATCGGTCTGGGGTTTGCTTCAAATTCAATATGAACAATGACGCACTTCTTTTTACCCGATTTAAGCACCACTTCGATGACTTTATCCGCGATTTTAAATTTTTTATCTTTAATGGTAGCTTGCAGTTCTTGTTCCAAAAATTTTGGTGGAATGTCGAGATTCATCTGTTTGAACAAATCGGGCAGAAACATTTCAGCGCAATCACTAAAAAAATCTGTTACAATACCTTTCCATGTTTCGTCATAAGGGATACGAATGGATAATGCTCGGTTCATTTTCTCATGTTTTGAACAGAACTAATTATTTTTGTCAAATTTTTTTCGATTTGATAAATTTTCTATAAAAACACGCGATGAAAACCAAATTTCTAACCTCTTCCAACGAAGAATTTTTGCAGTCCATGAAGAATAGGATTTAAAAAAAAACTAAAATTCCAAATGATTAAAAATGTATGTCAATTCTCTTTTCAAAAAATTATTTGCACTAATAATTAAAAATAATTTGATAATCTCGAACAAAAGAACTACTTTCGCGTTCTTATTTTGAAAAGATTCCTAATTTATTCAATTTGGCGCAAAAATTGATAAAATCGTACCGAAAAAGACAATTTTAAACTCTCCGATGAAACATGGTTTCAACTGAGAGTCTTTTTTGTATGAAGCAGCACACACTGAGAAGAACATTAAAATTAAATTTCCTGTCAATCATAAATATACAATATGTCTCTAAAAAAATCAATTGTTAAGCCGAGTAATACTTTTGACAGTATTACTATCAGTTTGGCTTCGCCCGATTCCATTTTAGAGCGCAGTTATGGTGAGGTTTTAAAACCCGAAACCATTAACTACCGCTCCTACAAACCGGAAAGAGACGGTTTATTCTGCGAGCGTATTTTCGGACCTGTTAAAGATTATGAGTGTTATTGCGGTAAATACAAACGTATCCGTTATAAAGGTATCGTTTGCGACCGTTGCGGAGTGGAGGTAACAGAAAAAAAAGTACGACGCGAGCGCATGGGACACATTAAATTAGTGGTTCCGGTGGTGCATATTTGGTTTTTCCGCTCATTGCCGAACAAAATCGGTTATATGCTGGGCTTGTCGAGCAAAAAATTAGAATCCATTATTTATTACGAGCGGTATGTAGTTATCAATGCGGGTGTTCGAACGGGTGAAAACGGCTTGCACGATTTACTGACGGAGGAAGAATATTTGGAAATATTGGAAAATCTGCCCAAAGATAATCAAGCCAAAGATGATTTAGACCCGGATAAATTCGTCGCTAAAATGGGTGCCGAAGCGGTGCATGATATGCTGGCGCGTTTGGATTTAGATGCTTTATCCTACGAGTTACGCCGTATTTCAACCGACGAACCTTCACAACAACGCAAAATGGAAGCCCTCAAACGCCTCCGCGTTGTGGAAGCGTTTAGAGAATCGCGTGCGGTAAAAGAAAATCGTCCGGAATGGACGGTGATTCAATATTTGCCCGTCGTACCGCCGGAATTGCGTCCGTTGGTGCCCCTCGACGGCGGTCGTTTCGCTTCTTCTGATTTGAACGATTTATATCGCCGCGTGCTTATCCGGAACAACCGTTTGAAACGCCTCTTGGAAATTAAAGCACCGGAAGTGATTTTGCGGAACGAAAAAAGAATGTTGCAGGAAGCGGTGGATTCTTTGTTCGATAATTCACGTAAATCCAACGCCGTAAAAGCGGAAGGCGGTCGCGCATTAAAATCTTTGTCCGATATTTTGAAAGGAAAACAAGGTCGTTTCCGTCAGAATTTATTGGGTAAACGGGTGGATTATTCCGGTCGTTCGGTCATTGTTGTCGGTCCGACGCAAAAACTGCATGAGTGCGGTATTCCGAAACAAATGGCTTCGGAATTATTCAAACCTTTTATCATCCGTAAATTGATTGAGCGCGGCATGGTGAAAACCGTTAAATCGGCAAAAAAATTAGTAGATAAAAAAGACCCGGTCATTTGGGAAATTTTGGAAAATATATTGAAAGGACATCCGGTATTGCTGAACCGTGCGCCGACTTTGCACCGTTTATCTATACAGGCTTTCCAACCGCGTTTGATTGAAGGTAAAGCCATTCAGTTGCATCCGCTCGTGTGCGGTGCCTTCAACGCCGACTTTGACGGTGACCAAATGGCGGTACACGTTCCTTTGAGCCACGCCTCCATTTTGGAAGCTCAAGTATTGATGCTTGCAGCGCATAATATTTTGAATCCTCAAGATGGATCACCGGTTACACTGCCGTCGCAGGATATGGTTTTGGGTTTGTATTATTTAACAAAAGAACGCAAAAGTATACCCGAAAATCCGGTGCGAGGCGAAGGCAGAAATTTTTACTCGCCCGAAGAAGTGAATATTGCTTACAACGAAGGTCAAGTAGATTTACATGCTATTATTCAATGTCGCGTGCGGACGGAAGAAAACGGTAAATTGGTGATCCGACGCATTAAAACGACTGTTGGTCGCGTACTTTTCAATGAAGCCGTGCCTAAAATCGTGCCGTTCATTGATATCGTATTGACCAAGAAAAATTTGAAAACCGTTATCAGTGATATTATTAAGCGCACCAACTTCGGCGTAACTGCCGAATTTCTGGACGCGATTAAAGAACTCGGTTTCTATTGGTCGTTCAAAGCCGGTCTGTCTTTCAATTTAGGGGATTTAGTCACGCCCGATGCAAAAGCTAAAATTTTGGAAGGCGCGCAAGGCGAAGTAGATGAAGTGTGGGAATCCTATAATATGGGGCTCATCACAAACAACGAACGCTACAACCAAATTATAGATAAATGGGGCGAAGCCGATAATAAAGTCACCGCGATTTTGATGGAAGAACTCTCAAAACACAAACAAGGGTTTAACTCGGTGTACATGATGCTCGATTCGGGTGCGCGCGGTTCGCGTCAGCAGATTAAACAACTCTGCGGTATGCGCGGACTGATGGCAAAACCCCGTAAATCCGGCGACACCGGCGGTGCGATTATTGAAAATCCGATCCTGTCCAATTTCTCCGACGGTTTATCGGTACTCGAATATTTCCTTTCCACGCACGGCGCGCGCAAAGGTTTAGCCGATACGGCACTCAAAACAGCGGACGCAGGATACTTGACGCGGCGTTTAGTTGACGTGGCGCAAGATGTTGTTGTACGCGAAGAAGATTGTAACACCCTGCGCGGTATCGAAACTTCGGCGTTGCAAGAAGGCGATAAAATTATAGAAACGCTCTATAACCGGATTCGCGGACGTTTTACACTGCACGATGTTTTGCATCCGGATACGGATGCGGTCATTTTACCTGCAGCCGAATTTATTACAGAAGACAAAGCCTTGGAAATAGAAAAAACGGGCATCGAAACCGTCACTATTCGCTCCGTACTGACCTGCGAAAGCAAAAAAGGCTGTTGCACCAAATGTTACGGGCGCAATTTAGCGACAGGCCGAATCAGTGAAGCAGGCGACGCGGCGGGTATTATTGCCGCCCAATCAATCGGCGAGCCGGGCACGCAGTTGACGCTCCGCACGTTCCACGTCGGCGGTACGGCTACGATCAGCAAACAGGAAAGCGAATTTTTCGCGCCCATCAACGGTAAAGTCGAGTACGACGAAATTCAAGTCGTCGAATATAAAGAAGCGAACGGCAACGTCAGCAATGTTGTTTTTTCGCGCACGGGCGAACTACGTATCGTAGATCCGAAAACGAAAAAAGTACTGGCTACCAATAACGTCGTGTACGGATCTACCATTTACGTCAAAGACGGCGACGACATTAAACGCGGTGATAAAATTTGCTCTTGGGATCCGTTCAACGCGGTCATTATTTCCGATAAAGCCGGTATCATTCAGTTCGATGGACTCGAAGACAACGTCACGTACCGCGAAGAACGCGACGATGCCACCGGTTTTGCCGAAAAAATTATCATCGAATCGCGCAATAAACGCAAAACGCCTGTCATCAGGATTATCAATAAAGACGGCGATGAACTCAAATCCATCGCTTTACCCGTCGGCGCATATCTATCCGTAGAAGACGGACAAGCCATTGCTGCCGGCCACCGTATCGTGAAAATTCCGCGTAAAATGAGTAAAGTACAGGATATTACGGGCGGTTTACCGCGTGTGACTGAACTTTTCGAAGCGCGCAATCCGACCAATCCGGCTGTTGTCTCCGAAATTGACGGTGAAGTTATTTTGGGTAAAGTCAAACGCGGTAATCGCGAAGTCTCTATCCGCGCCCGCGATGGACAGGAACGCAAATATTTGGTCTCGCTTTCCAAACATATTTTGGTGCAAGACGGTGATTTCGTGCGCGCCTGCACACCGCTGTCCGATGGGGCGATTGCTCCGCGCGATATTTTGGCAATCAAAGGACCCTTTGCCGTCCAGCAATACCTCGTCAACGGGGTGCAGGAAGTTTACCGGTCGCAAGGTATCACCATCAACGATAAACATATTGAAGTGATCGTGCGCCAAATGATGCGCCGCGTCGAAATCGCGGATCCGGGTGATACTACTTTCTTGGAAGGCGAACCGGTCGAACGCTTGGAATTTTTGCAAGTTAACGATGAGATTTATGATAAAAAATACGTCATCGAACCGGGTGATTCAAGCCGCCTCAACGCCGGACAACTCGTGACGCTGCGTCAGGTGCGCGAAGAAAATTCGTTTCTCAAACGCAACGATAAAAAACTCGCCGAGTTCCGCGATGCTGTACCGGCGACTTCTACACCGTTGTTGCTCGGCATCACCAAATCGAGTTTAGGCACCGAAAGCTGGATATCCGCCGCCTCGTTCCAAGAAACGACGAAAGTACTTTCTACCGCCGCCATCGCCGCTAAACGCGATTATTTGGAAGGCTTGAAAGAAAACGTGATCGTCGGCAAGCGTATTCCTGCCGGTACCGGTATGAAACAGTTTGCGAATGTGGTAGTGACGACAAGGCTACAAGCCGAAGCCGCGAAAGCGCAATCGATACTCGATGACCTTGACATGGACTATGAAGACGAGTATGGCAGCGACGAGATTGGTGAAGAACAAGGATTTACGGTGAAATAAAATTAATTGGTTCGTCGGTCAGTCAGACGGACAAGTATAAAAAGAAAAAGGATAATAGACGTAAAGTTTATTATCCTTTTCTTTTTATTAGAACCACCGAAATAAATCGCGGATTACGAATTACGAAAAAATTTTGAATTTTGAATTTTGAATTTGTAATCAATTACCCGTTGCCCATTTCAAAAAATCCGGCATAACGGCACCCCAAGTTTGCGGATTGTGTTCGCCGTTTTGTACTTCTACGTACTTTATATCATCGTGCGGTTTGTAACCGAGGGCAGACAGATAGTTGATTAAATCGAGCGTATCATCAATGGCATCAATAATGCCGTTGTTGTTGCGGTCTGCGGTTTCGTCGTTTGTACCGACTTGAAACCAAAATTTCATATCTTTTTGGTACGCACTTTGTTGGACGATATTGTGCATGATGCGGTGCTGATCAAAATCTCCGTACTGATACGGCGCACTTCTCCACCACAACGATCCGGAAAAAATGCCCGCTTTTGTAAAAAAATTCGGATGCGCCCATACTAAATCTAAAGCCGATAAACCCCCCAAAGAAAAACCCGCAAACACACGCGACACCGCATTGTCGGTACAAGCAAACTCGCTGTTCAATATCGGCAACAATTCATTTATAACGAACGACGTGTATTGATTTGCCAAATTACCTCGACCCCTATAATCCGCTTGCCGTGCCGTGCCGTATTCGTTCACGCGATTATTGGGATTGGCGTAAATACCGAAAACAATTGTAGGTGGTATGGCATTGTCGGCGTACAATTCGTTGAGGGTTTGCGTAAGCGACATCGCACTCAAGTCTTGTCCGTCATTAAAAAAAATAACCGGATAGTTTTGGTTTTTATCTTTTACGTAGTGCGGCGGCAAATAAACGTCTACTGTTACACCGCGTTTGAGATAGGTTGAAGGTACGTTAATTTGTTTCACAAACACTTCTTGATTATTATTCTCAAATAAATTTAAAAATTTAAGAATTTTATGAAAAAACGGCATTAATTTTACTTTAAATTTATGATTTTGAATATTAATTTAAAATTTTTATTTTGAAATTAAATTTTGTAGTGAAGGTTTGTTTTAAAATATTTATTCTTTTAAGGTCAAATTTTTTAGCGCAAAATAGAATTATATTTTGTGACCGAATTATTTAAAGCGTGTCACTATTAGCCATTAGTTGTAAGTCATTAGCTGTAAGCCGTATAATCTTCCTCAAAGAAAACAAGATATTCGTAAATACGAAGAAAATTAAAGAAATTTGTAAAAATAAAAATAAAAAAAAATCGTGAAAGAAGAATACATAAAATGGTACTCACCTCATTTGAGTATGGAAATTGAGATGCTGGTTTACGGTCATGCCGGCATACCGATTGTAATTTTTCCGACAACGATGGGTCGTTATTACGAAAGTAAAGATTTCAAATTAATCGAAAGTATACGCCCATTTATAGAAAGCGGCAAAGTGCGCGTTTATTGTCCGGATTCGATTGATAAATTGAGTTGGTATAATAAAAAAGAACATCCTGCCAAGCGCGTACAAAACCACGAATGGTACGATAAAATGATTCGTTGGGAACTCGTTGAGCGTATGAGGAGGGATACCGGTCACGCAAAAATAGTGGCTGCGGGCGCAAGTTTCGGAGGGTATCATGCTGCCAATTTTACGTTCAAGCATCCGGATGTCGTGAGCCATTTAATCTGTATGAGCGGTGCGTTTGATATTCGCACTTTTTTGAACGGTTACTACGACGACAATGTATATTACAATAATCCGGTGGATTATTTGCACAATGACAATAATCCGGATTTGTGGCAACTGAAAATAATTCTGGGTACTTCGGAATGGGATATTTGCCGACCCGCAAACGAAATTTTATCCAATATTCTGAACAAAAAAGGCATTAAACATTGGCTCGATATGCGCGGTTGGCAATCGCATGATTGGCAATTGTGGCGCGAAATGTTTCCACATTATTTATCAATAATTTAATCGGTTGGTCAGTTAGTCAGTTAGTCGCTCAGTCAACGAATACATGTATAGACTAATTGACTAACTGACAAACAGATTAAATTCCGACTGATCGACTAACTCAAGTAACTCAACTAACAATGAAAAAAATAGGCATTTTATTCGGACAAGAAAACACGTATCCATGGGCTTTTATCGAGCGCGTGAACAGCAAAAAAATACCGGGGATCGTTGCGGAACCGGTATCCATAGAAAAAGTGGAACAAGGCGCGTCTGGCGAATACGCAGTTATTATCGACAGAATTTCTCAAGATGTACCTTTTTATCGCGCTTTTTTAAAAAATGCGGCAATTTCCGGAACGGCTGTGATTAATAATCCGTTTTGGTGGTCAGCTGATGAAAAATTTTTCAATAATGCTTTGGCTTTAAAGCTCGGTGTGCCTGTACCGAACACGGTTATCCTACCGTCTAAAAGCAGACCGGATGATACAAGCGAAAATTCTTTCCGCAATTTAAAATTTCCACACGCTTGGGAAGCCGTTTTTGAATATATCGGTTTTCCGGCATACATGAAACCGCACGCCGGTGGTGGCTGGAAAAGTGTTTACAAAATCCATGATCGCGCCGATTTTTTTGAAAAATATGCCGAAACAGAACAATTAGTAATGATGTTGCAATCGGAAGTTATGTTCGATGAATATTTCCGGTGTTATTGTATCGGAGGAAAATACGTTCATATCATGCCTTATGAACCGCGCAATCCGCATCATTTGCGTTATGTCATCGACGGTCTGGCAACTTCCCCCGAGCTTTTAGATACTGTGCGCGAATATGTTCTAAAACTGAACGAAGGTTTGGGTTACGATTTTAATACAGTCGAGTTCGGCGTACAAAACGGTATTCCTTATGCGATTGATTTTTGTAATCCAGCACCCGATGCCGATATTAAAAGCGTAGGTGAAGCCAATTTCGAATGGGTTGTAGAAACTTCCGCCAACTATGCCATCGAAAGGGCATTAGCGCAAGAAGAAGGAAAGATGAATTTAACTTGGGGAAGTTTTGTGCGCAATGCTGTTAATAACCAACCTATTGCATCACGGTCGGTTGAAATTCAAAAAAAGAAATTACCCGAACAAACTGCCGTAAAAACCGAAGCAAAACCTAAGGAAACCTTTGCTTCAAGTGAAGACTTCCTTGAAAAAAACGATGTAAAAAAAACGACAGGTAAGGCTAAAATAATGATGCCTGCAAATGATGATTTGAAACGCATTGAAGGTATCGGTCCGAAAATAGAAGAACTTTTAAACGCTGCGGGCATTCATACTTTTATGGAGTTGTCCAAAACAACAAAAACACATTTAGAAGATATTTTGAACGCCGGCGGAAAACGCTTTGCGATACACAATCCGACGAGTTGGGCGCAGCAATCCGCTCTCGCAGCCGAAGGCAAATGGGCGGAGTTAAAAAAATTGCAGGATGTTTTGATAGGCGGAAAATAAAATTTTCAAGTAAAAAGTAGAAAGTAAAAAATATAAAAAAGCCGTTGCATAATTTGTGCAACGGCTTTTTTTTTAAGAACTTTAATTAAAATTAGCCGATAATACTTTTATCTCTCGATAAAGATCCGGCATACATTAAAGCACCGCCGGCTAAACCGACATCTTTTAACAGATTTATTATGGTCATTTGATTTCCGGACATTGCCGGAATATGAATAAAGGCGATCATGACGAAAAGAAAAAAAGCTAATAATACTGCCGCCAATTTATCGTATTTGCCGATTAATACACTGACCACAAACGCTAACATACATAAACCCGTAAAATAAACCCAAAAAATACCGCCTGAAAAAGGCACCATGCCTACCATTTGACTTGCCATCATAAAATGGTTTATGCCGAAGCCCGCAAACGGCACTAAAAAAAGATACTTACCGATTGTTGAAAGATTTGAAAACATAATCTTGAAAATTTATAAAGGTGTAAAATTTAGTTTAATAGAATAAAGATAAACATAAAATTTAATTCTAAAACTATTTCATAAAAAAAAACGTAACTATTTAAGTTGTGTTGGGAATGTTTAAGCCTTGAAAAGGCGAAATCATTAGCGCAGGGTAAGTCCTGTGGCTAAAAATAATTTATTTCAGGTTTGTAAGAGCGTAATGCAGACGATGATGATCTCTTTCAGAGATTTTATTCAGTAAAATAAAAGCTGAATAGTAACCAATTTTTTTTAAAAATCGTAAATAATAAATCGAATCAATCATCTAACATCTTTTTCCATTCGTATACTTTCATCATCAACTCCACCGGCGTAATCGCGTTGAGGTCCATAGCATCGAGTGCGTCTTTGATGCGTTGCAAACGCGGGTCGCTGATGTCGAAAAAACTGAGTTGTACGGGACGTTCCATTACTTTTTGTAAAGTTTGTTTCGACACTTGTTTGGATTGTACGGCTTTTTGCGGCGCGGAATCTGTATCGCTGACATCTATGTGCTGTTGCTCGAGTTGCGCTAAAATTTCGTTAGCGCGTTGAATAATTTCTCTCGGCATACCCGCCATTTTCGCAACATGAACGCCGAACGAATGCTCCGAACCGCCTTCAACGAGTTTACGCAAGAAAATTATTTTTTGAGTCAATTCTTTGGTCGCAACGTGATAATTTTTTACCCGCTCGTGGGTTTGCGCTAATTCGTTGAGTTCGTGATAATGCGTGGCAAAAAGTGTACGAGGACGTTCCGCACTATCGTGCAAAAATTCGGCAATACTCCAAGCTATGGAAATACCGTCATAAGTGGAAGTGCCGCGACCGATTTCATCTAAAAGTATCAAACTTTGCGGCGTGATATTGTTCATGATACTTGCCGTTTCATTCATTTCTACCATAAACGTGGATTCTCCGCTCGAAATATTATCGCTGGCACCCACGCGCGTAAAAAGTTTGTCGAGTATACCGAGTGTTGCAGATTTTGCCGGTACGAAACTACCCATTTGCGCCATCAGAGAAATTAATCCTGTTTGTCTCAAAACCGCTGATTTACCCGCCATATTCGGTCCGGTTATCATCAAAATTTGTTGCGTATCGCGGTCTAAATAAATATCATTGGGTACATACATTTCGCCGACGGGTAGTTGCTGTTCAATCACCGGATGTCGCCCGGCTTTAATATCAATCGTAAAATCGTCTTTTAAAATCGGGCGCGTGTAATCGTTTTTTAGCGCGAGTTCGGCGAATGCGCGCAGACAATCTAAAACGGCAATAGTATTCGCGTTAGTTTGTATCGGCTCTATGAAATCCATGAGCGATTGCATTAGGTTGTTGAAAATAGTTTCTTCGAGAGATAAAATTTTTTCTTCTGCACTCAAAATTTTTTCTTCGAGAACTTTCAGTTCCGGAGTGATGTAACGTTCGGCATTCGCGAGAGTTTGTTTGCGTATCCAATCTTTCGGTACTTCGGCGTGTTTAAACTTTGCCGTCACTTCTAAAAAATACCCGAATACATTATTAAATCCGATTTTCAAACTGTTGATACCCGTACGCGCAATTTCTTTTTTCTGAATATCAAGTAGTAAATCTTGCGCGTTCCGAACAATATGCCGCAATTCATCTAAATTATCATCTGCACCGTCGGCGATACTTCCACCTTTAGAAATATGCACCGGCGGATTATCCACAATAGATTTTTCAATGTCTCCGCAAATACTCGCACACGGATTTAGTGTTTCAGACATTCTTTTCAACGCCGATAAATTCGATTGCTTCAAAATATTTTGAAGTGCCGGAACTACGCGCAGCGCACGCGCCAATTGCCGCATTTCGCGCGGATTTATTTTCCCGAGCGGCACTTTGGATATAAGTCTCTCCAAATCACCGACCGATTTCAGTAATCCGTAAATTTCCTGCTCGTGTATCGGATTATCCAACAAAAATTGAACAGTATCATGTCGCGCTTCGATGGCAGTTTTTGTTTTCAAAGGCAACAGCACCCATTTTTTCATCAAACGCGCACCCATAGGTGAGAGCGTTTTATCCAAAACATCTATCAAAGATTTGCCCGTGTCGTGTTGCGTGTTTACCAATTCGAGGTTGCGTACCGTGAAACGATCCAACCAAACATATTTATCGTGTTGCAGTCGTGCTATGTGCGTTATGTGTTTGAGATTTGTTTTTTCGGTCGTGGCTAAATAATGCAATGCGGCACCGGCGGCAGTTTGCGCGGGCATCATGTCTTCGATTCCGAAACCTTTTAAAGTTTTAGTTTCAAAATGTGCCAAAAGTTTTTCCCGCCCGTATTCCGGTTGAAAAACCCAATCATCAATAGGGTAGAGGTAAAATTTGCCGTTCAAACGCTCGTTTATTTCTTTGGAAATAGCTTTACTGAAAATGATTTCTGCCGGTTGAAAGGCTTGGAACATTTTATCCGCCGTTGCCCAATCACCTTCCGATACCAAAAATTCGCCGGTAGAAATATCCAAAAAAGCGATACCGACTTCGTTGCGTAAAATATAAACGGAAGCTAAATAATTATTTTTATTTCTGTCTAAGATATTATCGTCGCTGGCGATGCCGGGTGTAATAATTTCGGTAACGCCGCGCCGCACGATTTTTCCGGTAACCGGTTTTTCTAATTGTTCGCAAATGGCAACGCGATAACCGGCGCGTACCATTTTCGGTAAATAATAATTAAGCGAATGGTGTGGAAAACCGGCTAACTCGACATCGTTACCGCCGTTGTTTCTGCTTGTTAAAGTTATGCCGAGTACTTTTGATGTGGTAACAGCATCGGTGCCGAAGGTTTCGTAAAAATCACCAATCCGAAAAAATAATATTGCATCCGGATGTTTTTGTTTGAATTGATTATACTGCCGCATCAACGGTGTGGTGACAGCATCATCGAGCAGATTGGTTTTTTCTTTGTCGGGTTTTTGTGCAGGTCTTGCCATATTTTAATACAAAGAATTGGTTATATTTTTTAAACTGTTTCTCAACTTACAAAATTTTTTCTCGGAAAAATAAATGCTTTTTTCCGCGTTTTTTTAAACCAATTTTGTACAACCACAAACACCGGACATCAAAAAAAAACGTTTCAATTTAAAATTTATTCGTAGGGCGAATTTAGCGGTTTAATGCGAAATTTTTAATAATTACCGGTTTAAACGTGTTATATCGGCACAAAAAAAAATAAAATGATTAAAGAACTACCAAAAAAAGAAGAAATAAATGTTGCTATATTCGCTTCGGGTGCCGGTTCAAATGCCCGTGCTATTTTGAAACATTTTTTACACCATCCGCGTATTAATATAATGCTTATCGTGACGAATAAATCCGGTGCGGGTGTGATAAAAGTAGCCGAAGATTTTAAAGTGGACGTTGCCGTTATTTCAAAAACAATTTTGAATGATGAGCAGCAGATGAAAGTTATTTTAGGTGAACACGGTATTTCTTTTATCGTGCTGGCAGGTTTTTTACTTTTAATACCGGTTTATTTAATAAAACTTTTTCCGAACCGTATAGTTAATATTCATCCGGCACTTTTACCGGATTTCGGCGGAAAAGGTATGTACGGAAATTTTGTTCACGAAGCCGTAAAAAATGCGGGTGTATCTGAAACAGGTATCACTATTCATTTTTGTAATGAACATTATGACGAAGGCAGTATCGTTTTTCAAACGAAATGCACGGTTGATGAATCGGATTCACTCGACGATATTGCGCGTAAAGTACATTTACTCGAACACCAAAATTATCCTAAACAAATCGAAAAGATTTTAGATGAACGATGAACGATAAATTTTTTTAATGATGAACGATGAACGATGAACGATAAACCGTAAAATGAATAAAAGACAAAAAGCGATAAACTATTTTAAATTAAAAACAGGTAACAGAGCAAACGCACTGTTAAATGTTACTCTATTTATAAAATTGTTCATCGTTCCAAAAGTTCATCGTTCATCGTTCATCGTTTTATTTTTTATCTTTTGTCTTTTTCAACTTCCGGTTGAAGCGCAAACTGCTCAAACATATAAAGCGCACCTGAAAGCTGCAGAAATTGCAGAAAAAAATAAAAATTCGATAGAAGCAGCAATAAATTATGAAAAAGCGTGGCAATTACAGCCCAAAAAATATGATTTACTTTTGAAAGCGGCGGAATTATATCGAACCTCGCGGGATTATTTAAAAGCAGTGCAATGTTATAAAACTTTATCCGTACAACCGGCGTTCGCTTTTACGCGCTTGGATTATGCGCGCACTCTGCAACAAAGCGCACAATACGATGAAGCTATTCCGGAATATTTACTTTATCTCAATAGTTACGAAAAAAAAGACAGAGACCTCGTTGCTGAAAAAATAGAAACCGATATTGCCGGTTGTACAAAAGGTATCCGCGAAACCGATACTCTAAGTCGGCAAAAAGATAACGGTCATTCGGCTGCCGATATTAAAATTTTTACCGGTGTGCAAAATTTGTCTTCTAATATCCAAAGTCCGTTTTTGTTCAACGACGATATTTTGTATTTTATTAATCGCACACAAAAAGATACGACGCCTAAACGGGCGCAATGGCTGACGGATGATTGGTCTCAATCGGAATCGGTGTCGAACATGACGGCAATTGCCGGCGGCAATATAGAGAGTGGTTGTTTTTCTGCGAACGGCAATGTTTTTTATTTTTCGAGAAATCGGGCTTTGGACGTTGGACGTGTAACTGTGGAAAAACATTCTGAATCCAAAATCCAAAATCCAAAATCCAAAATCCAAAGCCGACTTTATGCCGTCGAGCGCGTAAATGATGCGTGGTCGTCTCCGATATTGTTGAATGAAAACGTAAATGCTGCCGGTGCAATGAATACGCAACCCTATGCTTTTGAAAAAGAAGGTTACGAATGGTTGTTTTTTTCGAGCAACAGGCAAAACGGTTCGGGCGGTATGGATATTTGGTTCACACGAAAAGCTATGAACGCGCCGTTGTCGGGTTTTGAAAAAGCGCAAAATTGCGGAAAAATTATCAATACCGAAGGAGATGAAGTCACGCCGTTTTATGATGTTGAAGAAAATACGCTTTATTTTTCTTCTGACGGTCGGGCGGTGTTTGGCGGTTTTGATGTCTTTAAATCCAAAGGCAAGTTACAACAATGGTTGACTCCTGAAAATCTCGGACTACCTTTCAATTCGCCCGCAGATGATATTTATTTCCGAATGAATAAATCGCACACTTTCAGTTTAATCGTGTCGAACAGATTGTTCGGATTGGAAAAAATAAATACACTCACCGACGATTTATTTACGTTTATTTTAAAAACCACCGGCAAAAATTTTTTCGTTGAAGGGCGCATATTCGATAAAACCAACGGCAATTTATTGAAAAACGAACGCGTCACATTATACGAATCTGTGGTCAGTAGCCAATTTAAACCGTCAACTGAAAACCTGCAACCGAATACCGATGGAAATTTGCGCTTATTGAGTTCTGTAATAAGTAATGACGGTTTTTTTCGATTTCCGGTTTTTTCCGATAAATTTTATAGTTTAGAAGTAGAAAAAGACAGCTTTAATCTGAAAAACGATAACTTTTCTACACATACTTTGAAAGATAACGTAACGCAAGTTTTGTTTTTAGATAAAACATATTTTTTCGTCGACAATAAAAAAGTTCCAATAAAAAACCCGAAAAATACGCCGACAGAAGAACGTGCAAAGCGATTAACGAATACTAAAGATTCAATAAATGGTGTTCAACGTATTGCCGTACAAAAAACAAAAGAAAAGATTAAAAATACAAAAGACGTACTTACCGCTAAAACCGAAACCGCGCTCACCGGTAAAATTTCGGAAATCAGAACAAATTTTAAAGTGCAGATTTTAGCTTACGAGGAAATGGATTGGTCCGTAAAAAAGAGATTGATTAGGGTGGAAGATATTGGCGATTTTGTCACGGAAAAATCCGTTATCAACGGCAAAAATTTCACGCGGGTTTTATTTAAAGGCAACGCTTCATATCCGGAGGCTTTGGCTATTTTAAGGGAAGTGAAAAACCGTTCCATATCTGATGCTTTTATCGTACGGTATGAAAACGGTATGCGGGTCGAAAAATAATTGAACTAATTTTTTGTATTTTAATTCCATTCTAATGTGTCGCATAACTATTGTGCGGCTGTGCGTAACATCAGTTATGTTTATGTCCTTACAAACCTTTTTCCATCATCGCGATGCTGTATAAAGTGTTGTCTTCCAATTTTTTTATGGAATTATCTACGTTCACGAAACGGATATTATATTCCGGTGTCTTAGGATCCATAATAATATCGCGTAGGACCGACATGTCACTGAACATACCCATGCCGTTGTAGTTTGCCGGATTTGCCGGTAATTCAGGGAGTGGTTTGATTACTTTGTTTTCTTATGACACGATTAATTTATCTTTGTGTTAAAACGAGAAATATTTTAAAAAATGAAAAATATTGTTTCCCTACTGATTTACGCGCCGGTTATCACAAATCGTTTGCGGTATACTTTCGATTTAATGTTCAGCACAATGTCCGGTTTAACGGTTGAATATACTGCCGATAAAATCTTTTTTACACAATATACTACCGCCAAAATAAACTATTCTTTTGAAAGAATTGCTGATGAATTAATATTTATCAAAAGTAGTAACTTGTTTTTTGAAAAAGACATTCAAAAAAACAATATTGAATCAGTTTTTGAAAAGTCGACATTTAATTTACTTGATATTCCCGCAATGGTTTTTTTATGTGTCAGTCGTTACGAAGAATATAATACGCCCGCATCGGAATTAGGTCATCACGGTCGATTCACCGCAGCCGCTTCTTTTGCTGTTCGATACGGTTTTTTACAACAACCGGTTGTGCATGTTTGGCTCGAACAATTATACGCGGAATTAAGCAATGCTTATCCGGATTTAGTTTTTGTGACCGGCGAATATAAATTTCAACCGACTTTCGATATTGACATAGCTTGGCAATTTAAAAACCGTTCTATGCTGCGTTCGGGCGCAGGCGTAATCAAAAATATACTGAAATTTCGATTTGATCTCGTGCGTCAACGCATAAAATCATTCGAAAATAATTTTTCCGATGCTTATGATACTTTTGAGACGCTCCATGAAATTCATAAAAAAGGCACAAAACCGATTTATTTTTGGTTGTTGGGTAATTACGGACAATACGATAAAAGCATTTATTGGCGCAATCCGGCGTTGAAACAACTCATTGTAAAGTTAGATGCGGAAAACCTAACCGGCATTCATCCGTCTTACAAAACTAATCATCATAAACAACAACTTGATTTAGAAATTCGGAGATTGGAAACTTTGACCGGTAAAAAAATTACGCAATCGCGCCAACATTTTTTGAAATTGTCGTTGCCCGATACTTACCGCAATTTAATTAAAGCCGGTATTACCGACGACTATACGATGGGTTACGCCGATGATATTGGTTTTCGTGCCGGAATAGCTACACCGTTTTATTGGTTTGATCTGGAACGAGACGCGGTGACGGCATTAAAAATTCATCCGTTTCAAGTCATGGACGTGAGTTTAAAAAATTATTTGCTGTTAACTCCCGAAATAGCCATAGAGCGCGTAAAAATAATAATTGATGAAATAAAAGCCGTGAACGGCGAATTTTGCACACTTTGGCACAATACGAGTTTGTCGGAAACGCAGGAATGGCGCGGTTGGTCGAACGTGTACAATGAGATTGTGAAATATGCTTTGCGAGAAGATTTTTAAAAAACCAATAAGCGTAAAAATAATTTTAAATTGCCGCAATAATAGTGAACTAAAAAAGTTACTTATGGGTTATACTGTTGTAAAGCAATACATTAATTAGGAATGTCGTCTTCAAAGGCGAACACTGCTTGAGAGGAGCGAAGTTTATTTTTTCTATAAAAAATAAACTTCGCTCCGTAAAAATCTCTCATGCAGGGTGAATTTAGAGTGAAGCGAAAAGCAGCGTGGGAATATTATGATTTCCGACTAATGCACGGCGGTGAAAAATGCTGTTAAGGTTTCATTTAAAAAGTAGCGTTTAGAGAGAAAAAATGGAATTATTTGGCATCAGTTTGGATACTGAAGTAAAAGATACAAAAAAGTTAGTTTTTTTCATACATTTTAGTTTTGGGAGAGATGCAAACCATGTGTTTCTCCTTTTTTTATTGGCGGTAATACATCAGTATAGCACCGAATAGAGTGATTAAAACAATTAAACCCGTATTAATATTGATGCTTCTGTGGATGTGGTTTACGAACGCTTCGATATCGTCTTTGCTGTTCGGATATTTCGGCAGTATTTCGGTTGCCATTTTTTGTTTGTTAAATACGTGCACCGTCCCGAATTCTACCCGTGCGTTTACCAAGCGACGGTAGTATTTGAAAGCCTTCACGCGGATATAAAAAACATTCAGAAAAAAAAGCGCGGCGAATAATATCCAAACAATAGTAATGAGTAGTATATACATTTTCGGTTAAAATAAAAAACTCTCGCAGGAAAATTAATCCCCGCGAGAGAACAAACACTATGAAAAATCATTCAATTTTAATTCACACCGGGAAATTGACGAAGTGTACATAAAAATTTATACGCAGAATCAAAAAAAATTCGATAGAATTTACGAATATTTTCGACACTTTATTTGCCACTACTACTTCATTTTCGAAAATCTGTTATATCACTTCTGTTTGTCAATTATGTAACAAAGGTAAAAGAGTTTTTTTAATTACATTGCTTTCACGGCAATATTTTTTCAGTTACTGAAAAATTGCCTGAATTGGTCAAGAATCATATTTTAATTTTTTACAAATTACCGCCATATAATTTTATTATTTGCGGCTTATTACTTCCGATTGTAGTCTGCAAAAAGTAAACGCCTTGCGCTATTCCGTTGATTTTAAAGTTGTAAGACAGATTATTGTAAGTAGAAGGAATACTGTTTTGTAAAACTAATCTGCCGACATCATCGTATAACTTTAATTCGATGTTTTGCGTCACAACATCATTAAAAATGATTGTCACATTATTCGTGAAGGGATTAGGGAAAACTTTGTTCACCGTCAGGGAAGCATTTTTCGTTCGATTGACGGCAAAAACAGGTGAAATAATCGTATCGGAATAATTTGTAGCGGCATCGGAACTATGCGCTTTTATTCTGAAATAATAAACATCAAGCGGTGTACCGTCTACCCTAAAAGTATAAGTTTGTAAATCGGTGGTTGTAAACCCGGTCGGTTTTAATGTACCGACTTTTCTGAAAGTAACGGCATTATCTGATAATTCAATATCAAAAGATTGCGCGAAATATTCGGGTTGCGTGCTGAAAGAAATATCAATTGAAGTTTGTGTATTGGCGTAAACGCCGGATGCACTCACAAAGGCCGTGCGTAAAGCACCGTCGTATTTTGAAATTTCAACGTCATCAATCGCGATGCCCGTGCTTGGAATAAAATCCGTAGATAAGAACATAAAACGAAATGCAACATTTGCATTGCCCGACAAACTGCTGATGTTTATTTGTTTGCGCGTCCAGTCATCAACGGAACCCGTAAAATACGATTCGTCGTTATAAAAAGCACCGGCAACCCCTTTATTCACGTAATCGTACCAAGAAGGATCGCTTGCCGAACCTAAAACTTGCCAAGTAATACCTTTATCCAAAGAATACTGCACTTGCATACCGTCGTAACCGCGTTGAATATCATACACCGCCCAAAAACTGAATTGGTAAATACCTTTCTGAGATAAATCGAACATCGGCATATACAAATAGGCTTCCGTATTTTTCTGATAGGTTTGTTCTCTTAATCCGAGAACATAAGCATTGTTTCCGGAATGCGTTCCGGCTTTTCCGGCGATGGCAGTTTGCCCTTTTTCAAATTTTGAACCCGACACACTGTAAGCCCCAAAATGGGCGTCGCCGCTTTCAAAATCGCCAGCGTAACCGTTTGTTCCTTTTTTATAAGGCGTAGGCAGTTGCGGTAAAATTTTTACGGTATCTTTTTTTGTTAAAGCCACATCACCGTTGATGCTTAATGAAACATTATAGGTACCGATTTGATTGTAGGTATGAAAAGTATTTTCGGCATTATCCGTTGCACCGTCACCGAAATTCCAAGCGTAAGTATCTGCCGCCGAAGAAGCATCACCGAAAAACGGCGTATTTGCTGTCACGTAAGTGACGTGACTGAATATAGGATTGGCTTTGGCGGGTGAAAAAACGGTGGTCGTCCATAAACCGCGACCGAAAGTGGCAGCTAAAATTGTTTTATCCGATTTGCGCCAACGCAACATATCAGTGCGCACTAAAGGTGTTCCGCGCGTCGGTGCCGGCGGAAACCAAACGGTACGCGCACTGTCAATTAATTGTGTTGCCCAAACGCCGGTTTCGGTGGCTATGACGGCTTGTTTACCGTTCGTCGGACTGAATATACCATAGCGCACGGGCATATCCGGCAAATTTCCGGTAATATTTGTCCATGTAGAACCGGCATTTTTTGATTCCCAAACGTGCGGATTACCGTAACTTGATACTGTCGCTAAAATATGTGACGAGTCGGTGCGCTCCACATCCACATTCGATACATAAGAACCGAATGTATGAACCAAATTGAATGGTACAAGCGTATCGGTATTTGCTTTGTCAATGCGTAAAATTTTTCCGCTTTTGGTGGAAATATACACGCGACCGGCGACGCTTTCATCGTTAAATACATGACTGATGTCGTTACCTGAACTGCTGTTAATGTTAAAGCCGTCAATATTTATCAGCGCTGTTTTATTTTTTATAATATCCCAACGCCATAAATCATTTTTTTTTGTTTCGGCATAAAGTATTTTGGTACGCGCATCGTAATCCGCCGGCGTTAAAAAACCGCCGTTCGAACTCGCACCTTGATTAAAATTTTTTCCACCGTCTTTAGATATAAACCAATTACCGTAGTACAACGAACCTAATTGATATTTCGGATCAAGTTGATCGATAAAACACAAAAAACCATCGCCACCAATTACTTCATTCCCGTCCGCTAAACCCGGTGCAGTTATTTGTGTCGTACCGTTATCCTGAAAACCCATCAAATAATAACTCATACCTTCGCCCGGATGAATAGCGCAAGCATAGGCTTGCGTGGTGACGAACTGACTGTTTTTATCCGAATAAATCGGTGTGCCTGAAGCATTATCCACTCTGAAAATACCGCCATCTGTGCCGGTGTACATCACATTCGGGTTGTTCGGCTCAAAAACAGCCGCGTGTTGATCGGCATGAGCGTATTGTCTATTATTGCATCCCGCCCAATAAGTAGCTTGCGACCAATTAGTACCGCCGTTTTTAGAAATAAATTGATCAATACCGCCCACATAAACCAAGTTCGGGTCGGTAGGTGAAACCGCTAAAGTTAAATCGTAGAAAGCTTGACCGCGTGTAATATCTTGCGTTTCGCGATTGCCGGAGCAACCGTCTAACCAAGACGGTGTTGATGTTCGCAACCACGTAGCGCCGCCGTTGTCGGAGCGAAACACTGAACTATCCAATCCGTTTTGATTGCCGGTGATATAAATTACATTCGGATCGCTCGGTGCTGCTGCCATTTCCGTGCGAAACCAACCACTCGGATAATTATTGGTACCTGAATTCAAATCTTGCCAAGTACCGAATTCGCCGCTTTGAACGGATTTGTACGTCGAGTTGGCACTGCAAGCATAAACAAGTCCGCCCGAAAAGGCTTGAATACGGTAAAATTTCGGTGATGTATCCCCGTAAGTACTACCGCTGCCGATTACTTTTTGCCATGTTGTACCGAAATCTTTGCTTTTATAAATACCCGAAAAAGTTGCCGCCAACACAAAACTGCTGTCAGGCAGTACGACAATAGAAGAAATAACCGAAAAAAGTGCGTTATTCGTTGACGGTATTCGCGACCAAGTCGTGCCGCCGTCAACGGATTTGAAAATACCGTTTCCGGCAATATCACCGCCATCGCAATCACCGGTGCCGGCGTACATTATTTTAGGGTTACGCGGATCTTGCGCCAATGCGCCGATAGATAAATTCGACATCCAATCATTTATGCGTGTCCATTTTGAGTTATCGTCTTTTATATTTGTATTCTTGAAAATACCGCCCGTAGAACCGCCGACAAAAAGTGTATTGTGCGAGGCATCATTCAAATCTATGAGAATGGCGCGCGTTCTGCCGCCGATATTTCCGGGTCCGCGTTCGAGCCAACGTGCTTTAGATAAATCGCTCGTGCGAAAAGCGGCGTTGGAGCCGTTGCCGAAAAATTCTTTCTGAATTTTTAAAGTATTTTCAATCGCTTTTGCCCTGCCGTCAATTGGTATCGTACCGGTTAAAGGATTTTTCGTGCGCTCAAATTCCAATTTAATCGCTTCCTCTATTCCCACTTGTTTCGGAATTTCGCGTTCGGTTTTTCGACTGCGTATTTCGGATGCGGCAAAAAGATTATTTTCTTTTTCGGAATTTTCTTTTTTCGTTAAAAATTTATTTTCTGAATTTTTTTGAAAATAAATTCCGGAATTTTTTTTCCGGACCTTTTCTGAATTTTCTTCTGAAATTTTTTCTGAAATTTTTTCTGAAAAAATATTTTCTTTTGATATCAATGCAGTTTCATTCTTTGTTGAAAAAAAACGAATCGGATTCAGCAAAAAAAGAATTACTAAAGAAAAAAGTACGAGCGAAGCGAAGTAGAATTTATTGCGCATTGTAATTTGTTAAGGAGCGATAAAAAATGTTTTGTTCGGCACAAAATGAACCGTACAAATTTAGTGCGTTTGACGTTGGGTAACGGTAAAAGCTATGTAATATTTTTTTTCATTTTTCCGTTCATCGGAATTTAGAACATTAAAAAAAACTAAATGTTCAAGGGTATTTTTTTTAGAATTGACTTTTGATTTGTATTGTTTTTTTATGAAACAAATATAAATATTTTTACGTTATAATTACAAACTTAGTTTAAAATCCCGGATTTATCAAAAAAAAAATACAATGTTAAAAATTATTCCTCTTTATTGTTTTGCGTTTTTTAGTTTCTCGAATATTAATGCTCAAAACGGAATGAAGGCGATTATTGTTGCTCAAAACGCGTCTTTCGAATGGGGAAAAATTTCTCAAGCAGATTTGGATATGAAAGTTTATCCGCTTGATTCGAGTGCGGATGCAGTGGTATTGAATAATTCGGGAGAGCAAAGTATTCCTTTGGAAGGACGTGCTTCGATTTTTAAACAACATAAACGTTGGAAATTCTTGAAAAAATCGGCTTTTGCATCTTTAGGTTTTTTTGAAATCCCTTATGACCCTTCTAATCAAAGAGAACGTTTTTTAAGTCTGCGTGCGCAAGTAATTCAACCCGACGGTAGAATCCGGGTTCTTAAAGAAAGCGAATTTTTTGAAGAAAAAATAAGTGATTACTATTCAATGAAGAAAATAGTTTTCCCCGCCCTCGCAGAAGGAACTATTGCAGAAATAGAATATGAGATTGCAAGCGATTATATTTTTCATTTGCGTGATTGGTTTTTTCAGGATATAATCCCTGTACGGCGTTGTGATTTGAATATCAGTTATCCGAAATCTTTTGGTTATTTAATCGGCGTGGTTGGTAATTTTCCTGTACGAACCGGAAAAAAAATTAAAACGAATCTTTATTTGGAGGAAAATCATTTTTATGCAGATTCAATATACGGGATGAAGCCGGAGAAGTTTTTGACCTCCATCAAAGATTATTTAACACATTTTTATTTTCAGAGTAATGAATACGGCTTCAAAAATTTTGAAAAACAAAATATTAAAGCCTCTTGGACTGCTTATGTCAATCATTTACTTGACGAAACCGACTTCGGAAATTATTTTCATCACCGTAAATACGGAGATGCTTGGAAAGAATTGGAACCTAAAATACAGGAAACTTTGACTGATGAACAAAAAATAAGCCTGATTTTCAACTTTGTAAAAGAGAAAATTGAATGGACGGGAAGAGAAGAAATGTTCCCCGCCGAATCGCTCAATAAAGTGTTTAAAGAAAAGAAAGGAGATTGCGCCGATATAAATATTTTGCTTATTGCTTTGTTGAATGAGGCCGGGATAAAAGCCCAGCCTGTGCTCATAAGTTCGCGGTCGCACGGAAAATCAATTGAATGGTATCCCGTAACAAACCAATTTAATTACGTAATTTGTTTGGTTGAATTGAAAGATAAACAAATTTTATTGGATGCAACGGATCCGTTTTTACCGCTTGATTTAATAAGAACTGACGCTCTGAATTCAAGAGGCTTTGTGGTAGATAAAAAAAATTCTCATTGGATTGATATTGTGCCGCAAGACGGGTTTAGCCAGCGTGCTTTAAACGTGGTTGCGGATAAAAACTTTCAATTATCGGGGACTTTTATTTCGAGTTCAAAGGGTTATGATGCATATCTGAACCGCCGTATTGCGGCTAAAAAAGACGAAGCTGAAAAAGCATTAATAGAGAATTTATCCTATGGAGGTGCCGAAGCGAAAATAGATAGTATCGTGATTTCCAATTTACGGGATTTATCAGAACCGTTAAAAACTTCCGTCAATTTTAAAATCACCGAAGCAGTAAATACCAACGGTGAAATATCGTACATGAACCCGACACTCAATCTTTTCGATTTTAGTAAAAATCCGTTCAAAGAAAAAGAACGCGAGTATCCTATAGATTTTGAATACCCGTTACGTAAAAATTTTATTGCCACAATAGATATTCCGGACAATTATACTGTTTCCGATTTACCGAAAGTTTTGAAACTCGCTTTGTTGAACAACGATGCCGTTTTTCAGTACATCGTTACTTCAAATCCGCATCAAATCATTTGCAATATAAAACTTACTCTGACGCGCCTGCATTACGAAGCGGAGGATTATAAAACTCTTAAAAATTTTTTCGATCAAATCGAAGCAAAACTCAACGAACAAGTTGTTTTGAAAAAAAAATAACGCGTTGACAATTTTTATGAAGTAGCCTAAACAATACTCAAATTATGCAAAAATTAATTTTTACTTTTATTATTTTATCTTTTTGGTATCCTGCTTTTGTTCAATCGAAAATAAATATTGGTACCTCAACCAATCGCCCGTCTTTCGAATGGGGAAAAATTTCTCAAGCAGATTTGGATATGAAAGTTTACCGGCTCGATAGCAGTGCCGCCGCAGTCGTGTTGGATAATTACGGTTCTATGGAACTCGGAACGGATTTACCGACCACTATTTATTTTAAACAACATAAACGGATAAAACTTTTTAAGAAATCGGCGTTTGAATCCGAAGGTTTGGTGAAAATTCGATATTACGAATCGGATTTTGAGCATAGAGTTAGTTTTGATGTTTTGCGTGCGCAAGTTATTTATCCGGACGGGCAAATATATATTCTTAAGGATAAAGATTTTTTGGAAGAAAAAATAAACGATAAATCGTTTTATAAAAAAATATTATTTCCGGCTTTGCAAGAAGGCTGTGTTTTAGAATATGAATATCAAACGGTAAGCAAATTTACAGGACGATTGAAAGAATGGCAGTTTCAGGAAAATATACCGACCCGTTATTCCGATTTCAAAATAAGCATGCCGGAGTTTTTCGGATTTGTTTGGGCGCAACACGGCGCGCATCGGGTTGAAGAATTGCCGATGGAAGCTACTTTTGAGAGCGTAAATTTGGGTATATTGAGTAACCGAATCAAGATTTACAACCGACATTTCGTTTCTGAATCCGTTCCGTCAGTGAAGCCCGATGCTTTCATGACCACTTTGAGCGATTATATCACGGCTTATAATTTCCAACTCGCACAATATGCTTATCCGGGTCAGGGCGTAAAAAATTATCTCAAAGATTGGGATGGCTTTTCACGCGATTTATATTCTGAAAACTTTGGCAATTTTACGAAAAAAAGTAATTACGGCGATGCTTGGAAAGATATAAAAGACGAAGTTATGAGTCTGCCGACCGATTCGGCGAAAATAGAAAAGATTCACGGGTTCATTAAAAATAAAATGGATTGGAATGATGAAAAAAATTTTTTTCCTCAAGAATCGCTCAATAAAGCTTACAAACAAAAAAAAGGTAGTTCAGCCGACATCAATTTATTATTAGTCGCGCTATTGAATGAAGCCGGTATAAAAACAACTCCTTTGATTTTGGGTACGCGCTCGTACGGTAGAGCGATAGAAAGTTATCCGATTATTGATGATTATAATTATGTGCTGGCTTACACGGAACGCGATGGTAAACCTGTTTTTTTAGATGCGACTGATCCGTTATTGCCCGTAAATATGCCGCGCATGGATGCACTCAACGGTAGGGGTTGTGTTTTGGATAAAAAAAAGCCGTATTGGATAGATATTGTCGCGCCCGCAAGCAGTATTCAGCGTATCGTAAATTTTGAATTAAATGCCGACAGATCTATTTCCGGAAATTTAATCGGTGTTTATAAAGGTTATGATGCGCTTTTGGAACGACATTTAGTTGGCAGTGTTGAAGAAATGGAGAAAGCCACAAAAAAACATTTTACCCAACTTGCCCCCGACATTCAGATCGACAGCATCACCAAAACAAATTTGCGCGAATTGAACGAACCGTATAAAACAAATGTGTATTTCAAATTGCCGGATGCTGCCGGTTCTGCCGGAGATATTTTTTATATCAATCCGACGTTATTTGCAGATTTAAAAGAGAATCCTTTCAAACAAAAAGAGCGCAGTTATCCCGTAAATATTCCGTACAAACAAAGTCGGCAATACGTCGTCAATTTTAAAATTCCTCAGGGATATGAAGTTGTAGATTTGCCTAAAAACATTAAACTAATCTTACCCGACAACGCTGCATCTTTTCAGTATTTTATTTCCAATACCGGCAATTTAATTCAAGTTTCCGTAAAACTAAATATCAATCGCCTGCAATATGCCGCCGATAATTATAGCCCGTTAAAGAATTTTTTCGATCAAGTAGCCGCTAAACAAAACGAGCAAGTGGTGCTTAAAAAGAAATAATTTAATGTAAATTCGGAAATTTTAGTAAGTGCCGTTAGGCACGAAATATGGGTAGCGGCGGATTTTAATCCGCCGAAAAGTAAAAAACATTTTAAGTCTTGAAGAGACGACATATTTTGCTCAATTGCGAATAAAATATTCCGTTCCTACGGAACTCAAAAATTGGTTTTCGGTTTTCGGCGGATTGAAATCCGCCGCTACCAATATACCGTGCCTATCGGCACTCATTACTGAGCACAATTTTTTTTTTATTTCCCTTAATAATTTGTACTTCAATTTTGAATCGAAGAACTGGTTATTGTCGCTATTCCGGTTCAGGCATTTTCTTTATCTTTGTAAAAATATAAAACGACATGGAGCAAAAAGAGAAACCTGTTTTTGAAAAGCGTATTTACTGGGATGTTAATTTTGAAACGTTGGATTACGATGCCAAAGCGAATTTTGTCATCGAGCGCGTATTCGATAGAGGCGACGTACAAGACATCAGAAATTGCCGGCGGCATTACGGCGATGAAAAAGTGACAGAGGTTTTGCTGAATGCTAAATTTTTAAGACTGTCGCGCATACATCTCGCAAGTGCCGTTATAAACAAACCTTTAAATGATTTCAAATGCTACACACAAAGACAGTTGAACCCGGAACTTTATCCGTATTAAAGAGAGTAATGACAATTCCGGAAATAAAAGATTTTCATTTAGTCGGCGGCATAGTTTTAGTGTTTTACATCCCATTCCGCACAGATTAATTTTAAAAAATAAACTTCTTGCGAGTAATCTTGTTTATTGGTTTTGTAATTTTGCGTTCAAATAAATATTAACTCGAATTATGTCGCAACACCCGGATATTTTCCAAAACAGACACATCGGTGCCAATCCCGAGACGACGGCGCAAATGCTCAAGATTATTGGCGTTGAAAGCCTTGAAACACTTATCGCTCAAACGATACCGCAAAACATTCGTTTGAAAAAAGAATTGGATGCTATCCAACCGCTTTCCGAATTTGAATATCATCGCGATTTGAAAAAAACGGCGGCACTTAATAAAGTTTTTCGAAATAATATCGGTATGGGTTATTTCGGAACGATTACGCCCTCCGTAATTTTGCGTAACGTTTTTCAAAACCCGGGTTGGTATACGCAGTATACGCCGTATCAAGCTGAGATCGCGCAAGGACGTTTGGAAGCGATTTTGAATTTCCAAACTCTGGTCAGTGATATGACGGGTTTGCCCATTGCGAATGCTTCGCTGCTCGACGAAGCTACTGCAGCAGCCGAAGCGATGAGTATGTTTTATCACGAAAAAAATAAACGCGCCGTAACCGCTACCGAATTTTTCGTAGATGAAAATGTGTCTCCGGCAACGCTCGATGTGATTACGACGCGCGCACTCCCTTTGAACATTACGGTTATAGTTGGCGATTGGAAAACTTATACGCTTTCCGAAAATACTTTCGGCGTGTTGTTGCAATATCCGAATGTGCAAGGCAGTGTAGAAGATTATCGCGATTTTGCTAAAAATTGTAACGACAAAAAAATTTATCTCACAGTTGCTACCGATTTAATGGCACTCGCGCTGCTATCTCCGCCCGGAGAATGGGGTGCGGATTGTGCGGTCGGTAATTCGCAACGTTTCGGTGTACCGCTTGGTTTCGGCGGACCGCACGCGGCATTTTTTGCTACAAAAGAAGATTTTAAAAGACAAATTCCGGGCAGAATTATCGGTGTTTCCGTAGACGTGCATAATAACCGCGCACTGCGCATGGCGTTGCAAACACGCGAACAACACATCAGAAGAGAAAAAGCGACATCGAATATTTGTACAGCGCAAGCTCTGCTGGCAATTATGGCGAGTATGTACGCCGTTTATCACGGACCGAAAGGCATTCGCGGTATTGCGGAACGCATCCACGACGTTACGGTTCAATTGAATAACGCGCTGATAAATTCAGGTTATAGGATTTTGAACGATAATTTTTTCGATACCCTGACGCTTTCTTTTGATGACGGTACTTTGCTGTTGAATATAAAAAAAGAAGCGGAAAAACAAAAAATCAATTTTTGTTATAGTGTTCCCGGTCAAATTTCTGTTGCAATTGACGAAACAACTTCCGACGCTGATTTAAAAGATATAATTTCCATTTTTACTAAATTTTCGGAAGCCGGAACGAAATCCGAAATCCGCAATCCGCAATCCGAAATTCTGCACCGTACTTCATCTTATTTAACTCATCCGGTTTTTAATTCTTATCATACCGAATCGGATATGATGCGCTACATAAAACGTTTGGAAAATCGGGATTTATCTTTGATGCACTCCATGATCGCGTTGGGTTCATGCACCATGAAATTGAACGCGGCATCGGAATTAATACCCGTGAGTTGGGAAGCGTTTGCTAATATTCATCCTTTCGCACCCGCCAATCAAACGCGCGGGTATCAAAAAATGATAACCGATTTATCTAAATGGTTGTGCAATATCACCGGTTTTACGGCTTGCTCGTTGCAACCCAATTCCGGTGCTCAAGGCGAATATGCCGGATTATTAACCATTCGCGCTTATCACGAATCGCGCGGTGATTTGCACAGAAATATCGCGCTCATTCCTTCATCGGCTCACGGAACCAATCCGGCATCGGCAGTTATGGCGGGAATGGAAGTAGTTGTAACGGCTTGCGACGAAAAAGGAAATATTGACGTTGCCGATTTGTTGGCAAAAGCGGAACAACATAAGAACAATTTATCTTGTTTAATGGTGACGTATCCGTCAACGCATGGGGTTTTTGAAACGTCTATTCAAGAAATTTGCAAAATAATCCACGATAGAGGCGGTAAAGTGTACATGGATGGTGCGAACATGAACGCGCAAGTCGGTTTAACAAGTCCGGCAGAAATCGGTGCCGATGTGTGTCACCTCAATTTGCATAAAACTTTTGCTATTCCGCACGGCGGCGGAGGTCCGGGTGTAGGACCTATTTGTTGCAACGATTCGCTCGCGCCGTTTTTACCGGGGCACGTATTTTTGAATTTCGGAAAAAGAACAAAAATCCGAAATCCAAATTCCGAAATGCGAAATGCAGTATCCGGTGCGCCTTACGGCTCAGCGAGTATTTTGCTTATCAGTTACGGTTACATAAAAATGTTGGGCGCGCAAGGCGTAAAAGCCGCGACGGAATACGCTATTTTAAACGCTAATTACATGAAAGCGCGTTTAGAAAAAGAATTTCCGATACTTTATACCGGCGAAAACGGGCGTTGCGCACACGAAATGATCATAGATTTGCGTCCGTTCAAAGCAATTTGCAGCGCGGAAGACGTTGCCAAACGTTTAATGGATTACGGTTTTCACGCGCCGACTTTGAGCTTTCCGGTTGCGGGAACGATAATGATAGAACCGACCGAAAGCGAAAGTAAATCTGAACTCGACCGTTTTTGCGACGCGCTCTTGGAAATTAAAAAAGAAATTGACGAAATTGCGCGCGGTGAATATCCCGCCGACGATAATGTTTTGTCGAATGCGCCTCACATACTCGGCATCATCGCCGGCGATAATTGGAAACACGCTTACTCACGCGAAAAAGCCGCATTCCCATTGCCGTATTTACATCAAGGTTATAAATTTTGGGCAACCGTCGGTCGTGTAAACAATGCCGTCGGCGATAGAAATTTAATTTGCACTTGTCCGCCGATAGAAAGTTATGTGAAATAGGGTTTAATGGTAAATGCAAAAAGGTAAATCTTTTTTTGATTGGCAATAATTGGGATTGAAAACAAAAAACCGGTGCTGTGTGGCATCGGTTTTTTTATTTTCAATCTGAATTTAATATTGCCTCTAAAAATTTTATATCTTTGAACGATAATATAAGTCGTCACAAAAAAAAATACCTGATATTCGCATCGCACGTTTTTTTTTTCATTTTTTTTTATTGACTGTTGTTCATGTTTCAACGGCTCAAAATTTTTCTAATGAACGCACCAAAATACTAACCCGCCTAACCGATACTTTAACAAAAGATACGCTCACCATTGCACCGGAAACGGTATCACTCAAAAATTTAGAAACCGATAACTTATTAGACACCAATTTTTATGAAGTAAAAAACACGCTGATTCTAAAAAAGTCCAACAGGATATTAGCTGATAGCTTTTTGCTGATAGCTGATAGCTTAACATTAAAAACTAATAGCCAACAGCCAACAGCCAAAGGCTATCAGCTAAAATACCGCGTCTTACCTTTTAATTTAGGAAAAAATTTTTACCGCATAGATTCTTCGGTGTTGATAAACATCGCGCCGAAAAAACCTTATGAAGCCGATTACGCTCGGCTCACCGAATCCGATATTTTCAGTAAAGAATTAAGTTATGCCGGTAATTATACGCAAGGATTATCGCTTGGTAATACGCAAAATTTAGTCGTCAATCAAAATTTTAATCTCAATATCAACGGAAAAATCGGCGATGTAGATGTTTTGGCTTCCATGACCGATAACAATGTACCGCTTCAAGCACAAGGTAATACATTACAATTGCGCGATTTCGACCGTATTTTTATTCAGCTCAAAAAACAAAACAATACACTCATTGCCGGAGACTTTGAATTGAATCGTCCGATAAGCGGTTACTTTGTCAATTATTTTAAGAAGTTACAAGGCGCAAGTTTAGAGATGAGAGATGAGATAGGAGAGTTGAGAAATAATAACGTCCCTCATCTCTCATCTCTTATCTCTCATCTCTCAACTAAAGCCAGTCTCGGTATTGCGAAAGGAAAATTTGCACGTAATATTTTACCGGTTCAAGAAGGAAATCAAGGTCCGTACAGACTTATAGGCAACGAGAACACCAGTTTTTTTATTATTTTGAGCGGAACCGAAAAAGTTTTTTACGACGGCAAACAACTCTTGCGCGGCGAAGAAAATGATTATGTCATAGATTACAATGCCGGAAATATCGCGTTTACACCCAAACGTTTGGTGACAAAAGATGCGCGCATTGTCGTTGAGTTTGAATATGCCGACCAAAATTACGTGCGCTCGACTGTTGCATTCAGTTCAGTTTATACCCGCGAAAAAACAAAAATATTTTTCAATGTGTACAGCGAACAAGATTCAAAAAACAGTACCGGCACGCAATCGTTGGATTCTTTGGATAAAATTGTTTTGCGGACAGCGGGTAGTAATCCGGATTTAGCTGTTTCACCAAGTATCGCGCAGTTGGCAAACCCTTTCCAAAGTGATCGCGTGCAGTATAAATTAGTAGATAGTCTTGTTGCCGGCGTGATGTACAAAAATGTTTTGGTGTATTCCAACGATGCGGCACTTGCAAAATACCAAGCCGTTTTTACACCCGTCGGTGACGGAAAAGGAAATTATATTATAGCCACCAACATCACAAACGGTCGCGTGTATGAATGGATTGCACCGGACAATAAAGGGAATTTGCAAGGTAATTACGAACCGATAAAAAAATTGGTACCGCCTAATCAACAACAAATGTTTTCGGTCGGCGCAAGTTTTGCGCCAATAAAAAATGTGGAATGGACGATAGAATCTGCTCTCAGCCGATATAACGCGAATTTATTTTCCGAAAAAGGTGATTCTGCCGGAGTCGGTTTGGCATTATTTTCAAAAATAAAAACTCAACACTTACTCGACGAAAAAAAAACGTTGGAAGTGCAAACGGAATTTAATATAGAAGCCACTCAGCGCAATTTTAAAGCCCTGAACCCCTACAGATCAACGGAATTTTCGCGCGATTGGAATCTTTCTTCATCTGCACCGTCTCAAACCGCCGTCAATATTTCAACGGGATTGCCCAATACTTTCGGCGATTTGAATACCGCCACACAAGCTGTACCCGAACAATGGTTATCGGGCAATATCAATTTGATAAAAAAAGATTGGGGTAATGTGCAAGTTAATTTGCGCGAATTTTTGCGCGATAGTTTGTATCAAGGTTTGAGACGCGGTGTGAAAATTAATTTTTTGAAATCAGGATATAATTTACAAGCTGACATTAACGACTTGAATTCAAGAAGTACTTTTGAAAAAACGTACTTTACACGTCCGAGTTGGCATCTGTCAAAATCTTTTTCCGGTTTCAATATCGGAGTCGGTATGGAACGCGAGCGTAACGAACGCCGCGATATTACCAACGATACGCTTTTGCGCACCGCTTTTTATTACGATATTTATCAAGCGCGAATTGAAAATCCCGGAAAAAATCCGTTTTCGGTGCAATATTCCAAACGTTATGACTACCTTACTAACAGCAATGTTTTCAAAAAAACAACTTCTGTTGACGAGTTGGGAATAACGGGGCAGTTTGCGAAACGCCCGAACCACATGCTGCTTTGGAATATGACTTATAGAAATTTAACAGTCAATAATTCCACACTCACCGCTCAAACAGCACAAAAATCTTATTTAGGTCGGGTAGAATATATTTTCAATTTTTGGAAAAATGCAGTTGCGGGAAATACTTTATACGAAATCGGTTCCGGTAGAGAACAAAAAATAGAGTATCAATACATAAAAGTAAATAAAGGCGAAGGGCAATATATTTGGCGGCGCAAGGGAAACGATTCTATTCCTAAACTCAACGAATTCGAACTCGCGCCTTTTTCCGATCAAGGTGAATATGTACGTGTCAGTTTGTATTCCAATCAATTTATCCGCACCAACAACGTAAGTTTTACGCAGACGTTGAAGTTAGAGCCGAAATTATTGTTTTTAAATAATAAATTTAAACCGGTTGATCTTCTAAATCGCTTTAGTTTCAACGGTGCTGTTTCTATTTCACGGCGCGTAAAAAATGATGCACAGGATATTTCTCAGTGGAATCCGTTTCAACTTAATATTTCCGATACGGCTTTGGTGGCTTTGAACACAAACGGGCGTTATTCTTTATTTTTTAATCGTGGCAATGCGTTTTGGGATATGGAATTGGGACAAACCGATACGCGCAACCGCGTCGTACTCATTACCGGTTTTGAAGAGCGCGCACGAGATGAAACCTATTGGCGGCAACGTTGGAATATTAATACGAAAATATCTTTACTCAATTTTATTTCAAAAGGCAATTTAATAAATGAAAGCGAAGCATTTTTTGACAGAAATTACACACAAAATTTTTATAAAATTGAACCGCAATTGCAATGGTTAGTGACTAACAATTTACGTTTTATTTTAGCGTATAAGTACCGCACGGCAAAAAATGTTTTACACCCGAACGGCGAAAGTATTCAGAATAATAATTTTTCTTTAGAAGCTACTTGGAATCAAACATCGGATGCTCAGATTCGTGCTAAATTCAGTTCGGAGAGTGTAAAGTTTTCGGGAGATGTGAGTACGCCGATTGCATTTGCTTTTTTGGAAGGCTTGCAAAACGGTCAAAATTTTATCTGGAATATCAATTTCGATAAGAACTTATCAAAAAATCTTTTATTTTCTTTGGGTTATGAAGGTAGAAAAATCGGTGATGTAAAAACGGTTCATGTTGGAAGAGTACAAGTTCGGGCGAGTTTTTAAACCGATTTGAATTACAGCACTCGAATTGAGTAATTGATTATTTCATTAACTTTGCTAAAGTTTCCAGATTTATTTTTCCGTCAAATATGGCTCGAACAGGAATTGTAAAACCTGAAATGACACGGCTTGTTATATGATCATCTATTCCGTAAACGTAAGGAAGAAAATATTCTGTATCATTTGCATTAACCAGCAAATATTGTTCTATAACTTGTTTTTGAGCCTCAATTATCCAATATTCTTGAATACCATGAGCAGCGTAATCCGCTTTTTTTACAGTCCTGTCATTAAAAGATGTTTTTTTTGATAAAATTTCCACTACAAAGTCAGGTGCAGGAAATAAAACTTGCCCAACTTTAAAAGCTTCGGCTTTTTCTTTTTTGAAAAAAACAATATCGGGTTCGTAGTCATTGTGCGTAAGGCTTATCATTACTTTTTCAGTACCTACCTCTCCGATATTCTTAAACTCAGTAAAAAAACTCAGTAATCTGGACAGTAAATCTGAAGCTTTCCAATGCTCTCTCTTCACAGGCGAATGTATAATTATTTGCCCGTTTATAAATTCGGCTTTCGTGTTTTCATCTATCCAATCGTAAAACTCCAAGCGACGTTTTTTTTCATCGGCTAAGGCTTTACTCATCGCTTCAATATGTTCGACTGCTTTCGGGCTTTTTAATATTTACCGAATAGCTGTTTCGGTAGTCATATTTTTTTTAAATTTTTTACAAATTTAAAAACTTTTTCAAGGTTTAAATAAAAATTTGATAGATTATTCGTTTAATTTTTCAAAAAAACTTATTCTTTCAATAGTTTTTCTATGTCAAGCATAAATTTATCTACGTCTTTAGCATTAGTACCGTCGCAAAAAGCGCGAACATGTTTATTTTTATCCACCAAAATTATTCTACCCGAATGATCGAAACCGCCTTGTATGCCCGGCGTTTCTATCGCTATACTGTAGTAATCGGGAGTAATAGCATAAATACTGTCGCGATTGCCGGTAACAAAATTCCATTTCGGTGGCGCTACACCTAATTTGGAAGCGTAGTCGTGTAAAACGCTTATCAAATCGTGGCGCGGATCAATAGAGTGGGAGAGTAGTGCGACGTGTGTAGAATCTTTGAACCTATCGTGTATACGCAGCATTTGTGCTGTTACTTTCGGACAAATGGTCGGGCAATGCGTGAAAAAAAAGTCGGCGATATAAATTTTATTTTTAAAATCCGCATTGGTTACTTTTTCGCCGTTTTGATTAACGAATGAAAATGGTCGAATGCTCGGATAGATAGTATCTCCTGCCGTTGTTACACCCAATCGTTCACCGATAAAAGGTAAAGGTTTATCGTCAAGTTTTTTTTTACAGTTTTGCAGAAAAAAAGGGAATAAAATCGCAACGAAAAAAGAGATATATTTTCTCATAAAACTTAGAATTTTTTCTAAAAAACAATTTTGAAAGGCTTTTAGCTTTTAGGAAAAGAAATTTTCAATAACTCTCGCGCCGTTGCCAAATTCAGCAGCACATCATTTTCAATATGCGTGATGCTGTCTTTTTCGCTTTTCAGGAAGCCGAGCATCGCATCGGGTTTAATATTTTTATTGCGCTCAGATATCGCATCCATCCAATCGCTCATGCGATCTTCGGTATCCGACAATTTCATAATCGTATTCAAAACAGAATCTTTGAGGGGTAAACTGTTTTCATCTAAATTATGATTATAATCCATTAAATCGCGTTTCACGGCGTTAACTTCGCTCATTTTGGGCATTACTTTATTGTGAACGTCCATCATGTCTTCATAAACTTGTTTTTCATCGGGTTTTATATCCGGTTTGCAACTTACCATCAGCAACAATGCGGGTAAAAAAATTCTGTATACGTTTTTCATAAAAAATTGTATTTCTTATTTTTGAAACAATCTTAATCGGAATAAGTTGAGCTGATAAAAGCCGGATAGATTTATTTCTATTGATTTAATTTTCGATTTTCCAATTTCGGTTCAATTTTTGTTCGATTGTACTTTCACGTCCTTGTTGATTTTAAGAACAACAAATTCTACGCGCCGGTTTTTTTGCCGAGATTCTTCAATATCATTCGGTGCAATGGGTTGTGTGGCACCTTTACCCGAAAAACGAAGTCGCGCTGAAGCAATATCATTGGCTTCCAAATAATCTACTACTTGTTGCGCTCTTTTCCTACTGAGTTCCATATTGTATTCGGGCGTTCCGATATTATCCGTATGACCGACAATTTCGATTTCGAGAGAAGGATTATCAAGCATTATTTTCAGCAGTTTCTCCAAATCATTACTTGAACTTGATTGTAAATTAGATTTATCACTGTCGAAATAAATATTTTTCAGTACGATGGTTTTACCGATTTCCAATTTAATTTTTAAAATATCGGCATCTTTTACCGGCGATTGCAAAATAGGTTCAATTTTTTTCAGCGAAACATCATCAATATAATAGTAAGCAAAATTCAGAGGGGAAACTCCCTGTACTTGCGTTTCAGGATCGTCAAAAAAATTACCGATAATCAACCATTCCGATTCGGTCGCGGCGGTAAATTTTGCGGTAAGTTTTTTCCAACCATCTACCGGCGGAACAATGATTTTATCGAAAAGTATAACGGGTTTCATCTTCAAACGTTCATCGGTGATAAGCGTTGTGGATTTGTCGTTAAAAGCAACACCTAAATTATTAATGTACAAACCGTCAACAATAGACGCTACCCAAATCTCGAAAATATAAATTTGGTTCACGACCAACGGTTCTCTCAACTGTATTTGTATGTATTCTTTGCAATGCGGTTTTCCGTTGGCGCAACCGTATAAAGTAATACCCGCCATAGCTGCGCCGCCATGCGATATCATTTTTCCGAAACCTTTTTTCGCCCAACTTTCCGGAACGTGTACTTTAGGACCGTAAGCATCAGGCGAAGCGCCCGTCGGTGATGACCAATATGCCATAACATCCGTAAAATCTTGTCCTTTATAGTACCAACCTATCGGAAAACCGTCAAAAGTTTCAAATCCAGGATTAGGAATTAAGTTCACTTTGGTGGCAGTTTGTGCTGGTAATCGGCACGCAAAGAAACAAAATAATAAAATTTTAAAAACACTGTGTAAATTAAAATTCATACGCCGAAAAGAACGGACTTCATAAATAAATATTGATTCAGTTTAGTTCAAACGCTTATAATTAATTTAAAATTTTATTGAACCAAAAACATTTTCTTAAATCGCAGGTTTAGTTGGTTGGTTGGTCGCTTAGTCAAAACGTGTACGCGCCGACTAACCGACTAACCTAACAAACTTATAACCACTCTAACATTTTTTTAAATTCGCGGCTCCAAAATTTTTCGTTATGCAGTCCTTTATCCCGTACGATCACTTGAATTTGCGCATCATCGAAACCGCCCGATTTTAAAGCGTTATAAGTGTCTTGTAAAGTTTTTTCCATGTATTTATTTTCCGTTTTACTGCCACAGATGTAAAAACGGCTGCGCGCTTTTGCGGTGTATTTTTTGGTAATGTCAAGCACTTGCGGATTAAACCAAAATGCCGGCGACAGTACTCCGATTTTTCCGAATACATAAGGGTACGTCAAACCGGCATAAAAACTGATAAGCCCACCCAAAGAACTGCCCGCCATAAACGTATTGTTTTGGTCGGCAAGGGTTCGGTAAGCTTTGTCTATAGAAGGTTTTAAGGTTTCTACAATAAATTCCAAAAAAATACCGCCTTCTCCGCCTTGTCCGTTTTTTTTATTTTTATATGGTGCGTATTCGTTCAAACGATTATCGCCGCCGTTATCTATACCGACGACAATAATTTGTTTGCTTACGGGTAATTTATTGAGCGTCATTTTCAATTTCCAATCAGTAGCAAAGGCAGTTGATTCATCAAATAAATTTTGCCCGTCGTGAATATACCAAACCGGATAGCGTTTTGATATTTCATCGTAACCGGGCGGCAAATAAATACGGATGTTGCGCAATCGATCGAGCGGAGTAATATTTATTTCTCTAACTTCTATGCGGAACTCTGTCATGTTGTTTGATTTTTTGTACGGAAACGCAAAAATACGCACTTGCGTTTCGATTATGTTGCTTATTTTTGAAGGATTTTTTAAATATGTACTTCACAGGTAAAAAAGAATATACCGATTTTTGTTTAAACGAACCGATTTTACCGATTTTTATGCAAAATTGGTGGTTAGATGCTGTTTGTGAAAATCCCGACGATTGGCAACCGATTTATGCGAAAGATAAAAACGGCGTAATTGATGCTATTCTTATTTGTCATATGCGAAAAAAGTTTTTTTTAAAAAAAACAGGTGAGCCGCCGCTTACGCAATTTTCGGGCGTGTGGTTCCGAGAAAAGAAATTTGTCAAGCGGTCCGAAAAATATCATTTCATCAAAAAAAATCTAGACGCGCTCATACCGCAAATACCACACGCCGACGTTTATTTTTTTCGCTTACAATATAAACTCACTGATGCACAACCTTTTTTCTGGAAAGGTTTTGAGACAACCGTCAGATATACCTACCGTTTGGAAAACATAAAAAATTTTTCGGAATTACAGTTTCAGATGAACGATAATACGTACAGAAATATAAAAAAAGGTGCAACACAACATACGATTGAAATTTCCGATGATTGGCAAACTTTCGTTCAACTGAATAATTCCGTTTTTGCACGGCAAAATAAAACCGTACCGATAGCCAATCAGGTTTGGAAAAAATTAGATGCAGTGTTGTCCGAAAAAAATGCGCGCTCTATTCTTTTTGCGCGCAACAAAACGTCCGGACAAATTGATGCCGGTGTTTATATCGTTTTCGATTTTGATACTGCTTATTATCTCGCCGGCGGTTGTAATACTGCGGGAAGAAACAACGGCGCGCTCTATTTTTCGTTGCATAACGCAATTCAAACGGCTTCCGAGCGTGTAGATATTTTCGATTTTGAAGGTAGTATGCTGAAAAATGTTGAACCCGTTTTTCGCGGTTTCGGCGGTATTCAAACGCCGTATTTAACAATAGCGAAAACGACGAATATTTTATTGAAATTTTTAAATATTTTTAAGAATTGAAACACAGTATCAATTCTTATTTCGTAATTCGTAACTGACAAAAATATGGCGGGCATTTACATCCATATTCCTTTTTGCAAAAAAGCGTGTAACTATTGCAATTTTCATTTTTCAACGAGTTTGCGAACGAAAAAAGATATGCTCGATGCTTTGAAAAAGGAATTAGTGCTGCGGAAAAATTATTTGCAAGGTGAAAAAGTTTCAACCATTTATTTCGGCGGTGGTACACCGTCTCTTTTAAGTGCGTCGGAACTGAACGAAATTTTTGAAATAATTTATAAAATTCATTCCCTTACCGAAAATCCGGAAATAACGATTGAAGCCAATCCGGACGATTTAACGCGTTATTACCTCAATGATTTGAAACGCGAAACGCCCGTAAACCGCTTCAGTATCGGTGTACAATCTTTTTTCGATACGGATTTGATTTTCATGAATCGCGCGCACAATGCCGAACAAGCTGACGCAGCCATAAAATATGCGCAAGATATCGGTTTTACAAACTTGACAATTGATTTAATTTACGGCGTTCCGACTTCCGATAATAAGCGTTGGAAAGAAAATTTGGATAAAGCCATCTCTTATAATTTACCGCACATCAGCAGTTATGCTTTAACCGTAGAATCCGGTACGGCACTGTATGCGCAAATAAAAAAGAAAAAAATCGCGCCTGTTGAAGACGAAAAAACTGCGCAACAATTCGATATTTTACTGCAAACTTTGCGCTTGAACGGCTACGAACAATATGAGATTTCAAATTTTGCGCGCGCCGGACAGAGAGCGCGACATAATTCAAATTATTGGTTAGGAGAAAAATATTTAGGTATCGGTCCGTCGGCACATTCTTTTAATAGTGCGTCGAGACAATGGAACGCGGCAAACAATCCGGATTATATTAAAAGCATAGCCGAAAATATAATACCGATGACCGTAGAAATATTAACCACCGACCAAAGGTACAACGAATATGTGATGACGCGCCTGCGCACGGTTTGGGGTTGCGACGTTCAAGAAATTACTGAAAAATTCGGTGAAAAATATAAAACTCATTTTGAAAAAACTGTAGAAAAATTTATCGAATGCGGCTGGATAAATAAAACGGAAAATGTTTTTTCACTCACCGATGCAGGAAAACTAATGGCGGATTTCATCACGCGCGAATTATTTTTTGAATAAAAATCGGACTTTGGAATTTGCACTTTGGACTTTGGAAAAAAAGTCCAAAGTCCAAAGTCCAAAAAGATTATTTCAATGATTTAAAATATTCTTCCACCAATTGTTTGTAGTAAGGTTTTAATGCCGGCGAAACAGTGCGAAACTGTTCTATTTCCGATTGGCGTTTTTTTATGTACTCCTGCAAAGCCGGCGGTTGTGGTGCTTCAACTTGTTTTGCGGTGTTCGCTTTGCGCTCTTCATCTTCTTTGCGTTCGCGTTCCGCTTTTTCGGACTCGAGTAGGCGCGTCATTATATCGTCTTGACGTTTCATGGTTTCATTCGTGAGCTGTTTGTTCACGAGTTCGGTTTCGGTTTTTTCCATCCCGTCAATCATATCTTGTAAACCTTTTTCGCCTTTACCGCGTTGTTGCAATTCTTGCTGTTTTTTCTTTAACGCTTCGCGCATTGCAGACTGTTTAGCTGCCATTTCTGCAAATTCTTTACTGGATCCCGGTTTACCTGCTCCACCGCCTTGTCCTTTTTTCAATCGGTCAAGCATTTGTTTCAAACCTTCGTTTACACCTTTTTGTCCTTCACTTAATTTATCGCCAGGTGCTGCGCCGCCTTTACCGTTCGGTTTTTTTCCGCCGGGTTTGCTGCAACTACCGTTTCCGGACATTTGATTCATTTGGTCCTGCATATTTTTCATGGACTCGGCGAGCATCAAAGCCAAATCGTTGACATTTTTCATACTACGTTGTTGAAAATCTTGACCTTCAAATTTTTTACGATCTTCGAGTTTCTCCAATGCCGATGCCATATTTTGTTTCACATCCGTCACTTTTTCTACTACGAAAGTTTGGATAGCTACTTGTCGTTTTGCTAAATTTTGTAACGAGTCTTCTATCATTGCAAAATCACCTTGTAATTTTTTCTGTTGCTGTACATCTTTTATGTAACGCGGCGTATTTTCAACGGCACTGCCCATATCTTTCATTGTCGCTTCTTGGTCGAAAGAAAGCTGCACCAAATTTTCGAGCAATTGGCGAATCGCTTTCATATCCTCTTCCATTTCTTGTTCTTTGCCTTGTTGCTGCGCGGATTTCATTTTGTTGGCTTTTTCTTTCATTTTATTCGCAGCCGATTTCTGCTTTTTCGCAGCTTTGGAGTTTTGTTTCTGCTCCAACTGTTCTTTACTGTCGTTCAAATCTTCTTTTATGCCTTTATCGTCTTCTTTAGTATCCGGTATTTTTTCCGGTCGTTTCAGTTCTTTATTTTTCTTTTCTAACTCATCTTTTTTCTCTTGTAATTTATCGAATTGCTTATTGATATCTTCTTGCTGTTTCTTTAAATCTTCTTGATTTTGTTTAGTATCCTCCGATTTATTGGACAGCTCATCTTCTTTTTTAGCCAACTCATCCAATTTATCAATTTGTTCTTGCATCATGTTTTCTACTTCCGATTGTTTCATCAGTTCTTCCATGCGTTCGAGTTCTTTTTGCATTTCTTCGCTCGAAAATTTCATTTCTTCCATTTTGTCGAGTGCTTTATCTTTATCCATTTTTTGCAATAAATCTTCTATTTGTTTCAATAAATCCTTCATTTCCGGATTTTTTAACTCCTCGAACATTTTTTTCAATTGTTCTTGTTTTTGCAATAAATCTTGATCTTTTTGCAATTCTTTTTCCGATTTCAAGTTCTCATCAAAATTCTTTTTGGCTTCATCAATTTGTTTATTCAGTTCTTGTTGACGTTGTTGCAAGCGCTCTGCTTCTTTTTTTGTTTGCCAGTCTATTTCTTTTTGTTGGAGCAGTTTTTCGCGCAATTTTTCCAAATCTTTTTGCACTTTTTTGGTTTCCTGAACCGCTTTTTTCAAATCCTCTTTTATTTGGTCGTTATTTTTGCTGATTTGTTTTTCTACTTGTTCTACGCTCGGTTGCGAGAACACCATCATATTTGTTTTCGCCGATTTAGCACCGTTAATCGCATCGTTATCGAAAACTTCAAAATAATAATTCACTTCATCGCCAGGCTGCAAATTCAAATCGGAAACATTCAATGTGTATTGATATTGCGCTTGTTTTCCGATTGGAATTTGTAATGGTATGCGTTGCATCGGTTCAGGATTTTGAACACGTGCAGCTTCGGCGCGTTTAATTTGATAATTGAAAGACAAATTGCGCACACCGTAATCATCACCGACTTCACCCGCAAAATAGAAACGCTTTTTGTTGAGTGAATCATCGAATTTCTGAACGGAAATAGTCGGAAATAAATCCGGTACTACCGTTAAGTTATAAGTGACGGAATCGGCTTTGTTCAAAAAATTATTCGAAATAAATAAGCGGTATGGTTCGTCGTTTCGTGCTTGTTTAGAAAAAATAAAACGCGATTCGCCCTGCCGAATAACGGATTGCGGTTTTCCTCCGGCAAAAGACAGTTGAATATTGTCGGTATTTTCGGCGTTGACAATCCAATTTATTTTCGTACCTGTCGGTATAACCAAATCCCCTTGATTGGATAAAATTTCATTCTTTTTACCGATGTATGCCGGGTATTCAAGTTGTACATCAAAGCCGACGATATTGGGTTTTTTAAGTACTTGTAAATTGTATAAGGGTGTGTTTACAGCGCCCGCAAAAATTCTGAAAGGTATGTCTTTTTGTACATTCGCGAAGGTGTAACTGAAACTCGTATCGTTGTCTTTTTTCAGTTTGTATTGATAGCCGTCGCGTTCGATGAATAATTCATTCGGCAAAATCGAGCCGTTCGCGGTGACTTTTAAATCGAAATTTTGAAATTGAACGACTTTGAGTTGGTTTTTATCCAAAGAAATTTTGAAAAGTGCCTCGCGTTCAAATTCTTTATTGTAATTGAAAAGCCGACTCGAAGCATTTTTCAACAGACTCGGTGCAGCGAATAACATAAAAATCAGTAATAAAAGCGGCGGCAGTGCATAGCGCAAGTATTTTTTATTATTGGACAAATCAATTGCCGATTTGAACGGCACTAATTTTATTTCATCGGATTTTTGATTGATGGAAGCAAGGAGTAGAGGTAAGTGGTCATCTGCAAACGGATTGTTTGAACTTCCCGCTTGCGTACGCAGTTGCAATACATTCAGTAATTTATCTTTAACGTTCGGGAAATGATTGCCGATAATTTGCGCCGCTTGTTCATGCGAAATTATTTTTCCGAGACGATAATAGTGCATAACGGGAACCAGCACCCAATAAAAAAGCGTGGCACCGGACACGGCAACGAAACTCCAAAACAAAGGCAATTTCACTGCCGGCGGAAAATAAAAATAATATTCCGCGAAATTAAGCCCGAGAAATAATGCCAATATTAGTCCGGTAGAATATAAAGCACCGCGCAAAAGTTGATTCACATAAAATTTGCGAATAAATTGATCTAATTTTTCGAGCAGCAAGCCGTAATTATCTTTCATAAGAATTATCGCTTAATTAACCGGTTAGTTATTGGTTGAATAAGTTGAGTAAGAATTTTTATTTAAGTTAACTCAACTAACTCAACTAACTCAACTAACTCAACTAAATTTTTATGTGAACATAAACAACTTTTAATTTAATTAAACGTAAAAGGACAGATTAAAGTTTCTTTTTGAATGCTGATTAAGCATTTTTATCTTAATTAATTATTAAGTAGTAGTGTTAGGGTTGACAAGTTAAAAAAAAAAGCGTTTTTTTGCAGAATAAATAAACCAATTAGAATATTTAAAGTCTTAATAATGAATCCATAAAACTAATATAAATTCTTAATTAATAAAAAACTCATAAAAACCAAATTTCTTTAAAAAAATTAAACACCTCTTATTATGACTCCTTCATCGCATGATTTCTGGCTTTTGTTAAGTCTTTCAGTTTGTATGTTACTCATGAATTTTCCTAAGGCAAAGGACGCTAAAAAAATTCAGGAAATTAAGAAATGATTTGCCATACTCACCTTATTTAAAATTTTATCCGATTTATTGTCTAAGTTTTTTGGTTTTGATACGCCGGCATCAAAGCTTAAAGTGCACAAAGTTGAAATTATATCGCACGTTGATGTAGTTTCAATTTTTTTTGTTATTTTTGTTCGTAAATTAATCGTTTTACACGCACCACTCTCTACTTGACACTAACTACAAATTTAGATGCAGTTGAATTATGCACCTTCACGGATGTGCAACAAGCACAACGTTTGCTGTACGATTTGGAACAAGTGCTTACACCGACCGACGGTCCGTTAGCTTGGCGTTTCTATGCCTTGAATGCGACGGTTGAAAACCAATTATACAATTTCAAAAAATCCGACGCACATTTTATTAAAGCCTGTCGGTTGGTTGAAACGGATGGCAATACGTCGCAAACAATAGAAACTTATACGGACTATCTCGGTACGCTTATCAATATGAAAAATATCGAGCGGACGGTTTTTTTTATAGATAAATGCCGCCGGTTGTTGGCACAAATGCCGGACGATGTGATGCAATCGCGTTTAATGTGCAGAGAGGCATATATGCACTGGTTAACGGGAGAATGTGACTTGGCTACCGAACTTTTTTTTCAATCGCAGAAAGTTTTCAATGAAATTCCGGAAGATAAACTGACAATAAAAGATGCGTATTTCCAAACACTTGTTCATACCGGCAAAGGTATGGTGTTCGAAAAAACAAAAAACCTGAAACGTTGTGTTGCTTCTTATGAAAAATCGGTTGAAATTTGTGAAGCATACGGCATAAAAAGTCGCTTGGCTTGGCACTATTTGAATGTAGGCAATGCTTATTTGGCTTTGGATAATTACGGTCGGGCAGAATTTTTTTTTGAAAAAGTATTACAAACGGGCGATGACCAGAGCGAAGAAGCACGTGCAAGTGCCACTGCGAATATCGGTTTTTGTCTTTTTAAACGCGAAACTTTTGAAGAAGCCTTGGGTTATTTCAATCTTGCCGAAAAATTTTATTTGTTCAATGAAGGTAACTTAGACAATCTGGCGAAAATCGCGCACTGGCAAGGTTTGTTGTATAAAACTGCCGGACAACAAAAAAATGCCGAAAAAAAATTGGTAGAAGCACTGAGGTATGCCGGACAGATAAATAATGCATCTTTGCAATCGCGAATATGCAAAGATATTGCTTCTTTTTTTGCGGCTCGAAATAATTTTAAGGAAGCCTACGACTATGAATGTTTGCATGACGAATTTCAGAAAAAATATTTTGAGGAAACCAATCGCATTAAAGTCAACGAACTCGAATTCAAACACGAAGCCGAAAAACGCCGGAAAGAAACCGAAATGCTGCGCCTGCAAGCGAACGAACTGCAATTGAAAGCCTTGCGCGCGCAAATGAATCCGCATTTTTTGTTCAACGCCATGAATGCTATTCAAAGTTTCGTGAATGCCGATGACCGCGTTACTGCCGCTAAATATTTGGCTAAATTCGCTCAACTCATGCGCACGACGCTCGAAAACTCCGAACAAGAAGTGGTGACATTGGAAAACGAAATTGAGTTTTTGAATGATTACTTGCTCATCAATCAAAAATTACGTTTCGACGAACGTTTTCAATTCAGCGTCACAGTATCGGAAGATATTGAGAACGATATTATCGGCATTCCCACCATGATCATACAACCGTATATTGAAAACGCGATTGAACACGGCATCAAACCCCAAAGATTCGGATTCATAAAAATACATTTTGAACTTCATGATGAAGAAACAATTTTATGTACCGTCGAAGATAACGGCGTGGGCAGAGCGCGGGTGCGAGAAATTCAGGAAGAGGTTGGGTATTTTAAGAAACATACTTCGCATGGAACGCGCATCACCGAAAAACGTTTGGAACTTTTAAATCAAGATACGCCGAACCGTTTTTTTGTGCACATTATTGATTTATTCAACCCGAAAACGCAACAAGCCGCCGGCACCCGCGTGGAAATTAAATTTCCGATTTTTCCGTTTCCTCTAAAAAACGATAACTTTAATACGTTCGATCAAACCTTTCGCGATTAATTATATTCCGTAATCGGTTCTGAATTTTCTCTTTCCTTCATCGTAAACAAGCGCGAGCGCGTCAAGAAACGCAAACCCATCGAAATTTCAATTGAAAAACCTGTGCCCATATTCCGCGTAATATCAATCGTAAGTTGCGTGTGTTACCAATATTCAAATTGATCGCGACTCATAAAAAATACACGTCGCTCCGCTCAAGTCAGCTTCGCCTTTGAAGGCATATTCCTGATTAATGCACGGCAGCATCGCCAAATTTATTGAAAAAATAACGTCACTGCTCTACGATCCTGTTTCTCTTCAGCGTGCGATTATTCCGGCTGTTTTTCGTAAATCACAAAAATCGGTATAACCCAATTAAACTAAATACGTGCCTGCCTCAAATTTTCTTATGAAGAATATCAAATGCTATCGTAATTTTACGGCAACAAAATATCATTGCTGCTGTTTGAGATAAAAACTATCCGCCATCCAGCATTTTAAAAATCACGATTAAAAAAAATGACCGCATACCTGATTACAGTCGGCGACGAAATACTCATCGGACAAATTACGGATACCAATTCGGCTTGGATGGCGCAACAACTTAATTTACAAGGTATCCGAATTATCGGCAAAACCAGCGTCGGCGATGTGCATGAAGAGATAGTGGAGTGTATTCGTTATGCGCTATCAAAAGCGGATTTGGTTTTAATGACCGGCGGTTTGGGGGCTACAAAAGATGATATTACCAAAAAAGCCATCGCCGAGTATCTGGGAGTCGGAATTTCACTGCATCAACCGACATTGGATCGCGTGACGTATTTTTTCAAAAAAATTGGTCGAACTGTAAGTGAAATGAATAGGCAAGGTTGTTTTATGCCCGATACCGCTATTATTTTGAATAATGACAGGGGTTTAGCACCGGCAATGTGGTTTTCAGTAGTCAGTGAAAACCCGCAACTGACTAATAACCACCGACCACTGACCACTAAAATTTTAGTTTCCATGCCCGGTGTACCGTTCGAGATGCAACATTTAATGACCGATCGCGTGTTGCCGCGTTTGCGCGAAACGCAACCGATGTCGCCGATAGTGCATCGAACGATTTTAACTGCCGGTGAAGGAGAAACGATGCTCGCGGAAAAATTGGTTGATTTTGAAAATACTTTGCCGGCATACATCAAACTGGCTTATTTACCGTCACTCGGTACGGTGCGGTTGCGTTTAACGGCGCGCGGTGAAGACGAAAAAAAACTCATCGAACAAGTGGATGCAAAGAAAAATGAATTGGAAAAAATAATCAGCTACGCCGTAGCCGGTTACGACGATGATACGATGTCTATAGTTATAGGAAGAATTTTGAAAGAAAAAAATTTAACTTTAGCTTGTGCTGAAAGTTGTACGGGTGGTTTTTTATCGCATTTAATTACCGGAGTTTCGGGTAGCAGTGCTTATTTTAACGGCAGCATTATCGCGTATTCAAATGAAATAAAAAATAAAATACTCAGCGTTTCGAATAAAATACTTACCCAAAACGGTGCCGTGAGTGAAGAATGTGTGAAAGCGATGGTACGCGGAGTGATAAAAAAAATGAACGTCGATTTGGCTATCGCCGTTTCGGGTATTGCCGGACCAACAGGCGGTACAATCGAAAAACCGGTCGGTACAGTTTGGATAGCCGCCGGTGACGCGGAAAATATTTTGACTTATAAAATCGGTATAGACAGAGGCAGAGCAAAAAATATTGAGTTCGCAGCCAATGTAGGATTAAATCTACTAAGGAAATATTTGTCGGACCGCAAATAAATAGTAATTTTGTACTGAAATTGAACTTTTAAATCTCGAAAATTAGAATTTAATTTGGAATTTAAGGAAGTTTATTGGTGCGTTAGTTAGTTCCGGAATATTTAGAACCCAACTAACCAACTAACCAACTAACCAACTAACTAACTAACTAAAAATGGCACAAGTCGAACTCATAATGCCCAAAATGGGTGAAAGCATAACGGAAGCAACTATTTTAAAATGGTTGAAAAACCCCGGCGATAGTATTACGCAAGATGAAACCGTTTTGGAAATTGCTACCGATAAAGTAGATTCGGAAATACCTTCTTCGTTTGCAGGTATTTTAACCAAAATTCTTTATCCGGAGAATGCGGTAGTGCCTGTAGGTGTTTGCATTGCTTATATTGAAACAGAAGTTGGTGCGGCTTTGGTTAATCAGTCAACAATTACCGATAATAACTTCGAACCTGTTACCGACAAAACTTCAACCATAACTGAACCGACAACTGATCCCGAAAAACTCATAACCGGAACAATTCCTTTCGTACAAGAAATTATTTCTCCGAATAAATCCGGCGGAGAAAGCGGTAAATTTTATTCTCCTTTGGTAAAAACAATAGCGCAACAAGAAAATATTTCTTTTGCCGAGTTGGAAAATATTTCGGGGAATGGTGAAAACGGACGTGTCACTAAAACGGATTTACTCCAATATGTTGAAAACCGGAAATCTTCCCATCTGCAACCAAAGACCGAAATCCAACGTCCCGCATCTAACCTCCAAAGTTCGACTTCCGGTAATGTTGAAATTATAGAAATGGATAGGATGCGTCAATTGATTGCGAAACACATGGTCGAATCGTTGCAAATTTCGCCGCACGTAACTTCTTTCGTCGAAGCAGATGTTACAAATTTAGTTAACTGGCGCAATAAAATTAAAGCCGAATATCAAAAAAAATATAATGAAAATATAACTTTCACACCCATTTTCATTGAAGCCATTTGTACGGCACTCCGCGAATTTCCTTACGTGAATGCAAGTGTTGACGGTACGAAAATAATAGTAAAAAAAGATTTGAATATCGGTATGGCGGCAGCGATGCCGAACGGCAATTTAATTGTACCGGTAATAAAAGGTGCGCACTTGATGAATTTGAACGGTATTGCACAAAAAGTAAACGATTTATCCAAAAGAGCGCGAGCAAGTCAGTTGAAACCGGATGAAATACAAGGCGGTACTTTTACGCTTACCAACGTCGGTACTTTCGGCAGCGTTATGGGAACGCCGATTATCAATCAACCGCAAGTTGCCATTTTAGCTACCGGTGTCATAAAGAAGAAACCGGCTGTCATAGAAACCGAATACGGCGATGTCATTGCTGTGCGTCAAATGATGTTTTTGTCTTTAAGTTACGATCACCGAATCGTAGACGGCGCAATGGGCAGCTCGTTTTTGAGGCGCGTAACGGATTTGTTGGAAAAATTTGATGTGAATAGAAATATTTAATTATGGCGAACAAAAAAACAATCAAATGGGGTATCATCGGTGCCGGACATATTGCGGGCAAATTTGCGGAGTGTTTAGCTTTGGTTGCCGATGCGCAATTAATTGCCGTTGCCTCCACGAATTTATCTCGTGCTGAAACTTTTGCTGCCAAACATAATATTCCTCATTTTTTCGGTAATTATTCGGATATTTTAAATTGTCCGGATTTAGATGTTATCTACATTGCCACCACCAATGATCAACATGCGCCTAATACTTTAATGTGCCTCGAACGCGACGTAGCCGTTTTGTGCGAAAAACCTTTTGCTTTGAATAAAAAACAAGTCCTGTTAATGACTGAAAAAGCAAAAGAAAAAAATGTTTTTTTAATGGAAGCGATGTGGTCTTGTTTTGTTCCTGGCTTAAACAAAGCATTGGCAATTGTTGAAAGTGGAGAATTGGGTGAACCTGTTTTAGTGAAAGCAGATTTCGGCGGATTTTTTCCTTTTGATGCCGACAAACGCATTTATAATAAATCTTTGGGTGGCGGCGCGCTCTTGGATATCGGAATTTATCCGGTGGTATTGGCACAACTCGTTTTCGGAAAATACAAAAAAATGAAAATTTCCGCCACTCTAAACGCGCTTACGGGCGTAGATGATACCTGTTTGATGCAGCTTGAATATGAAAACGGTGGTTTAGCTGTATTAAGTGCGTCCGTGAAAGCAAAAATGCCGACTGAAGCATGGATATTTTGTGAAAAAGGATACGTATATCTGCCGCCGCGTTTTCATCATCCTAAAAAATTTGAGATTGGCGTTTATGACGGTAAAAATCCGACAATTGAACGGACGGTGAAATGCGATTATAAATCATGGGGTTATCAGTTTCAGATACAAGAAGTAAATCGGTGTTTGCAACAAGGTAAAATTCAAAGTAATGTCGTATCACACGCTTTCAGTTTGGAACTCATTGAAACGCTCGATGCTGCTCGAAAAGAAATGGGTTTAGTTTATGAGCAAGACTGAAATTAATTACGAATACGAATCACGAATAAAAAGCCGATTCGTAATTCGTATTCATAATTAATTTTAATGTCCGTAACGCGAACTTAGCGGTACCGGGTACTTCGCTTTATATTCCATAGCTTTCGGAATTAAGTTTTTTATGGCAATAGCGCGATTTGCCGGATCGGGATGCGTACTTAAGAATTCCGGCGGACGACTGCCACCGCCCAATGCACCCATCCTTTGCCATAAAGCAATTCCTTCATTGATGTTATAACCTGCCATTGCAGCCAGATAAGTTCCGATTTCATCTGCTTCTGCTTCATCTTTTCTACTGAAAGGTAACACTACACCCAATTGCGCACCGTAACCGAGTGCGGATTGAAATAATTGGCGGGTTGCTGCCGGTTTTTGTGCCAAAGCCAAACTTAAATCAACTGCCTGCAAACCCAATTGCGTGATTAAACCTTGGCTCATGCGTTCGTTACCGTGACCTGAAAGTGCGTGCGCAATTTCATGCCCCATTACCATTGCCAAAGCGTCGTCGTTTTGTGTTATCGGCAACAAACCCGAATAAACTACGACTTTACCGCCCGGCATACAAAAAGCATTTACCGTTTTCGGAGCGTCCACCAAGTTGAATTCCCATTTGTAGTTGCTCAAATCTTTTGAGTCGTTGTTTGCTTTATAATAAACTTCTATTGCCGCTTTCAAATCATTGCCGATACGTTGAATGGTTGCTACTTGAGAACCGGAATGAATTGTTTTATTTTGAGTTAAAAAAGTATTATACTCTTGCAAACTCATTGAATTCAGTTCCGCTTCGGGAATAAAAGTCAATGTTTTTCTACCCGTGAATATGTTTTTGGAACACGCCGAATAAATAATAGCGATCGCTATCAGACTTAAAAAAATTAAAAGTGCTTTTTTCATTTTGTGATGTTTTACGTTGAAATAAATAGTGAGATGAAAGATTAATGATGTACGAAAAATACTTGCTTTTAGTTTAATTTTTCCTGTAAAAATTATAAAATTCTTTGAAAGTAAAGAAATTCATCAAAACTATGAATTTCTTTTTTTTTATTTATTGAAAAAGAACGTTAAAATCTATCAGATAATATTAAACCCCTCCGAAAATAATATTTATTTAACGTTTAGCTGTTGACTTTTAGGTTTTTTCGTTGATATTTTTAATAATGTAGGATAGGTAACAAAAGAAAATATCTAAAAACTACAACAATCTATATTGTAAATGAAGGCAGATAAAAAAAATTCCTATACACCAATTGCGGCGAATAGGAATTAAATTTAACAATCAAAAAATTTTAAAAGAAAAAATAGTAATCAATTATTTTTCTGAATATCATTCCAATTTTTAAAACCGTGTTGCGCCGGTTTTTCCGGTGCTTTCACAAAACGATATGCATAACCCAACGAAATGGAATAATCCGCGAAAGCAGCATCGCCGTGTATATTTACCATTTTCGCCGGATCGGTAACACCTTCGTTTTGTAAATTCTGAGCGGCAATATCTGCGGCACTTTGCGTACGGTTTTTATAAAAATTGTAAGGTATATACAAATTAAATGTGTGATTGCCGTTGCGATAGGTGATTCCCGGCTCGATAGCCCATACATAACCGGGTCTGCGATACGCGATGCTGCTGCCGAATACATCATTCACCGGAATACCTTCCGTGCGCACTGCGCACGAAAACGTAAAATTGCCGACCGACGCCATAAGTCCGGCGCGCGCAAAATATTGATCCGGACAAGCATATACGTTGTAACCTTCCAACCCTTTTGTCGGAGCCGATTTTGCCGTACCGTTAGATGTTTGCGGACTGAATAAATAATAGCCGTTTGCAAATCCGAAAATTCCTTTGTACACTTTACGAAAGGCTTGGAGTTCTACGGAATAACCGACACCACCGTCACCGGGTTGTATCGCTTGATCCATAATCGCATATCTTTTTGTTCCGTCGGTTTGCGGCGCAATATCTTCTGCTTTACAATCTCCGGTATTTAATTTTATACCTACGCCGAGCATTAAATTACCTTTTTTTGCTTTTGCAGGGTCGAATACCCAATAGTTGATACCGAAACGCACATCGCCGAGTCCTAGTGCAAAAACGCTGTAACGAAAAGTATCTACTACCGGTTTTGTTTGCTTCAACACTTGCGAACGTTCGTTGTGGACATAAGGCAAAGTAGCGTTTATTTGCCAGCGATCGGATAGCGCGTAAGAAAAATTCAAATCTAAAGCGTGTGAATAAATATTAACCGCATTTCCGTGATCAATACCGTCGGCGCCGATACCGCCGCCGGTGTTTTGCCGTTGCGGTTGTTCAATATCACCGACAAAATGTCTCCACGAATGAAAATACCGATAATTAGCGCCGACTTGCAAATCGCCTTTGTTTAGATTGTAAGAAGAAATCGAAGAATCCGATGAATACATCGCATTAGTACCGCCCATTTGGCGCACCGCCACACAACCTTGTGCGGATAAATTATTTATGAAAGACAAGGTCACAAACGTAACCAATGAAAGTAAAATTATTTTTTGCATTAAAAGAAAATTATTTTTTGATTTGGAAAATTGAGAAAAATTCTGTTTAAAATTTATTACAAATCCGTAATAAACCCGTGTGCCGTTGTCTAATATGCCATTTACATTATGGCTCACGGATAGCACTGATGTAGCGGATTCACAAGGTTACTGACCCTGCAAAATCTTAAAAAGAAATAAAAAAATTTTAACCAACTTCCGGAGGCGGAGAACGTAGAGGTAAATAAGGCGACATCAACGCAGTATTTGGCGCAGCATTAATAGTCAGGGTTTCGGATAATTTGTCGGGGAATTGTACAACGAGAATACTTATATCGTTCGGAATATAGTCTTTCAAAAAAATTTTCAGTAATAAGTTGATGGGTTTATTGCTGTCGGATTTATTGTTGAGCGTTTGTGTTTCAACGATGTCATTGAAATTTCGGCGCAATTCGTCTTGTTTAAAATTACGCAAATAATATGTATAAAGTGTATCGTTCTGAATTCTTTTTTTAACGATATTGTACGTTTTATTTTCTAAGGTCAATTCTTGATTGACGTATTCGAAATCCGTATTTTCTACCGAAGTATACAACGCGACATTAAATTTTATAACTTGAAATGCTGATTCCGGTAAATTTTGTAACGACATGACGCGCGCTTGTTCGCTCGAATACGCAAAATATGCATAATACCCGAAGGCATTGTACAACAGCAACGCAAGCAAAATTACGGGCGCAATTCTTTTCATCAGTGCGAAGATAGAATTTTTTTTGAAAAATTATTTATTTTCTAAAAATTTATTTTTTTGAAAAATAATTTCTTTATAATTTTAAAATAAAATTGAAAAAAAATTCAAGAAAAAAAAATACATTTACACGCCGAAATTATTTTCGAAATTTATCATCACCTTTAATTCAAATACCATTTTCCTAAAACCGGCATCGCCGAAATGTAAATTTCTGTATGAAAAAATTTGTTTTTCTTTTCCTTTCTCTTTTCGTTTTACACCAACTATCAGCACAATTTACAATTGACGCCAATCCGATTGAGCCGACAAATGCTGCCGAGCGCGCAAAAAGTTATGTTCAACACCAAAAATCAGCCGAACAATCGCTCGTAAAAAATATTCCGTTTCGTTCCGTTGGTCCATGGGTGCAAAGCGGGCGCGTTTCGGATATGGCGGTAGATGAAAAAGATCCGTCGCATTTTTATGTGGCGTATGCTACCGGCGGATTATTTAAAACCGTATCGAATGGAACATCTTTTGAACCGCTTTTCGATAATCAATCCGTGATTACGCTCGGACATGTTGCAGTACATTTTGGAAGTTCCGACATGCGAAATCCTACCTCCGACATTATTTGGGTGGGTTCCGGCGAACAAAATTCAAGTCGCTCTTCGTATGCCGGCGATGGTGTTTATAAAAGTTCGGATGGCGGAAAAACTTTTACGAATATGGGTTTAGCCGAAACCCAACACATCAGTCGTATTGTTTTGCATCCGCTCGATACCAATACGGTTTGGGTGGCGGCACTCGGGCATTTGTATTCGCCGAACAAAGAACGCGGCATATACAAAACAACCGATGGCGGCAAAACGTGGAAACAAACGCTTTTCATTGACGAAAATACGGGCGCAGTGGACGTAGTCGTAGATAAAAATAATCCGCAAACTTTATATGCTTCAACATGGTCGCGTACACGCCGGGCTTGGAATTTTTACGGGAACGGCAAAGGTTCAGGTATTTACAAATCCGCAGACGGCGGCGAAACCTGGGTTTTAATTTCCGACGAAAAATCCGGTTTCCCGCAAGGCATCGGTAGCGGTAGAATCGGGTTATCTATTGGGTATCAGCCAACAGCCAACAGCCAACAGCCAACAGCTATTTTATTTACGGTCGCAGATAATCAGAATGCGAAACCGAAAAAAGATAAGGAAAATAAACGCAAACCTAAATCGGATATCACGAAAGAGCAACTCAAAAAAATGAGCGATAACGATTTTATGAAACTCGATAAGAAAGCTATCTCGGATTTTTTAGAAGCCAACGAATTTCCCGAAAAATATAAATTCGAAGATATTATCAATCAATTGAAATCCGGAAAAATTTCTACGCAAACTCTTTACGATTATATTGATAAAGACGACGATGGTTTCGGTAATACGAGTATTTATCAAGCTGAAATATATCGTTTTGATGATGCCGCAAAAAATTTCACAAAAACACACGCCGACGATTTGGACGGTATTTTTTCTACCTACGGTTATTACTTCGCTCAAATTCGGGTGGATCCGTCGGATATAAATAAAATGTACGTCATCGGCACGCGCTTAATTAAATCCGACGATGGCGGCAAAACTTGGAAAAGTATAACAAGAGATAATGTACATTGGGATGGTCACGCATTGTGGATAGATCCGAATCGCACCGGTCATATTATTTACGGTAACGACGGCGGATTGAATATGAGTTATGATGACGGAAATACTTGGACCAAATGCAATTCGCTTCCACTTGCACAATTTTATCACGTGACTGTGGATATGAAAGAGCCGTACAACGTTTACGGCGGTTTACAAGACAACGGTGTATGGTTCGGACCTTCAACTACAAAACCGAATAACAGATGGCAGGAAACCGGTGACTCTGAATTTAAAAGTATCATGGGGGGAGACGGTATGCAAACTATGGTGGATACACGCGACAACACCACCGTTTATACCGGTTATCAGTTCGGCGAATCGTATCGGATTTCAACGCTGCCCGGAAAAAAACCGAAATACCTGAAACCCAAACACGATTTAGGTGAAAAACCTTTGCGTTTTAATTGGCAGACACCGATTTTGCTCTCTCAATTCAATCAGGATATTTTATATTACGGCGCTAACCGCTTATACCGTTCGATGAACAAAGGTGATAGTTGGGAAGCGATAAGTCCGGATTTAACGAACGGCGCAAAAAAAATTATAACCGATGATAAAAAAATAATCACCGGCAACGTGCCTTACGGAACCATTACTTGCATCCATGAATCACCGTTAAAATTCGGGTTGATTTACGTCGGCACAGATGATGGAAATATCCAAATCACACAAGACGGCGGTACTACTTGGAAAAAAATAAATATAGACGTTGGACAAGGGACAATGGACAATGGAAAAAAAATACTAACAGCCAATAGCCAACAGCCAACAGCCAATCTTTGGATTTCAAGAGTACAAGCAAGTGCTTTCGATAAAGCCACTGTTTATGTATCTTTGAGTGGATATCGTTGGGATAATTTCGGTTCGTATCTATATGTCTCTAAAAATTACGGCGAAACGTGGGAAAAAATCGGTACCGATTTACCGCAAGCCGAACCGATAAATGTTGTAAAAGAAGATCCGAAAAACCCAAATATTTTGTACGTCGGTACTGATCACGGTTTGTATGTATCTTTGGATAAAGGAAAAACATTTCAAAATTTTGGAAATCTGAAATCCGAAACCCGAGACCCAAAATCTGTAATCCCGAACGTGCCGGTTCACGATATTGTCATTCATCCGCGCGACAATGAAATTATTGTTGCCACACACGGACGTTCAATTTACATTGCTTCGGTCAATGAATTACAACAACTGACACCCGAAATATTAAAAAAAGACTTATTGGCATTCGATATAAAAAAAATAAAGCAGGATAATTGGGGAAAAATTTATGATAAATGGGGACCGAAAGAAGCCCTGAAAATCGAATTGCCTTTATATGTTGCCACTGCCGGAAAAATCCGTGTGAGTATTAAATTTGGAAAAGATTTGGTACTCAACGAATTTACGCGCGATGTAACTGCCGGCATCAATTATTTAGATTATGATTTGACGTTCGATGAAAAAAACCTGTCGAAATACCAAAGTATTTTGAATGATGACGCAAAAGACAATTCTAAGGAGAATTCTAAAGACGCATCAAAAAATAAAATAGAATTGAAAAAAGCGGATAACGATAAGTTTTATCTACAAAAAGGTAAATACACTATCGTTTACGATAAAGACGGCGCTACTGCATCAAAAGAATTGGAAATTGATTAATGATTTGAACATTGGATTTTGGACGTTGGAAAAACAAATATCCAACGTCTAAAATCCAATGTCCAATGTCTTAATTACCAATTAAAACCCGGACCCCTTCCGAATGCGATGTAAATTCGGGTGCGTACATACATTGTATGGTGGTTATACCGTTCGACATATCACCGCGCTGATTGACGAAAAGCGGATACTCGAACACATAGGTGCCTTTCGGTAAATAATCGAAAAAGAAATTGGTCGAAGCGTCGCGTGTCATTTCGTAATAACCTAAACCGCCTTGATATTTGTAACCGCTCAAAACATTAAACGGTTCAAAACCCGCCGCGCGCATATCTTTCATGTGGACAAATTCCATGTCTCTATCCACACGCAATTCGATGCGGACTTTTATTTTATCGCCTGGTTTTAAATGAGAAGTATCTCTTATCGGCGTTATTATCTCGCCTTTGTCGGTGTTAGAGGTGACGAATAATTTTTTATCAATCGTCAAAGGCGTCGCTTTAAACGTTTTTATTTTATCCAAATTTTCAAGATACTGCCAATACAATGCACCCCAAACGATTTCAGATTTCGGATTATTTACCTCAATGGTAAATGGTAAATGGTAATCGGTAAATACTTTCTCATCATTAGATTTACCATTTACCATTAATAATTTACCATTTTCTAACAAGTCTATTTTGAAATAACCTGTTCCCGCTTCTTTTTTCACGCCGGATAAATCCAAAGGTTTATCATTAATTTTTATACTCACGTCTCGGGTATCGTCCAACCAATTTTCACCGGAATTTAACAACGCGTAAACCGCTTCCGCAGTAGCTTTTGTTGTTCGCCATGCATTGGTTTGTTTATTTTTCAATAACCAAATTTTCAAATCTTCTACCGATTTTCTATCTCCGGCTTCATTGAAAAGTTCAATCATCATGCTTTGCGTTTCTATCGGTTGTTGATACCAATTGTAACCCCAATCGCTTTTCCAATACATACCGAGTTCGTCGTTGTTGATAGCGCGTTCTTTCAAAGAGCGAATTATTGCTTCAGTAACAGAAGATTTTCCGTTTCTTTTCATAATTAAAGCAATCATTGCTTGTTCGTAAATGCCTCGACTTAACCAATATTTTTCGGCTTGCTGCATGAAATAATCAGTAGCTATTTGCCGTTGGCTGTTGGCTGTTGGCTTATTTTTATTATCAGAAGGCAGCGATAAACTATCCGGAAAAAAAGTTTTGGCGTATAAATACTGAATGACTAAACTCGATAAATGGTCGTCTTCGCGATTCAATTTTTTTGCCGTAAACATCTTATCTAATTCCGTATAATTTTTTTCAAATTCGCTGTCGCAAAACTTGAGTGCGTCCGCTATCATTTTTTGTGCGGCATCGGTACCGGTAGTTGAAGTTTTTGTCTTTCCGACGCCCAAAGATTTCAAATGCCCGAAACCGCAAACGATGTACTGTGTAATAAACCAACTGTTTCTGCCGCCCGGAAACCAAGCATAACCGCCGTCGCTTTGCTGGCGATCGCGCATTTTATTAAGTGCGTTTTGTGAGGCGTCCGCCATTTTATTCAAATCGAAGAGCAGCGCGATATTTTTCTTTTGCACTTCTTCATTTTGCGCTTGCAAAACCCAAGGCGTTTCTTCCAACAACGCGGTTTTTAATTCTTGATTTTTCGATAAATTACTTTTCAACGCTTCCACATCAATCGTGCGCCAGCGATCGAATACCGCTTTTATTTTCGGGTGACTGTTCGTAACGTGTGCGGCTAAAGCGTTGGCATAATACCGCGAAAATAATTGTTCGGTACATTCGTAAGGATATTCCATCAAATACGGTAACGCTTGCACCGCATACCACGCCGGATTTTGAGTAAATTCGAGCTTCAAAGCTATTAGCTGTTGGCTGTTAGCTGTTGGCTTTTTGCTATCAGCCATTTGCCAAAAGCTATCAGCCAATTTAAAACTTTTAGTCGTACCGCCGCGCACATTCATCGGCATGGTTTCCGTTACGAGTTGGCGGTTGGTGAGTACGGGAATTGTAGTTTCTTCCGCGTCGCTGAAATCGCCGGCTTTTGCAACGTATCGCAACGTGAGTGCTTGTGCACCATTAACGGGAATTTTAATATTCCAAAACAAAGGCGCACTTTCGCCGGGTTTTATCGTGAAAGTTGTTGATGAATTAGTTGATAGTTGATAGTTGACGGTTTTTAAAGTCAAAGCATCTGATAATTGCAATGCAGCATCTCCCGACAAAGTTTTATCGGATAAATTTGTCACTTTCGCGCTCATTTCTATCATATCGCCTTCTCTGACAAAACGCGGGGTATTCGGTATAATCATCAAATCTTTTTGAGTGACTATGCTTTTTTCGCTGATACCGACTTTTAAATCTTTTGTATGTGCTAATGCCAAAAATTTCCAGCGCGTGAGGGCTTCATTCATTTTAAATTTCACCACCACATTACCCGCCGAATCCGTCAATAAATTCGGATAAAAAAATACGGTTTCGTTCAAGTTTGTCCGCGATTTTATTGGGGAGAAATCGGTGGGTTGAGTACTCGGTATTTTTTCATTCGGATCATTAAATTCAATTCCTGCTACTTTACCGATAGTAAAATTAGCAGATTGATTTTGAAATTCCAATGATTTATCATTTTTTAATTTTTGATTTGTGTTATAACCTATAACAACTGTTTCATTTAAAGAATTACTATCACTTTCTTTTTCTGCTGCTGGCGGAGGTGGTGCATTCTTGTCAGCGTTCATAGAACGCGGTGCTGCTCTCATAGAATACACTCTGTTTCTGCCGTAACGTTCTCCAAACTCAAAATTGAACCAATTCAAACTCGGATAAATGCGCGGTGCATCGTACGTACTTTCCGGATTTGTATTACTGTAAAAATAGCTTGAGCCGATACTGCCAAAACTATAAGCAATCCAATTTTGCGAATTGTAGCGCAACGGATATAAATCAAAATTCCATTCGTTCGGTGCAAATTGATCCAATGACGCATCGTACATTGCAGCAACCATTTCCGCCGCTAATTTTTCTTTTTTTTCGCCGCTGATCGTAATGTGCCATTCCTCTTCGGCACCCGGCAACAATTTATCCCTGAAAGTTTGATAAGTGAAATGCAATTCTTTATTCGTAAACGGTACTGAAATCATTCTTGTTTCGCCGAACGCACGGTTGTTACGCACACCCGTAAAATGGACAAACGCATTTCCGCGCTGCGCTTCCGTTATTTGCAGTTTGTGTAATTCGGCACCGGATATTTTTTTCCACGTATGGTTTTGTACTTTTCCGTTCCAATCATCTTCTATTAAAACCCAAATATAATCGGCAGCCGTATTTATATTTAAAGTAACCGTCTCATTCGGTTGATAATTTTTTTGTTCAAAATTTGATAGTAAAACCGTTTGTGCCGGTGCTTTTTCTTTACTGTCATAAACCGTAAAGTATTTTATGACCGTTATTTTTTCGCCGGTGGCATCAGAAGTTTCAAGCGTCAAGCGATAAGTTCCCGAAGCCAATTTTTCAGGTAATTGATACAAATTCGAGTTTAATTTTTCTTTTATACTGACCACTGACCACTGACCACTAACCACTGAAGACTTCACCGCCCAATTTTCCTTTTTATCTTCACCGCGATAAGCGTATTCCGGAAAATCGCGTTTGAATTCCGTTTCATTCATTGAAACCGTATCGGGTGCAAACCAATCGCGTTTATTGAAAATTTTTGTCGGAGCCGTTAATAAATCCAATTTGATGGTGCCCTTAGCTTCAAGCGGTTGACCGTTGAGGTTGGTAGCCGTGATTTTTAACGGTTTTAAATCTTTACGCTCTATTAATTCAGGTGTCTGAATATTGATAAGCAGCGACGTGTAACCGATGCTGACCGATTGTTGCGCAGAATGCGTTTCACCGGTAATATCCGTAACGTCGGCGTAAACCGTAAACTCGAAAGTGGGTTTAGAATCTCGCGGTACGGATTTATCGGCAATGGCTTCAAAATTTATAGAGAATAATCCGTTCGCATCGGTTTTTGTTTCGCCGTGTGCAATTTCTACCGGTTTAGCATTATACCACGACGGCGTCCAATAAAAGTCGCGCCAATACGGAAAGCGCGTATTGCGCACGACGCGATATTTTACTTGCGCATTATCAATATTACTGCCCGCGAATGCTTTGGCATTTCCTTTTATTGTTGTCGTTTGTCCGAGCGTGTATGTACCGGAAAGCGTATCGATTTTGGTTTCAAATTTCGGGCGTTTGTATTCTTCAACTCGAAAATTTTTGTTGCCGTCTTCATCGGATTCCAAACTCATTTCACCCAATAAACCGGAAGTTGGGGTTATAAAATTACCGTTCACGGAACCGAATTCATTGGTGCGCAATTTTTGAGACGAAATTTTTTGACGATTGGCATCGTAAAAAGTAATTTCAATGGCTTTATTCGGAACAATTTTCGGTGCAAAATAGGCACCGTTATTATTTGTGGTACGCTCAATCAAAATGGCTTTGTAATAAACGATTTGACCAGGACGATAAATTGCGCGGTCGAGAAAAAAATGCGTTTGTTGTTGTGTATCTTGTTCGCGATTGTTTTTGTACTCGCTGAAATAATCTTCGGTGACTAAAACATCTTTGTCTTTGGTGAATTTTGCGGTAAAGTATTTATTATCGTCTAATTTCGGACGAATAAATCCGTCTTTATCGCTTACGGCACTTCCGATTTTTAAGGTTTCGCTGAGATTTGTTTTATTATTGTAACGGTTTTCATAAAATTCCGCCGTCACATTTTCCAAAGGTTGTCCGGTTGTTCTGTTGACCACAATAAATTCGTTCGGCGTTTTTTCTCCTTTCCGTTGAAAATAAGCGAGATTAGAAATTTGAAATAAAGTTTGACAAACGATGTTGTTCATTGGTAGTTGTTGGTTGCCGTTTGTTTGTTTATTACTATTAGTAAATTTTTCATTGTTTGATGCCAACAAAACGTATTGTCCGAAAGGTAAACCGTCAATTTTAATTTCAGTACCGTGATCGTTGTAATCGCCGTCATCGGGCAGTTTTAAAGTCTTTTGTTTAGCGAAAGATAAATTGCGGTAGTATTCCAAATTTTCTTCGTTGTTGTTATTGCGCGGTTTTTTTTCAGTGATTCGGATAACGCGGAAATATATTTCAGGTGTATTTTTGAAATTAATTTTTGCTAAAATAGGTTTTTCGGACAAATTCACGCGCTCAATTTCAAAAGAAAAGGACGAGGAAAGAATCTCTTTAATTAAATTTCTGCAAGATTTCGCATCGTAAGCAGTCGGAAATTTTTTAACGACATTTTGTAAAATACCGAGTGCGATATTGTTCTCGTTTTTGAATGTTTTGTTCGGGTCCGACGGTTTGAACTTCTGCGCTTTTGTACGATGTACTTGAGCCATTTTGAAAGCAATTTCAACCGAAACCGAATCGTTTTTATACGTTTCCAACAAATTTCCTAAAGCCGCCAAATACAATTCATCTTTATTTTCGAGCGTAGTTTTCTGATGGATATATTCCAGGCGTTGCAAATCGGCATCAATGAACGTTGAAATATCATTTTTTTGTGCCGCACTCATTAGTCTCTGTTCAGCGTTCCGCAAAACATCTTGCGTCAATTTCAAAGCCCACCAAGAATGATCGGTCGAATCGTGTACGGGTAAATTAAGTGCAATAAATTCTTTTGCGGGTGCAAAATACCGCACATCATCTAAATTAAAATGGATTGCGGGTTGCGACAAATAAGATTTATCGTCGTTAAAATAAGCAATAGCGCGATACGCCAAAAAATCGTACAAAGTCGGACGATATTTAAAATCGCCTGACTGGATTAAGGCTGCAAAATCTTTTAAGGATATGTCTTTAATGCGCGGATCACTGACGGATTGAATATATAAATCGGCAGAAATTTTAGTAATTGCTTGCGCATCCCAAGTACTGACATCATCATTTTTAAAATCAGCCGTCGTTGTCCGGTTTCTAATTTTCCATAAATTATTCGTCAGATAACCGTTATACATTTCCGCAATCATAGATTGTAAAATCGGTTTTATGGGGAAAGTTGAAACATACAAATCCGAATCGAGCGCATTAATCGTTTTTACGAATCCGTCTTCCTCTAATTGCGAAGTATATTTTGAACGAAAAATTAAAGTTTTAATCACTTGCGACGGATCGTTTGCCGTTTTAGCGCGTTGATACAACACTAAAACTTTTTCCAAAGCCGATTTCGGTAAACCTTTACTTTCGAGGTCAGTAATTTCTTTCCACTCTTTTTCGTAAGGGTCGGTATTTAAAGACATATTTTTTTGAGTATATGCTTTGAAAGTAAAAACTAAAAAGAAGAACAAAAAAAGTAATTGTTTCATAAAAATTAGAGTTTTGTAAAGACTTCGATGAATTGCGTTCGTGTTCGTTGTTTCTCATAAATTTGAAGCACGCCCGATCATCGTGTTTTCATTGATGCACAAAAAACCAATCCGGTGTTTGCACGACACAAGTTTAACGAATTATTTGCATTTTTTTGTCTGTAAAAATATTTTTCATTGAAAATAAATTATTTTAATTACTTTGCTGTGTCAAGTTTTGTTCAAAAATAAATTAACAATAAGGCTGGTTGGAAACTTCCACCGGCGGTAGCATTTTTTTAAAAAGACTTAAACGAGAGGAGAAATGAAAAAGCAAATAACAATTCTTCAACTAAACGATGTACATGGATATTTAAACAGCCATAGAAGCTATGCAAATATTTCTTAAAGATAACAATCCGATAAGTATAAGTTTGGATAAGACCTTTATCTTAATTTAAAATTATAACACTCATAAAATAAATCTTGTGGCAGATTCCGATAAATATAACGTACAAAAAGAAAAAGATTTCTCATCAGCTAATACACGTGACCACCTTGCAAATGAAAGGACTTTCCTTGCTTGGATAAGGACAAGCATTGCTATGATGGGGTTTGGTTTTGTGATTGTAAAATTTACCTTATTTATAAAACAAATATCATTTTTTTTACAAAAACCTTTGCCTGTTTCAAGTCATGGGTACGCTTCAGTTATAGGCATATTGCTTGTAGCGTCGGGAGCATTTGTTGCATTTTTTTCATTTCTTCGCTTTAAAAGGACAGAAAAACAAATCATAAATTCCAATTATTCGCCTTCCAATTTTATGACTATCGCCCTTACAGTAAGTATTATCATAATTGGGATTTTTTTAGTTATTTATCTAATAAATGCTATCTAGATAATTATTGTTCGCTTTATTGATAATTTGTGTATTAGAATCTGATGTTAAGCACGACATTGTTTAGTTTGCAGAGAAACTATCCGCGTGTGCCGAAGTAGATTTGACTGCCGCTCCTCCGGAGCGGGTGAAAAAATAAATAAACCCGCTCAATCAACATAATTCTACGAGTATTTATGGTTATTCGCCTCTAAAAAAGCGTAGCATTAGTAGTTTATAAAAAAAGGCTTAGCCTCAATCCATTTTGTAGCAACGGAATTATTTAAGTGGAAATATTCCAAAAAATTAATTCGAGTTCCGTAGAAACAACGCATTTTAATTGTTTATGTAAACCTTTCTTACGGAATTCAATGCCGGATTTTATTTTTGCCACTTAAATAAATTTCGGGGAACCACAAAATCGGTCGAACCTAACGGCTCTTTCTTTATATCAGAACTCACGTTATTTTATGATGTCCACCGCAAAAAACCGTACTTTGTGTTTAATTTTTTAAAGCCAATATTAAATGAAACCCGAACCTGAAAAAGAAGATGCACATTCAAGAAACAAACACCGATTCTCTTACGACTTTACGGCGTTGTGCGCGGCATTACCCTTATTGAAAAATTTTGTCACTAAAAACAGATTCGGTTACGAGAGTATTGATTTTGCAAACCCCGATGCCGTAAAAATGTTGAATCGCGCTTTGTTGAAATACCATTACGGTATCAACGAATGGGATATTCCGCCGCATTATCTTTGTCCGCCCATTCCGTCAAGAGCGGCGTATATGGATCAAGTTGCCGATATTTTGGGTGTGCGTAACGAAGGAGAAATATCTTTAGGAAAAAAAATTCGCGTTTTGGATATCGGTATGGGTGCAAATTGTGTTTACCCGATTATCGGTCATCAAGAATACGGCTGGCAATTTGTCGGTTCCGATATTGATCCGATTGCCATTGCGTCGGCGGAAAAAATAATTCAAAATAATCCGAGTTTGCACGATGCCGTTGAATGCCGATTGCAAACTTCCGCTTACCATATTTTTAAAAATATTATTTTACCGGACGATTATTTTCATTGCACTGTTTGCAATCCGCCTTTTCACGCTTCATCAGCAAAAGCGAAAACTGCCGCGCAACGAAAAATTATGAATTTAAGAACAGGCATCTCCGACAAACCTATACTTAATTTCGGCGGACAAAATACCGAATTGTGGTGTCGCGGCGGAGAAATCGCGTTTATCTTCCTAATGATTTCTGAAAGCGAACACTTTAAATCACAAGTTTTATGGTTTTCGACATTGGTTTCAAAGATCACGAATGTCGAAAAAATTTACAAACGTTTAATAAAAGCAAAAGTGACCGAAATTAAATCTATTGATATTGAAGTAGGTAATAAAAAAAGCAGAATTATTTTTTGGACTTATTGCTGAATACTTTCGCTACTTCTCATAAATATCAAACAATTTTAAAGAGAGGAGGGGTAATTTCGAATAATGCCGCACCAATAGGCTATCCGGTTTATTTTCATTTTTTAACACCAAACAAAAACGAAGCGAATCATTCGGCGTTTGTAATACCCAATCGCCGTAACGCTCGAAATAGGCGTGGTACGTAAAATCGTTCATCATGTCGCGCGGGACGCCAATGAAAGTGTGTTTCGGCAGGATGTCTTTGAAAATTTTTAAATCATTCACCAAATCTTTTTCACGCGCAACCGTACCTACAAGCGAAACGCAATATACCCACACACCAATATTCAACACAACTAAAAAAACATTTACTTTTTTTGATTTATTTTCAGGTAGCTTAAATTTTTCTAACCAATCTTGCAGCGTAGTTTCAAAAAAAGCGGCAAAACTCATTGCCAAAAAAGGTAAACTTGGAATAAGATAATGCCAACTCGTTTTATGACTCACCAACATCGGCAAAGAACCGCTCATCGCCACTAAAAAATAAAAAAGCGATCTCTTTTTGTCTCCTTCCGTTATATTAAATGCTGTATTTTTTATTTTAGAAAAACACCACAGACAAAAAGCAAAACCGATTCCCGGTAAAGCCGATACACCTAAATTTTGTAAAACCAAAGTATAATCGCGCCAAGAATACGCTTCCGTGTGTTCGTTTTGAGATAAACTGCTCGCGATTTGTGTGTGAAAATAATTTTGCCAAAACAAACGCGCCGGCGGATAAAAATACCACAAACACAAACTTGCTACCGTTATAAAACTTAAAACGAACGAAAATAAAAAGCCTTTCTTAAAGGATAAGTTTTTCGGATAAATCAAAGAAAATAAAAAAGGAATCGCCAAGGGATATAAACCTACCGGACCTTTTGTAAGGAAAGCCAAGTGCAGCAGTATAATGGTAAATGGTAAAAGGTAATAATGGTAAATGGTAAATGGTAAATGGTAAATGGTAAATAGCTTTTTCGGTTGATTTACCATTTTAAATTTACCATTTACCATTAATAATAACGCTGCGCTTAAAGAAAACACACCCATCACATTATCGAGAATAAAATACGGATACGACCACATCACCACAGGCATACAATACCAAATAAAAACGGGAAACCACCATGTGGATTTTGGATTTTGGATTTTGGATTTAACGATTTCGGATTTCAGATTTCGGATTTCGGATTTTTGTCCAACGTCTAAAGTCCAATGTCCAATGTCCAATATCCAAATTTTTTTTACTAATAACACGGTAATTAACCAAACCAAAATGCAAAAAGCTTTTTCAACGAACCAATGATCGCCGAAAATGCGATACCAACCCGAAAGTAACCACATCGCTAAACCGGGATGTCCGTAAAAATCAGTTGTATTACCGATGCGTTCTCCCCAAAAAGTAACAAAAAAATGCGGATGCCAAAAAGTACCGCTCCCATACACCATATCGCGCGCAATGTTGGCATAAAAAAGCCCATCGAAAAACATGCCTTCCGGTATCACACGTGGAAAAAACATCGCACAAATAAAGGCAATGGTGAAAAGTTGAAAGGGCAGATTTTTCAATTAAAAATTAAAAATTAAAAATTAATAATTAAGTGGATGGGGAGAAATAATTTTAATCGTAACCTATACAGTTGAACAAGAAAATTTTTAATTTTCAATTTTTAATTATTAATTTAAAAACTCCGGTTGCAAATATTCCGGATTCGGATAATCGTAAAAACCCGCACCTGTTTTTACACCTAATTTGCCGGCATCTATTTTTTCTTTCAGTAATGCTGCAAAGCGCATACTTTTTTTATCCGTTAAACTACTCGTTATGTGCCATGCGGTATCGAGACCCACTTGGTCGAGAATACCGAACGGGCCCAAATTCATTTTCGTATTGCCCATCCACGACCGATCAATGTCTTGAATGCTGCCGACGTGCCGTGCCAATAAATCGCCGGCGGCACCGAGTAAGGATAAAAGCATTTGATTAAATAAATAGCCATGATTTTCTACGCCGACAAAAACGGGAATTTGTTGAATTTTTTTACCGAAATTCATTAATAAATCCGAAACTTCCGGTGCTGTTTCCGGATGTGGCATAATATCAACGACGTTCATCGTGAAAACATCGTGAAAGTGCAACGCGCAAAATCTGTCACCCGCGCCCGATGCTTCTACTAATTGCGACGGCAGTAAGTAAGATGTGTTGGTTGTGATGATAGCATTTTCAGGAAAAAGCGGTGCGAATTGTTTATACACACCGAGTTTCAATTCCAAGTTTTCAGTTACCGATTCGCTGACCAAATCAATATTCTTTACGGCTTCTTCGGGTTTTGTTGTGGACGTGATGCGCGACATCACGGTTTCAGCATCGCCGGCATACAGTCCTTTTTTTATAAAACTATTCAATAGTTTTTGTTGAAGGGTGCGCGCATTATTTAATATTTCGTCAGTACGGTCGTACATTTTTACGTTGTAACCATCCATCGCACATCGCAAACCGATGCGCAGACCGAGCGTACCGCTTCCGAGAATCAAAATGTTTTTTATACTTTCTAATAAGCGCATAGTGAATTGATTTAAAAACTAAAAATTAATATCCGGAAAAAATTTTTCGGAAAGAAAAATATTCGATGAACCAAAATATTTTTATGAATTAAAAAAAAAGCCGAACAAAAATAGAAAATCATTTTCGATTTTATTTTTTTTATTTACGGTTTGAAAAATAAAAAAGAATGCGTGCAAAAAAAATTTTTTCGCACGCATTCTTTTTTTAAATTGAAATTATTTTCCGATAAATTTACGTGTTGCACTTTCAAATAATTTTTGCCAAATCTTCGGGTGTATCTATGCTGACGGAATTATTTTGGGTTTGAGTAACGCCAATCGTAAAGCCGTTTTCCAACCAACGCAATTGTTCTAATTTTTCTGCTTTTTCTAAAAGACTTTCTTTCAGTTGCGGCAATTTCAATAAAGTACTGCCTCTGAAAGCATATAAGCCTATATGTTTATAAAAATCGTGCGCTTGCAATCGTTCCGACAACGGCACATCGCGCAAATAAGGTAAGGCGTGACGACTGAAATAAAGGGCTTTACCGGCGCCATCAAAAATAATTTTTACAACGTTCGGATTATCCAAATCGGCGAGTAGGTCAATTTTTTTTGCTAACGTGGCAATATCAAACGCATTGTTTTTCAAGAGTCCAACTACTTTATTTATGTCTTCCGGATCAATAAAAGGTTCATCACCTTGAATGTTTACGACTACATCGTAAACGGGTGCGAAGCGGTTTGTTTGTCCGGATTTGTTCACCAAATTGGAAGTTAAATTTTCGGTATTGATTTGAAATAAAACTTCTATGCAGCGTTCGGTACCGTTTGTATGCGATTCGGAAGTCATCATCACTTCGCCGCCGAAATTTTTTACGGTATCCGCAATACGTGCGTCATCGGTAGCTACTATTATTCTGTCTAATGTTTTTGATTTCAGTGCTTGTTCGTAAACTCTTTGAATCATGGTTTTACCGCGAATTACCACTAAAGGTTTTCCGGGAAAACGGGAGGAGTCGAAACGAGCAGGTATTATGGCGAGAGTTTTCAAATTTTTCCGTTATTATTTATGGTGCGGTAACTTTTTATTAAACCGCGAGTTGAGTGCTGGATAAAACTGAGGATGCGTTTTTTTTCGGGTGTATCGCGCACTTGGTCTTCGACGAAATTCAGGGCTTGTGACAAATTATTGGTATCTACGAACAAAATTCTGTAAACGTCGCGGATATTATCAATTTGTTCAGTGGAGTAACCGCGACGTTGCAAGCCCACACGATTGATGCCGGCATAAGCCAGCGGCGAGCGCGCCGCCAAAATAAAGGGTGGAATATCGCACGGCACCAACGACCCGCCACCGACAAAAACATCTTCGCCGATTTTTACGAACTGATGTACCGCTACCATACCACCCAAACGCGCAAAACTTCCGACTTCAATATGTCCGGCCAAAGTGACGTTATTCGCCAATACCACATTGTCGCCGATAATGCAATCATGCGCCACGTGTGCGTAAGCCATCACTAAACAGTTTTTACCGATAGCTGTTTTTCCGTCTTTACCTGTACCTATATTGATGGTACAATATTCGCGCACCACAGTATTATCTCCGATGTAGAGATGTGTTTTTTCACCTTTGTATTTCAAATCTTGTGGAATAGTACCGAGAACAGCTCCTTGAAAAATTCTGCAATTTTTTCCGATACGCGTACCGTTCATGATATTGGCGTTCGGCGCAATCCAAGTATTGTCGCCGATTTCTACATCTGCTTCAATATAACAAAACGGGCTGACAGTGACATTTTTACCGATTTTTGCATCGGGGTGAACGACACTTAACGTATTGATATTCATTGATTATTTTTGCTTTTGAATAATTGCGGTTAATTCTCCTTCGGATACTAATTTATCACCGACAAAACAATTGCCTTTCATTTTTACGATACCCCTGCGAATTGGTTCCATGAGTTCTAAAATCATGATCATCGAATCGCCGGGAATTACTTTGTCTTTAAATTTGCAATTATCTATTTTTACGAAATAAGTATTCCAGTCGCCTTCACCCATTTTCAAAAGTGCGAGTACGCCTCCTACTTGTCCCATAGCTTCGAGTTGCAAAACGCCCGGAAAAACAGGGTTATTAGGAAAATGTCCTTGAAAAAAACCTTCGTTTATTGTTACTTGTTTTATACCGACAATTCGGTTATCTTGTACTTCAACAATCTTATCCACCATCAGAAACGGAAATCGTTGCGGTAATTTTCCCATAATGGCGTTTACGTCCATAACGGTTTTGGCGTGTAAATAATCTATTGGATTCATGTTTAAAAGTTAGTGACGTGATTTATTTATGAATTATGAGATAAAAGTTGGAAAATACAAGTCGAGCGTTATAAATCCGGCCTCTACAATTAATCCCTAACTCCGAATTGTTTTATCAATTTTGTAAAAGCGATATTGGCACTGTGTCCGGGTTTATTGGCAATAATATGACCTTTTATAAAACCGCCTGCGAGTGCTAAATCTCCGATAACGTCTAAAAGTTTATGTCGTGCAGGTTCATTATCGAATCGTAAATCAAGCGTATTAAGGATACCTTCTTTTTTTACCGCAATTTTCGGTTTGTTTAATCTGTGTGCGAGTATATCGAGTTCCGCATCCGTCATCGGTTTATCTACTATAACGATGGCATTGTCCAGATCGCCGCCTTTGATTAATCCTTGTTCGAGTAACATTAAAATTTCGTGCAGAAAAACAAAAGTTCGGCAACCGGCAATTTCCTTATTGTAATCTTCCAAACACTTTAAACTTGCCGATTGAGGTTTAAGTGTTTTTGAATTAAAGTCGATAGAAACATCTACTATAAAATCTTCACTCGGAAATGCCGTTAATTCTGAGTCCGTTTTTTTATCGTAATAATGAATCTTTTTAATAACTTTTATGAATTGCCGATTACTGTCTTGTTGCAAAATACCTGCTTTCAGAATAGCATCAACAAAAAAAAGTGCCGAACCATCGAATATCGGCACTTCAGGACCATCTATTTCAATTATAACGTTATCAATCCCGCTGCCACGCAAAGCGGAAAGAATATGTTCGACTGTACTTACTGACGCTTCATTTTTACTGATGACAGTACCGCGTGTAGTAAAAATGACATTGAAAACGTCGGCTTCTATTACTTTGTTGTGTAAGTCGGTCCGAATAAATTTATATCCGTAATGCGTCGGAGCAGGTTTTAATGTTAAATTTACATACTGTCCGGTGTGTAATCCAATGCCGCTTAATTGCACCGACGACTTGATGGTTTGTTGATTCATAAATCTATTTCAACTTCTATGGCGCAAATATAAAAAATAGTGACCGAATACGTGAATTTTAAACTCAACTTAGCTGTACATAATAAAAAATTTTGGCGATTTTAATTTTTTTTTAACTTTTGAGCGCATATTAAGTTATAATAGACTCTACTTTTGTGCACATTTTTCATTCTATTGTTCGTAGTAATCATTTTATCCCTGTTTTTTACATGAAAAAATTAATACTTATTTTTACTTTAAGTCAAATATTTTTCGCAATTGACTTGTCGGCTCAAAATACGTCGTATCCGCTTTACAATGAACAAGCGTACAATATTGTTGACAGGTTCGATGTTTTGTATGGCAATAAATATCATTTGCACACCGACCAGAAAGGGTATATCCGGAAAGATGTCGTCAAATTTATTATGGATGCCGATAGTTCGCATCAATTATCTGCGCGCGATAAGGAAGATGTGAAATACATACTGACTGATAACCCCGATTACATACGCCATAATCCCGACGATGATGAAGTTACGACGCTCACCGGTAAGCGCGTTTCGGAATATGTTTCACAAGATACGCTCGCAAAATCGCATTCTTTTTTCGGACAATTTTACCGCCGCCCCGCCGATTTATGGTTTTTAGATACTAAATATTTTGATTTGCGCATCAATCCGGTACTTGATTTTCAAATCGGTAAAGATACGAAAGGAACCGACGGTATCATTTTCGCTAACACACGTGGAATTACGCTGCAAGGTAGCATAGATGACCGCATTTTTTTTTATTCCGATCTCCTCGAAACCCAAGCACGTTATCCGACATTCGTCAGTGATTACGTAAAAAAATACGGAGCCGTTCCCGGTACAAGTTTTTTTAAAGGTTATCAGAGCAATATTTTTAAAATTGCGGATGGTTACGATTTCACTACTGCGCAGGCTTATATCGGTTTCAACGTAACTAAACACGTGAATGTACAATTCGGTCACGGTCAACATTTTCTCGGCGATGGCATCCGTTCATTGTTTCTCTCGAATTTTTCCGGAAATTATTTTTTCATGCGCTTGAATACCAATGTTTGGAAATTCCAGTATCAAAACATTTTTGCTGAACTTAATGCATCAAATGCCGCGAGCGCAAATAACGATATCGTGGCAAAAAAATATATCACGATGCACCATTTAAGTTACAATGTTACGCCGAATTTTACGGTAGGTTTGTTCGAAGGTATTGTTTTTCAACGCAATCGGCAATTCGAGTTACAGTATCTCAATCCGGTTATATTGTACAGAGTCGTCGAATACGGTTTGGGTAGTCCGGACAATATCGTACTCGGCTTAAACAGTAAATGGAATATAAAAAACCGATTTTCGTTGTACGGACAATTTCTCTTAGATGAATTTGTTTTTAAAGAATTGATTACGGATAATAAAGGTTGGTGGGGAAATAAATACAGTCTTCAACTCGGCGCGAAATACATGAATGCTTTCAATGTAGATCATTTAGATGCACAGGTGGAATACAATGTCGTGCGCCCTTATACTTATACGCATTTCGACAGTTTGACGAATTATTCGCACAATTCGCAACCGTTGGCACACCCGTTAGGTGCAAATTTCCAAGAATATATTTTCCGGTTACATTACCAACCCACTTACCGGTTGACGATTGAAGGGCGTATAATGACGGCAAATGTCGGCGAAGATACTGCGGATAAAAATTACGGCAATAATATTTTATTGAATTACAACACGCGCCTCGCCGAATACGGTAATTACGTCGGTCAAGGCGTTCATGCCAATATTACGACCGTGAGTTTAGATGCGTCGTGGCAATTATACCACAATATGTTCTTAAACTTCCAAACTTACGCGCGCAAAAAATCGAGTGACGACCCGACACGAGACCAATCCACGTTTTATGTCGGCGGCGGTTTGCGCGTGAATTTCGCTACTTTAAGACCGCAATTTTAATTCTTAGATTCGCATTTTTATCGGACTGAAATAAATAAAAATTTAAAGCGTTAAGAATTAAGAATTTTTTCCGATAAAAGTAACATTCGCGGTTCAACACACGTATAGAGAAAACCATTATCTAAAAATCAAATTTTTAATTTAATTCTGAAATTTTTTAAACTCTGTGTTTTAAACTCTCTCTGTACCGCTTATGGAAAACCACATACTTATCGTTGACGATGAAGAAGTAATAAGAAGATCTTTTAAAAGTGTATTGAGCGGCTTCAAAAATTACGTCATAGACGAAGCAGTTGATGGATTGGATTGTATTGAGAAGGTGCGGTTAAAAAAATACGATATTATTTTCCTCGATATTTCCATGAAACGCATGGATGGCTTGGAAACTTTAGATCGTTTGGTTTTGATGAATACCGAGGCATCTATCATCATGATGTCCGGCAACGGCACAATTGAAGTGGCTGTGGAGTGTGTGAAAAAAGGGGCTTTCGATTATTTGCAAAAACCTTTGGATATTAACCGTATCATCATCACGATTGAGAATGCTTTGGACAGGTCGAAACTGATGAAAGAAAAGAAAGTTTTGACGCGAAAGGTTCAAAAATCGAAAGTGCAGGAGATCGTCGGAGAGTCGGAAGCGATAAAAGAAATTAAAAACCGTATTGATTTAGCAGCTCCTTTCGATAATGCCGGTGTACTCATTACGGGTGAAAACGGCTCAGGAAAAGAATTGGTGGCACGTTGGATTCATGCCAAAAGTCAGCGCAACGACAAAGAATTGATTGAAGTGAATTGCGCGGCTATGTCGGAAGAATTAATTGACAGTACTTTATTCGGCTCCGTAAAAGGGTCTTACACGAGTTCTATCAGAGACCAAAAAGGAAAATTCGTTTTGGCGGACGGCGGTACATTATTTTTAGATGAAATCGGCGATATGAGCCTCAATGCGCAAGCAAAAATATTGCGTGCTTTGCAGGAAAAAAGAATTACGCCGCTCGGTGCCGAAAAAGATATTAAAGTAGATGTGAGAATTATTGCTGCTACCAATAAAAACTTGAAAGAGGAAATTGCGCGCGGACGGTTCAGAGAAGATTTATTCAACCGTTTGGATATGGTGCCTATTCATGTACCGCCTTTGAACGATCGGCGAGAAGATATTCCGCTTTTGGTGGATCATTTCGTTGCCAAATTCTGCGAAGAAAACAATATGCCCGAAAAAACTTTTACGACCGATGCTATTGTAGCTTTAAAAAATATTGATTGGACGGGCAATGTGCGACAACTTCAAAATGTTGCTATTCGTTTAATTATCTTCACGGCGAACAAACAAATCATTGATGTCACGGACGTAAAAACCCATATTATACCTTCACAGGATACACATAAATATGCCGATTTATTTTTCCGCTACGATAATATCGAAGATTTGCTGCGTTATGTAGCTTCCGAATACACAAAATTTACCGGGAGAAAAGTGTTGTGATAAATGCAAAATGAAAAATGATTATAGTTACCGGTGCGTATGGTTTTATCGGTAGTTGTATGGTGTCATATCTCAACCGGCAAGGTATAACGGACGTGGTTGCCGTTGACGATACGCTTCAATTTCATAAAGCCGTTAATCTGGATGGGAAAAAATGTATTGAACTGATTGACAGAAAAATTTTTATAGCATGGTTAAGCCGCTCTGCACAAAAAGTAGAAGCGGTTTTTCATCTGGGCGCGCGAACGGATACGACGGAATTTGATTACGCGATTCATAAAAAATGGAATTTGGAGTACTCGAAAAGCATTTTTAAAATTTGCGCTCGACACGACATACCGTTTATTTACGCATCATCGGCGGCTACATACGGCAACGGTGAAAACGGTTTTGAAGACTCGCCTGATACAATACCCTTTTTGCTTAAACCGCTTAATCCTTACGGTGTCTCAAAAAATGAATTCGATAAATGGATTTTGAACGCTGAACGCAGAGCTCAGGATGATGAACGTAAAATGGTGAAAGAATACCAAAAAGAACATTCATCGTTCAAATGGGTTGGTTTGAAATTTTTTAACGTTTACGGACCTAACGAATACCATAAAGGGCGGATGGCGAGTACGATTTTTCATTTTTTTAATCAAATAAAAAATAAAGGTGCCGTCAATTTATTTGAAAGCCATAAAAAAGGCATAAATAACGGCGAACAAAAACGCGATTTTATTTATGTTCAAGATGTTGTTGAGGTTTTATATTGGCTCTATAAAAATAAAACAACCGTACCGTGCGGCATTTATAATTTAGGAACCGGCAAGGCGCGCAGTTTCAACGATGTCGTCAAAAACGTTTTTAAAAATATGGATTTAACGCCGCACATCAATTACGTACCGACACCACTCGATATTCGGGATACTTATCAATATTTTACGGAAGCGAATATGGATAAATTAAAACTTACCGCCCGCTATCCGCATGACTTCAAATCTTTGGAAGCCGGTATCGAGGATTACATCAAAAATTATTTGTTGCCGAAAAAGTTTTATTAGTTGACAGCTATTAACCGATAGCTATCAGCTAACAGCTAATATTTGACCGCTCTCCAATCTACGGGGTAAAAAGAGGTGAAAACAGAATCCGGCATCGAAGAATAGACAGCAACAGGTGCTAATGAACGCCCCATACCCCGATTTGCTGAAAGTAAAAGATGACCGTATGCGCGATATTCGGAGTTAGGAATAATAAGTATAGGTTTTTCATCCGTAGGTTTTTGATAAAAATCCCATTGCGTAATGATATGTGTTACGGGATTGGTGTAAATTAAATATTTGCCGGTCAGAATATTTCCCGTATTATTAAATGTGGCAGATATAGCATCACACACCGCACCGATAGCATTTGTTTTTTTACCCTCTGATTTTAACGTCATGCCGTTTCCTTTTAATTTAAAAGGCATCAATAACCACCACGCATCGTTTGTAAATAAATTTTTTCCGTATTCCGAATATTTTTTTACGGAATCGGGTTGCGTTAATACCATGCCGTCTTGCCAAATTATACCCGTATTGTTTTTCAAATTCAGGCGAATTTTTAAATTCCCTCCCGCAAAATCAATCCGCACTTTTTCTCCTGTTTTATCCCAAATCAAATCGCGCTGACCCGAATACGACCATTTAATATACCGCGTTTTATTCCAAGCATAACGTCCGCCATGCGCATTTTCTATACTATCCGCAAGAGCAACGGCTGCCGCATCGGAATTTTGAGCATCAAAACCGGCTTCGGGTGTATTCGCTACTACTTTATAGACAAATTTTTTTGGCGTATTACAAGCCGATAAAAAAACAACGGTGCAAAAAACGAATTTGATTAATCTTTTCATTTTTAAAGGTAGATTTTAAGTTTAACCGGTAAATATAAAATTTTTGTTCCGGTTCATGTACCGTATACAATCCATAGCGAAGATAATATTTAATAATGAAGCCTTCAAAAAAAATTTTATCATTTATCATTTTGTCGAAAATATTTCGAGTTGAAAATCCGGCATTTTATCAATCCTCTGAAAAAATTATTGTAAAATAAAAAATAGATGTAATTTTGCATGAAAATTTTTTTTAGGAAAAATAAAATCCGATGCGCAAAATTTTAAATAATTTTTTGCTCGAAAAAATAAAATTTTTCAATTTGATTTTTTATTTAAAATTAATAATTCACTTTTTTTATTATAAGTATGTTTTCAAAACTATTAATATTTTTTATTTTATTTTTTGTTGCGGCTTGTAAACCGGATACGAAATTGCAAAAAGGACTTATCGGAAAATGGGAATTAACTCAAGGGGAGCGCAACAATCAAGTTCAAGAATCTTTGAAAGGTATTTTCGTTGAGTTTTCCGGCGACAGTGTAAATACTAATTTTAATGTTGCCACAACCACCGAAAAAGTACCGTATCGTTTAGCGGGCGACAAAATTATACAAAAAGACGACAGTCCGATTGAATATAAAATTGAAAATCAAACTGATTCTACGCTTCAACTGTACACTGAATTGCGCGGGAGTAGTTTTCGTTTGTTTTTCAAAAAAAATTAGATTATCCGAGTTTTTCAAACAAACAAATTTTCTAAATTTTTTTTTAATGAAAAAGTATTTAATTTTATTAGCCTTAATAATCTTAAACACACCGCTATTTGCTTTAGATGCCGGTATCACTTTCGCTGCATTTAAAGGTGGAAAAGTAAATTACATAGAATCGCATATTTTCGTCAACGGCAGAAGTGTAGCGCAAAGACAAATAGACAGCATTCATTCGATAGCGGAAGTGGAAGTGGAGTTGAATTTTTTCCAAAATAAAAAACGCCTCAAAAGCGAAAAATTTAAAATTATAAGTCTGCCTTCTCTTGATCCGATTGATTTCAGAGATGTGCGGCGTTTTAATTTACCCGATGGATTTTACGATGTGGAAATATTATTGACGGATACGAATAAAAAAGAAAACGTCCTGAATTTCAAAACAACCGTTCAATCGGATTTTTCCGAAAAACTTGTACGGCAAAGTGATATTTTGTTATTAAGTAAATGCGAATTGGCTTTTGACGAAAATTCTCTGTATCCGCATTACGGTTACACGCTAGACGTTTTACCGTTTCAACTTTACGATAACAACTTCAATGAATTGCAATTTTACACCGAGTTGTACAATCTCGACAAAGCGAGCGATGATGCAGTCCTGTTTTCTTACACCATATCGGCTATCGATAGTGTAAACGGCGTGAATTTTATTGCCGAACAATTAAGGCAAAAAGCGATTGCTTTAGCACCTCAACTTATAAAAGTGGATATTCATAAAATGCGCTCAGGCACTTACAAACTCACCACAAAATTGATTTCGACGGGTGGTAGTTTATTGAATGAGCGCGAAGTTTTTTTTCAAAGATTTAATCCGAATTTAGATTTCGATACGGTTAATTCAAATGTTTCGGAAAACGCGCTCGTTGAAAATGATTTTACAGCCGACATGAATATCGAATCGGTTGATTTTAATTTGAAAGCCATCGCCATGAATATAAACGCAACCGAAATCATACGCTTCAGAGAAACGTTAACCGGAACTGATGCAACCGCTAAAAAAAAATATTTATTGATGTATTGGTCGCAAAAAAACGCGAAATTCCCGGACCAGGCTTTTGAAGAATATATGTTCAACGCACGTTCTGCCGATAAAAATTTCGCAAGCGGCACACAATACGGATTTGAGACCGATAGAGGTCGGACATTTATGAAATACGGTCGCCCCAGCAGTATAATTTCCGTAGATAATGAAGAAAACACACCGCCTTACGAAATATGGGAATTTGACAAAATGCTTTCAGCGCAAGGCAAAAAAGTAAAATTTATTTTTTATAATACCGATAAAGTTGACGGTAATTTTCGGTTGCTGCAATCCAACTGTATCAACGAAACAAATAATCCGACGTGGTTAAAAAAGTTATATAAAAACGTTTCGCCGGAAAAACTTAAAACCAAAGATCACCCGGCGGAAGCACTTTTCAATAATAACTGATTTTTTTTATTTCTCAATTTTAAAAAACCTAAAACCCAAGTGTAATTCCCAAATACCCGCTTCTTCCGACTGCCGGAATAATCCCGGGTCCCGGATACTCGTCGGTGCGGCGCGTAAAATATTTCTCATCGGTGATGTTATTGATGCCACCTTTAAGAATAATGCGTGTAAATTTATAAGAAAGAGAAATATCTCCCGTCGAATATGCAGGTATAATGCCGACAATCGGGTCGTCGCTTTTAATGGTGTTGGAAGCATCGCCGAATGATTCCGATTGATGTGACCACTGAGCTGTCATTGAAAATCCGCTTGGGTGCGCATAAGTGATGCCGATGCGGTGAATGACGCTCGGTGCGTATTCAACTTTTTTATCCGTATATTCTCCGTTGGTATAACGCGCATCTATGAGCGACAATGCATTAAAAATACTCAAACCACCTTTTAAAAAAGTAGGATCGAGGTATTTTGAAAGATTGAACTCTATATAAGTTTCCAAACCTTTGTGCGCGCTGTTTGCTATATTTTTTCTGATAGTGTAAGTATTGCCTTGCGCGTCCGTTTCTTCGACAATGCCGATGCGGTTGTTGTATTGCAGCCAAAACAAACTAATATCGAAATTAAGATAATTCTTTACGGTGCCGCGATAACCTAAATCGGCATTGAAACCGTTCGCATCTTTTAAGTTTTTGTCAATTTTGGAAGTTCCTCCAAACGGCGTAAGTTGGTTGTACTCAATCGGACGATACGCTTGACTGAAATTGGAGTAAACATTCGTAAAGCGCGACACCGTATACTGCGCTCCAAGTCCGGCTAATAAAAATGTTCGCGTTTGAGATAAGTCAGTGTAAATTTTTTGTTTGATATTGCTATCTGTAATAAATCCCTTAACAGTCGAGTTGAGATATTCAAAACGAATACCGGACGTAATAGAGAATTTATCTGAAAATTTGAAGATGTTTTCAGCAAAGGGTGCAATGTTTGTTGTCGTAAAATTTAAAGAATATTCATATTCCGGATCCACTAATGTTAAATCGAAATCCCCTGCCGTTGTTCCATGTCCGCCACCTTGTCTTTTAAATTTTGCATAAGCTACGCGCACACCGGTTGCTAAAGTTTGTGTTTTATTTCCGAGATTATAATCCGTTTTAAAACGCAATTCGTTGGTGATATTTTGCATTTGTTCACGTTGAACTTCGCGGTTGCTGTATTGGTGAGTGACCGAACTAATGGTGTCGAGTGCGCCCGGTCCGCCGTCTTCGTTGCGCCAAACCAAATTGCGTGCGCTGCTGAGAACAGATGTTTGTAAACTGATAGATGAGCGCGGCGAGAAAACATAACGTGCCGTTAACGTCGCAATATTCCAAGGACTTTCCAACCAATTGCGTGCGCGAAAAGAGGTTTGCGGATTAGCGATGAACATAGAATCATTTAATCCGCCCGGCATTTTTATGCGATTGCGCAACAATGAGTATTCTAAACTTACCGAAAAATTATCCGAAGGTTTGCAGGTGATGCGTCCGAAACCGGAGAGTTGTATTTGTTCACTGTTCGGTCGCCAGCCTTCTAAATTTCTGTATTGAACAAACGTCAAGTACGACCATTTACCCAAAGTGCCGCCAACGGAAGTAAAAGAATTAAACAAACCGAAACTGCCTCCCGTTTGAGAAGTGGTAATACCCAAAACTTTATCAGTGGGCGCAGACTTGACTACATAATTTATAACGCCGCCGAATTGCGCACCGAATTGTAAAGACGATGCACCGCGAACAACTTCAATGCGTTCAACGGCTTCCATCGGCGGTAAATAATAGGCTTCGTTGTAACCGTAAATATCTGCCGAAACATTATATCCGTTTTGTCGTGTATTGGTTTCAATACTTTGCGTAGGATTCAAGCCGCGAAAACCAACACCGTTTGCCGTAAAGCCGCCGCTTTCCGTTTCGGAAATGTTTAATCCGGGTATTCGTCCCAAAATTTGTCGCGTATTGTTTATGGCTTTATTTGCATCAAGACTATCGATGACAATCACTTCATTTTTTTTACCGGCGTAAATCACTTCGCCTGCCACATCGTTCAAATGTCCGGTACCGTTCACGATGCGAATGGATTTTATTTCTATTTCCGATAAATTTATTTGTTTCGGTAAAGTATCATTTTGTATTTTGAAAGTTAGAGATCGTATTTTAGATTTAAGACCGGTTTCCGGCATCTGAAATCCGTAAGTATTTTCAAAAAAATATTTTTTTGAATTTTTTTCTTGTGAAATATTTTTTGAAAAAATATTTTCAGAATAAAATATCGAGAATGAAAATAAAAAAATAAAAAATAAATTTGAGCGCATGATTTTGATTTTAATTTCAAAAAAAATGTTTGCGCTGCAAAGATAAGCTATGTAGAATTAATCTAAATAAAAATAAAAAAATATTTTTTGTAATAATTAGTGTAAAGATTTTTTCACGACTAAACCTAATTTCTTTCCTTCTTTGAGCATCATATTAAACGCGATACCGAAATTATTCGGAATGATGCCGTCGAGAATGGCTTCTCTGATAGCAGTTTTTATAACACCCACTTCTTTTGAAGGCGGAATACCGAACGTTTCCATAATTATTTCACCGGAAACGGGCGGCTGCCAATTTCTAACGTTGTCGCTTTCTTCTACTTCCACACAGCGTTGTTTCAAGTATTGATAATTGGCGAGATAACGTTTTACGCGATCGGGTTGCTTCGATGTTATATCGGCTTCGCAAAGCGTGAAAAGATCTTCCAAATCTTCATTCGCATCGAACAATAAACGCCGCACTGCGGAGTCGGTGATTTCTTCTTTCGTTAAAGCTACGGGTCGGTGGTGTAGTTTCACTAATTTTTGTACGTATCGCAAACGCTCATCAACGGGTAAACCTAAGCGGCGAAACAAACGCGGTATCATCGCTGCCCCGACTTCTTGATGCCCGTGAAAGGTCCAACCTTCTGCCGCATCAAAACGTTTTGTGGCGGGTTTACCGATATCGTGCATAACTGCTGCCCAACGCAGCCAGATATTGTCGGTGTGGCGTGCAATATTATCCACGACTTGGCAGGTGTGATAAAAATTATCTTTATGGCGTAAGCCGTCTTTCGCTTCAATACCTTGCAACGCCGCAAATTCCGGAAAAATGATATGCAGCAGACCGGTTTTGAACATTAGAATGAGTCCGACGGAAGGCACATCGCTTTTCAAAATTTTCTCCAACTCTACTATAATCCGTTCTTTTGAAACTATTCTTATCCGGTCGGCGAATTCGGAAAGCGCGTTGAGTGTGCGCGGTTCTATCGTAAAATTGAGTTGCGCGGCAAAACGAATGGCGCGCATCATGCGCAACGGATCGTCGCTGAAAGTTTTTCCGGGTTCAAGCGGTGTGCGGATAATTTTCATTTCCAAATCCCGGATTCCTTCAAAAGGATCAATTATATCCCCTAAATCGTCGTCATTCAAACTTACGGCGAGCGTATTGATAGTGAAATCGCGGCGGTTTTGGTCATCCTCAAGCGTACCTTCTTCGATACTCGGTTTGCGACTGTCTCTGCGGTACGATTCTTTGCGCGCACCGACAAATTCTACTTCCACGTTTTTATAACGCAGCATAGCGGTTCCGAAACGTTCGTACACAACGATTTTCGGTTGCGGGTGCATTCTTTTGGCAACGTTTTCAGCTAAACCGATACCGGAACCGAGACACACAATATCCATATCTTTTGACGGACGCGAAAGCAGTCGGTCGCGCACGAAACCACCCACTACAAACGCCGGTACGTTCAATGCTTTAGCCGTATTGCTCACAATATCAAAAATTTCTTTCTCGTTCGGTTGTATATGGAAAATCATTTCGATTTTGAATTTTAAATTTTGGATTTATATGGAAGCCTTCGCTTTGAGCGAAGTCTTCCTTGAGCGAAGTCTTCTTTGAGTATTCCGAAATCCGAAATCCCATAGCGTATGATAAAAAAACCTCGCAAAATAACAAAGACTTTTTGGTAGAAAATAAAAATCGCGAATTTATAGTGAATGACTAAAATTTTAAAAATCGAAATAGCCAAGGAAGACTTCGCTCAAAGCGAAGGCTTCCTTATAAATCCGAAATCTGAAATCCGAAATCCGAAATCTTATTCATGCAATTAAAATGTTTTTTCGGGCAAGCGGCGAAACCGATTTTGGAGCACGGTCGGCACGAAAGATTTTTTACTTCCATGATTTGACTTTGGCTATTGGCTGATGGCTGATGGCTATCAGCAAAATAAGGTGCCATACCGAACTCGGGTATTGTATTTCCCCAAACCGAAATTATATCTTTATTAAACGCTGCCGCAATGTGCATCAAACCGGTATCGTGTGTGATTACTTTTCGAGCTTGTTGTATAACCGATGCTGATTGATTGAGGTTTAATAAACCGCAAAAATTAAAAACATTTTCTCCGCAGGCATTTTTTATGAATGTGCCTCTATCCGTATCTTCTTTACCGCCGAGCAATAGTACGGGTGCGTTTATTTTTTTACAAATAGCAATAATTTTATCTTCGGGCAAACGCTTTGTAAAATGCGCCGCACCTATCACGAAAGCACAGTAATTATTGGTATGTACAAAATTCTGCGTCAAAGCCTGAATGTTAATTACATCTTTTTCGGGAATAAAATAATCCAATCCCGCGCCGTCATTTTTTACGTTCAATTCCAATACGGTGTTCATATACCGATCCACGATGTGCGTTTTGGGTAAACGATTTATTTTAAAATTGACCAAAAGCCATTTTTCAAAATTCAGTTTATCAAATCTATTGGTTTTTACGCCGAGTTGAAAACTTAATAAACGGCTGCGCAAATTGTTATGCAGATCAATAATTAAATCAAATCTTTCTTGTTTCAATTCGATAATTATTTCTGAAATATTTTTTTCAATCGCCCAAATTTTTTTGATGTACGGATTATTTTCTAAAATATTTTTGAAATTTTTTTTCGTCAAATAATGTATCTCCGCATCGGTTTGATATTTCAAACAGCGCACGACAGGCGTTGTCAAAACAATATCACCGATCGAAGAAAAACGAATAATGAGGATTTTCATAAAATTATTTATTGCACATACGCCGTAAATCGCGTTAGTTACAATTGAATTTACAAAACTCTGAATTTTTAGTGAAACAATTTATATCTTTATCACTTATTTTAAAAATAACGGCAACTACATGACTTTTCATGGAATGCCCTGACGAAACCGTAGAATAAAAAAATGAGACTACTAAAACTACACATTGCCTTACTGTTCCTCGTTACGCAAAATTTTATCGGCGTAGCGCAAAGTTATGACAATAATTTTTTCGGAGCCATGCGTTGGCGCATGATAGGTCCGTATCGAGGCGGCAGAACAGTCGGTGCTTGCGGTGTGCGCGACCAACCGAATGTATTTTATATCGGTGTGAATAACGGCGGTGTTTGGAAAACAACCGATTACGGCAGAACTTGGCAACCGATTTTTGATGAACAACCCACCGGTTCTATCGGCGATGTGGCTGTTGCACCTTCCGACCCGAACGTGATTTATGCGGCAAGCGGTGAAGGTTTACAACGTCCGGATTTATCCGTCGGCGACGGTATCTATAAATCAATTGATGCCGGAAAAACTTGGTTCAATACCGGACTGCACGAAGCGCAACAAATCGGCGGATTGACGATAGATCCGTTCAACGAAAATCGCGTTTTTGCGGCAGTGCTCGGTCATCCTTACGGTGCAAATACGGAGCGCGGTATTTACAGAACCACCAACGGCGGCGGAAATTGGGAGCGCGTTTTGTTCGTTGATGAAAATACGGGTGCGATTCAGGTAACAGTTAACCCGAATAATCCGGATATAGTTTATGCCGATTTATTCGCACAACGCCTTGCACCTTGGGAAAACGGCGTATTTGCCGGTGAAGGCAGCGGTTTGTATAAATCCGTTGATGGCGGTGCTAATTGGAAAAAATTAGATGGTTTACCCGGTTTTAAAGATGGTTTAGGGCGTATCGGTTTTTGTATGGCACCGAGTGATCCGAATCGTTTATATGCTACCGTTGATGCGAATGAAGAAACAGGCGGTATTTATCGCTCAGATGATGCCGGCGTAACATGGAAAAAACTTTCGGGTGATGAACGGTTGTGGGGACGCGGTAGTGATTTTGCGGAAATAAAAGTAAATCCGAAAAATCCTGATATTGTGTATGATATAAACGTCGTGACTTGGAAATCCGAAGACGGCGGAAAAAATTGGTCTGCATTTCGCGGTGCGCCCGGCGGCGACGATTATCACAGATTATGGATAAATCCTGATAATCCTGAAACTATGCTTTTAGCCGGCGATCAAGGCGCGCTCGTTACGGTCAACGGCGGAAAATCTTGGAGTTCTTGGCTCAATCAACCGACGGCACAATTTTATCACGTCAATACCGATAACGCTTTTCCGTACAATGTATACGGTGCGCAACAAGAAAGCGGTTCGGTCGGCATATCGAGTCGCGGTAATGACGGCGGGGTTACGATTCGCGAATGGCATCCGGTCGGCGTGGAAGAATACGGTTACATAGCACCCGATCCGAGAGATGCGAATATTATTTACGGCGGAAAAATTACAAAATTCGATAAACGCACCGGACAAGTGCAAAACATTTCTCCCGAACCGGTGCGATCCGGTAAATATCGTTTTTTACGCACCGCCCCCGTTGTTTTTTCACCGATTGATTCCGCTACCTTGTTTTTTGCGGGCAACGTACTTTTTAAAACTAAAGATGGCGGTAATAATTGGCAGATAATCAGTCCGGATTTATCGCGCGAAACGGTGGAAGTGCCGGCGAGCGTCGGCATTTACCGAACAGAAAAAATGAAAACTATGCCGCGTCGCGGTGTTATTTATACGGTGGCTCCGTCGCCGCTCGATTCGAATACGATTTGGGCGGGTACTGACGACGGACTCATTCACATCACCCGCGACGGCGGAAAGTATTGGCAAAATATAACGCCACCGACCGTTTCGGCTTGGCAAAAAATATCTTTGATAGAGGCGAGCCGGTTCGATGTCGGTACTGCTTACGCCGCCGTCAATGCGATTCGATTGGATGATATGAAACCGCATATTTACAGAACGCGCGATTTCGGAAAAACTTGGAAAGAAATAATAAAAGGGTTACCCGACGAATCTGTAAATGTCGTGCGTGAAGATCCGATAAAAGCCGGTTTGCTTTTCGCGGGTTCGGAACGCTCCGTTTATGTTTCTTTCGATAACGGTGAAAATTGGCAATCACTGCGCTTGAATATGCCTGCCACTTCTATGCGCGATTTGGTGATAAAAAACAATGATTTAGTAGTGGGTACTCACGGTCGCTCGTTTTGGATTTTAGATGATATTTCTCCTTTGCGTCAAATATCACCTAATAATGCGCTACAAGATGTTTTATTGTTTGCACCTCAAGAAGCATATCGCGTGCGTTGGAATTTGGGTACCGATACGCCGATTCCGCAAGAAGAACCTGCCGGTGATAATCCACCCGATGGTGCGGTTATAGATTATTTTTTGAAAAGCGATGCAAAAAGTGTTTTGAAGTTGGATATAAAATCGTCAAATCAACAAATCGTATGCTCGTTTCGCAGCGATGATACTTTGTACAAAATTCCGGCGGTTAATATTCCGCAGTATTGGATTCGTCCGCAAAAAATAGTATCCGACAAAGCCGGCGCGCACCGTTTTATTTGGGATTTGCATTACACGCCGCTCAACGAGGCACCGAAATATCCGATTTCAGCTACTTACGAAAATACCGCACCTAATCCGACTTCACCTTGGGTGATGCCGGGCAATTATAACGTAGAACTTTCTGTTGACGGTAAAATTTTCACTTCCGTGCTTACCGTAAAACAAGATCCGCGCGTAAAAACGTTTTTTTACGAACTGCAACGACAACACGATTTGTCCATGCAGTGCTACTCGGCAAGAAAAAAAATATCGCAATTGAACGATGAAGTAAACGCGCTAAAAAGACAAATCAAAGCGGATGGTACACCTGTTCAGGATGATATTAAACCGGTCATCGAAGGTTTTGTAACTAAATTAAATTTATTCGCAACCGGAGATAATAATCCGTCGGCATTAAAAAATAAATTTGCCGGACTTTTTGAAGTGTTGCACGATACGGATATGCCGCCGACATCTCAAACCGTTTCGGCAGTAATGGATGCGCAAAAAAAATTCGATAATGTAGTGTCGGAATGGAATAAATTCAAACAAAATGATTTGCCGAAATTAAATGAGCAGTTGCAATTGCGCAATATGAAAGTTTTGAAAGCCGATTGAATTTTTAGAGAATAAGATTTAACTTTGTGAAAAATATCGTATGCACAGAGTAGATTTATCCGAACTCATAAAAAGAGAAAGCGAGCGTGTAGAGTGGAAGGAAAATATAGCAGACATTGAAACCGTCGTAAAAACAGCGGTCGCTTTTGTTAATGATTATTCTAATTTGGGTGGCGGTTATATCGTGTGCGGAGTGAAAGAAACCAAAGATGCTTACGGTTTTCAAAAACTGGAACAAATCGGGTTGACATCTCAAAGATTTAAAGAGGTTGAAAATAAAGTTTTAGCGGAGTTGCACGAAAAATGTTTTCCTGCAATAGTAGCATTAATTGATGAAATTCCGATATCGGAAGATAGAAGAATTTTAATTTTCATTATTCCGGGAACAAGTGAGATACATAGTTACAGACCAAGTGGAAAAGATACTTCAACGTATTATGTCAGAATCGGTCGCGAAACACGAGAAGCGAGAAACGGTATACTTAGAGAATTATTGGTTAAAAAAAATAAAATAGAACCTTGGGACAAACGCATAAACGTTGCCGCTACTATTGACGATATTGATTTGCTTTCACTCAGAGAATATTTAAAAGAAATGTTTTTATGGGATAATAATAAACCCATAGAAGATTATATTTCAGCTACCGAGCGTTTATCAAGTTTTGTGCCACCGCTTGCCGGTATAGAAATGTTATCGGGTAAACTTAAACCCAGAAATTTTTCATTGCTTTTGTTTTGCGATGATCCGCTTAAATTTTTCGCGGGTGCTTTTACAATTGTTTCTATTTATAATGGTACCGATAGAAGTGAACCAAATGCTGAAAGATATGAACTAATTGGAAATATAGTCGAACAAGTTCGAAAAGCGATACAGATTTTAAATACACAAGTCCATACTTCTTTCGATAAAAAAAACAAACGTCCAAACCTTTTCAACTATCCTTTTCGCGCCTTACAAGAAGCCTTAATAAATGCTATTGTACATCGTGATTATGAAATAGACCAGCCGGTAAGAGTAACTGTTTTTTCTGATAGGATTGAAATTTATTCGCCCGGTGCTTTACCCAGAACTATTGAAAAATCAAAATTTCTTGCCGGTAAAGCCACTCCTTTTTGGAGAAATCAAGCACTTGCATTTTTTTTCAATAAATTCCAATTGGCACAAGCAGAAGGACAAGGTATTCCGACAATATTCCGAACAATGAGAGAAGAAGGTTGTCCATCACCAAAATTTGATATTGAAGAAGAAAGTTTGACTTGTATCCTTTATTCGCATAAAAAATAAATTTTAAAGAATTTGAAATAAAAAATAAGAATTTTTTTGCTACTTTTGTTGAACTTTGCTCGTTTTAGAACGTTCTAAGTTAGAATATTTATAAATTAGCGTCGAAAAATATAAAAAAATATGGTACTTGAAGCTAAAAGTTCGTTAGTACAAAAAGTAAACGATGCACTCAGCGACATTCGCCCGTTTTTGGCGATTGACGGCGGTAATGTTGAAGTGATAGATATTACAGATGATATGATCGTTCACGTAAAATGGTTGGGCAATTGCAGCAATTGCAATATGTCGCAAATGACTATGAAAGCGGGTGTAGAACGCGCGATAAAACAACAACTGCCTGAAATTAAATCTGTCGTTGCCATTAATTAGTTTTTGATTTCGGATTTCGGATTTCGGAAAATGTTAAAAAAATCCGAAACCCGAAATCCGAAATCCGAAATCCAATATATGACACGTTTTGAACTCGCCTCTCTTATTCAAGAAAGAAAAACCTATCTCTGCGTCGGACTTGATACTGATTACGATCGTTTGCCGCAGCATCTTTTAAAAAAATCTGATCCGATATTCGAGTTCAATAAAAAAATAATTGATGCTACACACGACTTGTGCGTGGCGTATAAACTCAATACTGCTTTTTACGAAGCGCAAGGCGCGAAAGGTTGGCGTTCAATGGAGAAAACGGTGAACTATATCGGCGACAACCATTTTAAAATAGCCGATGCTAAACGCGGCGATATCGGTAACACATCGAGAATGTACGCAAAAGCATTTTTTGAAAAATTACCTTTCGATGCCGTGACCGTTGCACCTTATATGGGTGAAGATTCCGTAAAACCTTTCTTGGATTTTAAAGGCAAGTGGGTTATTTTATTGGCACTTACTTCCAATAAAGGCGCATCGGATTTCCAATTGGAGAATAATTTGTATAAGCACGTGATACAAAAAGCACAAACTTGGGGCAATCCGGATAATTTAATGTTCGTAGTCGGAGCCACGCATCCGGAAAAATTGGCTGATATACGAGTTTTGGCACAGGATTATTTTTTTCTCGTGCCGGGTGTCGGCGCGCAAGGAGGTGATGCGCAACAAATTATTCAAAACGGCAGCAATGCAGAAGGCGGATTACTCATAAACTCTTCACGCGATATTATTTTTGCAAGTTCAGGTTTAGATTTTGCGGAAAAAGCACGCGAAGCAGCTTCATTATTGGTAAATGTTAAATGCTGAATTTTGTGAAAATGGTTTATCGTTTAGCATTTGTATTGAATAATTTAGCATTAAAAAACCAAATTCATACCCAATCTGCCGTTTGCCGTTTTTACGTCGTAGATGCGAAATGCAGCAATGATATTATCCGTAACGCCATATAGCTGCACGGGACCCAATTTTAAAACAAAATGTAAACCCAAATTATTTATCGTACCGTTGCGCAAACCGTAACTCAAACCGCAATTCAACACTTTTCCGGTTTGTGCTGAAGCGTTCACCGTAAAACCGGTGCCGGCGTCAACGCTGTTGCTCTCATTATAAACAAGCGCACCGAAAGCCCAAGTATCATTTAATTGGTATGTGCCGCTTAAATACATTCGCAACGGCAGTGTTTGTTTATAGGTCGCATTACTTGTTTCATTGTAATTGGTATATTTTTTCAGCGTATCAATATAGTGCGTGGTTTTGTAATTGTCTATATCGAAAAAATTCGCGGCGTTATCGCCTAAATAAACGGTGTTACCGAACGTGCTGTATGTTTTTCCGTTAGTTTCCCAATTTATGGTACCGGCGATATCCAAAATACTTGCCGCAATTTTTATTTTACCTATTTTATAAGTCGCACCCAAATCGAAAGCATAACCGGCATTTGAGCCGAACAAACCGTTTGAGAGCAAATCTGAAACAGTATTGATTTTTCCCAACTTGCTTTCATCAAAAGTAAGCAGCGCAAAATCGGAACTGATAAGGAGTTGCGCGCCGGCGGCATCGAATTTGGCATCAAATTTTTTGCGCACCGTAAACGCACCCGTAATACCGGATAAATATTTGGCTCGCACACCAACCGTAAAATTTTCATTAATTTTATACGCGCCGCCCATACCTAATTCACTGTGTAAGTCGCTGTTTGCGCTCGATGAAAGCGAAACGGTATTACCCGCAAATTGTGTATTGCCTTTAATAAACAGCCGCGCTAAATTACCGTTGAGGTCTGTCGAACCGTTGGCATCAAGGGCATGATATATACTTAATTGCAATTTTTCATTAACGGGAAAAGAAATTGCCAATGTTTGAATTTGAGTGCTGAATGAAAATTTATTGCTGTCGTTGAGTTTGGCTAAAACCAGCGTATCCACGATTTGTCTGCGCCCCGATTCTTTATCCACATGGATAAAATCGTTGAGTGCGAAATCGCTTTTACCGGAAACATAAACGCTCGGCAAAGCAATATGGATTTTTTTATCCGGTATTAAAGCCGGATTCAGTAGCGTAGATTGCCAAATTCGAGGCACCAAACTCAGCGTTTGTTCTTGTTGGGCGTGCGTCTGAAAAAAAACGAAAAGCAAAAGTGTAAAACAAAAGTGTTTAAGTAAATTATTCATTATTTGTTGTTGTTATTTGGTTTAAGGTTTTTTTAAACCGAACCGCACACCTATATGCGCGCCGACGGATTGTTTTGCCGTTACTTTTACCGGAACGCTGCCGTTGCTTGTCGTAGCGATTTTATAGCGCGTTACCAATTGCGTGGCACTTCGTATGCGGTTCATGCGCGCTGAATCAATATCAACGGTAAAATTTGTTTTCAGGCTCGAAATCGGTAAAGCGTCGTTGCCGACGGGTGCGCCTTTTATCAAAATACTACCGGTTTTATTCAACGAATCCAATATTTCACCTTTAACGGACAAAAAATAACCTTGTAAACCTAAATCTACGGGCATTCCGTTGTCAATTGTCACGAAGAACTGTGCAAACGTAATATTTTTTTGGCTCGATAAATCAAATGCACTTGTATCATTGAGTTCAAAATTCTTTGCGGTCGCGTAAATCGGTAAATCCAAATCCACTTGCAGTTTGAACGCACTTTTATCGGTCACGAAGCCGGTGGTTTTCATCGTGGCATTAGGGTTCATTAAGCCGACAATTTTATAATCAATCGCTACCGGATTAAAACTGACTATATCGGCGAGATTGGAATTTGTTTTATCAAACACTACGATTGTTTGTTTTGACTGATTTACCTCCGTTAGTTTCGGATAATTAATATTTACGCCGTTCGTTAAAGCACTTTTCAACATCAATATTTGTCCGTCACCCGAAATAACATTGCCTATTTTCATAATGGCGGCAACCGGCACTCCGAAAGAATTATCGAGTGTAACGGTCAGGCGGGGATCTAAAAACTTAAATTCGCCGCGTTTCAGGTTTTTAAAAAAATCCAACTTAATCGTATCGCGCGGCACATCAAACGTATCTCTACCCAAAAAACCTTTTACGTAACTGAATTCAAAATTTTTTATTTGAAACAAACCGTTGTTACGCAAATTGACACGCTCGCCGGTCAGACGTTTGCGCGCATCGTAAACGATATAAATGGAATCTTTGGGCGTAGATAAATGATAGCCGGACATATCCAAAGAATCCAAGATCGGCACAGCCGAAACGCTAAACGTCGTTTGAAATGCTACACCGTTTTTCGTCAATTGCGGAATGCGCAACGTGACATCGGAAATAAAATCCGGTGAACGAATTCCCCATTGTAATATACCTTTTTTTATATCCACGTCTTCTACATGAACGCCGCTCGGTAAAGAAAAAGGTAAAGCCGTAATAGAATCGCCCAAAGGAAAAATCGCGTTGTTGAAATTGGCGAAAATATCTAAAGAGGTTCGTGAAATAAAATTCCCTTTGTAATGCAACCGAATCGTGCTGTCTGATTCGTATTGAATATACGCCAACGAATCGAATTTGCTTATCAACGTTTTCGTCGAAAGGCGTGTATCAATCAAAGGTAGAGTCCAATCTTGTTCAACACCCGTCACAACCAAATCATCGGCGGGGCGTATGCGGCAATCCGAAAAAATAAAAGCTAAAATCGGTATCAGAAAATATATTTTTCTCATTATTCATTTTTGAGACGTAAAGATATTCATTTACCTTCTAACGTTTTTTTAATTAGCGTTAATGATATTGTAAAATTCGTAAACGCGAACATAAATTAATGTGAGTTCGGATATAAGAAAAAGAGCCGTTAGTCTCGATTATTTTACCTCGAAATTTATTTCAGGGTAAAATAAAGAAAATCGGAATCGAGTTCCGTAAGTACAGTGCAACACTAAATTTAAAATAAAATCTGCCGTTCTTACGGAACTCGCATTAATTTCCGGCATTCTTCATCGGAATAAATTCCGTTTTACAAAACCTTTCGAGGCTACGCTTCTTTTAAAATCTCCGGACTCAGGTTAAATTTCAAAAGTAAAATTATTTTTAATCGTCCTTTATAATTAATTTTCATTCTATAAAATATTTTTTGAATTAACTAAAAATGTGACACAGTTTTTGCAATGATTCAAGAAAACCTTCTACATTAGCAGCTTATATTTTTTGAATGAAAAACCTTATAGAAATAGCGAAGATTGTTACGAAAAAGAAAGTCAAGAAAATTGAAATCTTCGACGAACATTCGCTTAAAAACAAAAACAGTAAATTCAACGAGTTCTATGAAGCACTCATGTCCGGTAAATTCCGAAATGATAGAGACGCGTCCGTTTTACTCTACGATTGCAGCCCGACCGACGATAAATACCGCCAATTAAAGAGCCGTTTCCGAAAAAGATTGCTAAACACGCTTTTTTTCTTGGATATCAATTTGCCCGATGCTTCGGGTTACGATAGAGCGTCGTATACGTGCAACAAAGAGTGGGCATTGGTAAAAATTCTGTTGACTTACAACGCACACGATACGGCAGCCTCGTTAGCGCGTCAAATTTTAACTACATCACTGAAATACCAATTTGCGGATTTAATTGTCAATTCGGCGCGAATTTTACGCAGTCACGCCAGCGAAAAAAATGAAGTAAAAGAATACGAGGAGTACGACCAACACATCAAACAGTATAAAAATGTGCTGGATGCAGAGATCCGGTCGGAAGAGTTATTTCAAAGAGTTATCATCAATTATTTGCGAAGCGAAAAAGAAAACGCCGATTTGCTTGAACGCATTGACACTTATTGTGACGCGCTGATTGGGCTTTCCGAAACGTATTCATCGCCGGTTGTGTTTTACAATATGTTTTTGGTGCGGTTGTATCGGTATGAAATGTTGCACGATTTTGAAGCTATGATTGAAGTGTGTCAACGAACGGAGCAGTATATGAAAGACAATCCGAATTTTTATCAAGAAGATAAAATGACGACTTTCGAGATTAAAAAAATGTCAGCTTTTTTACACCTCAAAGATCACAGGCGCGGTAAATCACACGCCGAAAAAAATCTGGAACTCTTCGCCGAAAACAGTCAAGGTTGGTACGATTTCTTGAAGTACTATTTTTTATTGGCTTTGCATACCGAAAATTATATCAACGCCTCCGCAATTCTATCCAAAGTGATGAGTTCGAGTAAATATAAAAATGCACCGAACGATATAAAAGAATTATGGGTGGTGTTTGAAGTGTACTTGAATTATATCATCGAAATTTTCGGTACCGAAAACCCGATTTTACGTCGGCAAAATCGACGCACTTTTAAAGTGAGTAATTTTTTGACCAATGCGGTTATTTATCCGAAAGATTTATTGGTTTACACCATTCATATTTTGATTGCACAAATTTTATTTTTGGTCGAGCAACGCCAAATTATTCGCGCCAACGAAAACATAGAACGTCTGAAAAATTATGCGAATCGGCAATTGGAATCCGATGCGTCTTTTCGTCTCATCAATTTTATTCGCCTGTTGCAACAAGCCGGCAAAGCAGATTTCAAACTCGATAGTTTTTCAAACACCGACAAATACTTGGCACGTTTGCAAAGCACACCGTTTTATTATCGCGGTTTGATAACGGAATTTGAAATTATTCCGTACGAACAACTTTGGTCTATTCTTTTGAAAAGATTGAAATAAGGTTCAAGCATGGATTTGACAATTAATTCGCTTTCACCACTCGCACGATCTCATTACCTACGCGTACTAAATAAACACCTGCACCCAAATCCGAAACGTCAATGCTTTCCGGTGTGTGATTGAATTCGCGCAATATGCGACCGGTCATATCTATCACCGTTACAGGTAGCGTGTTCGATGCCGATAATATATTTAAGCGGTTGTGAATGACAGTCGGATATACTTTTACTTTCACTCCCGCCATAGCTACTGATACGACCGGTGAATACTCCGAACTACCTTCATTATTAATTTGGTTGAGACGGTAATAATAAATACCTTCTGCCGCAAGTTGCGCATCAGTGAATTGATAATCATGCGAAACTTGTGTGGTGCCGTTGCCTTTTACTTGTCCGATAACTTGAAACTTTTTCCCGTCTGAAGAGCGTTCAATATCGAAGTGATTGTTATTAATTTCGGATGCCGTGTTCCAATGTAAACTTACGGTGTGGTCGTTTATCGCTTTGGCTACAAATTCGGTGAGTTCGACGGGAAGCGATGCACATGAACCGGCTTTGATAGAGGCATTGGCGTTTAAACCAACACCGGAACTGGTAATTATTATTTTATTATTCATAGTATTGAGTTTTACGAACCCAAGTTCTCCGGATATTAATCTTATCGCAAAACTTTTATTGGAGCTGTTAAAAAATGGACCGCCTGTTCCTCCTTTTATTAATTGAGCTTTGCCGCCGGCAATAAATATAGCATTTTTGGAAATAAAAGCATTCGAAATGTAAGCCGCTGCATAAGCATAAGATGGCCTGGCTATTTGTACAGCATTTAATGGCCGTATAGCAGCACTAAACAATTGGGTACCCATTAATTTTATACTCTGAAATGATATGTCATTTATACCATCATTATTAACATCAAACTGCAGTCCAATTGCTGCTTGAATTGGCAAACCTGTTCGGCATACACCCGAAGTTTGTGCTTGAGATATAAATGGTGTAAGCACTGACAAACTGCCGGCAGCAAATACGATAGCGTTGGTGTGGTTGTTAAGAGCTACACCCAAGTGGGTAGCTTTATACGCTTCTAATTTTTGAGCTAAACTGCACGTGTGTTTGTCTTTAGTAGATTTTTGTACTTTCATTTTAAAGTTGTTTCCGTTTTATAAATTAAAGTGTTAAGATAAGAGGTTTTTTTAATAAAATATATCTTCACTATAAAATTTTAATTTCGCTCAATATAAAATTCAATAATTTTTCAGCAGACTCTTCAGGTATTTCCGCATCAGAGTGTAAAATCAAATCTGCATCTGACGGTGTTTCAAAAGGATCGTTAACACCGGTGAGGTTTTTAATTTTGTTTGGGTCGCTGTCCGGAAGTTGCGAACGTTTATACAAACCTTTTGTATCGCGCAGAAAAAGTGTTTCTAAATTGCATTTCACCCAAACCGTGCGCACTAAATGACTTTGGGATTTTAATTCTTCGCGCATTTCCTCATAAGGATTTATAGTTGCCATTATAGCAATTACTCCTTTACGCGCTAAAACCGTTCCTACAAAACCTAATCGTCGAATGTTTTCATTGCGGTCTGCTTTCGAGTAACCTAAATCAGGGTACAATATTTTTCGGTATTCATCGCCGTCAATAACTTCGACGGCAAACCCGCGTTCCTCTAAAAGTTTTTGGGTGAGTATCGATATGGTTGTCTTGCCGGCACCGGACAGACCGGTCATTTGGATAAAGAGCATTCAATAATGGTAAATGGTAAACGGTAAATGGTAAATTTTTTTATGGTAATTGATAAGTGGTAAGTGTTGAGTTTCAGATTTACCATTTAACGTTTACCATTTACCATTAATATACCCGTTTTTTCTCGATACAATTCCATATCTACTACTGCCGACATTTTATCCACATTCAAAGTTTTTCCTAAAAAGTTGTTGACGCGTGCAGCTTCTCCAGCCGGATTATTTATCATTTCATTATAATTGACGTAACACACTTCTATATGCGGTTGATCTTCGAGCCAAGATTTAATGTCGCGCAAATGCTCACCGAATTTTATATAAAGAGGGGCGTTTATTTTTTCGTTGCTTTCAGTCGTTTCTTTTCCGAGACGTTTCAACATTTTTTGTTGCGATCGCGTGATTTCCGATAGATGACGCTCCATAAAAATAATTTTGTACTTATATCGCGCCGGTAAATGTTGAACCAAATGAGAGATAACTTTCACGCCTTTGCCGACCGCATCGCTGATCCAAGTTTTGTTACGCGCTATTTTTTTTACCAATTGGTGTTCGTAATAACCTTTTTTATTGTTTTCGTCCGCCGGGCGTTCTTCATCCACAAAAACTTCCATACCGCCGGCGTGAATTGCCTGCATCATGAGTGAAGTACCGGAGCGAGGTAAACCGGAAACAATAACAACCGTACCGTTTTTATCGTTTATTTCTGCAAATTTTTGAGCATGTTCGATTGCTTTTTCGGGTTTATCGAGTTGTTTGTCGTAAATATAAATCAATTGTTTGCGCGCTGCGTTGAGTTCGGGTTGAAAGCGCAACGACATTTCGTAAGCACTTGCGGCAGCTTCATAATCGCCGTTGTTGAAAAGTGCTTGACCTAAATGAAAATGCGTCATTGGTTGATAATAATTCAGAGCCAAAGAGTCCAAAAAAGCACCGGATGCTTCACTGAAACGTCCGTCACTTAAAAGCGTCATACCGAGCAAACGATGCACTTCCGGTTGGTCGAAATCTACTTCAAGTTCTTTGAGCAACATTTCTTCCGCCGCTTCTAATCTGTTAAGTTGCAAATAACATTTACTCAATTGCAAATAAAGGCGCGATTCTTCCGGTGCTATTTTTCCCTCTAATTTTTTTAAAATCGATAAAGCTTCTTTTCCTTTATTTTCTCCGATAAGTAAACCGGCTTCAACCAGATCGAGTGCTTTTTCGTCGAAAGTTTCTGTTTCCCTTAAACCACTAATAATTTTTCGCGCTTCCTCGTGCTGCCCTTTCAATTGCAATAAAGAAGCTAAGCGGAATGCAAAACGTCCTTGTGTCGGATATTCTGCATACAATTTTTCTAAAATTTCTTTTGCTTCGTCTAATTTTCCGCCATCGAGATAAGCACGCGCCAAATTATAATCACATTCTATTTTTGTTTTTTTGTAAGCGACTTCTTTATTATCATCAACCGGATCAATATAGCCCAAGTCAGCTAATTGTTTCAAAACTTCTTCGTCTTGCTCATCCGGTTCTTGTGCGGTTTGATCTGTTATTTTGTGCATACCGGCTTCGCCCGGTACTTCGTCCCAAGAAGGAATATAAACCGGAATGGGTGCTTCTTCAAATGCGGCAGTTAAAACTTTTCCGTCCATATCTTCACCAACAGGCAAACCCATCACTGTGAGAATAGTCGGTGTTATATCTAATAGTGACGCACCGTAAATAAGTTCATCTTTTTTTATGCCTTTTCCGGCTAAACAAAAAACACCGTATTGACTGTGTTCCGCAGCCGGTCCTGCCGGTTCACGCGGAATTTTTTTCGGACGCAAATGGTCGGGTTGAAAACCATGATCGGAAATCAACATCACAGTAACATCATCACCTATTTCCGATAAAATATTGCCGAGCAATGCATCATGTAATCTGTAACCGTTGCGCACCACATCTTTGAACGCCTGATATTCGTTTTCGGGAATGTGCGGACGTTTGGGTGGATGATATTTCATAAAACCGTGACAATAATGATCAATCGCATCGAAATAAACGGCAACAAAATCCCATTCTTCTTTTTGAATAATATCCATGCCTGCCTGATAAATGGAAGCACAATCTGCAGTCACCCGACCGATGGATTCCAAACGTTTCATGCCGTTTTCGTCCAACTTATCTATACCCGGCACAAAAAACTCAAAATCCGATTTTGCTAAATCTTGCGGCTCTAATAATAAATCGGAAAAACGTTTGGCTTGGTTTGCAGGGAAAACTGAATTAGGCGATAAACCATACCAAGGCTTGTTTTCGTTTTTCTTACCGCGTTGATAAAAATTGGAAATGCTTATACCGTTTATGGGTTCTGCCGGATGACTGGGCCACCAACCGACTACATGGGTTTTTAATCCGCATTGCGTAAAAATATTCCAAAGTGTTTTTGTTTTGCGCGATGTACTCAAAACAGGACGAACATCTTTTCCGTTCGGGTGAGGTTCCGAAAAACCGAGTACGCCATGTTTATATGGACGTTTCCCGGTAGCTATTGTTGTCCAAAGCATCGGAGAAAACGGCGGGTCAAGTGTAGCTAAATTACCAACAACACCTCGTTCGGTGAGTTGTTTAAGATGAGGCATTAATCCTTCATCAATGAGCGGATTTATTATTTTCCAATCTGCGGCATCCCAACCGATAAGTAAGAGTTTAGGCATTTTAAAAAATTATTTCTTTTTAAATTTATGATTTCAATTCAATGAAAGATTGAAAAAAGCGTTTCAATTTAAAGTTTTTTACTTTTTAGTTTTTTTTAACTTCCTCAATTTGTTCGTTGACGTAAAATTAAAAATATTTTCAGGATGGTAAGGTAAATTCTTAAGGAATTAATCAATTTGAAAGCAAAAAAACACCTCACTAAAAAGTAGAGGTGTTAACAAATGTAGAACGTGTTAGTAATTTTTTTGATTAAAGAAAATATTTCTTTTGAATCATGTTTTTGAAATAAAAAACGAATTTGAAAACAATTTTTTTTTCGACAAAAATACAACTACGTTTAATGATTTTTTTTATTAATTAACGAAATGCCATTTTGGATACATGAAATGCTTGAAATAATTGATGAATTACTTTTTAGACTGTTGGAAAAAAATGAGTATAGTATTTCGGGATTAAATAGTACTGTTTTTTAAAGATATAAATACGTTAGATAAGGATAAAAAGAAGCGTTTCATTTACCCGTCAATCACTATTTTTAAAAATTTGATTTTATTTATAAAGGCGTATTATTATTTCAATACGCCCATTTTACCCAAACGGAACCCCATGTAAATCCGCCGCCGAATGCCGTTAAAATAAGATTATCTCCTTTTTTCATTCGTGATTCATATTCCCAAAGACAAAGCGGAATAGTACCGGCTGTCGTGTTGCCGTATTTCTGAATATTCATCAATACTTTTTCACTGGGAATTTTCAAACCTTCGCCTACTGCTTTTATAATACGGATGTTGGCTTGATGCGGTACTAACCAATCTATTTTTTCAGTTTTAAGTTTGTTGCGTTTCATTAATTTTTCGGTAGTGTTTATCATGCCTTTAACTGCTGCTTTAAAAACTACCGCTCCACTTTGATGCGCAAAATGATACCGTTTATCAACGGTATCGTGCGATGCCGGCATTGCCGATCCGCCCGCTTTCATGTGCAAAAATTCTCTTCCTGAACCGTCGCCTTCTAAAATGGCATCTTTTACACCTAAGCCGGTTATATTCGGTTCGAGCATAACGGCACCTGCACCGTCACCGAAAATAATACAAGTAGCGCGGTCTTTGTAATCTACGATACTCGACATCATGTCTGCACCGACTATAACAACTTTTTTATGCATTCCGGTTTCTATAAACTTGCTGCCGGTGACTAAAGCGAAAATAAATCCGGAACACGCCGCATTGATATCGAATGCCCATGCGTTTTTCGCGCCTAGTTTATCGCAAATCGTGTTAGCTGTATCCGGAAAGTGCATATCCGGTGTGACGGTGGCGCAAATCAGTAAATCAATATCTTCGGGTGCCGTATTTGTTTTTTTGAGTAAACCTTTTACCGCTTCCACGCTCATATCAGAAGTTGCCCAGCCAGGTGTTTTCAAAATCCGACGTTCTTCTATACCGGTCCTCGATACAATCCAAGCGTCATTTGTTTCCACCATGGTTTCCAATTCTTTGTTCGTCAATATATAATCCGGTACATATCCGTATACGCCTGTAATTGCTGCTAATTTTTTTGCCATTCCGACTTGGTTTTGTTTAGTTGATACATTAAATATTTTTCCGAATAATTCCGATACGATATAAGGAATGAAATTTTAGTAACTTATTAAAATTTCATTCTTATTCGAAAAATATCGAAAAAAATATCGAAAAACTTACACGAGAATTTTTGTAAAGGTAATATTTATTTTCTTATTTATTTCATTTGATAAAAATGTCGTTCAATTGAAAACTCTTCGGGGAAAATCAGAAAAATTAATACGCTACGAAATAATAATTTTTTTCGTTATAGCATTGTCCTTCAAATTCCGTTAACGAAAAAGCAGATTTATTATACAAAAAATTTTTCATCAAAGAAATTTTCATACCGCAACCTGTAAGTAATTCGAATAATTGAGCGGGTGTGGTTTTATAAATTTCCCAAGCACTTGCGCCGAACTCGAAAATGACGATGGGTTTATTCTTTTTCAAAATATTAAGCGCACCGGCTAATACCGAAAACTCACCGCCTTCTACATCAATTTTTATAAAATCAATTTTAAGATTTTCGGGAATGAGGTTATCTAATTTTTCCGTTTTTACTTCAATCGTCGTATCGCGTTCATCTGTGCGATCATATTTTCTTTTTTTTAAACCACTGTAAGCGGGATTGGAAATAACGTAATTAAAAGTTGTAATACCGGTGGCATTACTCAAAGCAATATCGGAAATGATACAAGTCGTATTTTTATATTTTTCTTTCAAATTATTGAACAGATGGGGTAGGGGTTCAAAAGCGAAATGTTGCCCGGACGGCGCGGTGCGGCGTATAATATCCAAAACTTCACCGGCGTGACAGCCGACATCAATACAATTACTGCTTCGCCCGCACACCCGTTTTATTATTTGTTTGGTTTGTTTGTCGTATCGTTGATTTTGAGTAAAAGCAATCGGAATTTTTTTTACGACGCGTTTCAGTAATTCTTTCACGTAGCGGGTTTTATATCGTTTGTTTCAAGTTCCGAACAGTAGAAAATTCATTTTTCGTTGTTAAGTGATCATTGTTCATTTCTTTTTCTTTTTCTTTTTCTTTTTCTTTTTCTTTTTCTTTTATCAGATTCTTTATGTCGCTGATGTGTGTGAGTGTTTCTTCGTAACCGATTTCAATCATTTCTTTGGTGCGGCGAAGTTCAAAAACGCTCATATCCAATAATTTTTCGGAAGCGATGTATACGTCCAAAACTTTTACGTTCTGTTTTACATTCGCCCACATCGCCAAATCGAAACAACGTTGCGTAATACCCATCCAAGAATCCAAATCTTTATTCGATTCCACGCGCACTTTCGGTTTTACGTTGGAGCCGATTAAAATATCACATTTATCGCGGATGGCAATTGCCGGCAAATTATTCGTGATGCCGCCGTCGGCGTACATTTGTCCGTTAATCATAACCGGTTTAAACAACCACGGAACGGCGCAAGAAGCCGTGATTTTATCAATCAATCTCCCTTCACTGAACATGACGGCTCTGCCGGCATTCAAATTTGTGGCGCAAACATAGAAAGGAATTTTCAGAGACTCGAAATTATCTTTTAAAATTACTTCTTCCAAACGGTTTTGCAAATAATCCATCTTAACAATTCCGACACCGGGAAAACGAATAGCGCGCAGAATTTTGAACATACTCGTTTGTTCCGCCATTTTCAGCATATATTCCGGCGAATAGCCGGCGGCGTAAACGGCACCGATAATAGATCCGGCACTTGTGCCTGAAATAATATCGGGTTCAATATTGTTTTCGAGCAACGCTTCCAACACGCCGATGTGCATTAATCCTTTCGCGCCACCGCCGGAAAGCACTAAACCAATTTTCACGGACTCTGCCATAGTATGTTTTGCTTTATTTTTTGATTAACGATTTTGGATTTAACGGATTTTTTAAAATTATTTTCACATCTAATAACGCTTGTCAGGCCTTTTTGTGATTTTGTAAACGGTAATTATTTATTTGTGCGATAAACGCGCCAAAAAATAATTTATAAGACGGATTTTACACGGATTCCTCAAAAAAATTTTAATACCATTTGTTTTTATTTAACTATTTAATAAAGAATTGCTTACTCAAAAAATTTTTACAACGCCTTTAACTTCCTGATTTATTTCGCTTATTTTTTGGCGCATTACGCTAAACCAAAGCGGTGGCACGAGTGCCATGAGCATACTCAACGGATAACCGAACGGTAATTGCGGACTGTCATCGAAATGCCGCAATACTTGATATTTGCGTGTGGCTTTGAAATGATGGTCGCTGTGTCGCGTGAGTTCGTATAAAAAAATGCGTCCGAGTGCGTGATCGCTGTTCCAAGAGTGTTTCGGCAAAACCGGTTCGTAGCGTCCGTTCGGTAAAAGCGTGCGCCTCAAGCCGTAGTGTTCTATATAATTCACGGTTTCCAATAATAAAAAACCGACGATTGCAATGGCTATTGCTATCAATATCGCGGCAGCACCGAAATAAAAACCGATGACGACTAAATATAAAACCTGATATACTTGAAAGCGGAGCATCATATTGCGCCGGCTCCAAGTCGCATATCCGGCGCGTTGCAATTGTTCATGTTCGATATGCCAAGCACTTTTATAACCCTCAGTAACCGATCGCCACCAAAATTCATATACAGTTTCGGAAAGTCGCGCGGAAGCCGGATCGGCATCTGTTGCCACGTTTTTATGATGACCGCGATTATGCTCGATAAAAAAATGTTGATAGAGTGCCGGCAACAAAAGTGCTTTAGCTAAAAATTGTTCGTACCGCGTACCGCGATGTCCGAGTTCATGTCCGATATTTATGCCGAACGAACCGACCATGACACCGATATTAAATATCAATCCGGTAACTTCCAAAGGCGTGAGCGGAGTGAAAGCAAATTTATAAAATGCATAAAACAAAATACCATACAGTATAGGTACGTGTGCGTAAAGCAGAAAATCGAAATAATGCCGAGCGTTTTTTTCAGTTTCTGCTTCCGCTTGGAAATTATCGCTATTTCGCGGTAAAAATAACTCCAGCAACGGTAAAATACCGAATACCAAATATACAATTCCGAACGACCAAGCGCCACCGAAATACAAACCCGCGACAGCTGAAATCGGACCGAGATAAGCTAATAAATATTTTGATGAGTGCATGGCGGTACGTAATTTTTAGTTGGTAGGAGGATAATAAATTTATGAAGTAAAAATTTTAAAAAATTTCAAAAACAAATTTAAAATAAAAATAAATGCGCGCACTAAAATTTTAAAAATTTTTCAAATAAAAATAAAAAAAAATTCCGAAAAAAAAATTTCAAGCACGCGCGATGGTTTCAAATTCGGATAAAACCGTAAGTTTGCAAAAAAATTACAAAAAAAATTACTGTCACACAAAAAAAATTACAAAAAAAATTACTGTCACACAAAAAAAATTTTAAAAAAAATTACTGTCACACAACAAAAATTTTAAAAAAATCAACAGTTCAGAAGAAAAAAAATGTAAAATAATTTTCACCGTCACCAATGATTTAACGGGTGATCGACGGATGATTCGGATTTGTTCAAGCCTCGCAGAAAACGGTTACGACGTTACGCTTATCGGCAGGAAATTAAAAAACTCGGCACCGCTTTCCGATCAATCTTTTTTACAAGAACGACTGTCGCTGTTATTTTCTAAAGGAAAATTATTTTATATAGAATACAATATCCGTTTGTTTTTTCGACTTCTTTTTTCCGATTTTGATGCACTTTGCGGTGTAGATCTCGATTCAGTTTTACCTTGTTATTTTGCGGTCCGTCTGAAAGGCAATAAAAAATTAATTTACGACGCGCACGAACTGTTTACGGATACGCCGGAAGTATACAGACGTCCCAACATCCGTAAAATTTGGTTAGCTGTCGAAAAATTTATTATTCCTAAAACAGATTTGCGTTACACAGTCAGTCAATCTATTGCCGATGAATTTGAAAAACGTTACGGTTATCCTTTTGATTTAATCAGAAATTTACCGATGTCGGACTTTGGACGTTGGGCTTTGGACTTTGAAAAAATTCAAAAAATAAAACCCGAAATCCGAAATCCGAAATCCGAAATCCAAAGTTCAAAGTCCATTATTTATTTGGGAAATCTCAACGAAGGGCGCGGTGTGGAAATAGCAATTGATGCTTTAAAATTTATAAATCCGGAGGTACAACTTTGGATTATAGGTGACGGCGATTTGCGACCGAAATTAGAAAACCGAGTAAAAGAAAGCGGACTGACAGAGCGCGTAAAATTTTTCGGATTTGTTACGCCCGAAAAAATCAGGGAAATTTTGGTTCAAGCTAAAATCGGTTTGCACGTTTTGGAAAGTAAAGGTTTAAGTTACGAATATTCATTAGCAAATAAATTTTTCGATTACATACAAGCCGGTTTACCGGGCGTTTTCACGAACTTAAAGGAACATAAAAACTTGAACGACGCCTATCAAATCGGTATCATGATTGATAAAGCGGATGCGCGTCAAACAGCCGACGCGGTGAATCAACTTTTGAATGATCCGGAATTATATAAAACTTTGCACGAAAATTGCTTGAAAGCTGCACCCGTTTTAAGTTGGTCGCACGAAGAAAAAATACTTTTGGCGTTGTACGATCGGTTAGTCGGTTTGTCAAGTAGTGAGGTAGTTGAAAAAATTGATCCGCTTGCGAATCAAGATTACTACATGGAAAACGGTTTTTGCGTTTTTACTGAAAAATTTTTGTTGCAACGCGGCTATTGTTGTGATAACGGTTGCAGGCATTGTCCGTATAAAAAGGATAAAACCGAAAAGTTAAAAGCGGATTAATTTACGGTGTCAGGTATCTTGGCACTTTTGCCTGATTCATAATTCGGAAAAAAAATGCCCGAAAAAATAAATTTTCCGATTCGTTTTATAATTTTGGTTTTCATACACCAACTTTATATTTTTTATGAATTTCCGACAACTCTTCCGAACAAAATCCCTTACAAAAACACTCGCCGAAGCAGATAATAACGATGCGCACGGCGGCGAATTGGTGCGCAATTTAAAACTCATTGATTTAATTGCAATGGGTATTGCCGCTATTGTCGGCGCGGGTATTTTTTCTACTATCAGCAAAGCGGCTTACAACGGAGGACCGGCTGTTGTGTTTTTGTTCGTCATCACGGCAGTTACTTGCGGGTTTACGGCTTTGTGTTATGCGGAATTTGCTTCGCGTGTGCCGGTAGCGGGTAGTGCTTACACTTATTCCTACGTGACGTTCGGTGAACTTATCGCTTGGATTATAGGTTGGGCTTTGATTTTAGAATATGCCATCGGTAATATTGTTTTAGCTATTTCTTGGAGCAGTTACTTCAATGATTTGTTGATGGGGCTCGGTATTTTTTTACCGAAATGGTTGGTATCTGATCCGGGAATGGCACATAAAATTTACGATGCGGCAGTGGCGGCAAAAATACCTGTTGCCGGCATGGCTTACAACGATGCGCCTATAATCGGCGGTATGAAATTTATTATCAATTTGCCGGCGGCATTTATCGTTATTGCTTTAACTTTTTTGGCTTATATCGGTATGAAAGAAACCAAACGTTTTACGAACGGAATGGTACTTCTGAAATTGGCGATTTTGTTTGTCGTTATTATTATCGGTATGTTTTACGTGAATACCAATAATTGGCATCCGTTTATGCCCAACGGTTTCGGCGGCGTTATGAAAGGTGTGTCGTCCGTTTTTTTTGCGTACATCGGTTTCGATGCCATTTCTACAACCGCCGAGGAATGTGAAAATCCGCAACGCGATTTGCCGCGCGGTATGATTTATTCGCTCATTATTTGCACCGTTATTTATGCTGTTACTGCTTTGGTGGTGACAGGTATGGTGAATTATAAAGAATTTTTAGGTGTGGCGGATCCGTTGGCGTATGTTTTCAGTAAAAACGGTTTGAAAAGTTTGGAATATTTAATTTCGGTGAGTGCTATTATTGCAACGGCGAGCGTTTTGTTGGTCTTCCAAATCGGGCAACCGCGTATTTGGATGAGCATGAGCCGGGATGGTTTGTTGCCTAAACGGTTCGGACAAATTCATCCGAAATATAAAACACCGGCATTTGCCACCATTATCACCGGATTTTTGGTAGCCATACCATCGTTATTCATGGATGCTGATTTGGTCACGGATTTAACGAGTATCGGTACTTTATTCGCTTTTGTGTTGGTATGCGGTGGCGTACTTTTATTGAAAGAGGATAAGAATCCGAATAAAAAATTTAATTTACCCTATATCAACGGTCAGTTTTTAGTGCCTTTATTTTTTGCCGGTTTTATTTTGATACCGCCCGTTCGCGAAAGATTGTTTGCCGGATTGAATAATATCGGTAAACAACCCTATGAAGAATATCTTTTCTTGATTTTTATTGTTCTTTTTATTGTGTTGGCAGTGTTTAGTTTTCTAAAAAAATGGTCTTTAATTCCGGTGTTGGGCGTTTTATGCTGCGCTTATTTATTAATCGAAATTCCTGAAAATTCTTGGTATGTATTTTTCGGATGGATGGGTTTAGGTTTAGCTATTTATTTTTCTTACGGTTTTTTTAAAAGTAAATTGAATAACGAATAGCAATACATATTTTAATCGGGTTAAAAAATCCACCAAAATTTCTAAAAAATAAGTTCTCCCCAATAAATAAAAATATCTTCATCAAATAAAAAAAGTCCTGAAAGGACGAAATATAAAAGCGAGGGGCGAAAGCCCCTCGAATTAAATCCCGTAATTTTCAGCCCTGAAAGGGCGCAATATATTTTTTCGCCTCATTAATTTAATTGGGTGTTAATTTTTAAAGGAATACTTTTGTTAAAAATTCATAATAAATTTTAAAAACTATACAATGAACAAATCACATTCTTTCGGAAAACCGATAACTGTATGCATTACCAGTCTTTGCCTTTTATTTTTTTCTTCCCTTAAAGCACAAACGCCCGTTTATACACGTTTTATTGCGCAACAAGATTCTTTTTTATCTTATTATTGTTCATCACGTACCTGCGATACTGCTAATAAAGGTTTCGGCTATGGTTTTATTGTGAAAAAAATAAGTTTGCAAGGGGATACTGTAACATTGTCTAATTTTAACCCTTCCTATGCTGGTCAAAGAATTTCATTAATTGATACATTGAGCGTAGGTAATAAATTTTTTGTAGAATCCTTTGATGACAGTAATGGCGATTTCTACTTGACATCGTGGGATTCAAATGCGCCAATAATGAGTATAGATACCAAGTTTAATCCATTCTTTAAAAATGCTTTTTTGATAGATAATACTTATTACTATCAGGCACATTATAACGGTGAGTCTTTAGACTTAATTCATACTTATAAATTTGACGGTACGAGATGGATTGAAGTTACTGGTTTGCCCGGCGGAACCGACCTAGCCGTTAACATCACCGCACCAACAACTTACAAAAAATACACGCCGTCATCGTTTACGATTACCGCAAAAAATACCGGCACGACAGCCATAAAAGATATAAAAATACAATTCGCGCCCGTTGCGAATACCGTTTACGGCGGAACACCGACCGCAAGCGCGGGAGAATACAAAGAATTTTGTCCCGGCAATTTACACTGTCGCACATGGACGATTCCGAATTTAAACGCCGGCGATTCAGCAACGCTCACCGTTCCCGTTTTCGTGCTTGACCCGAACGGCGCGAACGTTACCGTAAAAGTAAATTTGGTATCTTCGACTCCGACCGACGGCAACGCGGCAAACGATACCGCCACCGTAATAGTTACCTCTTCGGATAACACACCGCCGCCGCCCGTTGCAAAACCTGACATCGCCGTTTCAATTGCCTCATCAACGGCAACATACAGTAAATACTCTTTTCTGAATTATACGCTCACGGCAAAAAATGTCGGCAATGCGGAAATGCGCGACATCAAAATAAAATTTACGCCGCCGAACGGCACCGCCAATCCGGGCGATACAAAAGCAAGCGCGGGTATTTACAATGATTATTGTGCCGGCGGTGTGCATTGCCAAACTTGGAGTATTCCGGTTTTGGGCGTTAATCAAAGTGCGACATTAATAATTCCCGTTTTTGTTTTGGATCCCGGCGCGCCGGTAACCGCAACAGCCACTTTAATATCTTCAACTCCGACCGACTTGAACGGTACGAATGATGGCGGCAGTGTTACGGTTTCATCCGCATCACCTTTTGCCGGTGAAAACGCGGGGGTTCAAAATTTTGAACCCTTACATAACTTACATAACTTGCAACCGATTCTTTCTCCTAATCCCGCGAGCGACGCAATAAATATCGAAATGCAAAGCGCGACCGCACAAAATATTCAATTTTCATTTTACAATATGCAAGGCAGCAACGTGAAATCGGAACAAAGACAAACGGAAATCGGCGCGAACCAATTTAATTTCGATATTTCCAGTTTGCCGTCGGGCTTGTATTATTTGCAAACCGCCGGTGAAAAAATAAATTTACCGACGTTGAAATTGGTTAAGAACTGAATTGATTTCATAGTTTTTTCATCAACACCAATAAAAAGATTAATAAAATTACCGAAATTAATAAAGCAGTAATGTATCGGCGCGATTCTTTTTCGGATCGCGCTTTTTTATTGAAACGAGAGGCAGGCGTATTTTTCTTTTTTCTTGAAATCATGTATTTTTTACGAAGCAAAATACGTTTTTTTATTTATAAAATTTGATTGATGAAGAAAAATATTTTTAAACCGTATATTTGCCCTTTAAAATTATTCGGTGTTTTTAGTTGCTGCTGTGAATAATCCATTCACTGGAAAATTTAGTGTCGGTCCCGATACTTTTGAAAGAATGTTGAAAAGTATAACGGGTAAAGAGTAAAATCTTCAAACAATGGATAATATTGTAAGCATCGGTCGAACAAAAAAACCACATGGATTGAAAGGTGAACTGAAATTTTTTGTGGAAGATCATTTCGTAGACGATTTGATGGAAGCCGAAATCTTGATTATAGATGTAAAAGGTAAAAAAACACCTTTTATTATAGAAAACGTGCGCGTCGGCAACAACATTATCGTAAAGTTGGAGGACGTTGATACGCCTGAATCGGCAATTGCTTTAGCGACGAAAGAAATTTTTTTACGCGAAAAAGATATTCATTACGCCGACCAAAATAAAGAAGATGCGCAATTACCCTACTCGGATTGTATCGGTTTTACGGTGTACGATGATAAAACGGAAATCGGAATTATTACCGATTTAATTGAATATCCGCAACAATACATGGCTGCCGTACATTACAAAAACAGGGACGTTTTGATACCGCTCAATCCGGCATTCATCAAAAAAATTGAAGTAAAAAACAAAAAAATATTCACCGAATTACCGGAAGGATTGTTGGATTTGTGAACTGAAAATCGAACAGCATGAAGGCGTTTAATAAAACCCGTTTGTTTTTTTATTTAATACCTCTTGCGGGTATCGTATTCATACTCTTTCATTGGTATTTCGATGTCGTAAAGTCGAACAATCTTTTATTTGAAGTTCAACCAATTGCTCCTGTTTCGTTTTTTGAAACGCATTATTTATACGTTTTCGCGCATTTATTTGCATTTATTCCTGTTTTCTGTTTAAGTTTTGATAAAAAAGTAGCTTACTTCAAGCAATGGAAATATGTTTTTCCGGCAATATTTATCGTCGCCGTCCCATTCTGGATTTGGGATATTGCAAAAACCGATGCCGGCGTCTGGGGCTTTAATCCGGATTACTATACGCGATTACTGATTAATTTGCCGATAGAAGAGTGGCTGTTTTTTATTACTTTTCCGTGGGCTTCCGTTTTTATTTATTTGTGTATGAATGCGTATTTTCCTTTAAACATTTCACAAAATGAAATCACCGTATCTAATAAAAGTAAACAAATAAATTTTGATACCGAAATTATATTTACCGGTTTGCTCATTGTTTTCTTTTTTGTAATATCGATAGTTTATTGGGGACATTTATATACAGTAACAACTTTTTCGGCAGCCGGTTTTGTTTTACTTTGGCAGTTTCTTTACGGTAATAAAATGGTGCGGATAAATTTTTACAGAATGTTTCCCATTGCGACTATACCGTTTATTTTAATCAACAGCGTTTTTACCGGTGCATTTACGCACGCACCGATTGTGGTGTATAATCCGGAAGAATATATCGGCATCCGTTTTTTTACGATTCCGCTCGATGATTTTGCCTATAATTTTCTGCTGACTTTCAGCGTCGTCGTCATTTATGATTGGTTTTCGGTGAGAACAATTTAATTAAAAATAAAAAACATGAAATCCTATCTTACTGATTTAGTAAAATATAATGAATGGGCAAACACGCGGTTTGCCGAATGCTTTTCGCGATTAGATAAAAAACTTTTGGACGCGCCCGTAAAAAGCAGTTTTCCTTCCATTCGACTCACATTGTTGCATATTTACGATGCCGAAATTGCGTGGTGTTCGCGTTTGCAAGGCATTCCGATGTTAGATTGGGCAAGTAAAAAATTTCAAGGTGACAATAAAGCACTTTTAGAACTGCTTTTGGAAACTTCAAAAAAATTGCGGGAAGTAGTTGAAAGTCAGCCGGCAGATTATTTCGATCAGAAATTAACTTTTCAAACATTTACTGCCGGCTCCGCAACGCAAGTTGTGAGTGATGCGGTAATCCATGTAGTCAATCACTCGACGATGCATCGGGGGCAATTGATAACGATGTGCCGCCAATTGGATATCACGCCGATACCGGCAACGGATTATTTTCTTTACGCGCGCACGGTTAAATATGCTCAAAAATAACGAACTGATATTGCACAAGCGTGTACTTGTAACGGGTGCTACCGGTTTTACGGGTTCGCATTTGTTGCGCTATTTGGTAAAATATACGCCGAACACAATTTTTGCGATGAAACGCCGGAACTCGCCAATGGATTTAGTGCAGGAAGTGGCGGACAAAGTAACGTGGCTCGAAGGCGATATTACGGATTTGATTTTTTTAGATGAAGTATTTGAACTCGGTATTCAGCAAATATATCATTGTGCTGCGGTCGTGAGTTTCGATCCGCGCGATAGGAAAAAAATGTTTGAGGTGAACGCAGACGGTACTGCAAATATCGTGAATGCAGCATTGCATTATAAAATTGAAAAATTGATACACATCAGCAGCATTGCCGCTATCGGGCGCGTAAAAAACGAACCTAATGTGTCGGAAAAAAATAAATGGCAACGCTCGCCGCTTAATTCGCAATATGCGATTTCAAAATATCAAGCGGAGCAAGAAGTGTGGCGCGGTATTGCGGAAGGTTTGAACGCCGCAATCGTGAATCCGTCCGTTATTTTAGGGGCGCAATTTTGGGAAAACGGCACCGGAAAATTGTTCGAGCAAGTTTGGAGCGGCCTAAAATTCTATACGACCGGCAGTACGGGTTATGTTGATGTGCGCGATGTCGTTATTTTTATGGTAAAATTGATGCAGTCGAATATAAACAATCAACGTTTTATTTTGAGCGCGGAAAACTTGACCTATAAAACTGTTTTTGAAAGTATGGCGAAAGCATTAAATAAAAAGCCGGCAACCATACCGGTTAATTATCTTTTGCGCAACTTGGCTTGGCGCATCGAACGTTGGCGAACAATGTTTTCGGGTAAACGACCGTTAATTACGAAAGAGACAGCGCAACTTTCCGCGACCGTTTTTTATTTTGATAATGCGGCATCTTTAAAACCGTTTCCTGATTTTAAATATACGCCGATTCGGAAAACGATTGAAGAAACCGCAGTTTTATTTATAGCATCAAAAAAAAATAATCAACGGGCAGCATTCATGCCTGTTTGATTTTAATAAAAATGCAAATGGTACACAACATAAAAACTTTATTGTTCATCAGTGTTTTTTTGTCAAGCCTGTTTTGTGCTTGCAGTTCAAAAAATGAAAAACCTACCGGATATCAGCAGACCGAACAAAACGGAAATAAATCCGGTGCCGATGATGAATATTCCAATAAAGAACGCTTGATTTGGCAAAAACCTGAAATGGTGATTAATCGTTTAGGAAATTTAATGACCAAAACCGTAGTGGATTTAGGAGCCGGATCGGGTTTTTTTTCGTTTAAACTTATTCCGAAAGCAAAAAAAGTAATCGCACTCGATATTGACGACCGCTTCATCCGGTTTATGGACAGTTTGAAAAACGATTTACCGCCTAACCTGAAACCGAATTTTGAAACGCGATTGGTGGAACCGGATAATGCTCACCTTCAACCGTCGGAAGCCGATGCCGTCATCATCGTCAACACTTATATGTACATCAACGATCGCGTAAATTATATGCGCCGGTTGAAAAACGGTATCGCAAAAGGCGGAACGGTGCTCATCGTGGATTATAAAGAAACGGAATTACCTGTCGGTCCTTCAACTGATATTAAAGTAGCGATGACTACCGTACAAAATGAATTGAAAAAAGCCGGGTACAGCAATATTGTTTCCGATAACACTTCGTTGCAGTATCAATACATTATTACGGCAGTGAGTGAATGAAAAATTCGGAAACCGGCGTTGAAAAAAAATACGTCTTTTTCTCCGAAGCCGGCAAAATGAAAAACGATTATTTTTTCGCTTAAATAAATTCGCTGATACAAAATCGGTCGAACTACGACCCTTTTTATTTCACAAAACTTATTTAAAATAATCGGGCTTTAACTCCGAAATGTTTTTTTTTCCTTTAAAATAGTTCTATTCCGTATTTAATTATTATTTTTGCACTTTCAAAACAGAAAAAATATTTTATCCATACAGTTAATTTATCAACATGACAAAAATTCGCATTGCCATAAACGGATTCGGACGTATCGGGCGCATCACTTTTCGCAGCTTAGTGAAAATGGAAAACGTTGAAGTTGTCGCTATCAACGATTTAACGGACAATAAAACTTTGGCGCACCTACTCAAATACGACTCCATTCACGGACGTTTCGATGGCGAAGTGACCGCCGATGAGCATTATATTAATGTCAACGGAAAAAAAATATTAGCTTTAGCTGAACGCGACCCATCAAAATTGCCTTGGGGAGCCAACAAAATTGATGTTGTCATAGAATCCACGGGTCGTTTTACGGACAGTGAAACTGCGAAAGCGCATATCACTGCCGGCGCACGCAAAGTGATTATATCAGCACCCGCTACAGGTGACTTGAAAACAATTGTATTGGGTGTAAATGATGCTGACATCACTGCGGATGCGCATATTTATTCAAACGCATCGTGTACGACGAATTGTTTGGCACCTATGGTAAAAGTTTTGGACGATTTATGCGGCATCGAATCGGGCTTTATGATGACGGTTCATGCTTATACTGCCGATCAAAATTTGCAAGATGCACCGCACAAAGATTTACGCCGTGCGCGTGCTGCGGCTTTGAGCATTATACCGACTTCAACGGGTGCGGCGAAAGCATTGTCACTGGTAATACCGCACATGAAAGGAAAATTGAACGGTAGTTCATTGCGCGTACCTATACCTACCGGTTCAATAACGGATTTTACGGCGGTGGTGAGCAAAACAGTCACGAAAGAACAAATCAATGCCGCTTTCAAAACAGCATCGGAAGTAGGTCCGTTGAAAGGTATATTGGCTTTCACTGCCGACCCGATTGTTTCCGCAGACATTGTTGGCGATAAACACTCTTGTATTTTCGATTCCGAGTTAACATTAGTAGTGGGCAATCTCGTGAAAATTCTTGGTTGGTACGACAACGAAACCGGTTACTCTGCCCGCTTAGCCGATTTGTGTGTGCGCATAGGCAGTTTATAATCAGGGTATAAATTTTTTTCGGGTATAAAAAAATCCGCCGTTGGAAACAACGGCGGATTTTTTTATACCCGAAAAATCAAAAAAATACTTAAAGACTTTCTAAAATTTGTTGAGCGTGTTCGCCCGTATTTACTTTATCGTAAATTTTTTCGATGATGCCGTTTTCGTCAATCAAAAAAGTGGTGCGGTGTACGCCGTCAAATGTTCTGCCCATAAATTTTTTTTCACCCCATACGCCGTAAGTTTTCAGTACCGTTTGGTCATCGTCTGCAAGTAAACTGTACGGAAAATTATATTTTTTTATAAAATTCGATTGTTTTTTGCTTGAATCCGGACTTACACCCAAAACATTTACGCCTTTTAATTGTAGTTCTTTGTAATGATCGCGCAAACTGCATGCTTCCGCAGTGCAACCCGGTGTTCCGCTCGCCGGATAAAAAAACAATGCTAATTTTTTTCCTTTAAAATCGTTCAAAGAAATTGTTTCGCCGGCTTCATTTTTGGCGGAAAAATCGGGGGCTTTATCACCGGTTTTTAAATGGTTCATATTTTGTAAGTCATTTTTTTTTGAAAGAAAATTTTGATATACAGCAACGTTAAATAAACTCATATCTGCTGATTAAAATAAATGTTTAAGATAATTTAAATTTTTGTTTAATAACAAAAATTTTTAAATTTCGTTCATTATCCGCGTCCGAGAAAATTTTCAATTACTTTCTTCGGAAACAAAGTCTAAGTAAAAACTAAATTAACGTGAGGCCGCAGATTCTAAAAAGAGGCGCAGCCTCGACCGATTTCGTAACAACGGAATTTATTCCGTTGAAAATGTGCCGAAAATTGATTCGAGTTCTGTAGGAACGAAACATCTCGTACGTATTGTACGCGCTGTTCATACAGAATTCGATTCCTGTTTTCATTATATTACCCCGAAATAATCAAGCCTGACGGCTCTTTTTTTTTATCTCCGAACTCACGTTAAATTATATTTTTGTTCACACATCTACTTGCATTACGTTTTAAAATCAATAAATGTTTATTTTCAACAAAATCAATAACCGTATTTGGCAGTTTGTTCTCATTTTTTTCTTTTTGTTTTCTTTCCGGATTTTTTCAATAAAAGCACAAACTTTCGAGTTGGGAGCCACTTTAGGCGCATCATTGTATCAAGGCGATTTATCCGAAGATAATGTTAATTTTAAAGGTGCCGCACCGGCTTACGGTGCTTTCGTGCGTTATAATATGGATGATCGTTTTAGTGTTTCCGGTAATTTCAATGCCGGTACATTAAACGGAAGTGATGCCAATTCATCTGATCCGGGTATTCGCAAACGCGGTTTTGAATTGAAATCGAATATAAAAGAATTAGCTTTTTTTTGCGAATTTAATTTAATACCCACCGACAAACGCAGTCACCGTTATGGTTTTTTTATGCAACGTTTTTCGCCGTATATTTTCGCGGGGGTGGCATTGGCAACAACCGACGGCACGCCTACAGCGCCTGCCGACAGAATACCCTATCCGTTTCCTGAAAAAGGTACGCGCAATACTTTTATTGCCATTCCGTTTGGTTTGGGTTTAAAAATACAAGTGTCGGAAGAAATAAATACCGGTTTTGATTTCGGTTGGCGACCTACGCTGTCCGATTATTTAGACGGCGTAAGCGTAAACGGTAATCCAAACAGAAATGATTGGTATTTTTTTACCGGCATAAAAATTTCCTATTTATTGGATTTTAAAAACCGATGAATCCTTCGGAAATGGTAAATATCTCAATGGTAAATGGTAAATGGTAAATACTGAATGCTAAATGGTAAATTACAATTAGCAAAATTTACCATTTAGCATTTCCGAAGGATATAGTATTTATTTCTCAGCTTTTTTCTTTCTGCGATTTTTGAACATTTCTACCACATCTTTTTCTTTAAGGAAGTGCCATTGAACGAAATTAGTTTTCATGAACCTTTTTACTTCTTGGTATTCTTTGCCGCGTTTGTCCGTAAATTTTACGAAACATCTATTCGTATAGATAATGGAAGCGTCGCGAATACTTTGGTTAAAGTGTTCGTTGTCGAACAAGCGCATATACGTTCCGAAAGTTTTGGAGGCTTCGAAATAATCCGGATATTGGTTTTCGGATAAATTGGAAATTAAACGCACGATATAACCGGACACCAACCGCCGTAAACATTCATTAAGAACCGATAATCCTTCGTGATTGTCATAAAATACTTTTACCACATTAATCACATCCGGCTGATTGTAGCCTTGTGTGTGAATAATATCGGCGATGCGATAATATTCTTGTACATCATCTTTAATATTTTTGTCGAGCAACAACGATGCTTTCATTTCCGCGACACTATCCAACTCAACGTGTTTGTCGTGGAGTTCGAGTAAAAATGTTAGATATTTACCTGAAAAATCAGGCACATCTTTTCGCATTTTATTGAAAATGACTGTAATGTCCTTTTCATCTCCGGGTGACATTTCAAAGAAATTCACTGCCAAACACAGTAATTGAATATGTTCGGTAGTACCGAAAAAAATTTCGTTTTTTAGTGTTTGCACCAAAAAAGTCAAAAGATTATCGTTCGGATATTTGTGAGAAATACGGTATAACAAAAATGTTTTCAGGTCCGGATATTCCACCTTCAATTCCGAAAAATTGGCGGGAAAAACGGCAGTCAAATAATTTTCGCGCGAAAATTGACTTTTATATTTCGTAAATGCGGCATGACGTTCTTTAGGTTCGCGGTATTTATCCAACTTGTTGCTCATCAAATAATAGCGCACCCGTTTGTTCGGAATTTCGCTGATAAAATCCGTAATCCAGATATCGCTTGAGAGCGCGAAACCGATTTGTGCGGTTTGTCCGATGCGTTTTTTCAGATTCTCGAAATGCACTGACTCCAAAATCGCTTTTAAAATTTCTTTGAAATGGTTTTGCGGGCGCACGTATTTAGTTTGGTCGTTCACCTGACCGCGTAAAATGGAAAACCCGAGAATACGCGGCAAATACAAACCTTCGAAATAATTATTCAATAAAATTTTTTCCGCCGCTTCTATTTGAAGCGGATCGTTGGCTGCAATTTCCTGATACACTTTTGCTATTTGCGGTTCGTATACATCGCAAACGGGTTTATAATCGGCTTCTTCTTCCGATTCGGAATATGCCGCAAAAGATTCGCTGTTCTGAATGTCCGTAGCAATTTTTTGCAACTTGACGATATATTTTTCCGATAAATCTTGCATGGTTTTTATTTAATGGTAAATGGTAATTTTTTAATGGTAAATGATAAATGATAAATGATAAAATTTAGATAATAACCCGAAACTCGTATAAAGTCGAATATGCTACATGATTTTTTTATTTAGCATTTAGCATTAAAAGATTGAGCATTTTTCAGTGAAAAAAATCGCCTCTAAGAAATACAAACCTGATAAAGCAACAAGCGGCTCTATCAGGTTTGATTTTTTAATAATGGTATCCGTTAATTATTACAAAAGTTGAGATCGCGGAAAAATAAATAGTCCTGATTACCCACTCTTGATTTATTCTGCTGCTGCGGGCGCCGGTTCGGCTGCGGCAACTTCGGGTGTTGTTACTTCGTGTACTGCTTCTTCATGCGTTTGAGCTTCAGCTTTCACTTCTTCAACTACTTCCGGTTTTTTCAACGGTTTCGGCGTACCGAAAACTTTTTTATGATAATCCGCTTTTGCTGCTTGTGTTTTGGCTACGCGATCGGAAACTGCTTTTTCTTTCAACTCAACGTGAGCGGTATATTTTTCTGAAGCCTGCTCTTGTGTAACTGCGCCTTTTTTAACGCCGCGCTCCAAATGTTTACGAAATAAAATACCTTTAAAACGCAAAATGGCGTTGACGGTTTCGGTAGGTTGCGCGCCTTGCATCAACCATTCAAATGCTTTTTCTCTGTTGATGTCGATGAGTGCAGGAACAGTCATCGGATTGTAAGTACCGATTTTTTCGATGAAACGTCCGTCACGCGGCGAGCGACTATCTGCGATAACAATGTGATAAAAAGGTGCTTTTGTGCGACCGTGTCTTTGTAAACGAATTTTAACTGACATAGAGAAATACTTATGGATTTAATTAATCAACTCTCGTACTTGGAAAACCAACAAAGAGTTATTTCAGAAATTTTCTTCGATTCTTTTGACGCGCCGTAAAGGCAAATTTAAAATCATTCCGAAAAAAGTTGCGCAAAGATATATTATTTATAACAACGTACAAAGAATAAAAGAAAAAGGATGAAAAATAATTTTTATTTTACCTTTATACTTCATGCCTTAAAAGTTACTCAACAAATTTGTAGCCTATACCGCGAATGGATAGAAAATGTTTCGGGTTGTGCGGTTCCGGCTCGAAATATTTTCTGAAACTAAGGATAAAATTATCAATTGTTCGTGTGGACGGGAAAATATCGTAACCCCAAACGAATTGCAAAATCTGATTTCTACTTACCACTTCATTTTTGCGCTCAACAAGAAGTTTCAGTAACATCGCTTCTTTTTTAGTAAGTGTAATATCACCTGTCTTGCACGATGCTTCGAAGGTAGCGAAATTAACTTTGTTGCCGTCAAAAGTATATATCTCGGATATTTCCGCCGCTTGTTTGTTACTGCGTTTCAACAGATTTTGAATGCGCAACATCAACTCTTCTAAAGAAAACGGTTTTACCAAATAATCATCACCGCCTTTTTTCAATCCGGTGATACGGTCGAGCGCGGTATCCTTTGCCGTCAAAAAAATAATGGGCGTTGTGGTGTTTGATAAACGGATTTGTTCGCATACTTCAAAACCGTTCATTTCCGGCAGCATAACATCGAGTATTACCAAGTCAAAATGTTGTTCTTGCGATTTTTTAACGGCATCTTTACCGTTTTCACACTCCACTACATCAAAATTATCCATCTCAAGATTGAGTTTAATAACGTCGCGAATATTTTCTTCGTCTTCTACCAATAAAATTCTCATGATTATTTAATTTGAAATTTGGATAACATAAATCGGAATCGGAAAATGAAAACACATAAAACTGTTCCGGAATCGGTTACCCGAAAAATTTATTTAATTCAATAAAACAAATAAAAAATGAAATCAAAAAATTAATTTACTTTAACAATGGCACCTTCCTTAATTTTAAGATTTGAAACCGGAACCGTATTTTTGTTCAAGTCCGGCAAAACGATTTTGAAAACGGAACCTTGCGGTTCATTATCCGATATGCGGATAGTTCCTTTATGGGCTTTTATGATTTGCGAAACAATGTACAAGCCCAAACCCGTACCTTTTGTAGTGCGCGTCATTTCATTGCCGACGCGGTAAAATTTATCAAAAATTTTTTTTCTTTCAGGAATCGAAATACCTATACCGTTGTCGGATACTTCTACACAAAATTTTTCATCATCGTGTTTCAATTTTATTTTCACGTAGGCATCTTCTTGTAGTTGGGCAACGGTACTGCGCGCCGTGTTGTTACTTGATGTGGGCAACGGATTATTGACGATTGCGTATTTGGCACCGTTTTCTATTAAATTCGACATCACAGACAAAATCCCTTGACGGTCGGCATACAGCAATGGCATTTTGTCGGATATTATTTCAAAATGTACTTTCGGGAATTTAATTTGATATTTTTCAAGCAAATCTTCCGTTAAATCAACTAAATTAAATGCTTCCGGGTCGACTTCGTAAGAGGTATCCAATTTGGTGGAGAGCAAAATATTATTAACCAGCTCATTTAGTCTGTCCGCTTCTTTGAGCGCGTTGGTGGTTAAATGTTGTTTTTTTTCTTCATCAATATTTCTTCTTTTTATCGTTTGCAAAACCAAAGAAATAGATGCTAAAGGCGATTTTAGTTCGTGCGTCACGGAAAGTAAAAAATTTTGGCGTTGCTGTGTCAATTCCATTTCTTTATTAAATGTACGGCTGATAAACCAAACACCGACCAACAAACCCAAAAACAAAAAACTGCCTTCTCCTAATATCATTGTTTGTTGGCTGTGATGTTTTAGCATCAGAACGGTATATTCCGGAGCCTCTTGCATACTTTTATCATCGGTATAGTTATTTCCCGCAATCATCGTGAGGCGTAAATTATCTATATGCAGTTGCCAAGTCTCTTCGTTTTTGCGTAAAAGCAATATAGACCACCATGCAAAACCGATAATTATATAAACGGTTGCAACAGCAGTAATCAAATGCAACTTGTTTTTACGTTTTTTATCCATATTGCCTAATTATATTCAGAGTTAAACGCAATTTTTTCGAATCGGTTGTTGATATAAAAGCAAAAGTCTCCATTTTTTACAAAGTTATGTCATTCGTTTTTAAAAGTCAAGAAATTTTGAGATATAAGTATGACGGGTATGTGAGGATAGATTCGGTAAATGTTAAATGTAATTTCGGGAAGCAGGTGTTCTTAAAAAAGCAGGAGTATAAAATACTTAAAATATCCGCTCACTTTAAAAAAAAACGCGGTCAACCTGTGCAATCCATGCGCTTCCGAGAAGCAGTTCCATTGCCGGTTGTCCGCGTTTAATACTATACTAACGTACCGAGTACAAAAGTATCCGATGTGTGTTAACTGATTGTGAACGGTATCTTATTTAAAAATTAATTCTGAAAATTAGGAAATACGTGCAATTAATGTTTTTTTTGCAGCTACAAGTTTTAAATTTTGATTTTTAATTTTTCAGGATTATTAAGTAAGCCAAATATTCGGTAAACACCGGTAGTCGAAAAATATTTAATGAAAGTATTATATTGACAGGACGTTTTTTTATTTGAATTTTTTATTTATTTACAAAATTTAAAAATAATTGCTTTAAAACTGTTTTATCCGAAACAAAAATCGCAAATTTGTTTTCCGTTTTATTTCAAGCTTTAATTTTTATCAAACGGTATCAACTTTTACAATTGTTTTTTTAGAACCTACTTTAAACTTAATTAATTAATGAGAAAAGCGGACATCGTTTCTGCCATTACGGAAAAAACAGGACTTGCCAAAGTAGATGTTTTAGTAACTTTAGAATCTTTTTTTACGGAAGTAAGAGATGTTATGGGAGAAGGTGAGAATATTTATATTCGCGGTTTCGGGTCTTTCATCATAAAAAAACGCGCCGCTAAAGTGGGAAGAAATATTAAATATAGTAAAACCGTTCATATTCCCGAACATTTTATTCCGGCATTTAAGCCCGCCAAAGTTTTTATCGAACACATCAAAACAAACGTTAAAACAATTAAAAACGTTAAAGATGAGGAAGATGAAGGGTAAAAAAATAGTGCAAAAGCATCGAAACCAGGGATAAAAGACGTAAGTTTTTTATCCTTTTTCTTTTACTTGAAATTTTGGTTTATTGAGTTTATGGTTCTTCCGTTATCTTCGCCCTCGAAAGTGTTTCTTTGTTAATTTATACATCACGCATTCCATTCAATAGATGAATCGTTCCATAATTTTTACGGTTGCCGGGTTTACGGTTTTCTTTTTTATTTTATATTTCGGTTGCGATGTGCGAACGCATGAAAAAAATCAACCCCAAGCCGTGCGCGATAAAATACCGGAGTCTGTTGATTTTGATAATTTGATCGCCGTTGCAACGGCAAAACTCAACGACACTTTGCGTTCGCGCATTCAGAGCTTGACACAATCCGCAAAAGCATCGCCTCAACCGACGACGCTTAAACTTTTATCTTCGACTTGGCACGATGCCGGTAATGATGAAATTGCGGCGCATTACGCCGAATCTGTAGCGGATACGGAAAAAACCGACGCGGCTTGGTCGGTTGCGGGCGGAAATTTTTATTTAGCGGCGCAAAAAAACAATGCCGAACCGGAATTGCATAAATATTGCTTACAACACGCTGCCGATGCTTTTCAAAATGCGGCATCCATAAAACCGGATAAGTGGGAATATCGGTTGAATATGGCGTTGTGTTATACCGAAAATCCGCCGCCGGATAATCCGATGAGAGGTATTTTGTTGTTACGCGATTTGGATAAAGAACATCCGGAAAATGTTTCTATCAATATTAATTTAGCGCGTTTAGCCATAAAAACCGGACAGTTTGATAAAGCGGTAGCACGGCTCGAAAAAATACTGCCTCAAAACGCCGGCGATAAAAAAATTATTTGCCTTTTAGCAGATGCCTACACCGGAAAAAATGATCCGAAAGCAGCTGTTTATGCAAAAAAATGTAGAGAGCGAAATTGATTTTGGATTTTGAATTTTACTCCGAAATCCGAAACGGAATAGTCCAAAGACCAACATCCGAAGCCGTTAATCCTTTAAAACAGTTTTTAAAACCGACCAAACATTTTCGCGCACAATCAAATTACCGGCGATATTCGGATGAATGCCATCGCCTTGGTTCATTTGAGATACGCCGGCGACTTTTTCAAGTAAGAACGGTATGAGTACAATATTATTTTTTTTTGCCAATGCCGGATAAATGTCGTGAAAAGCATCGGTGTAATTTTTGCCCAAATTGCGCGGTGCTTCCATACCCGCTAAAATAATTTTTGTCGACGGATTTTTAGCGCGCACTTTATCAATAATGATTTGTAAATTCTTTTGCGCTTCGCTTGGCGGCGTACCGCGCAGCGCATCATTGCCACCGAGTTCGAGAATAAAAATATCGAAGGGTTGCTGTGCAATCGTCCAATCAACACGATTCGCGCCGTCTATCGTCGTTTCTCCGCTCAAACCGGCATTAATGCAATTATAAGCTTGTTTCAAACTATCCAAACGTTGCTGAATCAGCGCTACAAAACCGTTTGCCGGATTGTCCAAACCATAACCCGCCGTCAAACTGTTGCCGAAAAACATAATACTATGCTGTTTAAGAGCGGTTGCCGGTTGCGGACTATTATTTACAGGTTGTTGCGAGTCAACTGTCGGCGTATTATTTTTGCAAGAGCTTATTAAATTGCAGTAAACTAAAAAAAGCAGGAATAAATTCGGAATAAATTTTTTAAGTATCATTTTAAGTATCACTTTATTTTTTCAAACGAAGACACCCGGCAAAATATTTTGTATCTGAAAACGGATGTCATAAATTGCTTACCCGTTAACCGCGCGAATAATTCGGCGACTCTTTCGTAATCGTGATATTGTGCGGATGGCTTTCCGTGATACCCGCGTTGGTAATGCGCACGAATTGTGCGTTTTGTAAATCCGAAATAGTGCGCGCGCCACAATAACCCATACTCGCACGCAATCCGCCGATGTATTGCACCATCACTTCAGCCAGCGAACCTTTGTATGGCACGCGCCCTTCGATGCCTTCGGGTACCAATTTACTTATTTCGTCTTCCATATCTTGAAAATACCTGTCTTTGGAGCCGCCGCGCATTGCGTCAAGTGAACCCATACCGCGATAAATTTTAAATTTTCTGCCGTCCAAAATAATTGTTTCACCCGGTGACTCTTCCACACCCGCAAACAAGGAACCTGCCATGACAGTACTTGCACCGGCTGCGATCGCTTTCGGAATGTCGCCCGTGAAACGCACGCCGCCGTCGGCAATCACCGGAACGCCGGTACCTTTCAAGGCTTGTGCGGCATTATAAATCGCGGTCAGTTGCGGTACACCTACGCCGGTAACGATGCGCGTCGTGCAAATAGAACCCGGACCGACACCGACTTTCACGCCGTCTGCACCGGCTTTTACCAACGCTAACGCACCGGCACCGGTGGCTACATTGCCGCCGATGACTTGTAAGTTCGGATACCTTTTTTTTACTTTTTTCACAGCTTCCAGTACACCGATGTGATGCCCGTGTGCCGTATCAATGCACACCACATCTACGCCTACGTGAACCAGAGCATCTAAGCGGTCGAACAAATCGTGCGTAACGCCGAGTGCTGCACCGACGATTAAACGCCCGAAAGCATCTTTGCATGAATGCGGATAGTTCAAGACTTTCATCATATCTTTGTAGGTGATAAGTCCGACCAAATTATTATCGTCATCAACGACGGGCAATTTTTCTATCTTATTTTTTTGAAGAATATCTTTGGCTTGATCGAGCGTGGTTCCGACGGGTGCAGTAATTAAATTGTGCGTCGTCATGAGTTCACTGACCGAACGCGCCGTACTGCGCTCGAACCGCAAATCGCGGTTGGTGAGTATGCCGACTAATTTTTTGCCTTCTACAATCGGTATGCCGCCGATACTGTGTTGTTTCATAAGGGCATGCGCGTCACCGATAGTTGCCGAAGCGTGCATCGTAACCGGGTCAATTATCATCCCGCTTTCCGAGCGTTTGACGGAGCGTACCTGATCGGATTGCGCTTCTATACTCATGTTTTTATGAATAATGCCGATACCGCCTTGTCGCGCAATTGAGATGGCCAGTGCTTTTTCCGTCACCGTATCCATGGCTGCGGAAACGAGCGGCGCATTTAATCGCAAATCGCGGGTAAGTTGGGTGGAAATATTCACTTCGCGCGGCAGTATTTGCGAGAAAGCAGGAACAAGCAGAACGTCATCGTAGGTAAGGGCTTCACCTAAAAATTTATCGGATATCGTTTTTATCTTTACCATGTGCAAAGGTAATGCAGTATTGATAAATGATGAAGAGAGAATGTTGAATTTATTTTTAAACAGAAAAAATTGTATTAATTGTTCACAGAAAAAATAACAAATTGAACAATAATATTCATGATAAGTAGTAAGACAAATTTACACGGATTTCTCAAAAACGTTTTAAAACCGTTTATTTTTATTCAACTATTTAGCTGGCAATACGGGCTTTTATTTCTTTTAAAATCCATAATTTATTCGATAATTATTTTCCTCATTACCGCATCAATCGCTTCTTTACTTTTAGGTAAAGTTTTGCTGCTTTGTCTTAAATTGGAAGTAGTAAGTAAAACGCCGTTACGCGAATAAAAACAACCGGATTTACCGATATTTGAAAACGTCAATTCATCGAACAAACTTTGCATGCGCCGAAAAATATACGCCGCTTCAGTGGTTTGGCAATTGCAACGGATTTGTTTATCGCCGGAAAGCAGAGAAAGATTTTCGGCAATAAAAATTTCGATAAATTCGGACAAACCCGTTTTTTCGGTGTCCATGAAATTAATGACTTCATTCAAATGTTTATAAATAAAAGCCAAAGCATCCGTATCCGGCTCGCGATAATAAAATGAAAGTAGAGTAGGGGTGCTGTGAGTTGGTACGTCTGACGGATTTTTATTTTTTACGTACCGGTGTTGTTGTTCGATGACGTAATGCAACGCTTCGTGCGCGTACCGATGTTGGATGTGCGTAAAATTATTTAAAGTATGAATTTCAAACTCTTCGATAGCATGTTTTATTTCGGACGCAATTTCATCTAAATACGCCGGACGATCAGTGCGGTGTAATGCTAAAACCGTTTTTCGAACTTCAATCTTGAATTGCGCAAAACGTTCTTGCAAAACTTGTTGGAAAGTGTCGGTACTCTTGAAATTATATGCGCTCGAAAAATTACTTTCCAAAGCGGCTAAAAATAATCGTTCATGCTCGAAAACGGACTCAGACGGGTGCATAATTGTACGTTAATTTTTTTGGATTTTTTCTCGGACAAATGTCGGAATTTATTTATTAACGGGAATAATTATTTTTTGTTGAAAAAAAAGAATCCGTAAAACATTTATTTATACTGATTTGGCAAACGTTTATTGCAAACAAAAAGGCGCGTCGTATATTTGTTTCTTTTTTCGACATAATTCAACTATGCAACCACCGTTTAAGATAATTGTCAATGAACGTATTTTCGATGTTTCACCCGAAGATGCACTCTCATTGGATATTAAAAGCATAACCGATTCGGCGTTTCACGTGTTGAACAACAATAAATCCTTTCATATCGAACTGATAAACCACGATGTCTCCGGAAAAAATACAATAATTCGTGTCAACGGCAATACTTACACCGTAAAAGTATCCGATAAATACGATCGGCTCATTGATAAATTAGGTATGAAAATCGTCGGTACGCAACACGCCGGCGATATAAAAGCACCAATGCCCGGTTTAGTGTTGGGTATTTTAGTCGAGGTCGGTCAATCTATAAAAAAAGGAGATAAAGTTTTGATTTTGGAAGCCATGAAAATGGAAAATATTATTAAAGCAGGTGGCGACGGTGTTATAAAAGCAATTCACGGAGTTATCGGAAAACCCGTAGAAAAAGGCGCGTTATTAATTGAAGTAGAATAAAAGATTTTCGGATTTTGGATTTTGGAATACAACAATTCTAATTGCTCACCCTGACTTCTAACTTACAACTTCTATCTAATAACTGCTAACTTTTTTATTATCTTTGCACGGTTCATTACTCATTACTCAATAAAACATTTTTTTTCAATGCGTATTCCTTTTCTGTTAGCGATTATTTTACCGGCAGCATTTGTATGTATGTCCGCGCAAACTAAAGCCCCCGACAATTGGTTCAATCTGGACCCGAAAGAAAACAACGTTAACGGAGTAAGTTCCGATCGCGTTTACAACGAGTTACTTAAAAATAAAAAAAGTCAAACCGTAATAGTGGCAGTTATTGATGGCGGTGTTGATGTCAATCATGAAGATTTGAAAGCTATTATTTGGACAAATCCGAAAGAAATTCCCGGAAATGGTATTGACGATGACGGTAACGGTTTTATTGATGATGTGCATGGTTGGAATTTTATTGGCGGTAAAGACGGTAAAAACGTTAATCATGAAACTTTAGAAAAAACGCGTGTTTATGCGTCATTGCGCACTAAATATGCCAATGCCGATTCTGCAAAACTTACAGGCAAAGATTTGGTTGAGTATAAAAAATATTCCAAATTGAAAACCGAAATACAAAACGAACTGTCGGAAGCGCAAGAAAGTTTGGGACAGGTAGAAAGTACGCGCACCATTATTATGAATGCGTTGGATGCACTGTCCGCCAAATTGGGTAATAAAGCGATAACAAAAGAAAATTTAGATTCGATAAAAGACGGGAACGATCAAATGGTGACTGTGGGTAAAAACTTGATGTTGCGTTTAATTTCTTCCGGACAAGATGTATCGAGCATTAAAACCGTAAAAGAAAATTTGATGGGACAAATTCAGGAAGAAGCCGATCATTTTGAGTCTAAAGTAAAATACCAACTCAACCCCGATTACGATTCGCGCAAATTAATCGTAAAAGATAATTATGCCGATAGTAAAGAACATATTTACGGCAACGCCGATTGTACCGGACCCGACCCTTTGCACGGTACACACGTTGCGGGTATCATCGGTGCGGTCAGAGACAATAATTTGGGCATTAAAGGTGTTGCGGATAATGTGCGCATTATGTCCGTGCGCTGCGTTCCGGATGGCGATGAGCGGGATAAAGATGTAGCCAACGCCATTATTTATGCCGTAGACAACGGTGCTTCGGTTATAAATATGAGTTTCGGTAAAGGACAATCATGGGATAAAGCTACCGTTGATCGCGCCGTAAAATATGCACGCGACCACGATGTATTGCTGGTACACGCTGCCGGCAATGAAGGTGTGAACACCAACGGTTTCAGCAATAATTATCCGAACGCTAAATTTGAAAATACGGGTTGTTTCGGCAAAAAAACAGCATCGACTTGGATCGAAGTCGGTGCATTGTCGTGGCAAAAAGGCGAAGACGAAGTGGCTGCTTTTTCTAATTACGGCGATAAAATCGTTGATGTTTTTTCTCCGGGTGTGGATATTAAATCTACTGTTCCAGGCAATAAATACCGCGATTTGTCCGGCACTTCCATGGCATCACCGGTGACGGCGGGTGTTGCGGCTTTGTTACGGTCGTACTTTCCCGAACTCACTGCCGAACAAGTGAAAGAATGTATCGAAAAAAGCGTGATAAAACAAGATTTTAAAGTTAAAAAACCCGGGACCGATGAATTAGTACCGTTCAGTACGCTCAGCAGAACCGGAGGTATCGTCAGTGCTTACGAAGCAGTAAAAATTGCCCAACAAATGCACGGTAAAAAGAAAATTTCGGCACCAAAAGCGTAAATGTCGGCTGCTTTGCTAGTTGCTCAACATTTTAATGCAGATAAAAACCGGTACGCGGTGTGTGGTTGGTCGAGAGTATCTTGAATTTTACGGCATTACATGTCAAACAATATTACGTCAGTCACAAATTCGATGCTTCCGATTTTCAAGATTTAATCCAAATTGTTTTTGTTTTTGAGGAAATTAAAGGAATTGATTTTGGACAGATAAATTTTTCGGCAATAAAAAAAGCCTCAATGCACAAACTGTGTATGTTGAGGCTTTTTTTATTACCGAAAAATTTACGCCGATTTATATTTCTTCACGGCTTCGGTCAGTTTCGGTATAATTTGAAACAAGTCGCCGACGACGCCGTAATCCGCCGCTTTGAAAAAAGGTGCTTCCGGATCGCTGTTAATCACGACGATAACTTTACTGTTATTCACGCCTGCCAAATGTTGAATAGCACCGCTGATACCTGCAGCAATATATAAATTCGGACGAATAGCAACGCCGGTTTGTCCGACGTGTTCGTAATGCGGTCGCCAATGTGCATCGGCTACCGGACGGCTGCACGCCGTTGTTGCACCTAAAGCCGTCGCCAAATCTTCGATGATACCCCAATTTGCGGGATCTTTCATACCGCGACCGGCAGATACCACCAATTCGGCTTCCGGTAACGGGACAATACCTTCACTTGTTTTTATCGATTTTACGCGAACGCGCGAAGCCGGTACTTCTATATTCAAAGGTTGAACTGCGACTGCGGCTGCGCCGGATTTTTCGGGTACAATGGCATTACCGGTAACGCTGATGACTTTATTTGCTGACGTTATTTCGTAATCGGCAACAGCTTTTCCGGAAAAAACGGATTTTTTAACTTTAAACACGCCACCATCCATTGTAGGTAAAGCGGTTGCACCGGATACTAAACCTGCATTCATACGCACTGCCACACGTCCGGCAAGCGATTTTCCGGTTGCTGTATTGCTCATGACAATAACGTTTGCACCGGTAAATTGCGCGATAGAGATAATCGCAAGCGTATAAGTTTGTGAATCAAAATCGCCGACGCTTTCTACGTTAAAAACTTTTGCAGCACCGTATTCGCCTAAGTCGCCGGCGTTTTCGACTTTCCCGAGCGTCAAGGCGGCACATTCAACGCCCAATAAATCGGCAACTTTTTTGCCGTAAGTCACGGCTTCCAACGCCGCTTTTCTAAAATGCCCTTTATGGCTTTCTGCATATATTAATACTGACATAAATTTTAGATTTTAGATTTTAGATTTCTTAGATTTTGTATTTCTTCGATTTTGGGTTTGGGTTTTAGATTTTTTGACTCAATTTGGAAAAAATCCAAAACTCAAAACCCGAAATCTATATTACTTTCGCTTCTTCATGCAACAAACGCACGAGTTCGTCCATATTATCTGCCGCAACATATTTTACACCGGCTTTAGTTTTCGGTAATATAAACCGGTCAACATGTACCGGATTATTAAACGGCTGCGGTGCCAATACCTGTATCGGTTTCGATTTTGCTTTCATAATACCCATCATACTTGCGATGCGTTGTTCCGCCATTCCTTTCGCCGCACTCACTACAAACGGTAAATCCACTTCCAACTCTTCCGCGCCACCTTCGATGTCGCGTTCGAGCATTGCCGTATTACCGGATATTTCCAATTTAGTTGCGTAAGAAATAAACGGAACGTTCATGTATTCCGCAATCATGGCACCGACTTCGGAGCCGTTGTAGTCGATCGTTTCTTTTCCCGTAAAAATAATATCGTATTTTTGCGACAAAGCATATTCCGCAATTTGAAATGCCGTAAACATAGAACTCACCGGTTGCGCATCAATACGTACGCCATCATTGGCATCGAGTGCCAAACCTTTGCGCATCACGGGTTCAACATCTATACCGCCGACAGAAATAAGTGTCACCGTTCCGCTTGTTGCTTTTGCCAATTCGAGCGCGCGCACGAGTGCATACCATTCGTCGTAAGGGTTCATAATAAAAGTTACGCCGGCAGCACTGAATTCGGTATTTTCGGAGTTAAAAGAAATTTTTGCCGTTGTTTCGGGCGTTTTACTCACACACACCAATATTTTCATAAATATTTCTGATTTCTGATTTATTTTCGCTTGAAATTACGCGGTGTTTTTTATTTTTCAAACCGGTTTGCAAATTTAAGGCGAAAAAAAGTTTATTGAAAATATTTCAGCGAAATTTCGCTGAAATATTTTTCTTTATAAAAAAAACGTCCCGATATGATAAACATACCGGAACGCAGCATCAAAAAAACAGCAGAATTCTAATCAACAAGAAAACTCTATGTCTTTAATATTTTTTATAGTATTTCTAAAACTGGCTGATACGGCGAATCACTTTATATAAGCGCGTATTCTCGTTGACTTCTTCCACGAACGGATCATGTTCCAGATAATTAGCAGATACCAATTTGAGTTGTACAACGCGTCCGTTTTTGTTTTTTACGGGTTGAATATATTTTACCCAAACCGAACCGTTGCTGCGAACGGCGCAAATATCGTTTTCACGAATCTCCTGAATACTGTTCACCTCGCGGCACACAACAATATCATGATTATTTATAACCGGTTCCATAGAATTGCCGTTGATCGGAAAAGCGACTAAATTACCGCCGGAAATACCCGGCAGCGAAAAATTCGTGTTGGTTTCCCGCGCAAAACTATCCAAACCGGCAGTTGCACCCGCAAAAGCTTCAACGGAAGTAAAAAGTATATTCCCGCTTTTTATTTCGCCTGAAATATACATATCCATTAATGCGCCTTCGGGTTTATCGGTATCAAAAGGTGAACCGATGCCGTCAATTATGTACGCTTCGTTGATACTGTAAGCGCGACAAAAAGTACGCGCTTGATTATAATCAATTACGCGCTTGTTATCGTCGTCGAGGTAAGCCCGAATAATGTGTCCGTAAGTACCGTTACCCAAAACTTTTTCGGCAACATCGCCTATACCTCTACCGTTTCTGTCGTTTTTAATAATCGTGCTTTTATCCTGAAGCATTTTAAAAACTTTCACGAAACGTTTATTGAGTTCAATTCTGTCTTCACGAATCATGGCATATTTTTTTTAGTTGTGATTGAAAAGATTCTAATAATTAAAACGTCGTTTTAAAAAATAGTTTTCTTGTTTACTTTATTTGACACCACAAAGTTAAAACAATTAATTTTTAAAAACAAAAAATTTTAAAATTATTTGTTCATTATTTTAAAATTATTTTTTTATTTCAAAATTATTTCAAAATTATTTCAAAATTATTTCAAAATTATTTCAAAATTATTTCAAAATTATTTCAAAATTATTTCAAAATTATTT
>JBBRQS010000007.1:0-191214 GCA_038226035.1 Chitinophagales bacterium | reverse complement strand
GCTCCGCTCAAACAGGTTTTGTTCGGGCTTTACGCTTTTGAAAATGTATCTCTAAAAATTTACAACTTGACTGCATGAAAAAAAGCCGAGCCGTCAGAAACTGTTTGAGCGGAGCGAGTTTTTGTGATTTGATTTTTTCTTTATTACTTTCTATTGTATCAAAACAAAATAAAGTAAGATCATGAATTGCAAATCATATTTATCGCCCTGTTGTATTTCCTTTTTTGTCTTGACACAAAAAAGTAACAAAAAAAGTCAAGAACAAAAAAACTCGCTCCGCTCAAACAGGTTTTGTTCGGGCTTTACGCTTTTGAAAATGTATCTCTAAAAATTTACAACTTGACTGCATGAAAAAAAGCCGATTTTGTTTAAGTCTCTCATTTCATTCAGCAACATAACAAAAGTCGAAATAAGAGCAATTTTTACAAACCGGTTTATCAATAACGCGCGGGCAAACTTCGCTTTGGATGATGCGTTTAATATCCGCTTCCCAAACAGGAATTTGTTGTCGGTCCATGTCTGTGAGTTCTACGACTTGAGTGTGTCGTTGTTTCGGATATTCCAGAATACCTGTAACGCCGGCAATACCGTTGCGCTCCAAAACATACAAATAGTATTTCACCTGAGCGCAATGCGCTTCTTCGATTTTATCGGATTTTTTTATTTCATGCACGATGCGTTCCTTCGCATCATAAAAATCAATTTTGATGCCGTCTAATTCTAATTCGGTATAGCGTTCATTGCGTTGCGGATAACTCGATTCGCCGATGAGTTTACCTTCCGTTACCAAATCGGAAGTGTATTCCATTTGTATGCCGTTGGCATGAAGCCATAATTCGCGGTGGCAAACATGGTAGATGTTAATAAGGGTGGCGGTGATTGGTTTCACTAATTATATCCTTAAAATGTTATAAAATTTGAGTGTCAAAACTTTCGAATTGACTATCTATGATCCCTGTTTCGTAATCATATATTTGATGATAATGCTGCAAATACCAATATTTAGGAAAATCGATTTCTACATCTCTAAACTGAGTAAACTTACGCTCTACCTGCTCATTATAAAAAATTGAAAAAGTAAATTTAGATAGAATTCCTTGAATCGTCTTTATGCCAACTATTTGCTCTGTAAAGTCAGGTTTTCTATTTTGAATTAAATCTCTATACAAATTCCATACATTCGCTCCGTTGACTGCCTTATCTCCTTCATAATATATTTTCGCTTTTTCTAAAAACTTAAGTTCTGATTTTGAAAAAATGTTTTCATAATCGGGTTTATCAGGCTTGTGCTTTTCACCTTTAATGAGAACGGGTATATCAATAGGTACAAAAATAGAAACATTTTCTTGTTCTATTAATTTGAATTGATTATGAACTTCCAAATAATCTAATTTTTCAATATTTGGTAAATACTTGCTATTGAAATTTTCAAATCTTGAATCGGCATTCAATTTATCAATTCCGGATAAAACTTTATCATATAAAAGGTTGAAATCCTTAGTTTTTAAAATATTTTTATGTTCATCAATTGTGATGCTATCTCTTGTAACTTGATAACGTAAATCTTTTTTGTACAAAATATTCGATTCATTAATTTTAAAAAGAAATACTTCGCAAGTTGGCTTTAAAACATTGCGATTAACTCGACCTGCCAATTGTTCATCGCTATCTATTAATGAAACATTTTTGAATCCTAAATCCATATCAATATCAACTCCGGCTTCTACTACCTGCGTTGTAATTAAAAGGATGCGTTTATCATTATAATTTTCATTTTTCAGATAATTTATAATCTCTCGCCTTCTCGATTCTAATATTGTTCCCGACAAGATAAAAATTTTGTCGAAATAATCGGTCTTACTTTCAATTGTCTCTTTAAATAATGACGCTGATTTCTTAAATATAAATTCAACAATTGTTTTAATACCAATTGTTTGTTGGCGGTTTTTAGATTCTTCAATAACCAATTCCGCTAATTTATCTAAGTTAAAGTCTTTTTGTTCTAAAAGATCAAAATTGAATTGAACACGTTCTGAAAAATTCGGATTGGTAAAAAAACGCGACGATTCGGGTAATAATTCAACAAAATTTTGTCTGTTTACTAAAGGGATATTTAATTTATCAATTTTGGGAAGTGTTGCCGACATTAATACGAATCGAATATTTAGAGATTCTGCATAATGAGTAATAAAATACAACATTTTATCCCAATGTAAAGGATTATATGATTGTAACTCATCAATGATTACAATTGAGTTTGCCAAACGGTGCATCAAATAAATAGTTTCTTTTTCATTTGATTTCAGTATATCAAAGAATCGGATATGTGTCAATAGACAAATAGGATAGAAAGCAAAAAGGTTGTTCAAATGGTTGGTTTTATTGTTGCTGTATAGTCCATCCTGTTTTTCTTCATCTGTAAATTCTTTTGTTTGAAATCCTGCTTTTGAGTTCATCAATGCTACTTCATTTGAAGTAAGCCCATAAGTTTCTAAAATAGATTTATTCGTTTGAGTAATAAGCGTTGTAAACGGAAAAACGTAAAAAATTTTATTGAGTTCCGGATTTTTATCTAAAAGTTCCGAAGCTACCAACATTGAAATATTTGTTTTACCACCTCCTGTTGGTGCTTCTAAATAAAAAAGTCTTTGCTGTGCATGTTTACGTACTTGAACAATAGCTTCTGCTGCCATGCGTTCACGTAATTTATTCAAATTTTCGTTGCTTCTTTTCGTTGGTATTTCTTCTATTAGACTTGTGCTCAACTCTTCCGCTTTTAGAAATGCTTTTTGATTGTATGCTTTTGTAGTTTTGACGTTATTAATTATAGTTTTTCTCAACTCCGTATTAATAATACCTAATTCTAATTTTTTGATTTGAAGATTATTCATATAGCTTGAAGTAGCCAAATAATCAGAGGCAGTCAAAAGAGAAAAATTAAGTCTAAGTAGTGAGAATGTATAAAAAGCAATTTTCTTGTTTTCAAAAAAAGTATCGAAAATTGTATCCAAATTTTCAAAATACGAATAGCTTATGTCAGCATATTTAAACCGGTATATATTTTGGTAACTTTTTAAAAAATCTAAATTCTTTAAAAATATACTTCCCTTTATTTTGTCTTGTGGTGTTTTATAAATCGAACTTTGATGGTGTAAAATTATTGAGTTGGCGATAATCAAAGTAAATGTTGAAAGCATCGTTTGACTCTCTTCCTTTTCAAACGAATCTTGATTTATCTTTTCAAGATAGTACACGATAAATAAAAAAGCACCTAACTCCGAATGTCCATGTTCAGGTTTAATAATTGTTGAAACCGACGAAAAATATTGAGTGTTTTTCATTCGTGCTACCTGAAAATTTTCATTTGTTTTCCCGAAATCATGAAAAGAGACTGCATCAAAAAAAAATGCCTTGAGGTAGTTGTTACATTTATCTTTGTCTTGTGCATTTACTGAATCTGTAAGTTGATGAATTATTTTGTCAATTACAGGCTCAAGGTGATTGCTCATACACAATTCTAAAAAAAAGTTTAAAACTAAATCGGTGTGTTCAGCTAATGTTTCGCTTTTCTTATTTGAGTCATTTGGGAAATGCGGTAAATGCGCTAAGTATCTTTCGTGTCGAAACAAAATTGTTTCGACACGAAAGCTCGTTCTTTCTGATAATTCTTGTAGAGTTATCATAAAAATTAAAAAAGTTGAATAATTTTAGAAAAAGTACTCTTTTTAATTTCAAACAAATTTTCGGCTATGCTATCTGATTGAAAAACCCAATCAGAATACGCAAATTCTGCTAATTCATATTGAAACAGATTTTCGTCAAAACGTAATGGCAGTCTTTCAAAATAAGCAAATGAAGATTGATTAAGTACACTTCTCGAAATTGGTGAAAATTTAGGTTTTAAACGATTATCCTTCAATGGATAATCACGTATAAAAAGCGAATCAATTTTAAATGTAGTGCTTGGTGTAAAACCTTTAGCCTCATCATACTCCTTAAAACCATACCCTAAATCTTCATCAGTCCAAAACCAAGTCGCACATTCGTTTTTACCGATATAAGGTAAATATACCGCCTCACTCTTTCTAATACGTTCATAGAGTTCAAGCTGTTTTTCATCATCTGTATTCAAAAGAAGATAACAACGATAAGCGGGTGCAATCAAAGTTTGTTCGTCTATTATTTGAGTTGTACCGCCACCTTGCTCATTTTTATTGGCATATCCGACAGTATTTGTATATCGAATTACTGTTTTCGTAAAATTACCTTTGTCGTGCAAAAGCGGTTCTATCCCGATTTTCAAATCTTTGAAAACTTTATAGTATTCCGGAAATTCTTTGTGTTTAGAGTATCCCTTCAAACCAACAATTGCACCGAGGATGCCGAGTAATGCCGGTTTGTGCAACATATTAAATGTCAGCATCAAACCGTCATTAACATCCGGTTTTTTCATACAACCAAAGTCAGCTTTTAAATCAAAAGAAATTAATCGTTGTGACATAATGATTAAGCATTAATGGGTTGAACAGTTGCATTATCTGGTGCGCCTACAATAGTGGTTATAGATTTGTCGTAGTACAATTCTATTTTTTCAATATCTATTTTTACGTGTTCTTGTTTTAAAATTTCACTGACTTTGCTCAAATCAATTGTACGCTTTTCATCGTCTTTAATTTCAATTAAATTAACGAAAGAAGGCAAAACCAACATAGAACCTTCCTTGAGTTGTACCCAAAGCATTAATTCGTTTTCCGTTCCAGCTTTGGCAGAAGAATCATAAAGCGTTACACCGCGAGTCAAACCTTCTTTCAGTTTTTTTATATCATCCTCACCGAGTGAAGTACCGCCGCAAAGTGTTACCAACTCTGAAATATTTTGTGGGTTTATTGAAAAATGGTGTACATAATGACCTTCTTGTAATTTTGATTGAGAACCGAGTGTGGTCATTGTTGAATTTTGATTTTTGTCACTCGGATTTCTGAATGGTGACATGATTTGCTCTGTATAAATCATATTGTTAGGAAAACGATTCACGCCATGTGTGATTTGTGTTGTACCATGAATTGAGAGGTTAGTTTTTAATCCTGCATAAGTACCTCCGAACAATCGAACATCGAGGCATGAAAGCAAATTTTTACCCGCTGTTTTACGAATATCTACTTCTTTTCCCTTTGGAAATTCTCCGAAAATTTTTTCATAAGTTTCATCCAGAGTTCGCGGTTGCATTTCTTCACTAAAATTTTTGAAATAAAGTATTTTGTCATTCGGATATACTTTTTTAAAAAAATTACGAACAGAATATTTTAATGTTTTATCAGTAGCATATACAGTACCGTCTGGTAATGTACGCGGTTGATGCGTAAAATCGGCGTTATAATTTGAGTTTAAAGATTTGATAATTACACATCCAAAAACGCGATTGTTAAAAGAAATAGACATAGTTTTAAAAGTTTTTAATTTTAAAAATTGATTTAATTTACTCTCCTTTAATTTCCTCTTCTGAATTAGCTACATCCGGTTCAGAGTTTTTGTCAGCCCATAATAAATTGGGAGAGAAAAACCCTGATAAGATTAGTGGCATTAATTTCCTCATTTGTTGGATTTTTGTGTAGCCTGTTACTTCTGAAAAAGGAAGCCTGAATTTTTTTGAAAATTTTTCATGTTTATATCGCATGAAAAGGTCATAAACAGCTTCATTGAATTTTTCGGAATCAGATTGATTCAAGAATCTTTCTAATCGAGAGTAACTTCGGTCAGTAGATTTACTTTTAAAATAGAGGTAAGCAATGACCTGTCCGGCAGTAAATGCGAATTGGTCATCTGTCTCTATTATTCCTTCACCGGTTGCAAGTTTTGATACAAACTCGCGAAGTTTAACAGTTTGATTTGCCATGAATAAATCGTTTTTAATGAATGGTTGAAATTTTGAATGAAGACTAAATAAAATATTTAGTTTTTCTAAAATATTTCTTTTTTTTGAATTATATCCTTGCTCAAATTTGTCACGTTTAATATCATCTACTATTAACGTAAGCATAATTTCTTCAAATCCTTTTTGAGTTATACTTTTTCTTTGAGACTTATAGATAAAATCATAAAACCCTTTTCGGTATTTCATTACCAAGAGATATGTATTAGGCGTTTCACAATATTCCGGATCTAATTCGTCAAAATATTTAAATTGTTGAGTTTTTAATTTAGTATTCACAACTAAATAGTTATTAAACATTGCAGGTAGTAATTTACTCTGCACTTCAAAAATATTATTTAATATTGGTTGAAAATGTTTGCTGAAAAGAGGTTCAACAATCCAAGATTCAATTTCACCTTTATCGTTTTTTAAATCATATTCAAAACGACTAACAAAATCGAAATCTTTAACTTCACCCCCGTTATAATTAAGGAGATAATAATTGCCGGCTTCTCTATTAATACTATTTTGAATATCTTTTAAAATTTCTTGATAACCAATTCTTTTTTCAGGTTCCAAAATTGCGTTTTGTTTCAACAGAGGTAATGCAATAACTTTTTCCTCATCATAAATAAAAATAGGAAGTGGGTTAGGCAAAATTTTTCTACTCATTACACTTTTAAAATCGAATAATTCTTGAGCATCTTTTGAAGAAATTCTATTTGATACATTAAAAGTTGCCGTTTTATGAGATAAAAATATTTTTTTTGTAGGGTAGCCATTGAAAAAATCACTTGTACCATAGATTTCAGTGATTTCATCCGCTTCATTTTTTTTAATGTGATTGTATTCGTCTGTATTAAACAATTTGTCTTTCAAATATTGTTTGTGAGCATCATTGATTTTACTCATTGGTTCGTCAAGAAAAATGACAATGTAATCAGAGTCTATCAAATCACCATATTCGTCAATAGACTGTAGAAAATTATTTAATTTTTCTTTAGAATTTAGAGCATTTTTGAAAACTTCAAGTTTCCCTTTTTCACTTCCTTGAGTAACCGAAGCCGGTTGAAAGGCGTTCATTAAATAGTCATTTGAATTGCTAATTTCGGGTTCAATGAGTAATTTAAAAGCTTTTTCGAAGTAAGTATTTAATCGGTCATAGATTTGAGATTTCTTTCCGGTTTCATTGTTTTTAAATTTTTTACCCACTTCCAATAGTGATTTTTTAAACTCCTGAGCCTTTTTAGGTGCTGTTTCATTTTTGCAGTTTTCTATTTTTTTTTCAATAACCAATTTAGGATCAAAATTATTATTTTCTTTTTCTTTGAGTTCGGTAATAAAACTATTAATAAATTTTTCCTCAAAAACTTTAGTTCTTTTTTCAATAATTTCAGTTGGTGCTGTATCTAAATGTTCTCTTTTAAAAGCAAGACAATATGGAGAACAAGAATGTATAGCTTTCAAAGGAAGGTCAAAACATTTGTTAGTGTCCACCATCCAAGTATTTTGAACAATTTCAGCACATTTTTTTAAGAAAGCTGATTCGCCAACGCCTGTTTTCTTTGAATAAACTTCTGCTACGTACTTATTCTCATCTATTGTAATATGCCCTTCGGTTTTCGTTAATGTAAGCATAATGTACAATCCCTCTTTAGGTTTTATTCCGATATTTTTCAGATCGGAAATGGATTCAGTGAATTGGATAAGCTCTTTTATCATGTTACTTTATTTTTAAAAACTTTTTTAAACAAATTTTTTATTTGTGTTGCAAAGTAATTATAAAAAAAATACATTTGCATTATTTTATGTCAATTATATTATTGGTAATAATTTTAGGAACATTTTATGAGTAAAAAACTTTACATCTTTATTGATGAATCCGGCGATCCAAATTTTTACGCCAAAGGCAAAAGACCTTTGTGGACTGAACCTACCTTTGAACCTGTATTAATGTTGGGCATGGTTGTTATAGAAGACAGAAGGGCGATGATGCAAAAAATTAAAGACTTTCAAAAAAAAATACTGAATGATCCTTTGTTCAATACGATTCATTCTGTGTGTAAACCGAATTGGTTTTTGCACGCTTCGAAAGATCACAGTGATGTGCGTTTGAAATTTATTGAATTTTTGAGAGAGCAAGACGATATAAAATTTTATGTCGTTATCGGAAGAAAGATACCGGAAATTTTTCACAGCAAACACAATAACAATGCTGCCGAGTTTTATTTCGATATGCTTAATAAATTGCTTGGCAGGATTGATTACGAAGACAATACAGAGTATCTGCTTTTTCTGAGTGAAAGAAAAGTAATACTTCTGAAAGGTTTGTAATGGCACTCGAAAAAGCGTTGCAGCAGAAGAATAAAATTTTTCTTGAAACAAAATTCAAGTGTCGTATAGTACCAAGCAGAGATTATCCGGAATCGAGCATTGCTGATTATTTCCTTTGGGTGATTAACAGATACATTAATAAAGAAGAAGACAAACGCTTTTTTAAAGCCTTGGAAAGTAAATTTGTAGAAATCTACGATGTGTATGACAATGAAGGAAGGGGAAAAATTTACGACGAATTTGATAAATTCGATACAATTAAAGCTATAGGACTTAACAAAAAATAAAAAGAGTACGAATGGGCTTGGTACCGTGCCAATACTGGCAACCAGCACATGAAGCGCGTTTGAGAAACCAAGATGACTCGTACTCTGCTGCAAAGATAAGTAAAATCGAACCATTTTGGAATTGAAACTTATTGATTTCATAATTTTTTTTGAATTTTTCTTATTATTGCTCGGAATATTGAGCATTTAGACCTTTTATTTCCAAATTATTCTACTTATCATTTATAATCGAACCGTTTTGGAATTGAAATATTATTTTATTGGTAGTTGGTACTACTATTTCTAATTGTACCCTTCGGGATTTCAGCCGAAAGATTTTTCTTTCGGCTTTTTTTACCTCAACACCTCACAAAACCCGAACCCGCTTGAATTTTTCCCGCCGAAACCGGCATCATAACCTATTTGCAACAATTCTACCGGTACGGTGATTTCAAAATCATATTCAAAGCCGCGAATGGAGATGGGGCGGTTCAATTCTTTTTTTATCACATCAAATTTTCTTGATTTCGGTGCGCTTAATATTTTTAATACGGCATCAGATGCCGAATGTTTGAAGATTTCACCTTTAACTGCTTGATATTTGCGTTCCAAATTGCCGAAAAAAAGCGTGTTGTAATTATTGTCTTCAGGCGACAGATAAGTGGCTTGCGTTCTGCCTTCGAGTTGGTCTTGAATAAATATCGGCATTTTGGCACGAAAACGCATCGTCTCAGAAAACTCAGGCGATTTTAAAACTTCCACGCTTTGCACATCGAAATCAATTCTGCCGCCCGGCGTGGCTACTTGCAATCGTTGGCGGTGAAATAAGCCCATCACAAATTTTTCTAAAGTTTCTTCCACGCAAAATGATACGCACCACTCAACGTTGCCGGTCGGAAATGAAATTGTATTGGTGTCGCGGTGCATCCGAAATTCGCCGCGCAATAAATCGAAAGTAAAGAGCTTAAACTTTCTGCCGGATACTTCATAACCTTTATTGTGCAGCCATTCTGAAAAAACCGGATCGGCTTGTTCCAATACTTTATAAATCACGGCTTGCAGTGCATAAGCGTAATTCGCTGAAATTGTTCCGTTCGGTTTAGTATTGAGTTTGAGTTTCAAACGCATATTGTGTTCGTTAAAATCTCTTTAGATTACAATTTTTATTTCTATTTTTAATTATGATGCAAAACTAAGATTACGTAAAAGTCACATAGCGACCTATCCCCTATTATTGGATGAAATATTTTCAAAATTTTTTCTCCCAAATTAATTTTCCTTGATTTTGGATATGTTCAATCAAAGATTCCGGTTCAAATATTTCTATAATGTCTTGATGATGACCGAGAATAAAATTCGTCAGTTCTTTAAATTTTACGTTTACACGACCTTCAAAATCATAAGCATCTTTTTCGTTGGGTACGGGTTTTATGAGTGCGCGCGTTTTCGGATATTTTTGAATGAGATAATTGTTAGCACCGAGTTTCATACGAAAACGCACTTTAACGGTCTCATCCTGAATCCAAAAACAATCGGTGATGACGATATTATGGCTGCCTGTTTTAGTCCAATCGGTTTCAGTTATTTCTATTTTCGTAATGCGCGAAATGTTAAACGATTTAACTTGTTTATCTTCTAATTCGTAAGCCTGAATAGTATCTTCATCAGCAGCGATGTGGAAGGCTTCGACGTAACGGTCTTTAACGGTATTACTACTCGTGGATGGATAGTTTTTCAGAATAACTACTTTTTCTTCGCGTTTGGCTGTCTCTAACATATCCATCACAGTCAAAGTTGTTTGATTAATGAGGTGGTGAAATTTTGTTACATCATAGAGGCGCGGCAATTTGGCTTTTATTTTTTCGATCTCGCGGTCAGGTGTGTTGTTGCATTTTAAACCATCCAAGATCATTTTTTCTTCTTTCGGACTGAAAACGAGCAATGAAATAAGTTCTTCGAAAATTTTATTCGGGACTAAATAGTATCTGCTTCTGTCATCTTTATCTAATTCGAAGCCGGCATTTTTTATTTCTTCAAAATATTTTTTAATTCTCGATTCATCTGTGCCATAAAAATCTTTAAATATTCGACGCGTGTAATGCTTCGGTCTTTCGATAATTGCGAACAAAATTTTCAGAGCGCGTTGCATCCCGACGTCGTTAGTGTCTAAAGCCATTTATTTTGAATTTTTCGTTTGTGAAATAACATTTGCTCAGAAAATCGGTTCGTAATCGTAAAAGTAATATTTTTTTAAAATTTTAAATATAAAAACGAAAAAATAATTTTTTCTTTTTGAGAGCAATAAATTATTTTCCGAATACCGTTTATTTCGGTATATAATTTATTTTTCGTGAATACCGACGACCAATTGTCAAGTAATGAAATGAATCCGGCGAATAATGCGGCGTAATAAAAATTTTCAAAAAGTGTTTCAAAAAAAACTCTTATTAAAAATATCTTCAGTAGGAAAAGAAATAGTTTTTGTTTCGGTGTGCATCAGAAATTCGCCGCGCAACAAATCGAAAGTAGAAAGTTTGAATTTTCAGCTTGGTGCTTCGTAACCGTGTTCGTGCAATAAATCCGAAAAAACCGGTTCGGCTTATTCCAATACATTTTAAATTACGGCTTGTAAAGCATACACTTGGTTTGCAGAAATTATTCCATTCGGTTTTGCTGTTAATTTGAGTTTCAATCGCACATCAATTCTTTAGAGATTCTTTCGATTACAATTCTTATTCGTTTTTAATTATGATGCAAACCTACAATCACAAGGTAGGCGCATAATAAGCTACCGGCTAAGTTTTTTCTGAAAATTTTCCGATATTGTTTTCAAACTTTCTTTTCAATCACGTACAAGTTCCGATTTGGTGCATTGCGCGCAATCATTTCCGCTAAAAAACCGGTAACAAAAAGCATTGTACCGAGTATCATTGTCGTTAAAGCAATATAAAAATACGGTGTTTCAGTAACCAGAACAGCCTTAATATCGTGCGCTAAATTATATAGTTTTGTAGCGCCGACAATAAACGCGGAAACAAATCCGGTAAAAAACATCAACAAACCAATCGTGCCGAAAAAGTGCATGGGCTGGCGACCGAATTTTCCGACGAAAGTAATAGACATTAAATCCAATAATCCGTTTACGAATCTGTCCCAACCGAATTTGGTGATGCCGTATTTCCGGGCGCGGTGTTGCACCACCTTCTCCCCTATTTTCGTAAAGCCCGACCATTTTGCCAATACCGGAATATAACGGTGCATTTCTCCGTAAACTTCAATACTTTTTACAACATCGAGTTTATAAGATTTCAGACCGCAATTAAAATCATGCAGATTATTGATGCCGCTTAATTTGCGTGTTGCCCAATTAAATATTTTTGTAGGAATGGTTTTACTGAGCGGATCAAAACGTTTTTGTTTCCAACCGCTCACCATATCAAAACCATCGGACACAATCATTTTATATAAATCCGGAATTTCGTCCGGAGAATCTTGTAAATCGGCATCCATCGTTATCACTACCCTACCCTGCGCATCGGCAAAACCTGTATTTAAGGCAGCGGATTTTCCGTAATTGCGCCTGAATTTTATACCGCGAACATGATCGTTATTTTTGGATAAATTTTCAATCACTTGCCACGAACCGTCTTTGCTGCCGTCATCAACAAATATAATCTCGTAAGAAAATTTATTCTCGTTCATTACACGCACAATCCATGCCTCCAACTCGGGCAAAGATTCTTCTTCATTTAATAACGGTATAACTACTGAAATATCGGGAGACATGGATTTTTGGATTTACGATTTACGGTTTAAATTTACAGATTTTTAAATTTTTTTGAGCGATGATTTTTTAAAATATTTTCGGGATTCAAAATTTAAATATTGTAAATCCTAAGATTATTGCGCGTCAATAACTTTTCTGATAAATCGAAAACCAACCGAAAGTTCTACGGATATATTTCTGATATCTTGTTGGGGTACATCAACATTAATGCGTTGGTACGGATCATAAGCAACAAAAGGCGGACGAAAATATTGTTTTGAAATGTCGGGATGCACACTCAGTTCAATAAAACCACCGATTAATTCACTGAACGGAAATTCATAACCACCTGCAACACTTACGCCGTAATTTAATTTATTGACAAAATCCTTTACGGGAGATGAGTAAGCGTAATTAACGTATTGCGGCGGAAAATCTAAATTCGAACTCACGGTATATTCTCCGCGCAAACCCAAAGTAAAATAAGCGTGTTCATTACCCAAAACGCCTCTGCGCTTTGCACCAATAATTAAAGCGACATTATTGAATTGAAATTCTTGCGTAAAACCGGGAATAGTAACCGGATTACCGTTAACATCATATCCGGAAGATGTGCGGTAACGAAAAGCACTTCCCCTAACATGATAACCTAATTGCGCAAAAAGTACTGAAGTCGGATCTTCGGGTAAATTTTCGATGAAAACAGCACCGTGATATTTAAACAGTAAACTATTATCGTAAGTACCCGAACCGTTCCAGCTTTGTTCTCCGATACTTAAACCGCCTTTCACTCCCCATGCAAAACTACTTTGACTTTCGGCATTGTGGCACAATAAGCCGAAACAAAAACCAAGTAAAACTATTTTTTTCATTGTCAATTGAATTGAGGACTTTGGAATTTGTACCTTAGAGATCGGATTGAGAACGTTGGACTTTAGACTTTGGAGTGAAATTATATCAGTTCCAAAGTTTAAAGTCCAACGTTTAATTTCCTTAAAAATTTATTTAATTATCAATGTTTGCCCGACTTTAAGCGCGTTATCAGGCAAATTATTCAAGGCTCTTAACCTGTCAACAGTTGTACCGAATTGTTTGGAAATACGCCATAATGTTTCACCGGGTTTCACTACATACGAATTACTTGCCGGAATAGGCATCGGTTTCGGCAATCCGGCAGGCGGCGTTGGCGGTATCGGTTTCGGACTCGGTTTGTAAGTCGGATATGTCGGTGACGATGACGGATAAGTAGTTGTCGGAGACGAAGAATTATCATTCGGATACGTTGTCGTACCTGAAGGATATGTTGTCGTACTCGAAGGGTATGTTGTCGTACTCGAAGGGTATGTTGTCGTACCTGAAGGATATGTTGTCGTACTCGAAGGGTATGTTGTCGTACCCGAAGGGTAAGTTGTTGTCGGATAAGAAACCGATCCGTTTGAACCGGACGCAGGTATTTCCGATGAAGGATAATAATTCGGTTGCGACGGTGTTGTATTTTGCGGATAAGTATTCGGTTGCGTTTGAGGGTAATTATTTACCGATGATGCTGAACCGGCAGGTGTTACATCAAAACCACCATCATTCGGGTTAGAGGATCTTGATGTATTCATCGGATTAGTTGTTGTATTATTATATTCAACTTGTCTGCAATTGACCCACTCACCGAACGTATCGCGCAATGCCGGACGATTTATTTTTTCGAACCAACCTCTGCGCAAACTTATTTCTGAACCGATACGCGGTTGTTCACCGTCTATCAAATGATTTCTACTCAATAATTTATTCAAACCCACTCCGAATTTTTGCGCTACATCAAACATCGTTTCGCAGGGTTGAATGCGGTATGTTTTAATGTCTGTACTGAATCCGCGTTTTTTCTGAGTATAAATCATTGTTCCTTCCGGCAATTGTTTTGTGGCATCTATCATGCCGTCGTTGTAATCTATTATGCTGGTCAAACGCAAATCATTGCGCGCCGCAATTTGTTCCAACGTTAAGCCGCCGAAAGAACGAATAAATCGCACACTGTTGTTATTTCCGTCAGCCGGTAAATTAGAATTTACCGGTGGGAAACTACCGTTATATCCACCGTTATTATTACTGTTGATGTTGCCGTTGTTCGGGTAATTCGGATAACCATTCGGATAATTCGGGTTATACGGCTGTAAATTAGTTGGAGATGATGACGGATTAGTATTTGCTGACGGATTATTCGGATAATTACCGTTAGGATTGTAACCGCCGTTATTGTTATTATTGTTGTTATTGCCGTTCGGATTGTAACCGCCGTTATTGTTATTATTGTTGTTATTGCCGTTCGGATTGTAACCGCCGTTATTGTTATTATTGATATTCCCGTTCGGATAATTATTATTTACGGTAGTTGGGTTTGAGTTGGAAACCATCAAATCGTATTGGTGCAATTGATAATCATCAACCAATTTAATTAATTGGCTGCCGTAATCCGGATTCGTTGAGTAACCGGCGCGCGTTAGTCCCGCAGCCCAACCTTCGTAATCAGTCGGTTGCAATTGAAACAATGACCCGTAGCGATTCGATTTTTTCGGATCATGCAGAAATTCGGTATGACCCAAATAAGATTCTTGCGCCGTATTGTATTTTCTGAAACAAGATGGAATGATAGCACCGAACGGATCTTTATCGTCATCTTTTTTGAAGTAAGTCGGTCCGGACCAACCACCCGGACATTTAATACCGAAATGATTATTGGCTTGAATAGCCAAATCAGAACGTCCTGCACCGGATTCCAATAATCCTTGAGCGAGTGTGATACTCGCGGGAATACCGGCACGCGCTTGTTCTTGCATCGCGATTGTTCTGTATTGATCAATATAACTGATCATAAGTTGTTGTGCAGAAACGGATTTAGTGCTGTAATCCGAAGGCACTTTTCTAGAATTTTTGAAAAGACCGCATGAAGATAAACCCAATACAGCCATCAACAGTGTTGCCACCGGAATTTGTTTTAATATCGCAGTGTTCATAGCGAATAAATCACTTTAAAAGTTAAGAAATTAGAAGCGTTTCAATTTTTAAAAGTACGTTTGATACGCCAAAGATAAATTTATTTTACGAAAATATTTATTTTCCGGCTATTTGATATGATAAATTTACATTTTTTTGTAAGTTTAAGCATTAATTAAACTTGTTTTTATTGTTTTTTATTTTGAAGTAACTGTACAAAAAAATATTTTTATGAAACAGTACATTGCGCACATCGCTTTGGTCGTGAACGATTACGATGAAGCAATTGAGTTTTACACCCAAAAACTCAATTTCACTTTAAAAGAAGATAGGGTTTTAAGCGAAAAAAAACGTTGGGTATTGGTACAACCTCGTGGTGCCGATAATAACTGTTGTTTGTTATTAACGAAAGCGGATGGCGAAACACAAAAAAGATCGGTCGGCGATCAAACCGGCGGGCGCGTGTTTTTATTTCTTTACACCGACGACTTTTGGTGCGATTACAATGAAATGGTTTCAAAAGGTATTCATTTCGTCAGAAAACCCATTGAAGAATCCTACGGTACTGTCGCCGTCTTTGAAGATTTGTACGGCAATATGTTGGATTTATTGGAACCGAAATAATATTAAATCTATGTCGGGAGAATTTAAAATTTTGTTAAACCGAAAAAGGTTTGTATTCGTGTAAAAAAAAGAAAGGCTGACGCGGAATTTGTTCTCCCAAAGCTACAAAAAATTCTACTCTTCCACGTAAATCTACATCGTTGTTACGAATATCTTTGAGTTTGGCTACAATCGTTCGTTGAGAAAAAGAGGAGTATACTTTGGGTTTTATAAAATCAACAAGCGTTATGATGTTCGATAAAAAGAAAAATTTGGTCGACAATATTTTTTTTGTAAGACTTCCATTCATCCGTATAAAAAAAGTCTATTTCCAAATGACTTAACTTTTTAAATAACTCTTTGTAAGCAGAATCATTGCGTTTACCTCTACATGAAAAGCAAAAACTTTACCCGAATCGGTATCATAAGCGTACCATAGCCAACGTTTACCGGCTTTACGGTATTTCACGAAAGTCCGCATCTCATCGATTTGTCTTTTTTAAAATGCCCGACCGCAACGGGTTCCGCAATCGTGCTGAACCGCTTTCTTAAAACGGATAAGATGCAAACGATACTTGTCCGTAAAACACGTTGCGTATCGCGTATGCCGCTGCCCGTTCATCGCCATTGATTTTACGAGACGCACGTTATATCTTTACAGGTATAGCGGCTTTGAAATTACTTAAAACAAGTACGATACAGAAAATTTTGATTTACGTTCTTTTTTACGCCGTTATTGTTCGCTTTTGTGCCCTCACAATGAGGGCAGCTTACTCGGATAGTTATTTCGCACATAACCGCACAAAGCTCGCTCGTCCTATTGTGTTTTTTTTATCTTTTTAAGGCTGTTTCGATCTTATTTTAACAGCATACATTTTAAATCACCACCAAATAATATTTCATTTTTCTTAAAATAAAAACAAACCCACAAAGAAAAACTAATTTCTCCAACTCAAATTGGAAGCACAAAAAAAAGCCGCATCGAATAAACATTACTCGATACGGTTTTTTAATTATTTAATTTTCAGCTTCTTCAAATTATTTAAGCGCGCGACTCGAAACCACTATGCGCCAATTTCGCGCTATCGCTTTCGAAAAACGGTCTAATACCGATGAGTTTTTCTACGTCGGATTTCAACAGCACTTCTTTATCCAACAAATGTTGTGCTAACGTTTCTAATTCAAACTTTCTATCCGTGAGCAATTGTTTAGCGCGAATAAATTGAACATCAATTATTTCACGCACTTCTTTGTCCATAATAGAGGCAGTCACATCAGAGTAAGGACGATTGTAACCTTCTTGCGACATACCGTAGTAGGATACGTTTCCGACTTTATTGTTCATACCATAAACGGCTACCATACTGTATGCAATGCGGGTGATGGTATCCAAATCGCTTTGTGCACCGGTTGAAACTTTTCCGAAAATCACTTCTTCCGCAGCGCGTCCGCCGAGTGCCATACAAATTCTATCGTTCAAGGCTTCGGTGCGCGTGATGTATTCGTCTTTAGGTAAATACTGTGCGTAACCGAGTGTTCCGATACCGCGCGGTACTATCGTGACTTTTACTAACGGACTCGCGTGTTCCAAGAACCAACCGCAAACGGCGTGACCGGCTTCGTGATAAGCGATGATTTTCTTTTCTTCGGGCGCAATAATTTTACTTTTGCGTTCCAGACCGCCGATTATTTTATCCAAAGAATAATTGAAATCATCCATATCCACACCGGCTTTATTTCTGCGCGCCGCTATCAGTGCGGCTTCGTTACAGATATTGGCAATATCCGCGCCGGCAAAGCCCGGTGTCATCTCCGCTAAAACAGCAGAGTTTACACCTTCCGTCGTTTTTATGTCTTTCAAATGCACGTCGAAAATTTGTTCACGTCCTTTCAAATCCGGTAAATCAATACCGATTTGCCGGTCGAAACGTCCCGGACGCAATAAAGCATTGTCCAAAACATCCGCGCGATTGGTAGCAGCCATAAGTATTACCGCTTTATCGGTCGGAAAACCATCCATCTCTACGAGCAATTGATTCAAAGTATTTTCGCGTTCGTCGTTACCGCCTTGAAACATACCTTTGCCGCGTGAACGTCCGATGGCATCAATTTCATCAATAAAAATAATACAAGGTGCTTTTTCGCGTGCTTGACGGAATAAGTCTCGAACCCGGCTGGCACCTACACCAACAAACATTTCTACAAAATCGGAACCCGAAATAGAAAAGAATGGTACATCAGCTTCACCGGCAACTGCTTTTGCCAAAAGTGTTTTACCTGTTCCCGGAGGACCTACAAGTAGAACGCCTTTCGGAATTTTACCGCCGAGTGCCATATATTTTTTCGGATTTTTCAAGAAATCCACTACTTCCATCACTTCTTCTTTGGCTTCGTCTAAACCGGCAACATTGGCAAAAGTAATTTTCACTTTTGTAGCTTGATCAAATAAAGTGGCGCGCGAACGTCCGATATTGAAAATTTGCGAACCTGGTCCGCCTGCTCCGCCTCCCACTCTTCGGATAACGAAATACCAAAGTAAACCAAACATACTGATGAGGAATAGCCAATTCAAAATAGTCGGTAAAACATTCGGACGTGTATCGTATTCCAAACGCGGTTTGGCTACGGTCGGATTTTTTTCGTAGAACTTAGTCCAAAAATCGTTGAAATACTTTCCCGGATAATGAATCGTTCCGTTCGCACGATTCGGAATTTTACTCGGTGTAAGACCCCACGATTTAAGTTTATCGGGTTTCAGGTATACGTCCAACGTTTCATCATTGTATAAAACCAAGCGTTCAACATCATCATTGCGCAACATGGTTTCCAGATCCGTACTGTTGTATTGATTTTTCTCAACAGTACCGAAACTCCATATTTGAATGGCAATTATTACCAAAGCTATTAAACCATAAAGCCACCACGATCCGAAACCGTTCGATGGTGCTTTCGGTCTTTCAAAATCATTTTTATCCATCATTTTTAATATTTCTAAGTAGCTTTCTTATTGTTTTTTCAGGAACAATAATCTGTGATTTAATTCGGGTTGAAAAAGTAAAATATACATTCCTATATCAAAGACGTTTGTATCATTTTCTTATTGTAGTTTCAGCCGTGAAGTAATAAAATGGTTTTTTTCTGACATAAAACACTGTTGCAGTTAAAATAAACCGATAATCTTAAATTTTTATTGATGCTGCGAAATTTTACCGGCAACAATTTTTTAAACCGAAAAACACCTCTTTATTTTTCAAGAAACTGAGCTTAAACATCTGAGATGTTCAAAACTAATTATTTTTTGAACAGTGTTCCCAATCGTTTTGTTTAAAAAATATAAAATTTATAAAAATGAACTCAGAAAAAAATTACTCCTCAACGTCGTAATTAAAAATCTCATAATAATCACGTAATCAATTTTTTAAAAAATATAAAATGCGTTTACCCACCGTAAAGTATTTTTAAAATATATCCGTTTCGATTCAGCCGGTTTCGTAATTTTATATCTTCTTGATGCGTTAGGTAAATCTTTTAACCAAATACCGGATAATAATGATGAAGCAAAAGATTCATATTTTTGATACTACACTGCGCGACGGCGAACAAGTGCCGGGCTGTAAACTTAATTTGCCTGAAAAATTAGAAATCGCCAAAGCACTCGAAGAGTTGGGTGTTGATATTATTGAGGCAGGCTTTCCGATAAGCAGCCCTGGAGATTTCGATTCCGTTACACAAATTTCTCGTCTCATAAAAAACGCGACGGTCTGCGCACTCAGTCGCTCCGTTGAAAAAGATATTGACGCTGCAGCCGGTGCCATAAAATATGCCAAATACCCGCGCATTCATACAGGTATCGGCACAAGTGATTTTCACATAAAAAATAAATTCAACACTACGCGCGAAAAAATTATTGAGCGCGCCATTGAAGCTACTAAATACGCCAAAAAATATGTAGAAGATGTTGAATTTTTTTGTGAAGATGCCGGACGCAGTAATCCGAAATTTTTGGCACAAGTTGTCGAAGCCGTAATTAAAGCCGGTGCTACTGTAGTCAACATTCCGGATACGACAGGATATTGCTTGCCGGACCAATACGGGCGGTTAATAAAATACTTGGTTAATCATGTTGCTAATATTGATAAAGCCGTAATTTCTACGCATTGTCACAACGATTTAGGGTTAGCAACTGCCAATTCGATAAGTGCCATAAAAAACGGTGCCACGCAAATTGAATGCACCATCAACGGAATCGGCGAACGCGCCGGAAATACGTCGCTCGAAGAAGTTGTAATGGTGATAAAACAGCACGCCGAACTGCGGGCTTACACAAATATTCAATCGCAACAATTATTTCCGATAAGCCGATTGGTATCCGAAAAAATGAATATGATTGTTCAGCCGAACAAAGCGATAGTAGGTGCCAATGCGTTTTCACACTCGTCCGGTATACATCAAGACGGGGTGATAAAAAATCGTGCGAACTACGAAATTATTGATCCGAAAGAAGTCGGAGTAGGTGAATCGAGTATTATCCTGACAGCGCGCAGTGGTCGCGCCGCATTGCGTTACCGTTTGCAATTGTTGGGTTTTCCGGTTGAACGATTTGATTTGAATACTTTGTACGATGCGTTTATAGAAATCGCAGACCGCGAAAAAGAAGTAAAAGAATATCATCTAAAACAAATGATGACTGAACAATTTGCAACAGCAGTAGCCTAATAGTGTGTGAGACGCGACAAATCGCGTCTCACACACTATTATTACCATACAGTTTTCCGCTCACGTATGAGACGCAGTAAATTGCGTATCTACAAAAAACCACCTAAAATTTATGCCTAAAACACTTTTTGAAAAAATTTGGGAGAAACACATCGTAAAAACAATCCCTGACGGACCGAGTGCGCTGTTTATTGATAAACATTTTATACACGAAGTTACATCACCGCAAGCATTCGACGGATTGAAAAAACGAGGTATAAAAATTTTCAACACCAAACGCATTGTTGCAACAGCCGACCATAATATCCCTACCGTAAATCAGCATTTGCCGATAAAAGATATGTTGTCCCGCTTTCAGGTGGAAAAATTGATTGAAAACTGCGCCGAAAATAAAATAGAATTATACGGATTGGGGCATCCTTATCAAGGCATTGTTCATGTAATCGGACCCGAACTCGGCATTACTCAACCCGGTATGACGATTGTATGCGGAGATTCGCACACATCCACGCACGGCGCATTCGGTGCTATCGCTTTCGGTATCGGTACGTCGGAAGTGGAAATGGTATTTGCAACACAATGTTTATTGCAAACAAAACCGAAACTGATGCGCATTAACGTGGACGGCGTTTTGGGAAAAGGTGTGCTTTCAAAAGATATTATTCTGCACATTATCTCAAAAATTTCGGCAAGCGGAGCAACGGGTTATTTCGTAGAATATGCCGGTTCAACTATTCGCGCATTGTCAATGGAAGCGCGCATGACGATCTGTAACATGAGCATAGAAATGGGTGCGCGTGGCGGATTTATTGCGCCCGATGACACGACTTTTGCTTACATAAAAGGCAGGAAATTCGCGCCGAAAGGAAAAAAATTAGAAGAAAAATTAATCGAATGGCGTAAATTATACACTGACGCAGATGCAAAATTCGATTTAGAACTTGAAATAAAAGCAGAAGACATTGAACCCATGATTACCTACGGTACTAATCCGGGTATGGGTATCGGTGTGAGAGGACATATTCCCGAACTTACAGACATCAACGAATTAGAACGTTTGAGTTTTCAAAAATCGTTGGCGTATATGGGTTTTGTGCCTGGTGAAGTACTCATGGGCAAATCGGTTCAAAATGTTTTTATCGGTAGTTGTACCAATTCGCGTATAGAAGATTTGCGCTTGGTGGCTCAAACCGTAAAAGGAAAACACAAAGCTGATAACGTAAGTGTTTTTATCGTTCCGGGATCGCAACAAGTAGAAAAACAAGCGCGTGCGGAAGGTTTGCACGACATATTTAAAGCCGCCGGATTTGAATTGCGTCAAGCCGGTTGTTCTGCGTGTTTGGGTATGAATGAAGATAAAATTCCGGCAGGTGAGTATTGCGTTTCTACTTCCAACAGAAATTTTGAAGGCAGACAAGGTGCCGGCGCACGCACACTTTTAGTAAGTCCGCTTACCGCCGCCGCCGTAGCACTCACCGGAAAAATTACGGATGTACGAGAAATAATTTAGAAAAATATTTTATAAATTATTTTTTTGCAAATAAATTTTTCGATTTTGAAATAAAAAAATTGCGTCGTAAAATATTTTCCGACGCAATTTTTTTTATTTGTTTTTTATTTTAGAAGTTTATATTTTTGGGAAATTTTTTCAGAAAAAATTTTAAAAATTCGTTTTTAATTCAATTTACAATTCAAATTATGTTCATCAATTTAATTTCCGATACCGTTACAAAACCGACACCGCCAATGCTCGAAGCTATGTTTACGGCAGAAGTAGGCGACGATGTTTTCGGTGATGATCCGACCATAAATGCGCTTGAAAAATTAGGGGCTGAAAAATTCGGGATGGAAGCATCGTTATTTTGTCCATCGGGTACAATGACCAATCAGCTCGCCATAAAAACGCACACGCAACCGCTTGATGAAATTATTTGTGACGTAAAAAGTCATATTTACAAATCGGAAGTCGGCGTATATTCGGTTTTGAGCGGCGTAAGTTTGGAATTATTACACGGCGAGAATGGCATCATCACCGAAACGATGATTGAAGCTGCCATAAAACCGCATTACGATTGGTTGCCGCGAACGCGATTGGTAGTTTTGGAAAATACAATTAATCACGCAGGCGGGAATTTTTATACACTCGAACAAGTAAAACCGATTACAAACTTATGCAAAACACAAAATTTATCTTTACACCTCGATGGTGCGCGTTTGTTTAACGCATTAGCCGAAACGAATGAAACAACCGAAGCGTGGGGGGGGAATTTCGATTCTATCAGTATTTGTTTATCAAAAGGTTTGGGCGCGCCTGTCGGTTCATTGTTGCTCGGTAAAAAAGAATTTATTTCGCGCGCGCGTCGTTTCAGGAAAGCATTCGGCGGCGGTATGCGTCAAGCCGGATATTTGGCAGCTGCCGGTATTTACGCACTCGAAAACAATACGGAAAGGTTGAAAGAAGATAACCGGCGCGCTAAACGAATCGGCAATATTTTAGAAAAATTAACTTACGTAACAAATATTCGCTCCGTAAAAACCAATATTGTTATTTTCGATGTCGTTGCACCGTTTACCGGAAATTCTTTTTTGGAAAAACTTAAAGAGTTTAATATCAACGCTGCTCTTTTCGGACCTAATACAGTTCGTTTTGTGACGCATTTGCATATTACGGACGATATGATTGACAGTTTGGAAAAAACTTTAAACGACTTTCAATAATTATTCTTGCCTTAAAAGTGCAGTGATAACCGCCGGCAATTTCGAAGCCGTGTTGAAACACTTCGCAATAGTTATCACTGTACTTTTCCGGAGAAGAAGTTATTTTAAACTATTTAATTTCAATCTCGAACAATGCTAAAGGATTGCCGCTATAATGTTTCGGTAAACCTTCCAAATTTTCCGGTCGCGATACGCCGACGTAATTGAATCCGAAACCGGCGTAATACTCAATTAATTTCGGATTGTCTGCCCATGTATCCATTCTCAAGAATTTTTTTTCATTTGCTTTGCAAAATTCTTTCGCCCAATCAACTATATCGCGCACTAACGCTTGACCTCTGAATTTCGGATTCGTAACGATGCGGTGAATATAAATAGAAGGGCAGGCATCGCGTTCTTTCCATATAGCAGCATCGTTATAGGTAACGGCAAAAATGCAAGCGATTTCGTTTTCCGAGATAATTTTCCATTGTCGCTTTTCCGCAATTTCCGTTTCTATTAACGCGCGCTCGAAACCCTGCCAATGTTTGTGAAAAACTTTTTTTTGATGCTCAATAGCGGAATCGTAAAGTTTGAAAATAACATCAATATCTTCAATTGTGCTGTTTACAATTTGTTTGTGAACCATGTTTTTTGTTCCAGAGGATTAATGAGCGAATATACGACCGCATCAATATATTTTCCGTTATGGAAAACATAATCTGTGAAGTGCGCTTCTTTCACGAATTTATTTTTTTCCAGCAATTTTGCCGAAGCAATGTTCATGTGCTGAACAATTGCTTCAATTGAATGTAATTTCAGCGTATTAAATCCGAAATCAATCACGGTTGCAATTGCTTCCTGCATCAAACCTTTTCCGTGAAAGGCTGTATCCAACAAATATCCGATTTCTGCGCGGCGATTATCGGAGTAAACATGCACGTAACCAATGCTACCGATAAGTTTGCCGGTAAGTTTTAAATAAATTCCCCAATTGATGAGCATATTATTTTTAGCACCCGAATCCATTTTTTCGATTAATACCCGTATATCGTTTACATCTTTTGCCAACGGTCGCGGAATATATTTCATCACTTGTTTATCGGAGCGGAGTTTTAGAAAATCAATTTCATCTTCTTGCTTTATTTGTTTTAAAATTAAACGGTCGGTAGAAAGATTAGGAAAAGGGTTGAAGTTAATTTCGAGCATTTATAATTTACCAAGTTTGATATACAAAAACAAAAGACAAAGGTAGAGTAAAATCTCTTCCTTTGTCTTTTGTTTTGATTTTTCGGGCTATTTAAAATTATCAGATTCCGGTGCCCGTTAAAAATTATTTCACAATAAAATTATAAGTAATCGAACCGCAGGTTTTAGAAGCATCACCGGGTGAAAAACGATATTGCTCTGCATTTCTGATAGCGGCATCAATCAAATCTTGATCGGCGGAAGAAGAACCGCTTGCTTGAAAGTTTGCGGTTAAGACATTACCGCCGGCATCAATACAAACGCGCAATACGACACGTCCCGCTTTCTGAGAATTTTCTTGCAGTTTCGGTGCCGAACGCACACCGCGTGAACCGAAACCCGACACCGTGCCCGGTCCGCGCCCCAGACCTTCCAAAGCAGAATTATTCGGATCGCCGTCGCGCTGTCCTTGGTTGCCGGCAGTTCCGGTGTTGCCGCGTCCCGTTCCTGTTCCTCCACCGCCATTAGTGCCGCCACTGTTACCGTTACCGAATTTTCCTTTATATTTATCGCGCACTGCTTGTTGTCTGGCGGCTTCATCGCGCGCAGTTTGTTCTTTTGCGGATTGTGCCGCTTGTGCCGCATCTTCTTGTTGTTTTTTTTGCCGTGCCGCTTGTTGTTGCTGATATTTTTCTTCTTCTACTTTTTTTCGTGTGTCCGCTTGTTGTTGCCGTATAATGGCGGCGTTCGGGTCGTCAGTAGTTTCTACTTTTCGCGGCGGTGCGGACGGTGCAGGTGTAGGTTTGTTTATTACCGGCGGTCGTGCTTGAATCGGTACAGGCACCGGTGGCGGATCGTTTTTAGGTTGCGGTGCCGTATTACCGGCATTCGGATCGGGTTTTCCAGGCGACGGATTATTGCCTCTGCCTTGATCGGGCAAGCCCAACATAGCACCGCCACCAATAATGTCTACTTGAATCGGCGGTGCTATCGGCGGTGCCGGCGTTAGTTTACTGCCGACGAGCGTTAGCATCAGCGCAATAAGTATCGTATGCACACACAAACTGATGAGCATTGCTCTTCTATCGTTATCTATTTCTTTTTGTTGTTGAACTATGAAACTATCCATGATTTTTAAAGTATGAATTATGGAATATACAGTAAGAAGTATGAAGCTTTATTTAGGTTCTGAATCTCATAACGTTCCATACTTCATACTCTCAGAAAAATTACTCTGTTGCATCCGCGTGAAGTACCGCGGTTATACCAAGAACTTGAGTTGCATCTATAATCGGTACAACTTTTTCCACGGGTGCTTTTGAGTCGGGCGATATAGTGACAATATAGCCTTTGTTCTTCAATTTATTGGCTGTTAAAAAACTTTTTATTTTATCTAAAGTTGTTGTAACGCCGTTCAAAATATATCCGCCGCTCGCCGTGATGCCGATATCGTCATGACGTTCGGTTGTCGGAATTTTTTTGGTTGTTTTAGCACTGCCCGGCAAACTCAGATTCAAACCGCTCGGGTGTACTAAAGTTGAAACCATCATAAAGAATATGAGTAAAATAAAAATGATGTCCGTCATCGAACTCATCCCTAATTCGCCGCTTAAATGTTTTTTTTCTCGTAAGTCCATAATAGTAGTCGGTAGTCGGTGGTCAATGCACAGTGTTTAGTAATTAATGATAAGTTTAAACTGACTACTAACTACCGACCATTGACCACTATTAAATTACTCTTTCGGGTCTGTTGCTAAAATCGCTTCTGCTTTTAAACGACTGGCTACCGCCATCAATTTTGTCACTTCACCGAATGTTACACCCTTTTCTGCCGCAATTGTGATAGTAGGTTTTGAAGGATTCGGGGAGTGCAACAGCGCGTTGCGCAATGTTACTTCCAATTGTTCAGGCGAAACCTCAACGTCATTGACGGCAAGTTTACCGGATTTTTCGATGGAAAGCGTTGTTTTTATAGCCGCATTAGTACGCTGACCCGATTCCGGTAGTTTAAACGGAAAAAATTTGACAAGCGTAGAAGTGAGCATGAAGAAAATCAACAACATGAAGATAATATCTGTCATTGACGACATATTCACCTCACCCATCGGTCTTTTTTTTCTTCTGATTGACATAGACGATTTACGATTTACGATTTACGATTGAGTGACTGCCGATAAAAATCGTAAATCATGAATCAAAATCTAAAATTATGCTGCCGGTTCTTGTAACAAATCAATAAAATTAAAAGTAGAAGTTTCCATATTATTCACTACGCGGTCAATCATAGAATTGAGCAAATTGTAGGCAATGAATGCAAAAATTCCGACCATTAAACCGGTGGCAGAGGTAAACATTTTAACGTAAATACCGTGCGCGATACTACTGATGGAAAGATTATTCGCTTTAGCTAAATCACTGAACGTTTGAATCATACCGGCAATCGTTCCCAAAAAACCGAACATCGGTGCAACACCGGCAATAATGGAAAGAATATTGACGTTTTTCTCCAATTTAAAAATTTCGAGTTTGCCGACGTTTTCTATTGAGTGTTCAATATCCGAGAGCGGTTTACCGATGCGCATCAATCCTTTTTCAACCATGCGCGCAACCGGCGAATCTGTACTTTGACACAACGCGCGCGCGGCGCCGATATTTCCGTTTTGTACGTGCGCCCGAATATTATTCATGAAATTTTCGTTAATAACGGTCGCATTTTTAATGGTCGAATAACGACTGATAAAAATGGCAACAGCAATGACAGACATGACCAATAAGCACAGCATTATGCCGGCGGCAAAAAGATTGTCCCTGAATACGGAAATAAAACTTAATTCCTCTGTGTTATTTACGGCAGCAGCAGCACCGCCCTGAAAAAACAATAGTATATCGTACATATTTATACCGGATTTTAATGTTGGTTTTAACCTTGATTTTTATTATTTGATATCTGAAATTGAAAAACGAACAAATGTAATGATAAAGTATTAATCCTTATAAAAAATTCGTTTTGTTTTATACTGTTTTTGTTTTGGCGCGTAACTCTTCCAATAATTTTTGAGATTTTTCGCTCAATTCAATATCTTTATTTTTTACGTTGCCGATAATTTCAACCAAAGCATTGATACGCGCATCGGTTTCAAAAAAACGATTAACAACAGCCATATTATTATTTTCTACTAAACAATAACCGGATTGAAAATTTCCTTTTTCATACCGAACCGTGTAGTTTAACTCTTTTAACAGCGTTTCTAAATCTTGTAATATTTTTTTTGAATAACGCATTTGGATTTCGGATTTCGGATTTCGGATTTTTGTCGAAACACGATTTACAAAATTAACACGATTAAAATAGTAGCATTATCGTGTTAATCGTGTAAATCGTATTCAGGAAAAAAATCATTTTAACCTTTGTATTTAATATCCACAAAAAATTTCGCGTCTTTCGCACCCAATAATTTCGCAACGGAAGGAGATACTATCACAACGACATCTTTATTAAAAGCGTTTTCGGGAATGGCACCGATGACTTTTGCATAAATTGTCTTATAGTTCATCATGTTTTGTATTTCTACGATACTTCCGATACGCGCCGTACGGTGCAAACAATATAAATCGGTGAAAGCATTGCCTTTAATTTGCCAAAAAGCAGCACCGCGTTGTTCAGTCGCGCGTTTTTGGTTCGCAAAAGAACTATGCAAAGTTTCTGACCTTGAGCTGATAGTCGTTTTTTTAACGGCGCGAATGCTGTCCGGTACACCTTTTACGCTCAACCAACCGACGTGCAGTACTTGTCCGGGTGCAATAATTTGCTCTTGCGACGTGAGACCGTTCCATTTCAAAATACTGTCAATCGGCATGTGGAAGAGCGTTTTGGATATTTTAAAAAGATTATCGCCTCTATGCACTTTAAATAAAACCGGCGCGAAGTGGGTGCGCTGAAAATCGGCTTTTTTAAATCTTTTTATCGCGACGTTCGGTAACGGAATGCGCACTTTTTGTCCGACAGTAATGGTTTTATTGCTCAATTTCGGATTATACGGATACAATTGCTCTTCATTCAATCCGAAAAAACGCGCCAAAGAATACAAAGTTTGCCCTCTGACAATGGTGTGATTGTAAATTTTTTCATTGGTTTTATCGTCAAGAGAAATAAAAACAGTGTCTTTATAAGTTAAATAAGGGGACTGATCCGGAACTTGCATTTGTCTGCCGAAAAAAAACGTCGGTAAAAACAAAAAATAAATCCACGTTGCCTTCAAGCAATTGTGTACGATAGTGTTCATTTCGTTTAAATTTAGAAATTATGGTGTTTCGGAAAAATAAAAATAATGCAAAAATAATGCAAAAATAAGCAAAATACGCTTTAGTACCGTATTAACTCAAACCGATTCAACCGTATTTTGTTGCAAAGATACTTTTTTCAAATAGTTTTTCGGTAATTGTTGTAATAAACGTTTACGGAATTTATGATAATCCACTGTTACGGTGTGGCGCGGCGTTTTTATTTGCTCGAAATCAGGATGATTTAATTCATCGTTAATCAATTTTTGAATATTTTTCGGACGCGACCATTTACCCGATAACTCGCGCGCCGCAATCTTGGCTTGCAATTCCGAACCGGGCCAAATACAACCTAAGGGTTGAAATAAACCGATAAAATACAGATTTTCTACCGTCAGGTGCATCATTCGCAACCAAAGCGGCACGTTTCCTTCCGAATAATCAATAAAATTTTTGTCGAAAAAAGGATGCGTAATAATATAACCCGTACAAGCGACAATGATATCGTATTCACCGGCGCTGCCATCTTTGAAATAAACTTGATGACCGTCGAAACGCGCGATATCAGGACGCGGTTTTATTTTTCCGTGCCGAATGGTATAAAATAAATCTTCGTTGATGGTCGGATGGTGAAAACCGAACGCGGCTTCCGGGTTCGGTAAACCGTACATTTCATTTTTTCCTTGCCGCATATACAAACTTGCAGCAATCAGTTTTTGCCAAATTTTTTTGGGTAACCAATTCAGTTTTTCGCCGACAATATCCGCCGGTTTGCCGTACATAAACTTCGGTGCAATCCAATAGCCTCTTCGCCAACTCAAATCTACGCTTTGAGCTACGCGCGAAGATTCAACCGCGACATCGCACGCCGAATTACCGCCGCCGATAACCAATACTTTTTTACCTTTGAACCGTGCAAAACGTTTAACGGCGTGTGAATGAATAAATTCTCCGTCAAAATTGCCTTCATATTGCGGCATTCGCGGCAACCAATGATGCCCATTGCAAACGACAAGTGCATCAAAAATATAGGTCTTTGTAATGCCGTTTTTTTCGGTTACTACTTCCCAAGTTTTATTTTCAGTAATTGAACAATTTTTTACGAGGGTTTGAAATTGAATATGCGGATATAAATTGAAATGTTCGGCGTAATTTTTAAAATACTCCGCCAAATTTTTATGCGACGGATAATCCGGATAATGCGCCGGCATCGGAAAATCATCGTATTGACTTAAAGTTTTTGATGAAATAATATGCGTCGTTTCAAAAACCGAAGAATGTCCTTCCGATTCATTAAAAACCCAATTACCGCCGACTTCAGTACCGTTATCGAAAACGGTAACGTCTAAATTTTCGTCCAATAAGTTTTTAGCGGCTGCAATGCCAGACGGTCCGGCACCTATAACGCAAACTTTTTTCATTACTAATGTTTTTTTTCGTTATTAAAATACTTATCAGAAATAATATTTCAAAAGAAACTCACATAACCGAAATGTGTTTTAATATTTCTGAAATCAAGTCCGTTGTGTTGTTGACTGCCGGTGGCAAATGTTACGCCGAACAAACCGACTTTTGTTTCTATCGTGATGCCGGCACCGACTCCGTAAGGCGTATCCGAATTATCGGTTGTGCGCGTTAGATTGTGAATATACGCACCGTCTACAAAGGTATAAATATAAGAATTTCTACCAATTAAAAAACGATATTCGAACGTTCCTACTGCAAATTGTGTCGCAAAAATACTTTCTTCATCGAATCCGCGCAAAATTTTACTACCGCCGATGCGATATTGTTCGTTGGTGCCAACCAACGACGAAGATATTAAACTACCGCTCACTATTCCCGCTTTTAAAGCAGAGCGTTTACCTAAAGGTTGATAAAATTCAGTTTGAGTTTCTATTCGATATTGAAACGCCGATGTAGTGACAGTATCGTACAAAGCCGAAAAAACAAAAGCTGTATCGTTACCGTCTTTGAGATTGAATATGTCTGCATTTTTTTTTATGTTACGCAAACCGGCAGCACCGCGCAAACGCAAATATCCACCGCTTCTCGGATTCTGACGATAATCCAATCGCTGCAATAAAAACTCTAAACCGATGGAGTTGGTGCTGTAATCGAGTGTCGGCGGTAAACGATGCGTTGCGATAATCGTTTGCGTATCTAAAAGTAAATTAGACGCGCTGTTATTTTGCCAAAAAAATTTAGCCGTTTGTCCGTTACCGAGATAATAATTGATCCCGATTTGCGCTTTTGTTTCTATGTAAGTCGTATCGCGTTTGTATAAATCAAATGAACCGTCCACGCCGAAAACCATTTTCGGAATATACGGTAAAGAAAATTTGAGATTGACGTTCGGACTTTGCGGGCGTAAATTCTCAAAATTAGCATAAAAACGTTCACCCCACCCTAAAAAATTCAGAAAATCGCCGGTACCGTTAAACGTTATCGTAAATTTTTGTGCCCCATCCGGTCCTGTAGTCGGTTGTATGCCGAGCAGGAAATCGAAACGCGATGCTTTTTTATTGTCTAAAAATAGATTTACGGAAGCACGTCCGGCAGCATCAAAACTCACGGTCGGCGATTTTGTTTGCGCAATATAAGGTAAATCCGAAATACGCGCCGAAAGTTTATTTAAATAAATCCGGCTGAAAGGCGTACCGCGTTTCATTTCCAAATAATTATTCAGAAATGCCGAATTAATGCGACCGTTGCCGACAATGCGCAGTGTATCGAAACGGAAAAGTTTACCTTTGTTTAAAATTAAATCCGCAGTCGTATTGCCGGCATTGATTTTTATATTTTCTAACGAAACCCGTGCAAACGGAAAACCGGTATTTTCGGCTTGGGCTAATAATTTTTCTTCCAAAACTGACATGATACGAAAATTCAGGGGTTGATTTAAAATTTTTTTAGGGGTAAAATCTATCGCCGCCCAATAATCGGGCGGAATACTTTGTGTGTTGAGGTGTGTAATTTCATATTTCCTTCCCAATCTAATTTTTGCAAATGACAACGTTTTTTCCCAATCGAAAGAATCTAATGCTGCCGTTAAATATCCGATTTTTTGAGCCGTTTGTATCGCCGCTTTCAGTTGTACCAACACCGATACCGAATCCGCGGCTTTACTAAAGCCGGAAACACCGGTAATACATTCTTTAAAGAATAAAGCGGAATCAACTTGAGTTTCGAAAATAAAAATAATTTTTGGGGTTTGAGCCAAAGAAACTGTGCTGAACGACAGTAAAAACGGAAAGACTAAACACTGTATAAAATGCAAAATAATTAAAATTTACATAGTTTTCAAATATGCTATTAATGCTCGACGCAAATCATTGCGCAAATCGGCGGCGTTACTTTCGATCGGTTCGTCTATGTGCGTGATGTTCGGATTTTGCGGATTTAAGAAACCTAATCCGCCTTCTTTACCCGATAATAAAAAATCATTAAAAATAACATGATACTGTTTGGCAGAGTCCAAATCCTTACCTGCAATTTTAAAATTACCTTCGACAGCGTTGACGGTTTGTATACCTTCAGTTTGCCAAAATCCGCCTTTACCGATATTGTCCGACAAAGCTACTTTCAATGCGCGTTGTAATTCGGAGCCTGTAATATCTGCTTCCCAAAGTTTTCCACCGAAAGGCATCATGCGAATAACATCTAATTGTGTTACTTTTCCGGATAGTTGATCATCAAAACGAATACTGCCGCCGTTGAAAAATGCGCAATCGGGTTTTTTCTTCGCCACTTGGATAAAACTTTTGCAAACTACTGTTCCCAAGTTAGTTTGCCTAATGCGAATAGATGTTTCACGTCCGTCGAGCGGTGTAGTGAGTGTAGTCACCGGGTTATCCAAATCAAAACCTTGTTTTTTAAAATTGTCGTTTGCTACGCCTACCCATTTAATTACTAAAGCATTTACTACAGTATCGGGTTGAACGGTACTGTCTAATTTTATCAATTCGGAACGAATTTTAGTACTGTGCGTATTTTTATCTATGGATACATAATGCACGTAAACAGTGCGCGCGTTCGCATCGGCTTTCGTGATGATGACGTTACCTTCCGGTTCGCGGTTATTGCTGTGTTCATGCCCGCCGAACAAAGCCGTCACCGTTTGATTTGCTTTAGCAATCCGATGGTCGTCTTTTATTTCTACGTGTGTAATACCGAAAATAACGTCCGCTTTTTCATTCGTCAAAGATTGAACAGCATCTGTGGCACTTTGTACGATATCACCATATTGCACAAAATTTTTCGGATTCGAGGGTAGCACCACACCGAACAAGCCGATATTTGCACTCGTACCGTTTTCATCCGTAAAATGGATGATTGCCGTTTTCGGGATTTCGGTACCGCGCACTTTAAAGAGCGATAAATTCCCTGCCGAATCGCGTTGTTGGGTGTTTGAGCTAACCCATTTAAAACCGGATTCGTCCAAACGTTTTTGCAAATCAGGCATATCTAAATCAAATTCGTGATTACCGAACGTAACGTAATCTACGCCGGTCGCGTTCATTACCTCAACCATTTGTTGTCCCTTTACCCCTTTACCGTTTACTTTTACTGTACCGATAAGCGAAGGATTTAAAAAATCGCCCGAAAGCACCGTGAGTACTCGATTCGGATATTTTTGCAATAACTGTTTACGCACGGTCGCCGCGCGCGCCAAACCGCCGGTACCATCGCTGAGTTGTGCTATTTCATAAACATCGTTGAGTTGCAGAACGGCAAAATCAATTTTACCATCGTCAGTTACTTTTTTTTCGACATTTTTGTCGGTGGTCGGTGGAGAGGCAATTATTTTTTTTGCCGGATTACAAGCATACAAAAACACAATGCATAAAAAAGAGGAGAAAAGTAATTTCAGTTTGTACATAGAAGTCGTGTTGAAATGACAAGTAAGAAACCGTTTTAAGAAATTTTCGTTTTTACTAAAAATAATTAGTACAACAAATTTATTCTGAAATTTCTGAAAAAATGATAAAACCAATTTTTTATTGTTCAAAAAAATGTTCCTTTGCACCCGATAATACAAATAAATGTAAATACACGCTAATAATCGTTTCTTACACTTTGATGAAATAGGATGATGAACTTACGGCATCAAATGTAAATAAAAAGCAAAACACGGATGTTTAGAAAATAAAAAAATTTGCTAGTCGTTCTATGTTTTTAGGAAAAGTCTTTTTTAAGTAAAATTATTTTTGTCGCTAAGCGTAATTTTACCTTCAAAAAAAAATTTTTAATTTCAATTTTTTTGTTCTCTTATTTTTCTAACTTATCTTTTTACAATGAAAAAAATTATGCTTTTGGCTGTTGCTGCCATAATGACAACTGTAGTTTTCGCACAAAAAGTTTGGACTGCCGACAAAGCGCATTCTAAATTAAATTTTACGGTGACGCACATGGGTATTTCGGAAGTAGACGGTACTTTCAAATCTTTCGATGCAAAAATGACTTCTTCAAAAGAAGATTTTACAGATGCTGTATTCGAAATGACAACCGACATGACTGTCATAAATACGGGTAATGAAATGCGCGACGGTCACTTACAAAAAGCGGATATGTTTGATGTCGCAAAATTCCCTACAATGACTTTCAAAAGTACGAGCGTTACCAAAACAGCCGACAAAAAATATACTTTAATGGGCAACCTCACCATGAAAGGTGTAACAAAACCGGTTACTTTGGATTTGACGTTGTTGGGTACAAGTGACAGTAAAGACGGAAAAAAAATTGTTGGCTTCAAAGTATTCGGTACAATTAAACGTACGGATTTCGGAGTAGGTAGCATGCCTTCAATCATTGTGAGCGATAATGTTGATTTAAGAGGTAGCGGTGAGTTTAAAGCAAGCTAAGTTTAAATTTAGAAAATAAAAAAAGCCGATGTTCTTTGCCGAACGTCGGCTTTTTTTTTGTGCCCATAGCTGTCAGTTTAAATACTGTAAAGTTGTTTGCAAAAATTACACGATTCGATTTTGATTTTTCATATTCAATTCAGTTTTTCGATTAAATCCGAAAAGTTTGTTACCGCTCGTGAACAGGATTTTTCATATTCATTGCCAAATTTTATGAGATGAATCCCGATTAAACTGAAACTTTGTGCGAAAAAAATTATAAAGTAAAAATGAAGGCAATTTCTTTTTTTAAAAATTATTTGACAAAATTAATTTTTTAAAAAAGATAATTGTGAAAAAAAATTAATTAAAAAAAAAAGACAAAAAATGAAATCAAACAAAATTATTTGCTACATTTGTTCCGATTACTTACAAAACTAAAAACTTTATTTTTTTAACAATTATTTTATCATCAACCAAACTAACTGTATGAAATTGAAATCATACCTGAATTTAAAGGGCATGGCAGCCTTTTTGCTGTTCCTCTTTCTCGGTATCGGATCTGTGTTCGCGCAACGTACCATTACCGGTACAATTAATGGTACGGACGGCCCGATAATAGGTGCAAGTATTCTTGTGAAAGGTACTACCATCGGTACGGTCACCGACGAAAACGGTAATTTTTCTTTAACAACTAAAGAAACAAATCCGACAATCGTTGTTTCCGCTTTGGGTTATTCGTCACAAGAACTTGTGCCGGACAGTCAAACGGCTTACAACTTAAACATGAAGGAAGACGTATCTCAACTCAATGAGGTCGTTGTTTCGGGTTATTACACGGAAACAAAACGGCAAACAACGGGCTCGGTATCAACGGTAAAATCCAAAGATTTAGTGGCAGTACCTTCGGGCAACGTTGAGCAACAATTACAAGGTAAAGTTGCGGGCGTTACGGTTATTACGAGCGGCCAACCCGGTACAACGAGTATTGTGCGTGTACGCGGTTTTGGTTCATTCGGCGGTAACGAACCGCTTTACGTGGTCGATGGTGTATCAACACCCAATATCGATTTCTTAAATCCGGATGATATCGAATCAACAACGGTGTTAAAAGATGCTGCTGCTGCTTCAATCTATGGTGCGCGTGCAGCGTCGGGTGTAATCGTTTTCACGACGAAAAAAGGTAAAAAAACAGAACGTAAATTAAGCGTTACTTATGATGCCATTTACGGTATAACAGATCCGGGATCAGGTCAAGCGATTCTAAATCCGCAAGAAACGGCTGATTGGACATTCAATGCACAGAGAAATGCAGGTCAAGTTCCAAGTCACCCACAATATGGTTCAGGTGCAACAGCTGTTTTGCCTGATTATATTAATGTAGGCGGTAGAGCCGGTGTTATTGGTACGTTAGATTTAGCGGCTGAAAAATTAAAATACAATGTTGATCCGGCTGCCGGAGCAGTTTATCAAGTTGTTAGAGCGAACAAAGCCGGTACGGATTGGTATAAAGCCATTACAAGAAATGCACCTTTATTCCGTCAAAATTTAGGTTTTTCAGGTGCTACTGAAAATATGCGTTATTATGTCAGTTTAGGTTCGCAAACTCAACAAGGTATCTTGTTGAACAACGATTTTAATCGCTACAATTTGCGCGCCAATACGGAATTCGATGTATTTAAAAATTTCCGTATCGGTGAAAACTTGCAATTTTCTTATCTCGCTATTAATGGTTTAACGGGTGGTAGTGGTGGACAAGGCGCATCAAGCGAAGAAAATGATATTTTGCAGGCTTTCCGTATGCCTTCTATCATTCCCGTGTATGATGAGTTCGGTGGATACGCCGGTACTGCTGCAAAAGGTTTCAACAACCCACGCAACCCTGTAGCTAACCGCGATGGACTTAAAGACAATAAAGGTTATAGTTATAATGCTTTCGGTAATATTTATGCTGAGTTAGATATCATTCCGGGTTTAACTGCGCGTACAAGCATCGGTGGAAGACACTATAATAATTACTATAATGGTACAGGTCGCTTGCAATACGAAAATTCTGAGAATAACTCAAGTTTTAGTGTTTATGAAGGCGCCGGCGAAGGTACCGACTGGGTTTTCACGAACACCTTAGACTATAAAAAAACATTCGGTATCCACGGTATTGATGTTTTAGTAGGCCAAGAAGCAATTACTAAAGGTATCGGTAGAAGTATTCAAGGCAATGGTTTAAATCCGTTTGCTACCGACCCGAATTATGTGACGCTTAATACGGTATCATCAATCGGAAAATCGGTTGGAAGCAATTTAAATACACCTACTACATACGCTTCTTTTTTCGGACGTATCAATTATTCTTTTAACGATAAATACTACATAACCGCAGTTGTACGTCGTGACGGTTCTTCCGTTTTCGGTCCTTCTACACGTTATGGCGTATTTCCGGCATTTTCGGCAGCTTGGCGTGTGACGGGTGAAGATTTTGCTAAAAACAGTTCTTGGCTAAGTGATTTAAAAATTCGCGGCGGTTGGGGACAAATGGGTAACGAGAAAAACGTCAGTCCTACTAACCAATTCAGTTTGTATGCACCGAGTTTAGATCAGTCATCTTACGATATCAACGGTACTAAAACAAGTGTTACCGGTGGTTTCTATAGAAATGCTATCGGTAATCCGAACGCCAAATGGGAAACTGCGACAACAGCTAACATCGGCTTTGATGCCTCACTTTTCAAAAACAAATTAGAAATTGTTTTTGATTTATGGAGAAAACAAACCGACGGTTTGCTTTTTAATGTTGCAATTCCGGACGTTATTGGTTCAGTTGCTCAAGCACCTGCTGTTAATATCGGAAGTATGTTTAACCAAGGTATTGATATTCAAGTCATTAATCGCGGTAGAATAAGCGGCGATTTGAATTATGAAGTGAATTTAACAGCCGGATTATTAGAAAATAAAATTACGAAAGAAGCACCGCCGCAAACTTATTTCGATTTGTTTAACGGACGTTTATCTTCAACAATTATTCGTAATGCAGTGGATCAACCGCTGTCTTCATTTTATGGTTACAAGGTAGCCGGTATTTTCCAAAACCAAGCAGAGGTAGATGCAGCACCTAAGCAAGGCGGAAAAGGTATAGGTCGTTTCAAATTTGTTGATGTAAACGGAGATGGGGTAATTGACGCGAAAGATCGTACTTTTATCGGTAGTCCGATACCAACTTTCACGGGCGGATTGAACTTAAAATTGAGCTATAAAGCATTTACTGTTGAAACTTATATCTACACTTCATTGGGTAATAAAATTTATAATTTGTCTAAATGGTTTACGGATTTCTATCCTTCTTTTCCGGGTGCTGCTATCGGTGCGCGCGTTAAATCAGATACTTGGACACCGACAAATACAGGTGCTACAACACCTATTTTTGAAAATGCTTCAAATTTCAGTACCAACCAACAATCTACCTCATTTTATGTTGAAGACGGTTCGTATTTAAGAATGCAGAACCTTTCATTGAGCTATCAATTGCCGCTATCATTCATTAAAGGGGTAGTCAGAAAAGCAAGAGTTTTTGCTTCTGCCAATAATATTTTTACTATTACTAAATACAAAGGTTTAGATCCGGGAGTTGGTGGTGCAGCCGATACCAATTTCGGTATTGATGTAGGTAACTATCCGGTGACAAGAAGTTACACTTTTGGAGTGAATGTAGGGTTTTAAATAAGTTATGAGTTGTAAGTTATGAGTTAAGAGTTGAAGATTTCAATTCAAAATTCATAACTTACAATCCATAATTAAGAATTTAAAATTAAGTGCTAATTTGGAATTAAAAATTTAAACTTTCGTAACGTTTGCTGTGTTTAGGTTTAATTCTTAATTTTTAGTCACTTATAAACTTTAATTTTAATTTTTTAATTTTTTATTAATTACAATGAAAAAAATATTTAAAAACAAGTTTGTAGCATTAAGCATCGTGCTGTCGTCCATGATGTTGGTTTATGCTTGTAAAGACAGTTTTTTGGAGGTCCAACCTTCCGGTGTATTAGCCGCATCTCAATTGACTTCAAAAGCAGGTCTTGATGGCTTATTAATCGGTGCTTATTCAGCGATGAAAGGTACTCCGAATGACTGGTACTCTAGTATCTTTAATTGGGTACAAGGTGGAGTTTTGGGCGGTGATGCCAACAAAGGTTCAAATAACGGTGACCAATCAGTATTACAGCCGGTTGAACGTTTTGAAATTAACGCAACGAATGGTGTTCCTGCCGTAAAATGGAAAGCTATGTACGAAGGTATTAGCCGTTGTAATCAAGTTTTGCAATATGTGGCTAAGGCAGATGCGAATGTTTCTGCTGCCGACAAAGCAAGGATTTCCGGCGAAGCACGTTTTTTAAGAGGCTTATACTATTTCGAGTTGAAAAAAACGTATAACAATACGCCTTATGTAGATGAAACGCTTGATTACGGTTTAGGTATTGAGAAAGTGGCGAATGACGCTGATCTTTGGCCTAAAATTGAAGCAGATTTTAATTACGCTGCTACAAATCTTCCTGAAACTCAGGGTTCGGTAGGTAGAGCGAACAGTTGGGCTGCAAAATCATTTTTAGCGAAAACATTATTGTATCAGAAAAAATTTGCTGACGCTAAAACATTGTTTACAAGCATTATCGCTTCAGGTAAAACTGCCAATGGTACTAAATATGCTTTAATAACAAATTTTACGGATAATTTTAACGCTGCAACAAGTAATACTGCGGAGTCGGTTTTTGCGAATCAAACTGCAGCCAATTCCGGCAGTGCTTTTAATGCCAATTACGATTTCGTTTTGGATTTCCCTTACAATACAGGTTCGAACGGTCCTGCGGGTTGTTGCGGGTTTAATCAACCGAGTTTTGATTTGGTAAATTCACACCGTACTGATGCTAAAGGTTTACCTTTATTGGACGGTTCATACAACAGTTCTACTAACGCAGTTAAAAGTGATCAAGGAATTGCATCTAAAGATCCTTTTACACCGGATGCAGGTAATTTGGATCCGCGACTTGACTGGTCGGTAGGTCGCCGTGGTATACCTTATTTAGATTGGCAAGATCACCCGGGTCAAGATTGGATTCGTGATCAAGCTTTCTCCGGTCCTTATGCACCGAAAAAATTTGTATTCTACAAATCTCAAGATAAAACATTAACAGACGGAAGTTCTTGGACAGATGGTTACAGTGCTATCAACTATCCTGTGATTCGTTTTGCCGACGTACTTTTAATGGCTGCTGAAGCGGAAGTTGAAACAGGAAGTTTAGAAACTGCGCGTGGATATGTCAATCAAGTACGCAAACGCGCTGCAAATTCAGCAACTTGGGTAACCAAAAACGGTAAACCCGCAGCTAATTATGTAATCGGTACTTACGATACGCCTTTTGCTTCTCAAGATGCTGCTCGGTCTGCCGTCCGTTTTGAACGCAGATTGGAGTTATCCGGCGAAGGACATCGTTTCTTTGATTTGGTACGTTGGGGTGTAGCAGCAGCAGCTATTAATACCTATTTGAAATTTGAAGGCGGTATTTTAACCAATCAGTTAGGCGGTACTACTTTCACTGCCGGTAAAAACGAATACATGCCGATTCCGCAAGGACAAATTGACTTACAACCTGGTGTGTTGAAACAAAATCCGGGGTATTAGATTTTAGTTGATAGTTGGTTAGTTGTCGGTTGACAGTTATTTTTTTATAAAATTGAACTTAATAATTAAATAACCGACAACTAATAACTGAGTAACCTGCAACTAAAAGCTAATTTTTTCATACATTTTAGTAATTTTGAGGCAAGCAATAACGATTCGTTTTTCTGAAATGAAATTGTTTATTGTTTGCCTTTTTTATTTGACAAACAAGCAACAATTTTGTTTTTTAATTTTAATTTTGTATTTTTGTGGATATAAAATTTAATTTGTTTAAATCTTATGACGGCTAAATTAATTCTCAATTTCAATAGTACCGAAGAATTTGCGCCCATCTTAAAACTATTAAAGGAGATCGGATTAGACAAAAATATATCAATTTCAATAAAATCTAAAAAAATTAACGAACCTCCACTCAAACCACGGAAAGCGGGTTGTGGTAAGAGCTTATTCAACAAAATTAGTCTGGATTTTGATGAAATATTGCCGGGATTTGAACCCTATTTATTGATTGATAACCATTAAGATGTGCTGTTTGTTAGATACACACATTTACTTTGGTACGCTGAAAATATTAATTTGAAGCAGTCTGTATAAGATGTTATCAATAATCCTACAAATTTTATTTATGTGAGTCAAGTTATTTTATGGGAAATTACGATTAAACACAGTTTCGGAAAACTAACCATTAACTTTTGAATAAATCAATTTGAAGAAATTGTTATGAAAAATCAATTTTTATTTTATCTCTTGAATTTTGACATTTTGCTGTACTATCAACGTTGCCTATGCACCACCAATACCCGTTTGACAGAATGCTGATTTCACAAGCAATTTCCGAAAACATACCCCATTACTTCAAATGATAGTACATTCAGACTTTACGATGTAAAAATTCTTTCTTAAATTTTCAAAAACAAATAAATTATTATGACAAAAACAAAAAGTTACGCAGCTCAAAGTGCGACAGAAAACTTAAAACCTTGGGATTTTGAACGCCGTGCGGTCGGCAATCATGATGTACAAATTGATATTCATTTTTGCGGTGTATGCCATTCGGATTTACATCAAATTCGGAACGAATGGTTTCCGGGAATGTTTCCAATGGTACCCGGACATGAAATTGTCGGTAGAGTGACTGAAATCGGTAAGCTCGTTACAAAATTTAAAGTCGGCGATTTAGCTGCCGTCGGTGTATTAGTGGATTCGTGCCGCACTTGCGAAAACTGTAAAGAAGGGCTGGAGCAATATTGTATTCCCGGAGCCACCGGAACTTATAATGCTTTAGAACAAGATAAAATAACGCGCACTTACGGCGGTTACTCTAAAATGATTGTGACAAAAGAAGATTTTGTTTTCAAAATTTCCGATAAACTCAATTTGGCTGCTATTGCACCGTTGTTGTGCGCCGGCATCACAACTTATTCGCCGTTGCGTCATTGGAAAATCGGAAAGGGACATAAAGTTGCCGTTTTGGGGTTAGGTGGTTTAGGGCATATGGCAGTAAAATTCGCAGTCGCGTTCGGTGCGGAAGTCACGATGCTGAGTACTTCACCTTCAAAAGAAGCAGATGCTAAACGTTTGGGTGCGCACAAATTTGTACTTACCTCCGATAAAGCACAACTCGCAGCTTGTAAGGATTCTTTCGATTTTATTATTGATACCGTTTCGGCAGAACACGACTACAATATATATCTGAAAATGCTGAAAACAAATGGCGTTCAAATTTGCGTCGGTATTCCGCCGACACCGGTACAGATAGCCGGATTCAGTCTACTCGCCGGCAGAAAAAGTCTTGCGGGTTCATCAATCGGCGGTTTGCCTGAAACACAAGAGATGCTCGATTTTTGCGCAGAACACGATATCGTTTCCGATATCGAACTCATAAACATCAAAGATATTCATGCCGCTTACGACCGAATGTTGAAAGGCGATGTGCGTTATCGTTTTGTGATAGATATGGCAACTTTATAATTATTTTTACCGTTCAGGAATTGAGAAACATTAAGTAAAAGATTTAACGGTACTTAATTCCTGAATGGTTTACTTCAAAGTAAAACAATGTCAAATTTCCAATATTTAATAATTGGCGTCCTCGTTATATCGCTTACAAATTGTAAAAAAGAAGAAAAAACACTTTTTAAAAAACTTGATGACAGCGTAACGGGTATTACTTTCAATAATAAAATCACTGAAAACGACACGTTGAATATACTGACATCCGAGTTTATATACAACGGTGGCGGTATTGCAGTCGGCGATTTGAACGGCGATGGTTTACAGGATTTATATTTTACGGGCAACCAAGTAGATAACAAACTGTATTTGAACAAAGGCAAAATGCACTTTGAAGACGTAACCGAGAAATCCGGCGCGCAAAAACGGAAAGGTCAATGGTCTGCCGGTGTTACAATATTGGATATTAACCGCGACGGTAAACAGGATATTTATGTGTGCAATACTTTTCTGAGCGATCCGACGATGCGCGAAAATTTACTGTTTATTAATCAGGGTAATGATGCGCAAGGCGTACCGCATTTCAAAGAAATGGCAAAAGAATACGGAATTGCCGACTCTACATACTCCCCGAATTGTCAATTTTTTGATTACGATAACGACGGTGACCTTGATTTGTTTTTGTCCGTCAACTATATGGATACAAAATATCCGAATCAGTTTTTCAAAAAACCGCTCGACGGTTCGTCGCCGAACAGAGACAAATTGTATCGCAACGATTGGAACGAAAAATTAGGACATCCCGTTTTCACGGATGTATCACTTGCTGCCGGAATAAAATTAGAAGGGTACAGTCACAGTGCTTTAATAGCGGATTTCAACGACGATGGCTGGTTAGATATTTACGTTGCCAATGATTATGTGACGAACGATTTGATTTATATAAATAATCACGACGGCACTTTTACGAATAAAATCGCTGATATTTTTAAACATCAGGCTGCTTCTGCTATGGGCAGCGATATTGGAGATGCGAACAATGACGGTAAACTCGATGTGTTTACAACCGAAATGCAACCGTATTACAATAAACGTAAAAAATTATTTCTCGGTCCGAATAATTACAATGCTTACATCAATAATGCGACTTACGGTTACGAATTCCAATTTTTCAGAAATGTACTCCAAATTAATCGCGGATCTAATCCTCAAACCGGCTTAAATGTTTTCAGCGATTGCTCTTTTATCGGTGATGTTGAGCAAACAGATTGGAGTTGGACATCCCTTTTCGCCGATTTCGATAACGACGGCAACCGCGATATTTTTATTACCAACGGTTTTCCGCGTGATGTTACGGATCACGATTTCGGTGCGTATCATAAAGAAGTGGGTTTTTATCTATCGCCAATGGATATGCAAAACGCGATTCCGCAAGTAAAATCACCGAAATTTGCGTTCAAAAACGATGGCGACTTACATTTTACGGATGTATCAAAAAAATGGGGTCTCGATGTACGGGCTTTTACAAACGGTGCCCTATACGCGGATTTAGATAACGATGGTGATCTTGATCTCGTGACAAATAATATTGACGATAAGGCATTCGTGTTTGAAAATACTTTATTCAGTGGTCAACGGTCGGTGGTCAGTGGTCAGTCTCAAACCGGGCAATTGACCACTGATAATAATTATCTTCGATTGAAACTTGAAGGCGAAACACTTAATCCTGACGCTTTTGGCGTAAAAGCAACGGTTTATTTCGGCGGAAAAGTTCAAGCCGTGCAAATGTTGTCGAATCGGGGTTATATGTCTGCTTCCGAAAATTTTGTTCATGTGGGTTTGGGAAATATTACAAAAGTCGATTCGGTTGTTTTGGATTTGGGTGAATGGAAACCCGGTAAAAAACCAGATGAGCATCGTTTGCATCCGAGATTTTTAACAATTCTTAACCTTCTAATTAATCGAACAGACACGATAAAAATTCAGCAAGAAGTAAATAATTTTTATGCCACCTCTCAAAAGCAATTTCAGTATGAAAAAATTCAAACCACTTTTAGCGAAGTAAAGAACATCGGCTTAGATCTAATTTGTCGCGATTCGGATTTTATTGATTTTAATTTTCAAAAAACTATCCCGCATAAATTTTCGCAATACGGACCTTCTGTTTCGGTCGGCGATGTAAACGGCGACGGCTTAGAAGATATGTACGTCAGTGGTAGCGCATTTTACGATGGGACTTGGTTTATACAATCTGCCGACGGAAAATTTACGAAAAAATCTGTTTCTTACAAAACCGACGTAAAAAAAAGCGAAGAAGAACTCGGTACCCTTTTGTTTGATGCCGACGGCGACGGCGATTTAGACTTGTATATCGTGCATGGAAGCGCGCAATATCCGGAAGGTTCACCTTTCTATCAAGATGTTTTGTGTATCAATGACGGAAAAGGTAATTTTAAAATCGCGCCGAATGCTTTACCGAAAGAAACAGAGTGCGGACAAGCAGTAAAAGCAGCCGATTACGATGGCGACGGAAAATTGGATTTATTTGTCGGCGGACGCATTATGCCCAATACTTTTCCGAAATCGGATAAAAGTTTTATTTTGCACAACGACTCCAAAGAAAAAGACGTACCGCATTTTACGGACGTAACAGCGCAAGTTTGTCCCGAACTCTCAAATATCGGTATGGTGACAGATGCGATTTGGACGGATTTCGATAACGACGGACAAATTGATTTAATCGTCACTTGCGAATGGAGTCCGTTATTATTTTTCAAAAACATTAACGGTATTTTGAAAAACGTAACCAAGGAAACCGGTATTGCCGATAAAACAGGTTGGTGGACAAGCATCATTGCCGGCGATTTCGATAATGACGGTGATATAGATTATATCGTCGGGAATTTTGGCGAAAACAACTACTTTAAATGTAATTCCGGCGAACCGATAACGGTTTATGCCAAAGATTTTGACAATAACGGTTTGTACGATCCTTTCATTTCTTGTTACGGACGCGATTCGTCGGGCAACAGAAAAGAGTATTTTTATCCGACACGCGATGATATGATTAAACAATTGGTCACGATTCGCCGAAAATTTAAAACCTATGGCGAATTCGGCAATGCCACTGTACACGAAGTTTTTACGGATAAAGAACTCGAAGGCGCGCAAATTTTAAAAACGAATTGGTTGTCGTCGAGTTATATAGAAAATTTGGGTAACGGCAAATTTAAAATGTCGCGTTTACCAACTCAAGCGCAACTCGCACCGGTTTACGGCATGATGCCTTATGATATAGACCACGACGGTAAACTCGATATTCTGATGATAGGCAACGATTACGGGATGGAATTATTGAACGGACGTGCCGATGCGTTTTACGGTTTGGTTTTGAAAAACGCCGGTAATAATAATTTCAAACCGCTCGAACTCAACGAAAGTGGTTTTTACGTACCCGGTGATGCGCGTGCTTTAACAAGAATTGTTTCAGCGAAAGGCAATGATTTAATAGTTGCCACACAAAATAAAGACAGCCTGAAAACATTTATAGCTAATGGCTATCAGTTATCAGCTATTAGCCCAATTCCAATAGCCAAAAGCTATCAGCCAACAGCTAATGAAGTTAAATGTTTGATTCAATTTAAAAACGGACAAAAACAACTCCGTGAGTTTTATTGGGGTAATGCGTATTTATCGCAAGCCTCGCGGTCCATTTTATTTGAAAACAATATGCAGGAAATTATTTTTTACGATGCCAAGAATAATATCACACGGAAAGTTGGTTTACGTTCTTCGGCTGTGGAATAAATTATTAACTTCACTTATAAAATATCCTAGACTAAATCCGTTAAAATCCGGCTAATCCGTGTTCCATCAATCTGTTAAAGCAATGGAACACGGATGACAAGAATTAGGCGGATTTTTACGAATTTTAAATAAGAAAACCATGAGATGTACAACAATATTATTTTTATTTTTTACAATCATAGCTTGTAAAAAACAAGTCGTATTAAAGCCCGATGCGGAATATCTGCACGCTGCGGAAAAAAAACTCACGGACATCATCATTACCGATATTTTTACTCCGCCGGTGGCGAGTCGGGTTTATGTATATCCGTTATTGGCGGCGTACGAAGCAGGAAAGTTTAGCGGTCAGCAGTCAGCAGTAAGTGGCAAGGCAAAACTTAACACGCCACATAACTCACTAACAGCCCAATTGAAAGGCTTCGACAAAATGCCGGAACCGGAGATCGGAAAAGAATATGATTTTACGGTGGCTGCGATAAAAGCATTTTGTACCGTCGCACCGAAAGTTATTTTTTCAGTTAAAGATATAACCGATTTTGAAACGGAAACCTTAAACGCGCTCAAAACGCGCTCGTCTGAAGAAATTTTTAATCGCTCGGTGGCTTTCGGCGAGCAAGTAGCGGCTGTCGTCATAAAACATTTAAGTACCGACAATTATAAAGAAACGCGCGGAATGTCGCGTTTTGAAGTGAAAAATGATGTCGCCGGCAGATGGGTACCGACAACACCCGATTATGCCGACGGAATAGAACCGCATTGGTCGGAAATGAAAACTTTAATTATGGATTCTGCAAGCCAATGTCGCCCGCCCGCGCCGCCCGTTTACAGTGAAGCTAAAACGAGCCTATTCTGGAAAGAAGCACAAGAAGTTTTCGACATCAGCCGAAAATTATCGGAAGAACAAGAAAGTATGATAACTTTCTGGGATGATAATCCGTTTGTATCGCGTCACAAAGGGCATTTGATGTTTCAAGATAAAAAAATGACACCCGGCGGACATTGGTTAGCTGTTGCGCAACTTTTTTTGAAAGATGAAAAAGCGGATTTATATACTTCTCTGAAAACTTATGCCCTTACTTCTTTAGCACTTCACGAAGGCTTTATCAGTTGTTGGCACGAGAAATACAGGAGCGCAGTTGTTCGCCCCGAAACCGTCATCGATTCAAAAATAGATAAACAATGGCATCCGTATTTAGTTACGCCGGCGTTTCCGTCTTACACTTCCGGGCACAGCACCGTGTCGGCATCGGCAGCAGAAATATTAACGGATTTATTCGGCGATAACTTGCGTTTTAAAGATACGACAGAAAAAGAATTTAGTTTACCGGTGCGCTCTTTCTCTTCATTTCGTCAAGCTGCGCTCGAAGCATCAAGCAGTCGTTTATTTGCGGGTATACATTACCGCTCCGATTGCGAACAAGGAAACTTGCAAGGTATCAAAGTAGGGCAATTGGTTTTGAGAAAATTAAAATTTTAGGTTAAGTTTTGAAGAAAATAAAAAAAGTGTATCGAAAATAAATTCGATACACTTTTTTTTATAATTTTTTTATGAAAAATAAAATTCGAAAAATAAAAAAATAACTTTTTCAAGATTTTTTTTAAAAATTATTTTTTTACCACAAAAACTTCCGTGCGACGATTAGCTGCTTTACCGGCATCGGTTACATTATCACCAATCGGCATTGTAGAACCGTAACCTATCGGCGTGATATGCGCGTCCGGAACGCCTTTGCTAATAAGGTATTTTTCAACAGCAGCAGCACGATCTTTTGATAATTTTAAATTGTCCGCAGCATTACCTGTATTGTCGGTATGTCCGGCAACATTGATTTCCACTTTCGGGAAAGCCAACATAATTTTTGCCACGTCGTTCAATTGAGATTTCGATTCTTCGTTAATATCCGCTTTGCCGGTTGCGAAATTCAAATTATCGAACGCAATCGCCTTTTTCGGATCCAAAGAATTATCGGTCATTTCGTCGTAAAGTTTGTCCAAAAAAGAACCTTGAACTACTTCCATATCCGGACTTCCCGGAATTTTCAACATTTTTTTTACTACAGCCATTTTAGCGGTATCAGGTTTAGGTACAACTACAACCGGCGTTTCCATTTTCGGCACATCCGGTACTTTGTTGCAAGTACGGAATAAATACAGGCCCAATAAACCCGCCAAACCTAAAAGCAACCAAGGTAAAATACTGTTTAAAGAAAATCCGCTTGCCGTATCTTCCACAGCATTTATGGTGTTTGTAGCAGCAGAATTTACTCTTGCTATAGTTGTATTTACGGCATTTGTTATCGGATTTTCCAAACTGATATTGTTCAAACCCAAAACTTTGCTCGCACCTACCGGCAAATCGGCTTGAATATGCGGCAACTGACTACCCAACAAACTCATTAAAGTAGCGACACTGGCGTTACCGCCCAATTGTTTGCCGATACTGCCCATCAAAAGCGGTGCAACCATACTCATAAGTGATGTTGCGGAACTGCTTTTAATACCGGCGTGAGACGATATAAAATCTACTATACCGCCCAATTTATCGCCGAAAAGTGAACTGACTAAACCACTGCCCGAATTCATTAAGCCTTGAGTTGCGGATCCGCCACCCAACAATGAACCAAGTGAACTGAAAATACTACCGTCGTGATTGCCCGAAGTGAGTGTTGTCAATAATGTTTGCGCACCGTTAATATCGGTTGCTTTGTTTGCCATACCGCCTAAAATCGACGGTAAAACGGTATTCAATCCGGTATTGATTGAACTTTTGTCTTCACCTAGTAAAGATGTGACTTTGTCAAGTACATCGCCCGTAAACTGTTGTTTTACAATGTCAATTAAATTGATACTCATTTAAAGTGAATTTGTTAGTTAGTGAAATGTTTTAAAAAAAATAATGTAATACAAACATAGATACAAAACTGAATAAAAAGAATTTTTTTGCGGTATTTTATTTTTAAATAGAATACTTATTTTAATATTTATATGGATTTTGAAAATTTAATTCGAGTATAACCGAATATTCTTTTTTTGCCCGAATAAAAGTGCTTGAATTATTTAAAATAAAATCGAAAATTTTCTTTATGCAAAAATTTTTACCTTTTTTGGACACGCTACAAACCGGATAGTCAATTTGTTTGTTCGATAAATTTGTGAAGTATTAAATTCAGTGGCGAATTCCTAATTATTTTTACCGCTCTGTATGAAAAATAAGTAAGGAATATACCGCTGCTCTTTTCGCTGTGTTTGATAATCTATTCGGCGCGAAATTTGCTTTTAATGTTAAAGATGAACTAAAAATAAAATAAATACAGTGTAAACCGATTTATTTGCTAATTTTAATAACAATTCGGGTAAAGTGGCATAGTTTTTTTTTAGAATATTATTTGTAACCGATATCGTAAAAAATCTGTAATAAAACGCTTTTCAAGATATTTTTTTACGACTTCTTTTCTTCTTTTTTTTTTGTATATATGATATTTAAAGTAAAAATTTTTATATTTTTCAAGTTTTTAACCAACAGTAAATTGTTTTCTAAAATGTTTTTTACAATGAGAAAAATTTTCATACTTTTATCTTTTATTGTTTGCGGTTTTAAAACGTACGCGCAACAAGACCCGATGTTCACGAATTATTTATTCAATTCTTTAACCATCAATCCTGGTTATGCCGGCAGCAATGAACACCTGACCATTAATGCTCTGCATCGCACGCAGTGGTGGGGTATTCAAGGTGCACCTTCGACACAAACTTTTACGGTATCATCACCGTTACAAAACGATAAAGTCGGTGTCGGCTTTAATTTAATTAACGACAAAATCGGTCCGACCACTTCATTGGATTTGGGTATATCATACGCTTATCGCATTCCGGTCGGAAAATCTAAATTATCTATCGGCTTACAAGGCAGTTACAATAATTTTCGCGCCGACTTCGTAAACAACCCTACTTTGAATGTTCAAGTGCCTGATAATGCTTACGATCAAAATATAAATGTTTGGAAGCCTAATTTGGGTGCAGGTGTGTATTTCTACAATAAAAATTTTTATGTCGGTTTGAGCGTACCCCGTATAATCGAACAAGATTTGACGCAAGGAAGAACCGATCAAGTACCGATATATTCTAAAACATACCGCCACTATTATTTTACAATAGGAACAGCAATTCCTTTAAAAGGCGATAATTTGATTTTTAAACCCTCTTTATTGATTAAATCTGCCGCATTTGACAGCCGATTTAAATCCGATCCGAACTATATTCAAATCGGCGCGCCTACGGAAGCAAATATAGATTTGTCATTGTTTTTTCAAAAAACTTTGTGGTTAGGTGCTTCTTTCCGCTCAGCGATAGAAGCGGCGAACGGCAAAAGTTCATTTGATTCCGTAGATTTCTGGACAGCTTATTATCTGTCCAATGGTTTGCGTTTAGGTTTGGGTTACGACTATACGCTCACCAAACTCCAAACAAAAGCCGGCGGTTCATTCGAAATCATGGCAGGTTACGAGTTTGATTTCAAAACGAAACGTGTGGTTACACCACGTTATTTTTAGAATTAATAATTAACATTTAGTAATCTCGATTGAGTATAGTTTTTGTTGATTTCAGGATTATTAATTGTTAATTACTAATTATTAATTAATAATAAATCTAATTGCTTTGTGCAACAAAGCCTAAAAAAAAGTTTTTTGGTACGATTTTTTGAGTTACACCTCTGTATTCTTTAATAATTCACTTTTACAAAGCATCGGAGGAAAGATAGTAATATTGCCTTTTCCCGATTTAAAACTTATTCTGATGAAATTAAGAAGTTTTTACCTGTTGGTAGCGGCTATCTTCATGACTTGCAGCCTCTCTGCTCAAAGTGCGAAAGTTGATCGCGCTAAACAATACATGAAGGATTTGAATTACACCGGTGCTATCGAATTACTAAGTCAAGTTGTTGCAAAAGGCGATAACGACGATGCGAAAATAGCGTTAGCCGAATGTTACCGTAAAATAAACGATTCGGAAAATGCCGAATTTTTATATTCGCAAGTCGTTCGTCTTCAAACCGCCCAACCGATTCATTTTCTTTATTACGGTGAAATGTTGCAACGCAACGGCAAATGCGATTTAGCGCGTGAATGGTTCAAAAAATTTGCGGAAGCAGTGCCGGAAGATGTTCGCGGACAATACCAAAATCGCGCTTGCGATTACGAAAAAGAACTGAAAACCAAAGGCAACGGCGTTTACGACATCAGTCATACCGCTTTCAATTCTAATCTCGATGATTTCGGTGCTACTTTTTATAAAGACGATAAAAGAGGACAAGGTATTATTTTCGCTTCCGAGCGCGATAAAGGTGTAGCCGTAAAACGCAGCCATAACTGGACCGGCAATCCTTTCTTGGATTTATATTTCGTACCTACAAAAGGTTGCGGTACAACAGTAGAAACCGGAAAACCCGAAAAATTTTCGAGCGATATTAACTCTAAATACCACGATGCAGTGGTTACTTTTAATAAAGATCAATCTCAAATATTTTTTACGAGAAATAATTTGAGTAAAGGCAAAATAGGTCATGACGATCAAGGCATAGTGCGTTTGAAAATTTATACCGATAAAAGAAGCGGTAGCGGCTGGAAAGGTGAAGAAAGTTTACCTTTCAACAGCGACGAGTATTCGTGCGCGCACCCGTCTCTGAATGCAGAAGGTAATAAATTATATTTCGCCAGCGATATGCCGGGTGGATTTGGCGGTATGGACTTGTACGTTTCGGAATTGGAAAACGGGCGTTGGGGTCCGGCAATGAATCTCGGACCAACTGTAAATACGGAAGGGAATGAACTTTTTCCTTTCATTCATAAAAGCGGGCGTTTGTATTTTGCTTCGGACGGACAATTGGGTTTAGGCGGGTTGGATATTTATTCCGTAGACCCTAAAGATGGCGGACAATGGACGGCACCTGATAACGTCGGCGCGCCTATTAATTCAAAAGATGACGATTTCGGTTTAACTTTAAGCGATGATGGTACTTGCGGATTTTTCAGTTCCGACCGTCAAGGCGGCGCCGGACGCGATGATATTTACAGTTTTACGAAAAAAGCTACGCCCGTAAAAGTTTTTGTTTTCGATGAATTGACAAAAGAACCGATCGAAGGCGCGGAAGTGACTTCCGATTCATGTATGAAACGCACACTTAAAACCGGAAAAGACGGTAAAGTAACCGTTGACGTGAAATTCAATTCATGCTGTACCTTCAAGGCTTCCTTTGCCGGCTACGATAAAAACAGTAAACCCGGTTGCGTAAAAGATGCCGCAAGTGTAGAAAATGCTGTAGTAGAAATTCCGTTGCGCAAAGAGCAAAAATTTATGGTTGAAGGTATCGTATTCGATCAATCTACGGGTTTGCCTTTACCGGACTCAAAAATATCTTTTTTAGGGGATTGTAAAGATTCCGTGCAAACTTTTATGACAGATGCCACCGGAAAATTCAAATTCAAGATGGCTAATGATTGCTGTTATAAATTGCGCGGTGAAAAAGATAAATATTTTGCCGTCACGACTCAAGACACGATTTGTTCGCGCAATCAAAAAGAATCGAAAATATATCAAGTCAATTTGAATTTGCAACCGACAACTGCACCGACCGGCGCGCCTGCAACCGTTACCGATGCGGGCGGAAATAATACGAATCGCAACGGTGACAATACTCCGGGCAGTATTGCCGCCTTAAATCCGAGCGGTACAAATAATCCGTCGAACATAAATCCGGGAATGGTAACGGGCGGTACAAAAATAAAACACCCGAAAGGCTCCGTGTATAAAGATGAAGAAACGGGAATGTACATGAAAAACGGCAAACTGTTCAACGGTACTAAAGACGGTATTGCATACAAAGACGGTACAATGGTGGACGACCCGAATACAAAAGTTTTTATTCCTTCCGATACTAGATACACAGTCGGAGATTCCGCACAAGCTTACTTATTGCATATTTATTACGATTTTGATCAGTCGTACATCCGCGATGAATCTACGCCGCAATTGAATAAGTTATTGGGATTGATAAAAGATAACCCGAATTACATTATCGAAATATCTTCGCACACCGATGCGCGCGGTTCGGATTCCTATAACAAACGTTTGTCTCAACGTCGTGCGGAATCAGTTGTGCGTTGGCTAATCGAACATGGTGTAGAGCGCGATAAATTAGTACCACGCGGCTACGGCGAAAGTATTCCGACCAACAAATGCGTAAATGCGATACCGTGCAGTGAAAGAGAACACCAAATGAATCGGCGGACCGAGTTTCGCGTTTTGGGTTGCAGAGATTGCGTAGACGATGCCAAGAAAAAACTATCGCGCCCTAACGAAAAAGCGCACGTAGATAAATGTAATGGTTGTCCGTTTTAAATGAGCCGGTTGATAGTTTTTGGTTAACAGTTGATAGTTAATAGTTTTTGGTTAACAGTTGATAGTTGATGGTTTTTGGTTAACAGTTGATAGTTGATAGTTTTTGGTTAACAGTTGATAGTTGATAGTTTTATTAACCGAAATTAAAACTATTAACTATCAACCAACTAACCACCTTGAAGAGTAGAGTAAAAGTGAATATATTTTTTGTCGGGAATAACCGTGAAAACGGTTATTCTTTTTTTTTGTTCAGTAGTAATTTAAGGTATTCTGAACCAAGGTCGTCCGAGACCGTTTGAAGCTAACCAAGGAATGGCTGCTAACATAATAAGTAAACCGATGCCGTAATACATTGCCATCAGCGTAAATTTTTTTTGTTCCGATTTGGTTTGATGCGATTTGTAATAACCGTAACTAATTATTGCTAAAGCTAAAACTATTATGATAACGTGTTCTATACTCCAAAAACGCATGACTTTATCTGCAATAGCTTCTTTCGTATTCTCCCAAAACATTTCCGTTATCGGACTACCCGAATACAACCATAAACCTAAAAAAAATTGCGCAAAGCAAGCCACTAATGCCGCTAAACGAATATTTTTGTGCGTATCCGAAAAACGCATTTTTTTTCGCGCGCCGCGAACGCCGATATAAACGGCAAACAACAAACTTCCTAACACAGCCCATCGCAACCAAGAATGCAAACACAGCAGCATATAGTAAAAAATATCTTCCATATTCGTAGTTTTATTTATTGATTAGATTCGGCTGCAAGATAATTAAAAAAATAAATACACACAACAATACAACTTTAAATTAATTTTATTCTACTTAATCAGCTCGAAGGCATCTGCTTATTGGAAAAATAAAAATCTTGTCGTAAATTTGTGATTCCTGCGAAAATCAGGTGTTTAAGGAAAACAATTCCGGCTTAAATTTTATTACATTTAATTATCAGTTCACTGTAAAACATTTCCAATAATTACAATTTTATTAAAGCATGGGAAATCCGACAGGTTTTTTGAAACATACGCGCGAATTACCGAAAACACGCGCCGTTACGGAACGATTGAACGACTATAAAGAACTCTACGAACCTTTTCCGGAAGAAAAAACCATCGCGCAAGCAACACGGTGTATGGATTGCGGCGTGCCTTTTTGTCATAACGGTTGCCCGCTCGGTAATATCATTCCCGAATTTAATGATGCTGTTTACAGAAAAGATTGGCAATCGGCGTATCAAATATTAAGCGAAACGAATAATTTTCCGGAATTTACCGGTCGCATTTGTCCCGCGCCTTGCGAATCGGCGTGCGTATTAGGTATTAATCAGATGCCGGTAGCCATAGAATTTATTGAAAAATCAATTATTGAAGAAGCCTTCAATCGAGGTTATGTTTTACCTTTTGTGTCCAAAAAAACCGGAAAAAAAGTAGCAGTCGTTGGTTCCGGCCCTGCGGGATTGGCAACGGCAGCACAACTCAATAAAGCAGGACATGATGTAACTGTTTTTGAACGCAGCACGCGCATCGGCGGTTTGTTGCGTTACGGTATTCCGGATTTTAAAATGGAAAAATGGATAATTGATCGCCGAACAGAAGTGATGGAAAAATCCGGCGTGAAATTCCGCGTCAATGCCAATGTAGGTGCAAACGTGGATGCAAAACAATTATTAAACGATTACGATGCACTCGTGTTAACGGGCGGTTCAACCGTGCCACGCGATTTGCCGATACCGGGACGTGAACTGAATGGCGTGTATTTTGCGATGCAGTTTTTGGAACAAAATAATAAACGAGTTGCCGGAGATGCGGAACCCGACCAAATAATAACTGCCGCCGGAAAAAATGTAATCGTTATCGGCGGTGGAGATACCGGCGCGGATTGTGTTGGTACGTCCAACCGGCACGGTGCGAAATCGGTGACGCAAATTGAAGTATTATCGAAACCGCCATCCGAACGTGCTGCATCTACGCCTTGGCCCAACTGGCCTATGATGTTGCGCACTTCCACGTCGCACGATGAAGGTTGTAACCGCGAATGGGCAATTTTAACCAAATCATTTATCGGCGATGATAACGGCAATTTAAAAGCTTTACGCCTCGTGAATATCGAATGGACAAATTCGGGCATGAAAGAAATAGAAGGCACTCAACGCGATATACCGTGCGAAGCCGTATTTATTGCTGCGGGTTTTTTGCATCCCCAATACACCGGTATGCTTGAGCAACTCGGAGTGGAGCGCGACGGTCGCGGCAACGTAAAAGACAATAATTATCAAACAAACGTGAAAAAAGTTTTTGCTGCCGGCGATATGCGTCGCGGACAATCATTGGTGGTGTGGGCAATGGCTGAAGGACGTGAAGCTGCGCGCGCAATAGATATATTTTTGATGGGACATTCGGATTTAGAAGCCAGAGACGCATCGCTTTCCACTGAAATTTTAAATCATGAATACCAACTTCACTGAATGAATTGATAAACTTCACATTCGATAGTTTGTTACCAAAATAAAACAGCCTGCAAAAGTTTTAAACTTTTACAGGCTGTTTTTCGTAGCTTTGAGATGAAAATTAATTTACAAAAATCACGGAAGTTTTTTTTGACGCAGATACTGCATTGAGTCTCGGAACATCTTCTTCCATAATTTTTTTCAATGCAGCAATTTCTTTATCAATCAGAGGAGCCGTTTCGTTGTACGCAATGTATGCTTGTTTTGCCGGTTTGGTTTCACCCGAAGATACATAGCCCGCAATACCGGCTAATTTATCATTCAATCGAATCGGCAATGCCAACAAATCTTGCGGTGCTTTGGCTTTGTGTTGCACGAGTTCATCTTCGATGTGCTGCAATTTTTCGAGCATCGGTTTGGTGATAAGTTCTACTTCTTTTTTGAATACAGTATCCTTCACCGTTCCAAGATAATCATTGGTTTGTTGACGCACTTTGCGTAAATCATTAACGGCTTTATGCACTTCGGAAAGTTTATCGCGTACTTTCAGTTGCAATGCCGTATTTTCTTCCAAATCTGCGATAGAAGTTTCTGTGCGCGGATCTTTGAGTATTTTAAAATTTACTGTTTGTACTACATCTTTTCCTAAAATTAATTGTGCAACATAATCGCCCGGTGCTATTTTAGGACCCACTACCGAACCTGCCCACATCAACGCCGGCGTACCATCCAAATCCGTTGCATCTGCGTAACGCATATCCCAGACAAAAGTATTGAAACCGGATTGCGCGTTTAAAATACCCGGTCTTTCTATTTTATCTTTTTGATAAAAGTCTTTATTTATTTCAACCGCTTTTCCTTTTTTATCTTTTACGGAACTGTAAGTTGTAACGGTATCCGTTTTATTAGCTTTCAGAATTCTTAATAATATTTCATTTTTAGGTTTTTCTTTTAAGAAATAGTTAAAGATGACTCCGTTAGGCGCATTTTCGCCAACTTCAGCAGACGGGCTCAGTGCAAAAGATCCACCGTTTACGCGATAACTGTCTTCAGGTTGAAATAAAAACGCGCTGTTTTGCGTCACGGCATTTTGATTCTCCATGATTTGATAAACCGGCGCAAGATTATCCAAAATCCAAAAAGCGCGTCCGTGCGTAGCGATACACAAATCATTTTCGCGGGTTTGCACTTGTATATCATGTACGGGCGTCAGCGGTAAATTACTTTTAAGCGCATGCCAATATGCACCGTCGTCGAAAGAAACAAAAACACCTATTTCAGTACCGGCATACAGTAAACCTTTGTGTTTCGGATCTTCGCGAATGACACGGCAATAAGCATTGTCGGGTAAACCCGTTACGATTTTAGTCCAAGTTTTTCCGAAATCTTTTGTTTTAAAAAGGTAAGGTTTCGGGTCATCGAGTTTATATCTATTGGCGGCGAGATACGCAGTGCCGGCATCAAAATGTCCGGCTTCTATGATGCTCATTAAAGACCAATCACCGAGACCGGCAACCGACAATTTTGTCCAATTTTTTCCGTCATCAGTACTTACGTGCAATAAACCGTCATCAGAACCCGCCCAAAAAATACCGGGTTTTACGGGTGATTCTGCAAAAGTAAAAATATCGGCAAAAGTTTCCGCTCCGGTATTGTCTTTCGTAATCTCCCCTCCCGATGATTTAATCGTGTTCGTATCCGAGCGCGATAAATCCGGACTTATAATATCCCAACTTTGTCCTCCGTTTGTGGTTTTATGGACGTATTGAGAAGTGACGAACATTGTTTTCGGGTCATGCGGTGAAAAAACAATCGGGTACGTCCATTGAAAACGGTATTTCATATCGTTTGCACCGGCACCGAGATATGTAATCGGATTCGGAGAAATGTTTTGAGTGACATCTTTACTCAACGTCATTTTTTGTATATCGCCCATATAACTACCACCGTAAACTATATCCGCATTTGTCGGATCGCTCACGACGTAACCGGACTCACCGGAATGTAGCGCATCCCAGTCTTGACGATCAATGGCACCGCTTTCTAAATTTCTGCTTTTTATTCTAATACTCGAATTATCTTGTTGCGCGCCATACAAATGATAAGGAAATTCATTGTCAACGCTGAGGTGATAAAATTGACACGTCGGAATATCCAAATCCGTAAAAGTACCGCCGCGATTTATAGAAACTTCCGCACCGCCATCATCACCGATAATAAGGATATCCGGATTTTTCGGATTGATCCAAATATCGTGTGTATCTCCGTGATGCACTTTTACGACGTTAAAAGTTTTTCCGCCATCAGTCGTATTTTGGGTATTTACGTTCATGACGTACAGTCCATCGTTTGTAGCAGGGTCCGCTGCAATTTCCATATAATACCAAGGACGCTGCCATAAATTTTTATCGTTGTTGATGCGCGACCATGTTTCTCCGCTATCATCGGAACGAAATAAACCGCCATTTTTATTTTCCACCATCGCCCAAACGCGCTTACCGTCGAAATACGACACAGCGATTTCTATTTTACCGAGCGTACCGACGGGTAGTCCCGGATTTTTAGAAATATTTTTCCAAGTTGTACCGCCGTCCGTACTTTTATACATACCCGAGCCTTCGCCGCCACTCGACATCGTGAAATTATTTCTGTAACATTCCCAAAGCGAAGCATATAAAACACTGCTGTTATTCGGATCCATTGCCACATCAATCGCACCGGTTTTATCATTGGTGGGTGATAAAACGCGCTGCCAACTTGTACCGCCGTCCGTTGTGCGATATACGCCGCGTTCTTCCGCGTCGGCATTTTTTACTACACGCCCATAAGGATTTCCTAATGCTGTTACTAAAGCAATATCCGGATTTTTCGGATGCACGACGATTCGACCAATCGCGCCGGATTTTTTTAAACCAACGGCACGCCAAGTTTTTCCTGCATCCGTTGATTTATAAATACCATCGCCGAAGGATAAATTACCGCGAATTTCAGTTTCACCCATACCGACGTAAACGATATTGGCATCGCTCGGTGCCACTGCGATACATCCGACGCTTGAACTTTTGAAAGTGGTATCGGAAATACACGCCCAATTCATACCACTGTTCGTTGATTTCCAAACACCGCCACCGGTAGCACCGAAATAAAAAGTTTGCGGTTGATCCGCATGACCTGCCACTGCCAAACTACGTCCGCCGCGAAACGGACCGATATTGCGCCAATGCAATTTTGAAAGAATAGAATCGGCAACGTTGGTGTTGTTAGTTTGTGCCGAAAGGCTGATAGCAGTTAGCTGATAACTGACAGCTAAAAAAAGAAAAAATTGTTTCATTGTAAAAAACAGATGATAGCCGGTGATAAAATGCGTTTAAGTTGATGCGTTAAGTAAAAAACTAAAGGCATCTTTAATGGTTGAGTAATATGGTGTAATTTGATCGTTTTGATCGTTATTAATTTCTTTCAATTTCAATTCAATAATTTTTTGTCGCTCTGGTAACGGCAATAAATTTCCGTCATCGCCATAAAAAAGTTTAAACGTTTCTTCGATTTGAATTTCACTATCGTTATTCAAACGTTCGCTATTCAATCCGATTCGTTTTATAGTATAGTTGACTTTAATTACTTCATCAGTGTTCAAACATCTTTTGATGGAAAAGGTATAAACATTTTTTTCTAAAACAATTAACTCGATTTCTATAATTAATTCTGAATTTGAAAATTCAGAATTCTCTAACAAACCTCCATCAAACAACCCGCGAATAATTTCCAAAATAGTTGTTTCCCCCGAACCGTTTTCGCCTGCCAATACAATCATATCCAATGTTTTTGATTCTGGGTCGGTAAAATCCAATTCCAAACCATCGAATACTTTGTAATTCTTAATATGCAGCTTGCGAATTTTCATTTTCGTTTATTTCGCCTTACGCAAAAGTAATAAATAATCGGATTATTTATAAAATTTTTCTTTTCAACAAAATTTAATTAATTCGGGAAATAAAAAAAGCGATTTTCAAGCATTACGCTCAAAAATCGCTTTTTTTTTATCTCCTTCTAAATCTTGATTATACTACTTCTTTCAAATGTGCGATTTTTATACCGTCTTTTTCTTCGTTTAATATAGCTTCCAAGACAGAACCTTCTTGCGGTTGTTCGTTCAAAATAAATTCCGCGAGCGGGTCTTCGACATATTTTTGAATCGAGCGTTGCAGAGGGCGCGCGCCGAATTGCGGATCGTATCCTTTGTCCGCCAAAAACTCTTTTGCTTCTTGCGTCAAATTCAATTTCAACCCCATAGTGCCTAATCGTTTGAACATTGCAGAGAGCATCAGATCCACGATGCGCAAGACTTCTTCTTTGCCCAAAGAGTTAAACACGATCACGTCGTCAATACGATTGAGAAATTCCGGTGAAAAAGTTTTGCGCAAGGCGTTTTGTATAACGGATTTGGACGCTTCTTCGGCAGATTCTTTACGAGACTCAGTTTGAAAACCTATGCCTGTACCGAAATCTTTGAGTTGGCGGACACCGATATTCGATGTCATAATGATAATCGTATTTTTAAAATCTACGCGCCGACCGAGACTATCCGTCAACTGACCATCATCTAATACTTGCAGCAAAATATTATAAACGTCCGGGTGTGCTTTTTCTATTTCATCAAGCAACACAACCGAATACGGTTTACGGCGTACTTTTTCAGTAAGTTGTCCGCCTTCTTCATAACCCACATAGCCCGGAGGCGCACCGATAAGGCGCGACAAACTGAATTTTTCCATGTATTCACTCATATCAATCCGAATGAGCGAATCTTCGGAGTCGAATAAATAACGCGCAAGAGTTTTCGCTAATTCCGTTTTACCGACACCCGTCGGACCTAAAAAGATGAAAGTACCGATTGGTTTTTTCGGATCCTTCAACCCTACCCTATTGCGTTGAATTGCTTTCGTAATTTTTCCAATCGCTTCTTGCTGACCGATGACTAATTTTTTTAAATCTTCGCCCATATTCACGAGTTTGGTATTTTCGGCAGCCCCAACTTTATTTACCGGAATTCCGGTCATCATGGCGACTACTTCGGCAATATCATCTTCGGTAACCGGATAGCGGCGCACCTTGGTATCTTCTTCCCACTGGATTTTTTCTTCTTCAAGTTTTCTGCCTAAGCGCGTTTCCATATCTCTTAAATCCGCCGCTTTTTCATATTGCTGATTTTTAACGGCTTGATTTTTTTCTTCTTTCAGTTCTTCGATGCGTTTTTCTAAATCTTCGACGTGTTTCGGTACGTGAATATTTTTTAAGTGAACGCGCGCGCCGACTTCATCTAAAACATCAATTGCTTTATCCGGTAAAAAACGATCGGTAATATATCTGTCGCTTAAAGTAACACAAGCTTTTATCGCTTCGTCGGAATAGTCGACGTTGTGAAACTCTTCGTATTTTCCCCGAATATTTTGTAAAATATGAATCGTATCTTCTAATGAAGGCGGATTGACCATTACTTTTTGAAAACGGCGATCTAAAGCACCATCTTTTTCTATATACTGACGATACTCGTCAAGCGTGGACGCGCCGATACATTGCAATTCGCCGCGCGCCAATGCCGGTTTGAATATATTCGATGCATCAAGAGATCCGGTTGCACCACCCGCACCGACTATTGTATGAATTTCGTCAATAAATAAAATAACATCACGGCTTTTTTCGAGTTCGTTCATGATGGCTTTCATGCGCTCTTCAAACTGCCCGCGATACTTCGTACCGGCAACGAGAGCTGCTAAATCCAACATCACAACGCGCTTATTAAACAATGTTCTGCTGACGCGCTTTTGAATAATGCGCAATGCCAAACCTTCAACGATAGCTGTTTTACCAACACCCGGCTCGCCGATAAGTATCGGATTGTTTTTTTTGCGGCGACTCAATATTTGACTGACGCGCTCAATTTCTACTTCACGACCAATAATCGGATCAAGTTTACCTTCTTCCGCTAATTTAGTTACGTCTCTGCCGAAATTATCGAGTACCGGTGTGCGTGATTTTGTATTGGCTTTGCGATAGCTGCGTGCATCGTCATCGTCGTAATGTTCTTCGCTGCTATCACCGGCGGCTTGATTCATAATTTGCGGTGTGCCATATTGCGTTTCTTGACGAACGTATTCCATTTCTTGACGGAAAGTATCGTAATCAATATAAAAATTACCGAGTAACCGCGTAATCGTACTTTCTTTTTGTTTCAAAATGGATAACATTAAATGTTCCGGTTGCGCTTCATCGGTTTGTGTATCGCGTGCCTCAAGTACCGTATATTTCAATACTTTTTCTGCTTGACTGTTCAAGTTAATATTGCCGACGTTCAGGTGCGAACTCGGTCCGCTGTAGCGTTCTATACTGCCTTCTACTTTGTGGCGTAAATCTTCAACATCTACTTCCAAAGAGTTCAGTACTTTAATCGGCAGGCTTTCTTTATCCATTATCAAGCCCAACAATAAATGTTCGGAGCCTATATAATCATGTCCCAGACGGACGGCTTCGTTTCTGCTGTTAGCCAAAATCTGTTTCACGCGCGGTGAAAATTTTTTACTGTTCATATAGTAAGGGTCGTAGTGAATGACACTGATTTTTAGATAATTTCTTTAACAAAAAAAGACGATGTAAGTTCGGTAACGCGGACAAGAATCTTAAATCTGTATTTCAAAAAAAATTACTTTCAATAATACGTAAAAAATAATGCCATAATTGAAGATTAATAAAACTGCGACAATTTGGCATTTCTGTACAATTTCAATCTGACATAATCGGTAGGAATAAATAAATTACAGTGTATTCCTTTCCTTAAATATGCGCGTTCAAATTGGATTAAACTGTAATTTCCAAAAAATCCATGATGAACCTCGAAATTAAAAACAAAAATAAAATAATTTCGGCAGCAAAAGCAATTTATTTTTGTTTAAAATATTTTTTCTGAAAAATAATTTGCAAAAAAAATATTTCAAGTCAAAAACAAAAATACATCAATAAGTTTTTTAAAAAAGTAGATGAATTATTTTACTCTATTTTATTTTTTTTTGCAGGGAATTTTTGATGCGCTTGTTCGGAATTATTTTTTTGTGTTTTCGACATATTGACGTATTCGTTTAAAACGCGCTGTGAAATTTTAATATTATCGAAATCGCTTTCCATCAATTTGCGAGCGTTATTGCCGATTTGTCTGACCAAATTCGGATGCGTCAGGCACAACTCCAATTTCGCTTGAAAGTCGTAAGGCGTGTTGGCAATTAAAACGTCTTCGCCGTCAACTGCGTGAATACCTTCCAAACCCATTGTCGTCGTAATCACGGTGCGCCCGAGCATCATGGCTTCCAAAATTTTTATCCGTATGCCGCTTCCGCTGAAAAGCGGCACGAGCGAAATCGGGTGTTGCAACATAAATTCGCGCGCGTCCTCCACTTCGCCATGAAAAACGACATTTTTTTGTTTTATCTGCCGCAACCAGTCCGGTGCGTTACGTCCGGCAATATGCAATACAATATCTTTATTATTATTGTTCCAGACGTTATCCAAAAACCATTTTAATCCTTCTTGGTTCGGCATCCAATCCAAAGAACCGATAAAGCCGACAGACAAATTTTTTTTGCTTTCCGTGGTCGGGCGTTTATATTCTTGTTTATCCAATCCGACGGGAATTGCCATTGCTTTTCCGCGATAGCCGAGCAACCTGAAAATACGCAAATCGCGTTCGGTAATCGCCAAAAGCAAATCGCATTTGGACAGATTTTCGAGTTCAAAGCGGCGTAATTTTTTGTTCAAATAATTAAGGTACCAACGGCGCGGCGGGAAATCAGTAACTTCGGCAAAGCGTTTCCAAATTTCGTGTTCGACATTGTGGGTACGTAAAACAATTTTTGCTTTCGAGTATTGGCGAATGACAGGTATATACTGCGTCAAAAAAATAGTTTCTATTTGAACGATATCGAAATTTTCGCTTTGAAGTATTTTTATGAGCGCGTTTTCGTACCTCTTATTGATGAATCGGGTAACATGATAAGATTCTTTTTCAAAAAGATTTTTCAATGCACCGATAACCGTGATATCATTATTAATAGGTACGTCAATAATTTTCTTGTAAGTGTCCGTAAAATTTTTGGGTAAAGTAGATATATCAACGCGATGCTTACTCGTATTCATTGCCAACAATGTGACTTCAGCACCCAATTTACAGAATGATTTACTTAAACTCGTGACGGCGATTACTTCACCATCCCGAACGGGAAACGGGAATTTTTTACAAACTTGAAGTATTTTCATACACTACTAAATTGTTTAACCGCAACTATTGGTTACGGCTTTTCCTATCATTTTCTTTTTAACGTCCGAAGTGCCAATAAAAGTGCTTTTTATAAAAATTTATTCAACAGGTTGAATAAAACAAAACGCAAAAAAGTCTGATTTCGTTTACCTAACAAATTTAGTATTTTTTTTTATTTTTATTTTTTAAAAGTCTAAAAATCATTTACTATAACATCTTTAAATGAATACTTTTGAGATCAGAATTTTATACCAATGAAAATAATTAATCGAAAAAAACCAAAAATAAAACCGTATTCCGATTTTTTACTTAAAAATTTAATTTAATTATAGTACGGTTTGTGCGTCAGGCGATAGACTTGTTCGTTCATTGTTTTTTATTATTACAAATTTTTTAAAGGCAAATTAAAGAACTTATATCGTAATTTTTATATTTTGCAACAACTAATGCTTGGTTGCTTTCGAGCCATACCACAAAGTTAGCCGTCAAATCTTTGTTGTGACACTGATATTACAACGCTGACTAAATCTCTGTTTACTTGCGATAAAACTCAAGATAAAACTACCGAAAATATACCGCTCATAATAAAATTTCAGGTGGTATTGATTCAGTCATTGTTAGTAACTTTACTTTTAAATCCTTTTGCCCAACAAAGATTTATTCTATCAAGAGCGTTTTTGTTTGTGATCCGGAATCGGTTAAGACTACGTTAAAAGATATAACCCAAGATGGAAACAAATGTTTACTAATAAGTGTAATTGAAACTTACAATTATGTATCGACACTTTGCTGACCAACTCCGCAATACTTTTTAGCAATTTTCAATACTTGCGATGCAACATCGGTACAAATAAAATTTCGCTCAATATCAGCGAATTAAAAACAGGTATGGATTTTATTTCTACGGCAAATATTCCGGAATAAACACCGCACAAATTTGTGAAGAATTAATTTTGAGAGTCAAATTTAAAATTATGTTTAAAGATTTTTTTAGGTGATAATTTATTTGAGAACTGCTACCTTCATCGGCAAGAGTTTTTTTTTATCTTTGCGGCATGATACCTCTTGATTTAAAAATAATACTCGCTTCGCAATCGCCGCGTCGCGCGCAATTGTTGCGCGAAAGCGGTTTTTATCAAATAACGATAAAACCGACCGATATAGACGAAAGCGTGCCGAAAGAAATTCCGATAAAAGCCGCAGCCGAGTATTTGGCTCGAAAAAAAGCAAAATTTGCAGAACAATTTATTGCGCAAAACGAAATCGTTTTAGCGGCTGACACCATCGTGATGCGTGGAAAAAAGATGTACAATAAACCAGAAAATCGCGAAGACGCTTTCAGAATGTTGCGCGAACTTTCCGGTAAAGTACACGAGGTTATAACGGGTGTTTGCTTGATAGGGCAAGGAAAAGAAATTTCTTTTTCCGAAATCACTCAAGTTACATTTGCGCAAATGAGCGATGCTGAAATAAATTTTTATGTTTCAAATTATAAACCCTTTGATAAAGCCGGTGCTTACGGCGTTCAAGAGTGGATTGGGCATTGCAAAATAAACAAAATTATCGGTTCATATTCCAACGTCATGGGTTTGCCGATGCACCGTGTTTATGCTTGTTTACAAGAAAATTTTGGTTAGTCGGTTAGTTGATTGTTGGTAGTTAATAGTTGATGGTTTTAGTTGATTTTTTAATCACGAAAATCAGAAGTTACTAAAAACCATCACATAACCAACCATCAACTATTAACCATTAACTAAAAACTAATTCATTCACTAATCTTAAAAGATGATCATTGTCAAATGGTTTTGTGATATAATATTCCCCGCCGGATTCATAACCTTTCATTTTATCGTCGTAAGAACCTTTTGCAGTGAGAAAAAAAATGGGCGTATTGTCCATACTCGGTATTTGTCGAATTTGTTTAGCGGCTTCAAAACCGTTTAAATACGGCATCATCACGTCTAAAACAATAACATCCGGTTGAAAAGCGTGTGTTTTTTCAACCGCATCTTTACCGTCAACTGCGTTTTCAACGACATAACCTTCTTTCTCGAATAAAAAGGTGAGTGCGATAAGTATATTCGGTTCGTCATCAACAATTAATATTTTTTGCCGACGGTTTATTGTATTTTTCATTTTGCGTGAAGTTAGGTTAGTGGTTTTTTTTAGAGTATAAAACTACAACAATAGTTTTGGTTTCCAATTATTTAATGATTTTTTTTATCGGAAATGTTAAAATACATTTTCACAAAATTAATTTCACAACGTTTTAATAAAAAATCTTAATTTTGTGATTAAAATAACGACGATGAAAAAAATATTACTTTTTGCATTCTTTGCATTCTTTTGTGAAAAAAAAATTTCTGCTCAAGCACCTGATTGGTCGGGTAAAATTGCAAACATCATGTACACCAATTGTACAAAATGTCACCGCACCAACGGTATCGCACCGTTTTCATTACTCACGTATCAAGATGCTTACGCACATCGGTTTAGCGTACAGTCGTCAGTTAATTCGGGATATATGCCGCCTTGGCCGCCCGATCCGAAATTCAGTCATTTAGCATTCGAGCGCGTATTGAGCGCAGGGGATAAAAAAGCGATTAATGATTGGATATCCGGTAATGCGCCGAGCGGAGATCTCACAACAGCCCCGCCTGTGCCGGTGTATTCCAATGCGGGAGAAATCGCCGCGCCAAATTTGAATTTGGTGGTGCCGCTTTATAACGTTAAAACGGCGACAGACTTATACCGCTGTTTTGCTATTCCGACCAACTTATTAAACGATCAATTCGTGACGGAAATAGAAATTATTCCCGGTAATCGGAAAGTAGTGCATCATGTTTTAGCTTTTCAAGATACTGCACAATCTTTATTAAGGAGTAACGGCGCAGACGGACAACCGGGGTACACGAATTTCGGCGGAACAGGTTCCGCTAATTCTAAACTCATTGCAGCGTGGGTACCGGGACAAGGTAAGTTTTCTTTTCCGAAAGGAATGGGTGTGAAACTGTTAAAAAATGCTGTTATTGTTTTGCAAGTGCATTATCCGGCGGGTGTTACGAACGAAATTGACAGCACAAAAATAGTTTTTAAATACGCACCCGTCGGCGTAACACTACGCGAAGTATTTTCCGAACCGGTTTTGAACCATTATACGAATATAAACGCACCAATAAATGTTCCCGCGAACACCACTCGAAGTTACAGGGAAAAATTTACTTTACCCGCTCCGATAAATATTTCTTTATTAGGCGTTGCACCGCATATGCACCTGATAGGAAGAAATTTTAAAGTTTACGCGCTATTACCGAACGGAGACACTTTAAAAATGGTGAATGTGCCGAATTGGGATTTTCATTGGCAAGGTTTTTATGGTTTTCGGAACATTTTGAAAATTCCGGGCGGCACTACTTTTTACGCGGAAGCCAGTTATGACAACACAACAAACAATCCCGCAAATCCGAATTCACCACCGAAAAACGTTGTTGCCGGCGAATTTACGACCGATGAAATGATGATTGTTTACGCGCAATTTTTACTTTATCAAGCCGGAGACGAGAATACGGTGATTGATGCTTCTCCTATCGTATCCGACGTAACCGATATAGTGCGCGATAAATTGACGTTATCTGTTTCGCCCAATCCGGTACAACAACAAACGTCGGTACAGTTTACTTTGCCGACGAGTGATGCAATGAGTATAGATATTTTCAATGTTTCCGGAGAATGGGTAAAATCTGTTTTACGGTCGCAAAATTTTTCTGCCGGCATCCATCAATACTTTATTAATACAGCAGATATACCTTCCGGTATTTATTTCGTTCGCTTGCAATCGGATAAGTTTTACGGTATTGAAAAATTAATAAAAATGTGAAAGAATTTGTTAAAGAATAAAAATAAAAATTGTCCGAAAATTGATTGAATCCGTTAGGATTCTAACGTTTATAGAAAAAACATAGAAAAATCTCACCGAATCCGTAGGATTCGCACATTATTCACAGCGATATGTAGTGTGAATCCTATGGATTCACAAACTATTTTGGCGGATATTTTCTATAAACGTTAGAATCCTAACGGATTCTCAAGATTTCTGACAATCATGGAATAAAATCCTAAAAAAGGTATTGAACAAGTATGAGCAAAATACAAATAGAAATATGTGCGCCGTCTCTAACGTCGGCTATTCGAGCACAAAACGGCGGTGCCGATAGAATTGAACTCTGCGCGGCACTCGAACTCGGCGGACTTACGCCGAGTGCCGCCACAATTTTGGCGGTGCGCAAACGGTTAAAAATTTCAGTTTGCGTACTCATTCGTCCGCGCGCCGGTGATTTTGTGTATAGTGAAGAGGAGTGGCAAATCATTCAAAACGATATAATTTTTTGCAGAGAAAACGGTTGCGATGGCGTAGTTGTCGGCTGTTTGAATAACAACGGCACATTAGACACCGAAAAAATGCAAAAAATGTATGCATTAGCCTATCCGATGGAAATCATTTGTCATCGCGCTTTCGATAGGACAATAAATGCTGAAACTGCTTTACGCGAATTGATTGAATTAAAATATCATCGCGTTTTAACGTCGGGGCAATCTGTAACAGCACTTGAAGGAAAAGAAAAATTGAAAAAATTGGTAGCACTCGCTGATAATAAAATTGAAATCATGCCGGGTAGCGGTATTCAACCTTCCAACCTCAAAGATTTAATCGAATACACGCAAGCGCGACATTTTCATTTATCGGCAAAACAAACCGTAAAAAGTAATTTCTTGGTTCAAAATAACAGCGTAAAGTTCAATATCGGAAGTAATGCGGAAAATAATTATTTGGAAACAGATGAAGATTTGGTACGGCTCGCGGTTGCGATTGCGGGTGAATATCGTTAATCAAAAAATTTTAATTACCGTAAATTCGGGAATATAGAAAAGAGCCGTTAGGCTCGACCGATTTTGTAGCAACGGAATTTATTCCGTTGAAAATGTTATACAATTTAATTCGAGTTCCGTAGGAACGATACATTTTAACGATAAATATCTGCCGTTCCTAAGGAACTTAAACCTTTTTTTGTTTTACAACGGAATAAATTCCGTTGCTACAATATGGATCGAGCCTAACGGCTCTTTTAAAAAACTCAAAACTCACGTCATTCTAAATACAAAAATTACATTTTTTTCAAAATTAGTAAGGCTAATTTATAAAATTAAAAAGCCCTAACATCGGTGTTTAGCGATGTTAGGGCTTTTTTAATAAAATTCCTCAAAATTTCATTTTGTTTAACTTGTTCTCATTTCATTTAATGCTTTATCTATAAAAGGAGTGTAATAAAGCAAATTACTTTCACTTAACCTATCTTTAAAAACTTTTTTTATCAATAATTGCTTAAATTCTCTTGAAGGTGCGTTTAATTCAGATGAGATAGTATTTTTTAATTTTATTACATAGTATCTTTCTCTCATTGTTTCAAATGTTCTATTTACTACAAAAAATTCTTTATGAAACCATGATAAAACATTTAAATCATCGTCTTTGAGTTTAGTAATATCAAATTCAAAAAATGGTATCAAGTCCATTTTATTTGGTTCTTCAAATTCAGAATAAAATTTAAATTTAACGCCATTTGTAAAGATAGCAAATTTACTTTTTGTTGTAGTTGCTTGATAATACCTAATAAGTTGTCCCGACTCTTGCTCGGTCAATTTACTTGATGGTAGTTTGCATTCAATTAATATTACATCTTCTTTATTTTTTAGAATTGCGTAATCAACTTTTTCTCCTTTTTTAATACCCACATCTGCTATAAACTCATGTGAAACTTCTAAAGGGTTTGTTGAATCATAACCCAATATTTTTAAAAATTTATCAATTATAGAAGCTCTCGTTTGTGTTTCAGTTGAACACAAAGGCAAAAGATTTGGTATCTCTTTTAAAGAGAAATCTAACATTGAGGTTTTGAATTCTTTTATTAGGTCCATTATTTTGAAAATTAAATAGGTAAAGGAATATTTTTTGCAATTAAAAGAAAAACTGTACATTGCAAAAATAGTTAATTGTTTTTACATTATTCGTTTTAATATTTATTTTTTGAAAAAATTATTTTAAATCAAAATAAAAACAATCCGTTATTAAAGCTATTTTTTTTCATTAGCCCTAATACTATTTTCACTCCCAAATAATTAAAAATCAATTTTTTATAAATTTTTTTTCGATTTAGCCATCGTAACGATTTTAATATTACGTCCAAATAAATTAATTTTGCGCTTTACGTTTGTAAAGCAATTATTATTCATCAAAATTTGATGTACGTTTTTTTATCGAAAAGACTTAAATCGAACCCCCCAACAATTCATCCATAAAAAAAATATTTTGAAAGAACATAAGTACCAAGAAAATTTAAACACTTACAGCCAACACGTGACTCAAGATCCGACATTGCCGGGAGCGCAAGCAATGTTACACGGTATAGGTTTAACGGACGAAGATTTTAAAAAAGCGCAAGTCGGCATCGTATCAACGGGGTGGGAAGGCAATCCGTGCAATATGCACTTAAACGGTTTAGCCATCGAAATTAAAAAAGGCATAAAAGAAGCGGATTTAATCGGGTTAATTTTTCACACAATCGGTGTGAGTGACGGGATTTCGATGGGAACGGACGGTATGCGTTTTTCGTTACCGAGTAGAGATATTATTGCCGACTCGATTGAAACAGTGGCATCTGCGCAATGGTATGACGGAATTGTGGCGGTAGTGGGTTGCGATAAAAATATGCCGGGAGCAGTGATGGGTATTGGTCGTTTGAATCGTCCGGCTATAATTGTTTACGGTGGCACTATAGCTCCGGGTTATTATAAAGATCAAAAACTTGATGTGGTTTCTGCGTTTGAAGCATACGGTCAAAAAACAGCAGGTACCATTTCCGAAGAAGATTTGAAAGGCGTAATTATGAATGCCATACCCGGAGCGGGCGCGTGTGGCGGTATGTACACGGCAAACACTATAAGTTCCGCCATTGAAGCACTTGGCATGGCTTTACCCGGCGATGCGTCTAATCCGGCTGTCAGTGAAGATAAGAAGGATGAATGTACGCGTGTTGGTAAAGCTATGCGGCATTTATTGGAAAAAAATATTTTACCGCGAGATATTATGACGATGAAAGCGTTTGAAAATGCGATGACACTTGTTACGATTCTCGGCGGTTCAACGAATGCGGTAATGCACTTGATTGCGATGGCGAAATCGGTGGGTGTGAAATTGACGATTGATGATTTTCAAAAAATAAGTGATAAAACACCTTTTCTTGCCGATTTAAAACCATCCGGAAAATATGTGATGGAAGATTTGTGGCGCGTGGGCGGAATTCCGTCTATCATGAAAATGCTTTTGCAACGCGGCATGATTCACGGTAATTGTATGACCGTAACAGGAAAAACGATTGCGGAAAATTACAAAAATGCGCCGGACTTGCAAGAAGGGCAAACCGTGATAAAATCTTTTGACAATCCGATAAAAGCATCGGGGCATATTCAGATTTTATATGGTAATTTAGCCGAAGAAGGTTCGGTCGCGAAAATTACGGGTAAAGAAGGTTTGGTATTTACCGGAGTTGCGCGTGTTTTCGATAGCGAGCAAGCGGCGAATGATGCCATAAATGCGCAAAAAATTCTACCCGGCGATGTGATTGTCATTCGTTACGTAGGTCCGCGCGGTGGTCCCGGAATGCCGGAAATGTTGAAACCGACATCCGCTATCATGGGTGCCGGACTTGGTACGAGTGTTGCACTAATAACAGACGGCAGATTTTCCGGCGGTACACATGGTTTTGTGGTCGGGCACATTACGCCGGAAGCACAAAGCGGTCGTGGCATTGCTTTAGTGCAAGACGGAGACATAATTACCATTGATGCCGAAAAAAACAGGATTGATATGGTCAATATTACCACCGAAGAATTATCCAAACGCGCTGCCCTATGGACACCGCGTCCGATAAAAGAAACGAACGGTATTTTGTTAAAATATGCCAAAACCGTTTCAACTGCCAGTGAAGGTTGTGTGACGGATGAATTTTAATCTGGCTGTTGGCTGTTGGCTTTTAGCCGTTGGTTTCATTAAAAAAAGTATTTACATTTACATTCTACCGCCTGGCAAGGGCATAGGCAATAGAATAGAGTATCGCCGTATAAAACTGTAAAACGATAAGACAACGCCCTATAAAATGTGTGAACCATATATAATCAATCGAAAATAAAATAGTTATGATAAAACCTAACGCATATCATACAGAAAAAAACGGTGCCGCTGCGCCATCTGATGTTGCACCGGCTGCCTCAACAATAAAAAAATTAAAAACCACTACCGTTTCCGGCGCGGAAGCCATATGTATGTGTCTGCTTGCCGAAAACGTGGATACCATTTTCGGTTATCCGGGCGGTGCGATTATGCCGTTTTACGACGCGCTGTATCACTACATGGATCGCATCCGACATATTTTGCCGCGACACGAGCAAGGTGGTATTCATGCTGCCGAAGGTTATTCGCGTGTGACACGGAAAATCGGTGTGGCGATTGCTACTTCCGGTCCTGGCGCAACGAATTTAATTACAGGTTTGGGTGATGCGCTTTTGGATTCTACGCCATTAGTTTGCATCACCGGACAAGTGCGTGCGAATTTATTAGGCACTGATGCGTTTCAAGAAACGGATATTGTCGGATGTACTTTTCCCGTCACTAAATGGTCGTATCAAATCACCGACCCTCGAGATATTCCGGAAGTTTTTGCTAAGGCATTTTATATCGCTAACTCCGGTAGACCGGGACCGGTACTTATTGATATTACACGCAATGCACAAGTTGAAAAATTTGAGTTCAGTTATGAACCAAAGCATTATATCCGCTCGTACCATCCTGTACCGAAATTGAAACAATCGGCAGTGGAAGCAGCGGCGAAACTCATTAATGAAGCGAAGAAACCGTATATTCTTGCCGGTCACGGGATTCAAATTGCCGATGCGCAAGAAGTTTTCAGAGTATTTGTAGAAAAAACCGGTATTCCGGTCGGACATACATTACACGGTTTGGGTTGTATGCCGGCAGGACACAAACTCAACGCCGGTATGCTCGGTATGCACGGCAACTACGGCGCAAACGTAAAAAACAACGAGTGCGATTTACTCATTGCTATCGGTATGCGCTTCGACGATCGGGTTACCGGAGATTTATCGCGTTTTGCAAAACAAGCGCAGGTCATTCATATTGAAATTGATCAAGCAGAGATAAATAAAAATATGAAAGCGCACGTGCCGATTCATGCCGATGCCAAAACAGCATTGGAAGCATTATTACCCCTCGTAAAAAAACGCGCGCACAAAGATTGGGTACAAGAATTCAGAGACTGCGACAAACTTGAATACGAAAAAGTCATCAAACGCGATTTGAATTTAGAGCAAAAAGAAGTGATGTGCATGGGTCAAGTCGTGCGCGAAGTGTCGAACCAAACGCACGGAGAGGCGATCGTGATTGCGGATGTTGGTCAACACCAAATGGCGACAGCTCGTTATTATGAGTTCAAACACATCAATCAATGGGTAAATTCCGGCGGTGCCGGTACTATGGGGTTTGCTTTGCCGGCTTGTTTCGGCGCACAATTGGCTTTTCCGAACAAACAATGCGTGGCATTTATCGGTGATGGCGGTTTTCAAATGACCTTGCAAGAGCTTGGTATGTTTACGCAATGGGATGTTCCCGGAAAAATTGTTATTCTCGATAATGAATTTTTAGGTATGGTGCGTCAGTGGCAGCAATTATTTTTTGACAACAGATATTCGTCAGTAGCTCTGAAAAATCCGAACTTCGTAAAAATTGCTGAAGGTTTCGGGATGGCGGGAAAAAAAATTACAAAAACATCGGAACTGAAAGAAGCGGTAGCCGAAATGTTGGCGTATCCGGGTCCGTTTTTATTGCACGTGATGGTCGGCAGAGAAGACAATGTTTTTCCGATGGTTCCGGGCGGCGCGTCGGTGGCGGAAATGATTTTGGAATAATAATGTAAAGACGGCGATTTATCGCTTCTCATGTACGATCGGCAAATTTTGATTGCTATTCGTACATGAGAAGCGATAAATCGCCGTCTTTGCAACAACTCAAACCAACTAACTCAACTTATTTATGACTAAACAATATACACTTTCCGTTTTTACGGAAAACAGAGCAGGAATTATGATGCGCGTTGTAATGGTTTTTACGCGCCGTCACATCAATATAGAATCTTTAACGACATCACAATCGTCTATGGACGGTATTTTTCGGTTTACGATTGTTGTTAACACAACGGAAGATATGGTTCGTAAATTGGTGCAGCAATTAGATAAACAAATTGAAGTGCTTAAATCTTTTTATTACGAAGACGAAGATATTATTCATCAAGAATTAGCACTGTATAAAGTACCGATTGAAGCCTATCAAGAACCCGGTAAAATGATTAAACTCATTCGCAAACACAATGCGCGTATTCTTACTGTTGAAAAAGAATTTGTCGTGATAGAAAAAACCGGTTTGGAGGAAGAAACTGAAGCCCTTTTACAAGATTTGAAAAGTTTCGGTATTTACGAATTTGTACGCACCGGTCGAATCTCTATAGCCAAACCGATGGAGCAACTGAATAATTATTTAAAAGAAATGAAAATGAATTTGGAAGGATAAATTCTTAAAAACTTCCTATACAAATAATTTTTTCAACATAAATTTCCTTATTGTTTGTTTCATTGACTTTGAAAATCATTAAAAAAGGGTTTTCGTTTATCGGAACGTTTTTTTCGTTATCATGTTTTTGTTTCAACGTCTGCCAATTTTTGCATAAATAATTGGTAATGGAGAGCGTTGATTTGTTTTTTATACCGCAAATAAAATAACAATTGATAATAATACCGCTCTTAAACTTAATAGGAGCTTTCAATAAAAAACCCGCATCAAATTCGGTATTTCCTTGATAATAATCCGTCCAAACTTCTTCCCCTAAATTTTCGTTCCGATATTTTACGCGAAAACGGTAAGGATTTGATGTACATTCTAACCATCCGCTTGCTTGAGTTTCCAAATACCAAAGAAAAAAATAGTTTGAATAAAACCCGATACAAAATATACAGTTTGGTTTATTTTGGTTCAAGACTATTTCGTTTAAAATAAATTCATCTTGATTATTTATTGAAATAATGTCTTGATCATAAATACGTTTCGGTAAAATTTGATTGTAATCATGAAATAAATTTATTAATTCTATTAAGCATTCCGTATCTTGAACATCAACGGTTTGCTCATCAATTCTCGGACGTTTGCCACCGCCTCGCGCTAAATGCTCTTCTTTATTCGGATCAAAAACGGGTTGTACAACAACAATTTTACCTTCTTCTTTAATCCCGAAAAAATTATGCAGGGTTAAAGAAAAAGTTTTTAAATAATCTTGTGGGTTGGCGTATCCCAAAAATTTTGTGAAAAAAATAAGATAATCTTCCTGAAAATTCACGAATTCTTTTGTTTGCACCTCATTTTTTTTGCGCCAAAGATACATATTGTTAAACGTAGAGGAAAATGATAGTGCCGTCGCTTCTTCAAGTATGAGTTGAAAAAAAGTTTTATGAGTATGGTGTACTTCTAATTTCCAGATTGAAGTATCGGTATCCCTGTAAGTCATGCCGCGTTTTACAAATTCATGGCGGAGTTTTATTTTCACTTCCGAGTACAGTTTTTCACACAGGGCTTTATTGATATTCATTTAGGTTGGTTTTTAAAATTTGCTAATCAAGTTTAGGAAGCAGGTTTTTAATTTTTTCGGATTATTCCGGTATGTTCCGAAGATGTTCCGACATCGAGGTTTAGTTTCTACAAAAGTAAAATAGATTAAATTTATTTCGTGTTTATTTCAGAACTAATTTTGTTCGGTTTCTTAAAAATTTATTAAAAAATCAAGTGTTTGATGCTTGATTCATAATTAGCACCTTTTTTTTATACAAACCGAAAAAATTACGAAAAAAATTACGCCATAAATAAGCGCGAAAATAGTGAAAAGATTTTGGTTGAGGTTTATCTCATACAGTTCTTCGGGTTGGGTCGGGATTGTTTTGCGCAAAATATAAAGCATTGCTGAAAAGTATTAGACGACTAAACAATCCCGCTTTTTTTATTTTTTGCGTAAATAAGTGCCGAGACTAAATAAGGTAATAACTAAAATGTATATTTTTTAATCCGGCAACGAACTGTCGGAATTATTTAAACGCTCGAAGATGCTTCGAGCGTTTTTTTTATGATTTTTTTAACACCCGCAAAATAAACTTTCGGGCTTCATGAGTATCAAAAGATTTAGTAAAATTATTTAAGAACATGAAGCAAAAATATTTTTTAAGCCGGCGTTTGGGTTTCTCAAACGCACAGGCGGATTATATCCAAAACATTGGTGTTGATACATTTTTAGAAAAAAGTTTTCAAACACTGCACACCGCAGAAATGCCCGAGTTCTTGAACGGCGCACCTAAAAGTAGAAAGGAATACCGCGAAATTCGCCAAAAAAGTGAAGAGGAAAAAAAAATGCTTCGAACTGCCGAAAATTTACGTACTGTCGGTTTGGCGCATTGGTGGATTGATAAAATGGCAACTGATGCTTTTCCGTTGCGCGAAAAAATGGTGTTATTTTGGCACAATCATTTCGTTTCGAGTTTTCAGAAAGTGCGATCAAGTTACTCTATGTTTCAACAAAATCAGTTGTTTCGCGAACAAGCATTCGGAAATGTACGCGAACTCACGCGCGCAATTTTGTATGACAATGCAATGTTGATTTATTTGGATAATACGCAAAATAAAGTAAAAACACCCAATGAAAATTTGAGTCGCGAGTTGTTGGAACTTTTCACACTCGGTGTCGGCAACTATTCCGAACAAGACATTAAAGAAGGCGCGCGCGCTTTAGCGGGTTTAAACTTGAGCGAAACCGGTGCGCAGTATTATAAAATGTGGGAAGATAACGGTGAAAAAATATATTTGGGCAAGCGCGGTAATTTTAAAGCAGATGATATGGTCGAAATTATTTTTCGGCATCCGAAAGCCGGTTATCGCTTCGCCGAAAAATTATTGAAAACTTTCGTTGCCGATACACCGAACGCAAACATGATAAACGATTATGCCGCCGTACTGCGCAATAATAATTTTGAAATAAAACCATTTTTCAAAAAATTGATACATGACGAGCGTTTTTTGAAATCCGGCGGTTCTAAAATAATAGATCCCTTATCTTTTTTATTGGAAACTTTATATGAATTTCAATTGCCCGTGCCGCCGGCGCGACAACTCGTTCCGTTTTTTAGAGGTCAAGATATGGTTTTGTTTTATCCGCCGAACGTAAAAGGTTGGGATGGCGGCAAACAATGGCTAAGCGCTCAAAAACTGATTCAACGCGCGCAAACGGTGCATTTATTCGGCAGTGGTCAGTCCATGGAAAACAGTCGCTACGGAAAAAAACAAATGCAGATTACAGACGAAATGAAAACCGGTAATGAAATTCTGGGTAATGACGCAGATGTGATACCGTTAAAAAGTGATTTCAGATGGGAAAAATCGGCGCATGGTATCAAAGATATTCTCAACGATATGTCCGACCGATTGCTTTTCAGCATAGATGATGATACGAAAAAAGAAATTGTAAATAAAATCGGTTACGATTTTAACCCGAACAGCCCGAACGCTCAACAAACAGTTACACGTGTGGCTGAATATGTGTTGAAATTACCTGAATATCAGTTAATTTAATTTACGATTTTAGATTTACGATTTACGATTTTTTTCACATCAGTAATCACATCCACCCACTTCACAAATTGAGTAAAGCTGAAAACTGATAGCTAGTATAAATTATGAACACGAACAGGAGAGATTTTATAAAATTAGTAGGCACTACAACCGGTGGATTTTTATTTTTACCTAAATTCCTTTCCGCTATGCCCGGTACGGAATTATTTCAACAATTTCAAGCCGGCAATAATATATTGGTTATCATTCAACTCAATGGCGGGAATGACGGTTTGAATACGTTCGTTCCCTACGATAATCCGTTGTATTACGATTACCGGAAAAATATCGCCATCAAGAAAGATGATGTTTTGAAATCCGTCAACGGCATGGGCTTTCATCCGAGTATGATCGGTTTTGAAGCTATGCAACAAGAAGGTAACTTGTGCGTGTTGCAAAACGTCGGTTATCCGAACCCGAATCGTTCGCATTTCAGAAGCATTGAAATTTGGCAAACCGGAAGTAATGCAAACGAAAACCTGAATACCGGATGGTTAGGCCGTTATTTGGATGCGCAATGCGCGCCGGAAGATGCGCTCGGTGCTTTAAATATTGATAATCTCGATAACTTAGCATTGCGCGGCAAAGTACCGCATAATATTTCCATTCAAGATCCGGTAAAATTTGAACAACAAATTAAATCACTTTCCGACTATAACGCAGACTCTTCAACTGTCAGCCAAAATCTTGATTTTGTGCGCAAACTGATGGTGAGTTCGTTTGAAGGCTCTGACCAAATAAAAAAAGTGTTGGAAAAAACAAAAAACAGTGTAGAAACTTATCCTAAATTCGGATTAGCACAAAATTTACGCTCCATAGCGCGTATGGTTAAAGGCGGATTACCGACAAGCGTGTATTACACCGGTCAAGGCGGTTTCGATACACACGCCGGACAAGCGGGTAAACAAAAAGGTTTATTGAACGAACTTTCCGAATCCGTAAAAGCTTTTTACGATGATTTGAAAACATCCGGCTTAATGAACAACGTTACGGTTATGGTTTTCAGCGAGTTCGGCAGGCGCGTACACGATAACGGACAAGGCACTGACCATGGAACGGCAGCACCGGTTTTTATTATCGGCGGCGGTGTACAAAGTAAAATCATCGGCAACAACCCGGATTTGAGTCGCTTAGATATCAACGGCGATTTGCAACACGAAATAGATTTCAGAAGCGTTTATGCGACTATTTTGAAAAAACGGTTGAACTTCGATCCGGCAAAAGCAGGTATTAAACAGGAAATTTTGAAAGGATTGTTTGCTTGAAAAGTTTAAACAATTGCGGTCGAAAGATAACCACGGCTCATCTCGAATTTTTAAAGTACACAGAATCCGTAGGATTTACTGCTTTTAAAAACTCGGGCTAAGTCGTGTTTACTTACTTACATCAACAACTTGCACTTTAAATAACAGAATCGAAAATGCGGGAATAATATCATCAAGTGGTGTTGCACCGTAAGCTAATTTCGAGGGGATAATAATAACGCCTTCACTGCCTTTATTGAAATGCGTTAAAGCCTCTTCCAAACCGGCAATAAATTTTCCCTCGCCGGCTGTGAACGAAACCGGACTCCGATTTTTGGTACTATCAAATATTTTTTCGTTCAAAAACATACCATCGTAGTTGAAAGCAACGGTATTGCCGGCGCGTATATTATCGCCTTTTCCGGTTTTTGTAATTAAAAAACTCACGCCCGATAAGGTGCGTTGCGCTTTTAATTTTTTAGACATTACGTAATCATTAATGATTTGTTTGTCTTTTATGTATTGTTCGGCACTGCGCTGCTCGAATATTTGTTTCTCTTTGTTTTCTAACGAACGCATATACGTGTCGTATTCACCGGCGGTTAAAACGCTCTGAATTTCTATTTCAAAAATAAGCGGCGCATCAGGTGGGATGTTTTCGGTACCGCTTTTTCCGTAAGCCAATTCCGATGGTACAAACATAGTTATTTTACTTCCGATTTTAAACCGCGCGAGCATTAAATCCCAACAAGGCAAAACTTGCCGATAACCCAATTGAAAAACAAACGGTTCATCCGGCGCGGATTTATCGAATTGTTTTCCGTCCAATAATTTACCGAGGTAATTTATTTTCAGATAATCTCCCGCTTTAGGCAACGCGCCGTTTCCTTCTTTTTCAATTTTAAAATAAATACCTTCTTTGCTCGATTCGGCTTTAATATTATTGTGTTGAAGAAAAATTTCAATATCGGAAGTGTCGGATTTTGCAGGCTTAAATAATAAATTCAACAAGTTTTTTTCGGCAAAAATTTTTGTGGTCAAAAAAAATAAAAAATAAATAGAAGTTAGAAAAAACTTTTTTTTTCGAAGTCCTATTTTCAAATTGATAAGCGTGAATATTTTTTCAAAATTTTTTTTCATGAAAATATTTTTTATAATTTTATTTTTTGTTTAACGCGGAATTTTAAAAATATTTTCATTTCAAGGCATTTTTTTTTCACACTCTTTTATTTTTCAAAATTTATTTTACAGACCTCTAAGATGCTTTATTGCATCGTCCATAAAAGTCGGTAAAAGTATTTTAAAAGTGCGTTGAATTTTATCGGGATCATTCAAATCAGTTATCATTTCATTGTATTTTTCTTCTCCGAAATTTTTTACTACAGTCTCTTTCCGCACCGGATCCGAAAAATAAATTGACATGCCTTCTGCATCTGCTTCCGGATGAAATTGAGTGCCGAACATCGTCGGAGAAAAACGAACCGCCATGATAGCGCGCGGAAGATTATTTTTTTGCGGTGGTTCGTGTGCCAATATTTTAATGCCCGAAGTCAAAACTTGCCCTTCTTTGGGCGTGACTTGCCAATCTCGAAAATCGGCGATCCAAAACGGATTTGTTAGTTTTTTCAAATATTGATCGTGCGCGCCTGCGTCGGTGCGAAAACATGGAAAAGTGCCGAATGATTGACCTTGCATACGTTCCGAAACATTACCGATTTTGAAATGCAAACAAGCGAGTTGAAAGGAATGACAAATAAAAAAAACAAATTTTTTAGATTTGCTTTCCGAATTGTGTAAAAACAATGCTTCAATCAACGCAAAATATTTTCTGTCCCAATCACCTGTATAATCGAAAGGGCTTCCCGGTCCGCCGGATGAAATATAGATATCGTACTCCAAACCGGGTACTTCATTTTTGTGGCGCACGTCAAAGATATTGTAAGTGAGTTTGTCACCGTAAGATTCAACGAGGCGTTTGATGTATCCGGTACCGCGATTGGCTACATTATTATTCAAATCAAGAATAGCAACTTTCATGAGTTAGTCGGTTAATCGGTTAGTCGGTTAGTGTGTGAGTCATTAAGTTTTGACTAACCGACTAACCGACTAAAATTATTTTGTTTTTAGTCGGACAATAGGACAAATCATTTCTTCTAAAGAAATACCGCCATGCTGAAAAGTATTTTTGTAATAGTTGTTGTAGTAATTGTAATTGTTGGGATACAGGAAAAAATAATCTTCGCGCGCAAAAATAAAGGCAGAACTGACGTTCGGACGCGGCAAACCGGCAGCTTTAGGATCCCGAATTTCCAAGACGTGATTGCGTTCGTATTGCAAATTTTTCCCGACTTTGTACCTCAAATTGGTCGTAGTTTCTTTATCGCCCACTACCCTACTCGGCGATTTTACGCGCGTTGTACCATGATCAGTGGTAATAATTAATTGTACATTTTTTTTCGCCAAAGTTTGCAACGCTGCCCATATCGGGGAATGAATAAACCACGAGCGCGTGAGCGAACGATAAGCCGTTTCGTCGCTCGCCAATTCTTTCAACACTTCCATTTCGGTGCGTGCGTGCGAGAGCATATCTATAAAATTATAAACAATAACCGTTAAATCGTTTTTTAAATAATTCAGAATATTATCTTCCAACTGTTTACCGTGTGCGTTGTTGGTAATTTTGGTGTAATCTACTTTGAAATCACCGCGGCGAACGGTACGTTTCACTTGATCGTCGAGAAGTTGCGCTTCGTGCATATTTTTTCCGCCTTCTTCGTTATCGTTCAACCAAATTTGAGGAAATCGCGTTTCTATATCCGCCGGCATCATACCGGCAAAAATAGCGTTGCGACTGTATTGCGTGGCGGTCGGTAAAATACTGAAAAAATAATCTTCTTCTTCAACGCGAAACAATTCGGAAATAATGGGTTCAATAACTTTCCATTGATCAAACCTCAAATTATCGAGCAATAACATGACGGTCGGCGTACCTGAAACAAGATGCGGAAAAATTTTATTGCGCATCAGGTTGTGGCTCATAGTAGGTGCTTTTTCTTTTTTTGGACCCATCCAATCAAGATAATTTTTTACGATGAATTTTGAAAATTCGGTATTGGCTTCCGATTTCTGCGTCGCTAAAATTTCTCCCATGTCCACTGCGCTGCTGGAATCAAGGCGTAACTCCCAACCGATAATTTTTTTATAAACCTCAAACCATTCCGAATGCGATAAACCGCTCTGAATTTCCATGAACAGTTCGCGGAAACTTTGTTGATAATCCTGAGAAACCCTTTCGCTCACCAAACGTTTACTGTCAACGATGCGCTTGAGCGTCAGTAAAATTTGATTCGGGTTGACGGGTTTAATCAGATAATCGAAAATTTGTCGACCGAGCGCGTCTTCCATGACGTTTTCTGCTTCGTTTTTCGTAATCATTACCACCGGCAAATTCGGTTGAATGGCTTTTATTTTTTCCAAAGTTTGCAAACCGGTAATACCCGGCATAGATTCGTCTAAAAAAACCACGTCAATATCTTTGTGTTGCACGCACTCATCATAAGCATCGTGTCCGTTCGATACCATAGTTACATCGTAACCGCGATTTTCGAGAAACATTTTATGAGGTTTCAGTAAATCGGCTTCATCATCTGCCCACAGGATTTTTATTTTATCCATTGAATTGTTGGTTGTTTTCTTTAAATTATGTGTAGTTATTCAGCAGTTGCCACGTCCTCTAGGGCGTTGTAAATTATTACAGAAAACTATTAGAGCTTAAGCCCTTTTTACACTCTTATAATTACTTCGGCAGAACTAAAAGCCCTGAAATCTTTCTTTTTTATCTCTCCATGCCCTAAAGGACGTGACAAATGATAAATACTTACGAATTACGTTCAAAAAACCTAAACGCTATACCCCGTAATTAATTATCAAAATTTTCTGTATAATTTTTTTATTTCAAACTTATTACGACTTTTTGAAACTTTTTTTTTGTATCTCGTTCAATGATAAATAATTTTCTTTTTGGACTAACCCGATTTAATCGTAAATCCAAAATCGCAATCCAAACGAATCTCATCTTTTTTCGCCAAAACATAATTTTGATTCCATGCTAACGAAAAAGAATTATGACCTACGCGATAGAAACGGCTTTACAAAGACGCACGCAATACTTCAACGAGATTATCGTAGATTATAAAAACTTGCGCACTTGGTGGTTTATATTAGACCGCTCCGACCTCGTTATCGAAGAAAAAAAATTCATTCTTGATTTTTCCATTCGTTTCGTTCAGCAAAGTGTACGCGAAAAATTGGAAATTGATTTTTATACCATTCGCTTCGATCGCTTCATCGCCAAAGAAATTCGACACAATATCAACGCCGTCTACGTTTTGAAAGGCTGGGATACGATCGAATTGCGTTAGTCTTTTTGGATTGTGAGACGCGATAAATCGCCGTCTCTAAGACACCTCCAAAAAATGTTTATTTTTCTTCCCGTTTTCAACCATGATATATTTTCCGTGCAATAAATTTTCTGAATTAATAATAGTGTTGGCATCAACGATTTTTATTTTATTCACAGATACCGAATTATTCTGAACGGCACGACGCGCTTCACCGCGAGAAGATAAAATTTGTGTTTTATCGCTTAAAAGTTCGCAAATATTTATGCCGTTTTTTAATTCCGTTAAAATGATTTTCGCTGTCGGAATTTCTCCCGCAATCGATTCTAATTGCTCGGTCGACATGGACTTCAAAGTCTCGGCATCTGCTTTTCCGAACAAAATATCACTGACTTTCAAAACATTTTCAAAATCTTCTTGAGAATGCACGCGCACAGTGATTTCTTCCGCCAAAATACGTTTGAGTTCTCTCGGATTACCGACGTGCGTAATTTCCAATTGTTCGATATCCTCAATAGTTTTCAAAGAAAAAAAACGCATGAATTTAGGCAAATCCGCATCGTCGCAATTTATCCAGAATTGATAAAATTTGTAGGGCGATGTCATTTTCGGATCGAGCCAGATATTACCCGCTTCCGATTTTCCGAATTTTGTACCATCCGATTTCGTCAATAGCGGTGTGGTAAGTGCGTAAGCTTTCCCGCCCAAATTTTTGCGAATAAATTCCGCTCCGGCTGTAATATTTCCCCATTGATCGCTGCCGCCCATTTGCACCAGACAATTATATTTTTGATAAAGACATTGAAAATCATAACCTTGCAGCAATTGATAACTGAATTCCGTAAACGACAAACCGGTTTCCAACCGCGTTTGCACCGAATCTTTTGCCAGCATATAACTGACCGTTATGGTTTTTCCGACATCGCGCAAAAAATCCAAGACGTTCATTTCTTTATAAAAATCGTAATTATTCACGAAAACTGCTTTATTATCGCCGTTGTCAAAATCAAGAAACTTAGCCGCTTGCTTTTTTTGAAATGCCAAATTTTTATCGAGTTCTTCATAACTTTTCAGTTCACGCTCTTTATCTTTTCCGGCAGGATCACCGATTCTGCCCGTTGCACCACCCATGAGTACAATCGGTGTATGCCCGTGCATCTGAAACAGTTTTAAAATTTGAAATTGCGTAAAGTTTCCGATCGTCATACTCGGAGCCGTCGGGTCGAAACCGATATAACCTACGCATTTTTTTTCCGTTAATAATTCTTCCAATCCCGGCATCATAGCGTGTTTCATCCCGCGACGTTCCAATTCTTCAATAAAATTCATATTTCGTACGTTGGGCGTTAGACTTTGGACTTTGGACTTTGGAAAAGTGAATAAAAGACAAACCCAATTGCCATATAATTTATTTTTCCAAAGTCCAAAGTCCAAAGCCTAACGTCAATTAAAGTTAAAAGTGCAAAATTGTTGTATAATTTCGAGAATAAGAACAAACTTTGCATAGTTTTTGCTGAATAAATATAATAACCGATTTTTGAAAATAAATTAACAAATTACTTTGAGACAATTAAACTTTTTGTGGGCATTTGCCTTCATAATTCATGCCTCTTTTACTGTTAAAGCGCAAACGAATGATATTCCGGCAAATATGGTTCAGACCGCCACACGACCTAATTCTTTTGAAGAATATTTAGTACAATTAGCTTACAATAACAGCCCGGAACTCGAAGGCGCAAAATATGAAATAGATGCGCGCACTCAGGAAATCGGTATCGCAAAAAAAGAATGGATGCGCAATATTCAGGGTGGACTCAACTTTAATGAAGTCAGCGTACCTTATTTCATAAAATATTCTTTAGGCATTGATTCAATCGCGCATCGCGCTATTGATACAACACGGTTTTCGCGCATTACTACTTATCCGCTTTGGAATATCGGTATCGGTGTAAATGTCGGTGATTTAGTGACCAGAAAATATAAAGTCAGATTTGCGGAGCAGAAAAAGAAAATAAGCGAAACGGAAATGACTTTCAGAAAACAAAGATTGCGCGCCGAAGTACTTAAAAGGTATCAAGAATTTTTAACCACATTTGAAGTACTGAAAGTGCGTTTGCAAGCATTAGACGTAGCTGAAGCCAACAGATTACAGCTCAGTAATTTGTTTACGCTGAACAAAGCGCGATTTGAAGATTATAATTTGTCTACAAAAACTTTTTTCGATTCACAAGAAGCAAAAGTAAAAGCTGATGCCGACACACGCATAAAAAAAATTGCACTCGAAGAACTCATCGGCTTGCGTTGGGAAACCCTTGAGCGTATAAAATCTTCTTACGAAGATCGAGATAAAAAATAAAAATACTTTAAAATTTACACACTACGCGGCGACTGACTTACGGGTTCGGTCGCCTTTTTCCTTTTCGTTTGTTAAGGTAATTTAAAATCGATTCAAAACTGCACGAAATTTTTGAGTTCAGCGTTATCAGACCAAAACCATAAACCATGCTTAAAATAATTTCATTCGTTCTGCTCAGTTGTTTTCATTTTAGCATTTTCGCGCAAGATCTGCCGGCACCGGCTCAAAATAAAGATGAATTTGAAAAAAATTATCAATGGCGTATCCAACAAACGAATTTAGCAGGTGTGTATATTCCCAAAGATTTATTCGATGCCATAAAACAACTGAATAAACTTACTGACACAACCTCGCGCTTAAAATTCAAACTATTGAGCGAAAACGATGCGGAACATAAATTGTTTTTCAGTCTCAACCGTTGGATTGTCACGAATTGGGGTTTGTACGAAGGTTCGCGCTTGGGAGATTATTTAAAAGATAATAAAATTTATTTTCCCGAAGACCAAGCCACCGCCGTTATTATTTCATGGCACCGCACTTTAAATGGAAAAGACATAAATTTTAAAGAAATTACAAATCGGCTGTCGGAAAAAAGAAAAAAAGAAAAAGAAGAACGCTTAAAAAAAATCCTGAAAAACGCGGGAACTACCATAATAATAAAATCCAAAAATGATTCCGCAGCGACAAAAAATTAATGGTTGTTAGTTGATGGTTGATGTTTGATGGTTGATGTTTGATGGTTGATGGTTGTTAGTTGATGGTTGTTAGTTGATGGTTGTTAGTTGATGGTTGTTAGTTGATGGTTGTTAGTTGATGGTTGTTAGTTGATGGTTGTTAGTTGATGGTTGTTAGTTTTTTAGTTTCAAAACCAACCATCAACCATAAACTAAAAAATCATAAACTAAAAACTAAAAATTAAAAAACTAAAAACTAAAAATTAAAAAACTAAAAACTAAAAATTAAAAAACCATAAACTAAAAAACTAAAAACTAAAAAACTAAAAACTATCTACTATCAACTATCAACTATCAACTATCAACTAAAAAAATAGTTTTACATCAAATCAAACGACCGTATCATGATATAAAAGAAGAGCGATTCGTTTCTTCCATGCAAACCTAACTGATTGTTGACGAAACGCAATAAACGCCCGTAAAAATACCACAACTCTGACAATTGCGCTAAATGCGACTGCTTGCGCACAGAATATGTATTTTTCAAATCTTGATCCATGAAAACACAATCTTTCAACCATTGATTATAGTTTTTATCGGAAAATAAAGCATCATCTTGTAAAGTATGCCATGTTGTTTCAATAAAATAACGCAAATAAGTACTCTGTTTTTCAAAAAAAAATTCAAACTCACGGATAAAAAAATGTTCGTCGGCTACATGAAAAAATAAATTTTCATAAAAAGTAACAATATCTTTCGGTTGACTGTGCGTGGCTTTCAAAAAACCGAGATGCAATACTATTGCTGTTTCTAAAATTTGTTCAGCATTCAAATAATCTCCTTTCATTGAAAATTGGTGCAGCACGGCATTACTCGAAGCCTGAAAAAAACGTTCGGCAATCGGTAAACCTACCGGACCGCCCCATTCGTTTTCATCGGGCAAAAAGATATGAAAAAGCAAAGAATTGTCCGGAAAATTATTATCAAGATAATTTGTACGCACCGAAGGCTTCGACTCAACATATTTATTGAAATGATCAATCAAATTCGGTTTTACCAATGTTTCCATAATTTCTTCCGAACAGCGAACGAACAATTGCGTGTGCCTGCCGTTTTCTTCTGAGCGTTTCCAATAATATCGGTCGGAAATTTTTACGGCTGCCAAACCGTCAAGGAAAGGTTTTAATGATTTTATCAAAAAAGTTACAATCGGATCATTGTAATACAAAAGTACTAAGCGCCATTCGGCGTACGGTGAAGTTTTGGTTATTGTCATATTCGGACATTTTATCGGAAGCAATGCGTGACAATACACAACTTGACGATTACTATGCCATATACATGTATTCAAAATTTTCGCCAAAAACGTTTTATTAGTGCTTAAATGGGTTAAATTTTTAAAAATACAAATCAATGATTAGGTTTCATGTGGTAATTTTAACACGTTGCGATTTTAAAAAATGCGATCAGATATAAACAGTATTTCGACTTTTAAATTTCGTAAATTAATAATCGTATTTTTATTTGTTGTTGGCGGCATTTAGCGGCATTTATTTATGCGGCTGTCGGTAGTTATTTCGGCGGCAGAATGAGAATTTTGATGACTGTAATTGGGGGTAATTTTTGTAAAACACATTCCGACTCATTTTTGAAAGGAATAATATTAGATGCCGGATTAGTTTTTTTCGAAATTTTTTTTGTTTGAGCCTATTTATAAATATCAAGAAAAAAAACTATGATTGAAAAAAATAGAATATTTTCAACCAAGCAGTTACGATTTTTTTGTAAGCCTTAAAGTTAGAAGAGGTTTATTGCCGTTTTTTCCGATGATGTTCATAAAATACACGCCGTTCGGCAAATCGCTTACATCGTAGCGTTCGCCGGTGCGATCAACTTCGAAAGAACGAATTTTACGACCTAATAAACTGTACAACTCAATACTTTTTACGTTTTCGTCGTTCGTGAGCGTAATAAAGTCTATTGTCGGATTAGGATAAACAGAAAGTATTTCATTATTTATTGTACTTACAATTTTATGCTCTGCACTTTGAGATTGCCCGGACATTTGGAGATAAGTACAAAATAGGACAATAAATAAAAGTAAATTTTTTTTCAAAGGAAGTGTAAATTTCAGTCAAGTGAAATAAAATGGTTTGAGATTGCAATATAGCGCAATATTTTAAAAGATCAATATTTATGCCGGTATTTAAGAAGATTTTAACTTTCGGATTTCGGATTTCGGAAAATCCGAAATCCGAAATCAAATTGTATTTACGCTTTTACGGGTGCGGCCGGCGTTGCTGCTACTTCCGTTTTTTCAGCTTTTTTAACGCCGGTTGTTGTCGGAGCGTGTTGCGGACGTGATTTACCGAATGAACCTCTGAATATTTTACCGCGTTTTGTACGTTTATCGCCTCTTCCCATGATGATTTAATTTTTATGAATTGTTAAATAATTTTTTTTTATTAATGGCTGCAAATATACGGTTTTTTACAAAAATATTTAAATTAAAATATTTCTTTACGGTTAATTTTCATTGGCATCGAGAAAATTCATTACTTTATCATAGATAATGTCTTTTCGCAATGAATGTCCTAAATTTTCTGTAAGTATCAATTCGGAATTTTCCCATGCGGCTTTTATTTTTTCGCTTTGGGAATAAGGTACTATTTCATCGTTTTTATCGTGAATGATGAGAGCCTTTACCGAAAAATCTTTAGCAAATTCCGACACAATTAATGCTTCCGGATTGCCATATTTTTTTTTAAAAAAATCATAAAAACCGGATTTTACCCGCGCATTTGTTCCCAAAAAATTAAAATATAAATCGAAAATGACGCGATTATCGGATACAGGTGCCAGTAAAATTATTTTTTTTATTTGAGCTTGTCTATTTTTATGGTGAAAATAGGAGACGGCAAAACCGCCCGCCGAATGTCCGACAAGTATATCCGGAAAATGTTTTTGTGCCACTTGATTTATCATTTCTGCATATAAAATTTGAGTAAAAGTTTTACTGCCTGAAGCACCATGCGCAGGCGCATCTAATGCTATTATGGTATAGTTTTTACTTTTCAACATACCGATAAGAGGCTTCCATCGTGCCGAATTACTTTCCCACCCGTGCGCCAACAGGATTTTTTTATTTTCATCACCACGCCACAAGTAAGTTTGGATGTTTATATTTTCGAAGGTGAGAGTCTCTTTTTCGGCAGAATCAAGAAAAATTTCATCATCGGCAGTTAATTTGCCTTTGCGCGGCTTAGAAAATATTTTAAAACCTTTTTCACCGGCTCGCTCTTTAGAAATATAAGAAAGTACATTGAGCCGAATACGTATAGCTTGTACCACAATCTTCAATATTATTTTTTTCATTTATTGTGGATTTATCGCACGCAAAAGTATCAAAACTTTAATAGGAACTTAAATTATCCTAATTTTGTTTCAAAGTGCCGACTTCGGCGCGACAAAAAAACTGCGCATGAAAATTGAAGCCTACCAAGTAGCTGAATCTTTTAATATCAAAAAATTGCGCGCCGAATTGAAAGCCGAAATTCACTCCGGTAATATATCCGAACTGTTTTATTATTTTTCCGAACAAGAACGTTATTTGTATATTTTCGATTACGGTGTTGTTGTTTTTGCCAATTACGATGAAATTGCTCGAAGTGAATTGTTGCGTTTCGTAAAAACTTATTCCGATGATTGGTTGGAAAATAAAGACATCAGTGAATCTTATATCGTAGAAATTGATCCGCGTTTGCAAAAAAGTATCGTGAAAAATGATAGTGTTTTCGTTAAAGAACTCAATCCATCCATTATCGGAATTATTATGCTCAATACCGGGCAATCTGTTGCATTGGAGTTTTACGAAAACAGAACGGAGGATATGCTTAACGCCATTAAAAAATATACTCAAGAATTGGAAAGCAAAGGTCGGTTGAATGTATCGAAAACAAAACTACTGAAATTTATCGGCGGCGTATTGACGGTCAGAAACAGTATCGTCAATAATTTGTACATCCTCGACGACCCGAATTTGGTTTGGGATGACGAGGAACTCAATAATCTCAACCGGAGTTTAAAACTTAATTTCGATACTTTTTCGCGTTTTAAAGATATTGATTACCGTTTGCAAATCGTGGAAAATAATTTGCGTTTATTCACGGATGTTTTAAATCAAAGAGAAGGAACAGTTTTAGAATGGGTAGTGATTATACTTATTTTTATAGAAATAGTGAATACCATTTTTTTCAGGCATTAACATTATCGGACTTTGTAAATTACATTTTAGACGTTGAAAAATAATATGGTTCAAAATCCAACTTCTAAAGCAACTTACTTGGTTTTGCCGATAAATTATAATGCTTAAACTTGCTATCAAACGGGCTTGAGACACGCGCTTGATAGCAAGTTTAAGAGCGTTATTTAAAAAATCAGGAAGAGGTGTGACAAACTGAGAGGTGTGACGAGCGGGTAAACTTTATTTTATTTCTTCATTTTTCCCCACGCTCCGGTACTCCATAATGCCATTGCGATAAGTAGCGGTTGAAATGGTAAGCGTAACCAAAGAAGCAAATCAGAGTTTAAACCAAAAGCATATTTATGGTTAACTAATTGAGCAATATTTCCCGGAAAAACTGCAACTAAAAATAGAGCAACCATCCAACCAACGTAAGTTCGCTGTTTTGATAAAAAAAGCAATGAAGCACCTAAAATTATTTCCGCCAGTCCTGATAAAAGCACAACCACATCCGGCGGCATAGGCACCCAATTTGGCACTTGTGCCAAGAACGCTGTTCGCATAAAAGTAAGATGTCCGGTACCGGTAAAAATCAAAAAGATGCCGAGTAATGTTCTTGCTATTGTTTGAGCTTTTGTCGAGTATACGATTTTATTTTCCATTAATTTTAGATTGTTACTTTGCGCTTAACACTGTTGATTAAGTCAGCCAAGGCAACTATAAATTTTTTTAAAAACGACTTTATCTTTTCATCATCTGCAATAGATAATTGTTCTGTAGTAATAACAACCGGTGCAAATTTTATAGCGTTTTTAACACCATCTTGTTTTAGGCTTTATTTCTTATACTCCCTGATATTGCCACAAAGTAATAGTTATCTTTCATCGTATTATTTTATAAATAAATTATTGGGCTGAAATACCTCCATCAATTATTTGGGTTGTACCGGTTATATATTGACTATCATCACTTGCAAGAAATAAAACTAATTTGGCAATTTCAATGGGTTCTGCATAGCGTCCGAATGGAATTGTATTCTCTAAATGTTTTTTTACGTCCTCGGCATGGCCGGCAACTTCACCTTCTTCAATTGATCGCATCATTCTGTTATTTACAGGTCCCGGATTAACGGTATTTACTCTGATTTTTCGAGGAGCAGCTTCAATAGCTGTGGCTCGCATAATACCTACAACAGCGTGTTTGCTGGTTATATAAGCACTTAAATTAGTAGAACCTAAAATACCCGCCACAGATGAATTCATGATTATACTGCCGCCATCTTTCATTTGGGGTAATGCGTATTTATTCCCTAACCATACACCCTTTACGTTTACAGAAATTACTTTATCAAAAATTTCTTCAGGGTAGTCCGTAATAGGTTTTATTGCTCCTTCAATACCTGCGTTGTTGAAAAAAATATCAATTTTTCCAAATAATTTTACTGTTTCATTTATGTAATTTTCTACATCAACTGATTTTGAAACATCGGCAAGGCAATATTTTACGTGCTCACTATTTAATTCTTCTGCAACCGTTTTTAGTAAGTCCTCAGCAAAGTCTACTAACATTATTTTTGCGCCTTCTTCTAAAAATAATTTAGCGGTGGTTTTTCCTATACTACCGGCGCCACCGGTTATAATTACTACTTTGTTTTCTAATTTTTTCATGTCCCTATTTTTTAACTAATTGATTTTACAAATTAATTTTCCCATGCTCACCTTCAGCATATTCCTTTCCTGTAACAATTGCTTTAAGCAAATTGAAAAGCACAACCATTTTACTTGAACTGCTTTCCCAATAATTTACTTCGTTGGGGGTTACCTTTATGAGCGTCATGTCAGAGTCGTCTAATCCAAGCGGAAACCATGCTTTCATAACGGGACTCCACAACTCTTTCATTTTGCTCTTGTCGTATACTAAAGTTGCTGTTCCATGAATCATTAAATAATTATTACTGCTTTCGTTGGTAATGGCAATAGATACTTTTTTGCTTTCTTCTATTTCGTCAACTTTATAGGATGATGCCTTCGAAAAAAACCACATATTGCCATCGGCATCAATTTTACTTATACTCATTGGCCTGCCTGATACATTTTCAGAATTTTTTTCGTTTGTGATGAGCATACAGATACGCGCATCTTTGACCATTTCAATAAGCTTTTCAACATTTTGATTCTGTTCCTGTTTCATAATTTATTTAAGTTTAAATACATGTTCTAACCGATTGGTCGAATACCATTCAGCAAAGTTGAGGCTTTTGAAAAGGGAGAACGTTACACATTTGGGGAAATAAGTTACAACATTCACAGATTGTTGGGAAGATTATTACTTTATCAATGTAAGGGCTCACTCGTAAAAGATGTGTAAAATATAAAAAATAGCAAGTTTAAGTCTGAAGACTTAAACTTGCTATCAAGCGCGTGTTCCACGCGCGTTTACCCTCGCTCGACTCAAGTATGTCTTGTTTAAGAAAAAGCTTCGCCTATCAAAGTTTTCAAACTTTAGTACATTATCCGCCGGTCTCTTAATTTTATTTCCTTAATCTATTTAAAACTCACCAATTCAATTTCAAACACAAGCGGTGCGTTTCCCGGAATTGATCCGGAGCCATAACTACCGTAACCTAACGAAGAGGGTATTAATAATTTTCCTTTACCGCCTTTCTTGAATTTCGGAATCCCGATTTGCCAACCCGCAATAACATTATTCAAACCGGTAGTATAACCCGTTGTATTTTGATCGAATACGGTTTCGTCGAGTAAATAACCTTTGTATTTAACGGTGACAGTACTGTTTATCGTCGGATTAGCACCCGTACCTGTTGAGTCGATAATATAATACAAACCCTCGGGAGTGGTCTGTGCCGTCCAATTTTTTTTCGCCAAATAATCCTGAATTTGCTGGTCTTCGGATTTTGATTTACTACAAGCTAAAAGTACGCAAAACGATAAAAGCAAAAAGATAGTTTTTTTCATTTTTTAAATTTTAAATTGAAAATCTTGAACAATCAAGTTTATTGAGCGCAAATGTACGTTCGGGAAACGAAAAAATAAAGTGCGATAAATATTGAGTATAATTTTTGCATTTAAAAATCGTTTTAAAACCTATAAAATACTTACCCGAATGTTTGTCTCTCCTCCCGTAAAACGATTTCGCAGTTTTATTTCTTATTTTTTTTTATTTTTACTCATTTCTTCTTGTAAAACTTTACATTTGAATAATGTTTGTAAATTGCCGAAAATTTTGGACGAAAGTTCTGGTTTAGTCATTACGGCAGATAATCATTTTTGGTCGCACAACGACAGTGGCGGAAAGCCTGAATTGTACGAAATAGACAGCACCGGCAAACTGACGCGTACGCTGAAAATAATCGGTGCGAAAAACAATGATTGGGAAGAAATAACGCTCGACAAGCAAGACAATTTATACATCGGCGATTTCGGTAACAACGCCAATATGCGGCGTAATTTGGCGATTTACAAAATCAGTCATTTTTCTCAAATAAAATCAGATTCTGTTGGTGCCGAAAAAATTACTTTTTGTTATGAAGATCAATTCGATTATCCGCCCGTGCCGGCGTTCAAACATTTTGATGCTGAGGCGATGTTGGTGAATCGGGATTCTATTTTTATTTTTACAAAAGATTTTTATACACGACCGTATTCCGGCAAATCGCGCGTCTATGTTATTCCGAACAAACCGGGTAATTATACGGCGCGCTTTGTAAAAGTTCTGGAAACCGATAAAACGTCGCGCTTCAACGGTGCAATTACCGGTGCGACCATGAGTGACGACGGTAAAGTAGCTCTACTGGCTTATGAAAGGATGTGGATTTTTTCTGACTTCCGGAGTTTAATATCGAACACGGGAAAAACAAACAGTAAAATACCAAGTGTTGAATATCCAACGTCTCAAATTCGCAAATTCAGTTTCGGCAAACTGCAATTTACACAACGCGAAGGCGTTGCATTTGCGCCGCACAGCAATTGTAAGTTATATTTTACATCCGAAAAATCATTGCCTTTTTCCGGACATTTATCGAGTGTAGATATTTGCAAAAACGAATCGAAATCGAATGAAGTTTTGGCGCTGAAAAATCAAAAATAAAAGACGGATGATAAAGTTCCGCCCAACGCTGTTGGAATAAGAAAAAATCTTTGTATCCTTTTGATATTTTACGGTTTAAATTTTAGCCGCAGAGTCGTAAAGAAAGAAAAAGTTTTTGGTTCGGATTTGAATTAAAAAATCTTATCTCAACGGTATTGCGGTTTCTCCGATGATCAATTCGCAGTTTGTAAGTCGTAAATCGAAATTGAATGAAGTTGCTCGAAGTAAAAAATTTAGAAGTCCGGTTTTTATCGGAAAAAAAATATACAATTGCCGTCAACGGAATAAATTTCGTACTTAACGCCGGCGAAACAGTCGGCATTGTCGGCGAATCGGGTTCCGGCAAATCGGTTACCTCGCTCAGTATCATGCGTCTGTTGAGTGAACCGCCGGCAAAAGTGGAGGGGGAAATTATGTTTAGTCGGTCAGTCGGTCAGTCGGTCAGTCATTTAGTCGAAGCAAAAGAAGAAACAATAAATCCCGATAATTTATCTAACCGACTAACCGACTTAATAAAGCTCGATGATACAACCATGTGCGGCATTCGCGGAAAAGAAATTGCGATGATATTTCAAGAACCGATGACTTCGCTCAATCCGGTTTTTACTTGCGGACACCAAGTAATGGAAGCGATAACGGTACATAATAAAATAAGTAAAGCGGAAGCGGAACGGCAAACTTTGGCACTTTTTGAAAAAGTAAAACTACCGGATACGGCACGCATCTTTTCAAGTTATCCGCACCAATTGAGCGGCGGACAAAAACAGCGCGTGATGATTGCAATGGCGTTATCTTGCCATCCGAAAATACTTATTGCCGACGAGCCGACAACCGCATTAGATGTAACGGTGCAAAAATCCATTTTAGAATTATTGAAATCTTTGCAAGCCGAATACGGCATGACAATCGTTTTTATAACGCACGATTTGGGTGTTATTGCTGAAATCGCCGACCGCGTTTTAGTGATGTACAAAGGCAGTATTGTTGAAGAAAATACGGTGGAAAATATTTTCGCACATCCGCAACACCCGTACACTCGAAGTTTGTTGGCTTGCCGACCGCCACTCGACGTGCGTTTGAGTCGCCTGCCGGTGGTGGCGGATTTTATGGATGTGACGATAAATGAAAACGGAAATGTTGAGATAACGGAAAAGCAGCGCTCTGTTACCGATTTGAAAAAATATTACCTGATTCCCACCGAACAAACCCAAAAGCGTTTAGCGTTTTTGCAAAATCAAAAGCCGTTATTGGAAGTGCGCAACTTGAAAGTGTATTATCCGAATAAAAGAAATTTTTTCGGTGTGCCGCAATCTTATACAAAAGCAGTAGATGATGTAAGTTTTGAAGTTTTTCCGGGCGAAACTTTAGGACTTGTAGGTGAATCGGGTTGCGGAAAAACAACTCTCGGCAGAGCGATACTCGGGTTAATTCCGGTAAATTCAGGCGAAATTATTTATAAAGGAGAAGATTTATTGGACTTGGCACATTCCGGATCGCCGGAAAAACTTAAAGCCTTGCGCAAAGATATTCAAATTGTTTTTCAAGATCCTTATTCGTCGCTCAATCCGCGTATGACGATAGGTTCCGCGATTATGGAGCCGATGCAGGTGCATAAATTATACACCAACGATGCACAACGCCGTGAAAAAGTAATTGAATTATTAGAAATCGTCGGCTTAAATGTGGAGCATTTTAACCGTTATCCGCATGAATTCAGTGGCGGTCAAAGACAAAGGATTTGTATAGCGCGGGCATTGTCGCTCAATCCATCCTTTATTATATGCGATGAATCGGTCTCGTCATTAGATGTGTCGGTTCAAGCGCAGGTTTTGAATTTATTGATGTCACTGCGCGAAAAATTCGGTTTTACTTGTATTTTTATCTCACACGATTTATCCGTCGTTAAGTTTATCAGTGACCGAATGATTGTTATGAATAATGGTAAAATCGAAGAATCCGGCAATGCCGATGACATTTATTATCATCCGCAAAGCCTTTATACTCAAAAATTGATTGATGCGATCCCTAAAATGGAGAGATAAGATAGGAGTGATGAGCGAGGCTGACGAAATATCTCGCTTAATCAAAAGTTCGATACTAACCAAAAAAAATGAAACAAAACGAATAAATATTCATCTCTTAAATCTCATCTCTCATAACTCTCATCGAAACATTTGGAAACAATCATTCAAATCAAATTTAGCGCGATACGGATCAAGATTGACGGTGAATGAAATTTCGTGCGTGCCACCTGTTTTACCGCTCAAACCACTAATAGTGTAGTCATAACTGTAACCTATTTTAAAATAATCCTGCCTGAAACCGATGAGCGCGATAACCGATTCGGGTCCGCCCGAATAGCGCATCCAAGCACCGGCAAAAACGGGACCGAAACCCGCATACGCACCGCCGACAATTTGAGTGAAATCGGCTTGCTTCACCACCATAATATTCGGTGTTACATAACTTGAAGGTTTCAAGCGCGTCGCTTCCGTTAAAGTAAATTCGTAACCGGCATGAACGTTGAACTGAATCGGTATACCGATGAGTCCGGCGTTCGACGATTTAAAACCTAAATAAGGTGTCGTCAAATGTTTTGCCGTAAAACCGCCATAAAACTTCGAACTGTAAACCAAAAAACCTGTAGAAACATCAAAAGTAGAATTTGAGGTTTGTTGCGGTTTTGTTTCTTGCGATGGGCGAGTAGAGCCATCGTTATTGTAAGGTCCGCTCGCAGCATCTAATTGATCGGAAAAAATAAGTCTTGTCCAATCTAAACTCGATTGAATTAAACCGGCTTGAATCCCCATTTTAGCGTTCAGATTTTCATTTATTTTTATTTTGTAAGCATAATCCACACTGGCGTAAGTTTTTTTATAAATCCCTTGTCCTGCATCATCATTCATAATACTGATGCCGATACCGCTGTTCAAACCTTCCAAAAATTGATCATAACTGACCGAATAAGTTGAATAAGCCGCACCGCCGTTAAACGCCGAAAACTGTGAACGGTAGTTGACTGCAATAAACGGTGCATAAGCATTGCCGGCGAATGCCGGATTGAGTTGCAAAGGTGCCGCATAAAATTGGCTGTAAATAGGATCTTGAGCGCGTAAATCGGTACAAAAAATAAATAAAATACAAATCGGTATTAAAAAGCGGAAATATCGCATCATGTTTTTCAATTTTTACGTAAGTTCATTTTAAACGCTCAATGACAATCTAAAAGTATTATAAAATCACCATTATTTTGCGTCAAATTGAAATAAAAAAAGTGCGTTAACGTTTTTGTGGAGTTATTTATAAGTAGTCAATAGTCAGTGGTCAGTGGTCGTTTATAAGTAGTCGGTCGTCAGTGGTCAGTATAAAATCGATATTTACTGCCTACTAACGACCATTTTCACCTATCAACTATCAACTATCAACTAACAACTAACAACTATCAACTATCAACTATCAACTATCAACTATCAACTATCAACTAACAACCAACAACTGAAATAACTTAGATAATGAAATATACCTTTACGCTGCTTTTTTTTATAAATATTTTTTTTTCAATATCGGCACAGTCGGTATTGAAAGAAGGCGATGTTTATAAATTTTCGGTAGCAGATGGGGGTCTTTATAAATTGGATTATAATTTTCTGAAAAATGAACTTAAAATTGCTAATCTCGACCAAATAGATCCGCGCAATATAAAAATTTACGGTAACGGCGGTGGAATGTTGCCTGAAGCCAATACAGCGCAGCGTGCAATTGATTTGATTGAAAACAGCGTCGTTATTTCGGGTGAAGACGACGGTAAATTTGATCCTACAGACTTTATTATTCTGTATAGCGTTGGTGCCGATAAATGGTTTTCCAATCCGGACACCAAAACCTTTGATAAGCCTAAAAATATTTACGCCGATAAAACTTATTATTACCTCAAAATTGCGGATAGTAAAGGGCTGAGGTTAACGACGCAAACTAATCCGACTTCAGCAGATTATAAAACCCAAAATTTCGATTACCGAGAACGCTACGAAGTGGACCAAACCAATGTTTTGGCGAGTAATACCTGCAATTGCACGCAAGGTGCCGGAAAAATCTGGTTAGGTGATTTCTACAGCGAAAACTCAAAGCAACAGAATTACGCAAAATACTTCGATTTTTCAAATATCATTGCGGGCGAACCGGTAAAAGTTTATGCGCAAATGGCAGCCGAAGCGGCGGACGAATCTGCTTTCAACGTGGATTTTGCCGGAAAAATAAATGCGCAAAATATTCCCGCCTCTTCTCCGAACGGACTCGAAGACAGCAACGCGGCTATAAGCGCAATTGATGTTTCTTTTGTACCGACCGGCAATAATTTTGAACCGAAAATAAATTTTATACCCAACGGTACTGCGCGTGCTTGGTTGGATTTTTTGCAAATCACGGCGCGAAAATTGCTTTTTTACAACAATGCAGCATTTACTTTCCGAGATACAAAATCTTTGGGTTTTAATTCTACGGCTTATCAAATAAATAATGTTTCCGGTAATTTAGATGTATGGGATATTACAACGCCTACCAATCCGGTAGGACAAAAAATTATCGCAAATACTTCTACCCTATCATTTTCAACCGTAAATAATAAACAACTCAAAGAATTTGTTGCTTTCGATAGAACAACTGCTCTTAATAAGCCCACAGCAGTAGGAAAAATATCGAATCAAAATCTTCACGGTATCGGCGATATTGATTTACTGATTGTTTATTATAAAGATTTTGAAACAGCTGCTCAAAAACTCGCGCAATACAGACGCACTAAAAACGGTTTCGCCGTTGAAGCCGTTGAAATAGGACAAGTTTACAATGAGTTTTCGAGCGGTGCACAAGATCCGGCAGCGATCCGCGATTTAGCGCGTTTGTTGCATAAACACAGCGCGCGTTTTAAATATCTTTTGTTGATGGGTGACGGTTCTTTCGATTACAAACGCATTTATCCGTTGGGCAATTTGCAAGCATCAGATTTTATCCCGCCTTATGAAACAGATGAAAGTTTTGACCCGATAAATGCTTTTCCGAGTGATGATTTTTACGGATTACTTTCCGATGATGAAGGCGTAAATTTAACAGGCAATTTAGATATCGGAGTAGGGCGTTTGACTTGCAAAACAGCAGATGAAGCCATAGGTGTCGTCAATAAGATTATTCATTACGAAACGTCGTTCGGAGATTGGCGCAATAAAAGCGTTTTTTTAGCGGATAACGGCGATAATAATACGCACATCAACGACGCGGACGTTATTGCGCAAAATGTTTTCAGTCAATATCAAAACCTGAACGTAGATAAATTGTATATTGATGCTTTTCCGCAAGTTATATCATCGGGCGGAACGCGCGTACCGGCTATAAATGCCGCTATCTATGAAAATCAATACAAAGGAATGCTCACCATGACTTATTTAGGACATGGCGGACCAACGGGTTTAGCGCAAGAACGCATTTTGCAAACTCCGGACTTGGCGACTTGGAGCAATTTCGATAAATTACCGCTCATCATTACCGCAACGTGTTCTTTTTCCGGTTACGATAATCCGAAATTGGTAAGTGCCGGCGAAACGGCTCTCCTTAATCCGAATGGCGGTGCTATTGCTTTATTTTCAACGGTAAGAGCCGTATATGCCAACACCAACGCACAACTGACACAAGCTGTTTTCGATAATATTTTTGTCAGAAAAAATGCGCAAGCACAAACTTTGGGCGATATTATAGTTTCCGCCAAAAACAGCAGCGGTACCGGTGTTAACGGACAAAAATTTACTTTACTCGGCGATCCTTCGATGCGCTTAGCACTCCCGCGTTATCAAGTTGCAACCATCTCTGTAAATAATAAATCGGCAGATAATTTTTCGGATACTATCAAGGCATTGCAAACCGTCGTTGTTTCGGGTGAGATTAGAGATGAAAATAATCAAGTTCTTAATAATTTTAACGGTACGATTTTTCCGACCGTTTACGATAAACCTTTAACCGCTCGCACTTTAGGTCAAGATGTCGGTGCGAATGACCACAGTATTGCGCGCGATTTTACAATTCAACGCAGTATTTTATTTAAAGGAAAGGCGACGGTAAAAGCCGGAAAATGGTCATTTAGTTTCGTTTTACCTAAAGATATTGATTACCGTTTCGGGTTCGGAAAAATAAGTTATTACGCAACCGACAGTATTACCGATGCAACAGGTAGTTACGAAAAAGCCGTTATCGGCGGTTCAAATACTTTAACATCCATTGCTACTCCGCCGGCAGTACAATTATTTATGAATGATTTATCGTTTGTTTCCGGCGGCACTACCAATGCTTCGCCGAAACTCATCGTTAATCTTTCCGATAATTTGGGTATTAATGTTTCCGGAACGAGCATCGGTCACGATTTAACGGCACAATTAGACAGCGCAAAAGACGGTTATGTACTCAATGATTTTTACGAAGCCGTTCAGGATAATTCAAAACAAGGAACCGTAAAATTTCCTTTAAAGAATTTATCGGCAGGCGCACACAAAATAACATTAAAAGTGTGGAATCTCGCGGATTTATCGTCGGAAGCGACGATTGATTTTGTTGTTTCTTCCGATGCAAACGGTACGATTAAGCGCGTTTACAACTATCCGAATCCGTTTTCAAAAACAACAACTTTTGTATTGGAGCATAATTTACCGTCACAAAGTGCAAAAATTATAATCAGTATCTACGCTTTGAACGGTATTTTTATCAAAAATATTGAAAAAAATATAATAATTACTGATTCCGGCGTTAATTATGTAGATTGGAATGAGTCTTCTGATGCACTGCAACTTGAACGCGGTTTTTATGTTTACCGAATGACTTTTACGGGACTCGATACGCAAGGAAAAAATTTAACGGTTCAAAGTCCCGCCGGTAAGTTTGTAAAGATAAATGAATGAAGTTGATTTACGATTTTTGTCAAAAGCAGAATTTTCTGACAAGAATCGTAAGTCGTAAATCCAAAATCGTAAATCGTAAATCCAAATTTTATTTTGATAATTTTTTTTACTAGAACATGAAAAAAGCAATCTTAATCTGCTTAACATTATTGAGCACATTATTTTCCGTGAACATTATTAACGCACAGTGCGATCCTATTTCAGGTAAAGATGTTTTAGGCAGGCCTTGCGGTGGTACTTTGCAAACAGCAGTGCCTTTTTTAAGAATAAATCCGGATGCCCGCTCCGGAGCTATGGGTGATGTTGGTATCGCCATCAGTCCGGACGCCAATGCGATGCACTTCAATGCATCTAAATTAGCGATGGCGGATCAAAAATTCGGCGGCTCGCTTTCTTATACGCCTTGGTTGCACAATTTGGGCGTTAACGATATTTATTTAGCTTATTTAAGCGGATTTTATCAGTTCGGAAGCGGGAACGTTAAACAAGCCGTAGGTTTGAGTTTGCGTTATTTTTCTTTAGGAGAAATTCAGTGGACGGATTACAACGCTACTCCTCTCGGAACGGGTTCACCGCGCGAATTTGAGTTAGCAGCTTCTTATGCCCGTCAACTCAGCGAAAACTTTTCGGTAGGTATTACCGGTAAATATTTTTATTCCAATTTAGCAACCGGTCAAAGTCCGGACGGCGGTAGCGGTTCCGATAAAATTCACTCCGGACAAGGCGGTGCGGCAGACATTTCAATGACGTACAAACAACCTTTAAAACTTAACGGCGGTAAAGGAGATTACATGATCGGTGTAGCCATTTCAAATATCGGAGGTAAAGTAAATTATTTAAAATCGTCGGATTTTCTGCCGACTAATCTCGGCATCGGCGGTTCCATTAATTATCCTTTTGATCAATTTAACCGTATAGTTTTCGCATTGGACTTGAATAAATATTTGGTACCTACACCTCAACCGCTTGCAACCGACCCGACTCAAGCATGGCGCAGCATCAGTCCGATCGCCGGTATTTTCAAATCTTTTACAGATGCACCGGGTGGTTTTGGCGAAGAACTGCAATCCATCAGTATTTCAACAGGAGCGGAATATTGGTATGATAATCAATTTGCTTTTCGTGCCGGTTATTTTTATGAAGATAAAAATAAAGGCGGTCGTCAATATCTGACGGTTGGTTTGGGTTTGAAATACAGCGTGGTCGGTATTAATTTATCGTATTTAGTACCAACTTCCAGCCAACGTGGACCTTTGGATAATACTTTGCGTTTCTCTTTACTCTTCGATGCCGCTTCGTTTAAAGACGGCAGCGCAGATAATAGTAATTAATTACGAATTACGAATTAAAAAAGCGTAGGAAAACCGTACCGGTTCTCCTACGCTTTTTTTGTTTTAGTTAAAGTTTCTGACAAAAATATTACTCGGATTGTTTTGACGTTTTAAATTTATAATTCGCAATAAAATCATCTCTTGAACTTTAAATTTTTCCGAACATGAAAACATCAATATTAATTTGCTTTGTTTTTTTATTTTTACAAAATACTTTATTAGCACAATGCGATCCTGTTTCAGGTCAAGATCTTATAGGCAGACCTTGCGGCGGAACGATCCAAACTGCTGTTCCATTTTTAAGAATAACTCCGGATGCACGTTCCGGTGCTATGGGTGATGTCGGTATTGCCTTGAGTCCGGATGCCAATGCAATGCACTTCAACGCATCAAAATTAGCAATGGCAGAAGAAAAATTCGGCGTATCATTTAACTACACACCTTGGTTACACAATTTGGGCGTAGATGATATTTACCTCGCTTACTTGAGCAGTTATTTAAAATTCGGCAAAAATAAAAATAAGGCTATCGGATTGAGTGTGCGTTATTTTTCTTTAGGCGAAATTCAGTGGACGAATTACAGTGGTACGCCATTGGGAACAGGTCATCCACGTGAATTTGAAATTGCCTGTTCTTACTCGCAAAAACTAAATCAATATTTATCATTGGGTATAACTGCCAAATTTATTAATTCAAATTTAGCATCCGGTCAAAGTCCGGGTAGCGGTACAAGTACTATTCATGACGGACGAGCCGGTGCGGTTGATATTTCTATAACTTACAAAAAACCCATAAAATTTAAAAACAATGAAGGCGATTTTACTTTCGGTGCAGCTATTTCAAATATTGGCAATAAAATAAATTATTTTCAATCATCAGATTTTTTACCGACAAATCTCGGCATCGGTACGGCTTTAAATTTACCTTTCGATAAAAATAACCGTATTGTTTTTGCTTTGGATTTTAATAAATATTTAGTACCTACACCGCAACCGCTTACAACGGATCCGACACAATCATGGAGAACTACGAGTCCGATTGCCGGTATTTTTAAATCTTTTTACGACGCGCCCGGTGGTTTCGGTGAAGAATTGCAAGAAATAAGTATTTCTTCCGGTGTTGAATATTGGTTTAAAAACACGGTAGCTTTGCGCGGCGGTTATTTTTATGAAGATAAAACCAAAGGCGGACGTCAATATTTAACAACCGGTGCGGGTGTTAAACTGAAAAGTTTCGGTTTTAATCTTTCCTATTTGATACCGACATCTAATCAACGCGGACCTTTGGATAATACGATACGGTTTTCGGCTTTGTATTCAGTGGTAAGTAAGTAAGTTTTAAATCATAAATGGTAAATGGTAAATGTTCAAAATTTGCATAAAGATATTTACCATTTACCATTTATCATTTACCATTATTCCAAACCATACTCTTTAATTTTTCTGTACAATGTACGTTCCGAAATACCCAGATCTTCGGAGGCTTCTCGGCGGCGGTTGTTGTGTTTTTTTAGGGCTTGAACAATGAGACGTTTTTCGTGATCCATCATGTTTAAATTTTCATTAACGATTTCGGCTTGCGTATTACTATAACCGTTTTTTTGCGCATCGGTAATAATAAAAGGTTTTGTTTCCTGATAATCATTATCAATAGAATCTTCACTCCTGTCTGCACCAAAGTATTTAGTACCGTTTTGACGCAAGTTTTCATTAAAAGAAAAACTACCCGCAGGCAGCAATAAATTATTCGTGCTGAAACTTTTCGGCACTGTTAAATCGTTTGATTTTATAAGTTCGGAAACCAGAGTTTTCAAATAATTCAAATCGTGTTTCATTTCGAACAACAATTTGTACATAATATCGCGTTCTTCGAAATTAGAAGAATGTCCGTTGCGTTCTATTTTTGAAGGTAATGCGCGATTCATTAAATTCGGAAACCTATCCAATAGTACTTCCGCAGTCACTAATCTTTCAACCGACAAGGCGGAAACTTGTTCTGCTACGTTTTTTAATTCCCGAATATTTCCGGGCCAATTGTACCGTTCGATAATCATGCGCGCTTTTTCATCAATCTGAATCGGTGGCGAGCGGTATTTTTCGGCAAAATCAGAACAAAATTTTCTGAACAACGGATAAATATCTTCCGTACGCTCTCGCAAAGAAGGCACTCGAATCGGAACGGTACTGAGTCTGTAAAATAAATCTTCTCTGAATCTTCCTTTTTGAACGGCGTCCTGCAAAGCAACGTTGGTCGCGGTGATGACGCGCACATCTGTTTTTTCTACTTTAGACGCACCGACGCGCACAAATTCGCCGTTTTCTAAAATACGCAACAACATGGCTTGCGTATCTAAAGGCATTTCACCTATTTCATCCAAAAAAATAGTACCACCGTTCACCGTTTCAAAATAACCTTTTCGCTCGCCGATAGCACCGGTGAACGCGCCTTTTTCGTGTCCGAACAACTCCGAATTAATTGTACCTTCCGGAATGGCACCGCAGTTAATGGCAATAAACGGATTGTGTTTGCGTGCCGACAATTGATAAATTATTTTAGAAAAAGCTTCTTTACCCACGCCGCTTTCGCCTTGAATCAAAACAGTCAGTTCGGTAGGTGCCACGCGCACAGCCGTATCTAAAGCTGCCTCTAAAAGTTTTGATGTGCCGATAATACCGAAGCGTTGTTTTATGGAAAGTAGATTGGTCATAAAATGTGAAAAATCGTTCAATGTTTCTTTAAAATCATTATTTTTTTAGCAACGCCTTCAAGTTTTCTATTTCTTTTAAAAGCATTTCATTTTTCTTTTTTTCAGCTTCAATTATTTCTTCCTTTTCAGCGAGTATTTTTTCGTTTTTGCGCAAAAACATAAGAATATCAGCTTCTAAATCTTCCTCCGCTTGGATTGCGGCTAAAACTTCTTTGCTTGAAGCTGCGGAAGATAAGCGGTTAGTTAAAATTTGTAAATCCGGCTCATCTTCGGGATGACCTTCAAAAAAGCGAATAGAGCCATCGGGATTCTCCTTTAACCATTTTTGACTGAAAACGGATAACACGCGCTCCAATTTATTTTGTGTTTCGTTTGGCAGAAAAGGAATTTGTACGATATAAGAGTTGTGCGAAAGCAATTCAATAAAATCACTTTTCTCGTTAACTATCGTGTTATTTACAACATCAATATACTCCCGATTTACTTTAAGGACAGATTTTGCAATGTTTAATTTAAACCCAAGAAAATAAATGGTTATTATCGGTAAACTTTCTTTTATGCCGTCTTCATCAACATCTTGTGTTGTATAATTTTCACCTGAATAACGCCTAAAACGCACAATATCGAAAGGCTGTTTACCTTTTTGTAATTCTATTAGAATTTTTTTTCTTTCACCCGTTTTTGTTTTTATGACCGCTTTATAATCTAAACGAAAAACCGTAAGCATGAAATCAGATGAAAAAACTGTACGTTCTTGCGGCTTAACAACCAAAGATTCTATTTCTTCATCTAAAATATTGGAAATAAGTACACGCGCAGCATTTGTATCTTCAAGCAGATACTTAAATACTGAATCGAAAATAGGATTAGCTATGCGCATTTTACAACTATTTTATAGATTTCAATTCCCTGTTACAAGTTCACCAAGCAGTGTAGCACTTGTGGCATCTATTACTTTCACGTAGCAGTAATCGCCGAGTTTTAAGTCGTCTCGTTTTTTGAAAACGATGACTTTATTTTGAGAATTGCGCCCTTTAAATTCATTTTCATTTTTTTTCGCCGTGCCTTCAATTAATACTTTAAATGTTTTACCGATGTCTCGAATATTATGTCGGTGCGAACCGGCGCGTTGCAGCGTAACAATCTCGTTCAACCGTCTGTTTTTTATTTCTATCGGTATGTCATCGGCATATTTTTTTGCAGCCGGTGTATTTGGTCGTTCGGAATACATGAACATATACGACATTGTATAATCCGCAAAAGCAATTATTGAAAGCGTATCTTGGTGTTGCTCTTCCGTTTCGGTGCAAAAACCGGTAATTATATCGCTTGAAATCGCACAATCCGGAATTATTTCGTAAATACTTTTTACGCGGGAAACATACCATTCCCTATCGTAAGTGCGATTCATTAATTTTAAAATTTCGGAATTACCGCTTTGCACCGGCAAATGGATATAATTACAAATGTTTTCATACCGCCCGATAGTGTGCAAAACTTCGTCGGTAATATCTTTGGGATGCGAAGTTGAAAAACGGACACGCAAATCCGGATGCACTTGAGCGACTAATTCAAGCAGACGAGCAAAATTGACTATTTCGGATTTCGGATGGGATTCATCCGGAATCCGAAATCCGAAATCCGAAATCGTAAACTTGTACGAATCCACATTTTGTCCGAGCAACGTTACTTCTTTGTAACCACGCTCGAATAAATCTCGCGCTTCGGCGACGATGCTGAAAGTATCTCTACTGCGCTCGCGACCGCGTGTAAAAGGCACTACGCAAAACGAACACATATTGTCGCAACCGCGCATGATGCTGATAAACGCCGCAACGCCGTTAGTATCTAATCGCACCGGACTAATATCGGCATACGTTTCTTCGCGTGACAGAAAAACATTTACGCCTTTTTCGCCGTCTTCGGCACCTTCAATCAATCGCGGCAAATCGCGGTAAGCATCCGGACCAACAACAATATCTACTAATTTTTCTTCTTCTAAAAATTTCGCTTTCAACCGCTCTGCCATGCAACCTAATACGCCAACCAAAGCTGCGGGACGTTTTACTTTTCCGAAATATTTCAAACGTTTGCGCACAGTATCTTCCGCTTTTTCGCGGATGCTGCAAGTATTGATGAGAATTAAATCTGCAGTTTCGATGTTGCGTGTAGGTCCGAATCCGCTTTGTTTGAGTATGGATGCAACGATTTCAGTATCAGAAAAATTCATCTGACAACCGTAACTTTCAACGTAAAAAGATTTTAAAAAAACGCCCGTCTCCGCGCTCTGTAAATACACGGTGCCTTGTTCGGCTTCGTTGATGCGTTTCTCTCCCGCAAGCGGCAATAAGTCTATAGTCGGATTATTATCGTACAACATTTAACTTTGATTTTGAAGCCGCAAAGATAAAACATTTTTAGAAACGATGTGACAAAATGGCAGAAATTCATTTAAGAGAATACGGTGCATCAAAAACTTTCTCCACTTCGTTGGTGTGCAGCGCGTACTGAAAACCTTTTTGCACTGAATACGCACCAATCTCTCCTTTTTTGTTTATCGCTAAAAAACCGACTTGAATATCATTAATCGTATTTTTATTTTTTTCTACGATACGGCGCACGGCTTCTTCACATGCTTTTTGCGGTGATTTACCTTGTCGCATTAACTCGACTACTAAAAAAGAACCGCACGAACGAATCACCAATTCGCCTAAACCCGTTGAAGTGGCGGCACCTATTTCATTATCTACGTACAAACCCGCACCGATGATCGGGGAATCTCCTACCCTGCCGTGCATTTTAAATGCTAATCCGCTTGTCGTACACCCACCCGATAAATTTCCGGCTGCATCTATCGCTAAAATACCGATAGTGTCGTGATTTTCTACGTTGATTTTCGGTTTATACTCTGCTTTTTTCAACCACTCTTGATATTTTCGTTTGGAGTTTTCAGTTCCCAAATTTTCTTTTTTAAAACCTTGATCCAATGCGAATTTTAAAGCACCGTCGCCGACCAATATCACGTGCGGTGTTTTTTCCATTACACTGCGCGCGACGGAAATCGGATGCATTATATTTTCTAAAGCGCATACAGAGCCGGCATTTCCTTTTTCGTCCATGATACAGGCATCCAGTGTAACGATGCCGTCTCTGTCAGGCAAACCGGCAAATCCGACCGACTCGTTTAACGGATCTGCTTCCGGTACGCGCGCGCCGGCTTCGATCGCATCTAATGCGCGTCCGCCTTTTTCTAAAATTTTCCATGCTTCCGCATTTGCCGCTAATCCGAAATTCCAAGTAGAAATGACTAAAGGTTTATTTTGTTTGGATAGTTGCGTGTTTTCTTTTCTTTCCGGTACTTTTAAAAGCGTATTTTTACCGGATAAAATTGCCGGCAAAATTGCCATAGATTTTATAAATCGGCGGCGCGGTGCGATTATGTTATTTTCTTTCATGATTTAGATGCGATTGTTAAATATTTTGAATTCAATGATGGATTCAATTATTAATTATTAATTATTAATTACCATTTCCTTTTTGCTACACATTGTTGCTTTCGATGTACCTTATCCTGCCGATTACGGCGGAGCGATTGATGTTTTTTATAAAATTAAAGCACTTCATGCTGCAGATGTAAAAATTACGCTGCATTGTTTCACTTACCGCGACCGTCAAACGAACGCGATTTTAGAAACGTTTTGCGATAAAGTATTTTATTATAAGCGCAAAACTTCTTTTTTATCGCATTTAAGCAGTCTGCCGTATATTGTCAAAAGTCGAAATCACTCGGATTTAATAAAAAATTTGTGTGCCGACGAGGCGCCGATTTTATTTGAAGGTATGCACACCTGCTTTTTTATTGACGATAAACGACTTTTAGACAGAAAAAAAATGGTGCGTATGCACAACGTAGAATGGCAATATTATAAACACTTAGCTGATACTGAAACCAATTTTTTTAAAAAATTATTTTTTTCTTTGGAAAGTACGAAGTTAAAAAAATTTGAAGAAAAAATTTTTTTTCTTGCAAAAAAAATTTTTTGTATTTCAAAAAATGATGCAAAATATTTTTTGGAAAATAATTTTTTGAAAGAAAAGTTTCAAAAATATTTTTTAGAAAATAATTCCGGAGAAATTTATTCAAAAAATTATTTTCGAGAAAATTTACCGGTTCAACTTTTAGAAAAAAATTATTTTTCGGATAAAATCTGTTTTTTGCCGCCATTTCATGCTCACACAAAAGTAATTTCTAAAATCGGTTTTGGCGATTATATTTTGTATCACGGAGATCTGAGCGTGAACGATAATGTAGCTTCGGCTTTGGAATTGATTGAAAATGTTTTCTCAAAAATAAATACGCCCTGCATCATTGCCGGAAAAAATCCGGATAAAAATTTAATCACCGAAATTGCGCTTCACGAAAATATTCAAATTGTAGCGAATCCGGATAGTGAAAAAATGTTAACGCTGATTGAAAACGCGCAGATTAATGTTTTGCACACGCGGCATACTTCCGGTATGAAATTGAAATTGCTGAACGCGCTTTTCGTCGGCAGATTTTGTTTTGTGAACACAAAAATGGTGGAAGGAACGGGTTTGGAAAAACTTTGTGAAATTTACGACTCTTTTGGGGAATTAATATTTATGATCATGGAAAAATGGGGTACACAATGGCAGCAAAAAAATATTGAAGCAAGGAAAGTGATTTTAGAAACTGATTTTTCTAATGAAAAGAATGTGAAGAAAATTCTTCAAGAATTGAATTGAACGGGTATTTTTATTTTCGCTCACCATTTTTATCAAAAATTTGATTCAAGTGCTTTTCTGTTATAAAAATCACCCCAAAAGTAAAAATCATGCTTACAGCAAGATCTATCCAAAAATAAAAATGATTGGTAAATTCATTGGTAAAAACCGGAAAAAAAACACCAATAAAAATTGATATTAAACCTAATTTTATGGAAGTTGATGAACTGTAAATTTGAGCCTCATTCCAAGTATCTTTATTTTTTTTACTCATAGCAGTTTTATAACCTGTCAAAGTGTTTGGATTTTTCGGATCAAATTTTTTTAATGTAAAAGATAAAATAACTAAAGTTAAACCACAGAATATTGAAAGCATAATGAGATTTTTAATCTGGGGTTCATCGAAGATTTTTGTGAATAAAGAATAAACATGTCGCTTCTAACGGAGCTTATAAACCCGTTTTTAAATTTTTTTTACTGACAGGTCGCCTCTCTGAGGCTTTTTATTGCTCCGTTAGGAGTTTTCTGTCAGTAGAAAAAAATATAAAAGAAATTTATTAGCTCCGTCAGGAGCGACCTGTTAGTGATCCGCAAAAATCTTCGATGAACCTTATTTTCTTTACCAAAAAATATTTTATTACTGCGTTCAAATCAATAATTATAACCTTCAAATTATTGAATAAAAATAATTTTTCGGATTATACTTCCACCCGCGTTGTCAACAACCCGAACCAAAAATAAACCTACACCAATATCTGATCTGTTTATTTGAATTGAAGAATTGTTCAGTGTGGTATATTTTTTCAATAATTTACCGCTCACATCAAACACATCGGCGGTATATTTTACTGTTGAATTTCCAACAGCGTTTTGAATATCTAAATTAATAAAATCCTGAGAAGGATTAGGCGATAAAACTATTTTAAAATCAACTTCGACTTCTTGAACAGGCGTTGAAATATTTATTTTTTCGCCGCACACCAATTGTTTCAGAAAAGTCGGTGCAACCGTATTCCATTTCGCTAAACTTGCCGCAAATTTTCCGGCGGGATCATAAATATCTGTGTGTCCACCGCCCGGAACGGTGAGTATCACAGCCGGAACATTTAAAGTATTCGCGTAATCGGCACACGCTTTATCGCCATCCATTGAAAGTGTATACAATCCGGTAAAACCGTTCGCATAAGGCACCGTCGCATCTGCTGTACCGTGATAGGACACAAATGGAACGGAATTTTTATTTATCCATTCTTTTTTATACAAACCGCCCGACATACTCATCACGCCTTTTACTTTCGATGTGTAACCGGCATTACCACTGTTGCCTTCAACGCCACCTTGACCGGCAATTACTTTAACCAACCAAGCCGGAATATTCGTAGTCGTATCACTTATATAGCCTACATTCATCGCCGTAACTGCACCCGCAGATAAACCGCCGACGATAATGTTATTGGTGTCAATACCATACTTATTTAGTGTTGCCGCATCTTTTTTAAAAAAACGCACGGCAGCACGCATATCTTGCTGTGCTTGAACGATGGTCGGAGCTATAGATGTAGAATCCTGCGGAATGCCGTTAAGATTGATATCGTAGATGCGATAATCAATAGAAGCACAAACGTAGCCTTTTTTATTAAAGGCTTTGCAAAGCGCAATCATATAATCGTCGTAACGCGTACCATAAATAAAACCGCCACCAAAAGCCAAGACTAATAACGGACGTTTTTTTACTGTGTCGCCTTTAGGTTGATAAATATCGGCAAGCAGTGTATCGGGCTTACCGCTAAAAGTAGTGTAACCGTAAACTGTTGTATTAACAACCGATTCCGTAAAAATGTCAAGTAAATAACGTTTACCGTCGCAACCTTGCGCGGTTTGCGCATTGATAAATGAAAAACAACCGGTCAATAATAAAATCGAAAGTAAAATAATTTTTTTCATTAATTTTTAATTAAAAGTAAAAGGTAAAAAGAAAGTGCTCTATAGTTATATTTTTACGTGAATTCTTCTGTCTAAACCCGCTCGCATTTTAAATATTTTATTAAACGTCCGTCTTGAAGGTATTTTTTTTCGTAGTAAGTTTTTACTTCCAATTCCGGAATATTTAGCCGGTGGGAATAGATATTGTCGTCGTATTCAACAATTTTAAACCAAGTTTGTGTGGATAAAGTTTCGAGCGTAAAATCATACAATTCAGTCGAATCTGTTTTCAGATGTAAAGTACCGCCTTTTTTCAGAAACTTGAAATATAGTTCTAAAAAAGGAATGGATGTTAAACGCCGATTACTTTTACTTTCGTTTAAAAACGGATCCGGAAAAGTTATCCAAATTTCCGAAATTTCGTTTTCCGAAAAAAACATTTCTATTTGCTCAATGCGCGTGCGCAAAAAAGCCACATTTAACAAATTCTGTTCTAAAGCCCGTGTTGCACCTTGATGTAATCGCGCACCTTTTATATCCACTCCGATAAAATTTTTTTCGGGATACATCGCACTCAAAGCCACAGAATATTCACCTCTCCCGCACGCTAATTCTAAAATTATTGGGTTTTTATTTTTAAAAAAAGACACCCATTTTCCGCGCATATCTACTTCTTCGGTACCGTTTTGTGTGAGTTTAGGTAGAGCAGCATCGGCATTTTCAAAAACATTGGATAATGCAGATAATTCCGCAAATTTTTTCAATTTGTTACGACTCATAAATAAATTAAGAATTAAGAATTAAGAATTGCAAAATGAAATAAATTATTAATTCTTAATTATTAATTATATCCTATCCGCCAATGGTTGTCATGCTTTCGTATACTTCAAAGGTGCGATTTTTTTCTGCTTCGAAACCGTCTTTGGCGCGGTGCGCAACGGCATCTCTTATGGCTGCTTTTACGAAAGAATCATCTTTTGTTTGGCGCATTAAATCGCGCAAATTAAAAGTTCCCGATTCGTATAAACAAGTACGCAAAGTACCTTGCGGCGTGACGCGCAAACGATTGCAAGTACCGCAAAAAGTGCGACTGTAAGCCGCAATAATACCGACCGTACCTTGATGTCCGTCAATCGCGTAATTATAAGAAGTTGAATGCGGCTCGTCCGGAATTTTTTGAAGTGATGGATAATAGGTTTTGATGCGTTGTAAAATTTTTTGCCATGACCAAAAATTATCCGAAACGTCGTGATTTCCGACGCCGTTAAAAGGCATTTCTTCGATAAACCGCACCGAAACCGGATATTTTTTTGTGAGTTCGACTAAACTTATTATGTCAGCATCATTTTTTCCCGAAACCACGACTGTATTTATTTTAACTTTTATACCGTATTCCAAAAATTTTTCAAACGATGCCCACACTTTATCAAACTCGTCCCGGCGCGTGACTTCGTAAAAACGTTTGGCATCGAGGCTATCCAAACTTAAGTTCACGGATTCAACGCCGCATTTTTTTAATTCGGGAATAAAAGGTTCCGTAAGTGTTCCGTTGGTCGTTAAAACTATTTTATTGATACCTTCCGTTTGAGAAAGTTGGCGGATAAACGGCATTATATCGCGTCGAACAAAAGGTTCTCCTCCCGTAATGCGGATTTTTTCGATACCTAATTGTGCAAAAATGCGCGTCATGCGCAACATTTCTTCATAACTCAACAAATCGGTGCGCGGGAGAAATTTAATGCCGTTCTCGGGCATACAATATGTACAGCGCAAATTGCAACGATCCGTCACCGCAAGTCGCACATAATTTATTATTCTACCATGATTATCAACCAGCGTTTCACGCATTTATTTTCATATTTTCCGTAAAGTTACACCAGTTTAGGAAACAAATTTAAAATCCGTAAAAATAAAGTTTACCCGAAGTGATATGTCTTATGCGTTAAAAGTATTAACTTTGCAGTAAACTCGAGATTTTACACTTAACAGTTCCGGTTGAGTAGATCGAAAATCCAAAATCTAAAATCAAATCGCAATAAAATTTTATGAAACATTTTGAATCACTGACACCGGAAGAATTAGAAATTTTAGAAAATGCCATTCCGCAAATCGCCATTCTCATCGCCGGTGCCGACGGTGAAATAAATGTGAAAGAAACAGATTGGGCAGCAAAACTCACCCATATTCGTACATACAATTCTTCTGAAGATTTACACGAATTTTATAAACAAATAGATGCGGATTTCAACGTAAAATTTGCCGAACTGGCTAAATTTTCATCCACACAAACAGATGTGCGACAAGCGAAATTATCGGAAAATTTAGCAAAAACTAATCCTATTTTAGCCAAATTGGATAATAAAACGGCATATCATCTATACGATAGTTTCCTTACTTTTTCAAAAAGCTTGGCTAATGAATCAGGTGGTATTTTAGGTTTTCATATTTTTGAAGGCACTGTAAAAAAATGGGTAGGTTTGCCGATGATAGACCCGATTGTAATGCAATATTAATTTGCAATTAAAAACTTTAAATTTTCTTAATTTATAATTTTTAATTCCCTGTTCTTCATTTTTATTTTAAATTGATTTCAATGAGAAGAATAACACTGCGTAAAGCTTTGCAGGAAGCGATGTCCGAAGAAATGCGCCGCGACGAAAACATTTTTTTGATGGGTGAAGAAGTTGCCGAATATAACGGTGCGTATAAGGTAAGTGAAGGCATTCTCGACGAATTCGGTGCGAAGCGCGTGATTGATACGCCGATTACGGAATTGGGCTTTGCGGCTATCGGTGTCGGTGCCGCGATGAACGGTCTGCGTCCGATTATTGAATTTATGACATGGAACTTTGCGGTTCTCGCTTTCGACCAAATAGTAAACAATGCCGCAAAAACTTTGTCGCAATCCGCAGGGCAATTTATGTGCCCGATTGTTTTTCGCGGTCCTTCGGGTGCAGCCGGACAATTGGCGCAACAACATTCGCAAATGTTTGAAAATTGGTTGGGTAATGTTCCGGGATTGAAAGTTATTTCGATCGTAGATCCTTATGATGCGAAAGCACTTTTAAAATCCGCTATCCGCGATAACGATCCGGTTTGCTTCATGGAATCGGAAATCGTTTATAATTTTCCGACCGAAACAAAAGGTACTTTCCACATGGGAAAAGATAAAAACGGGAATTATCGTCCTTTGCCTTACGAATCTTTCGGGCTCGTTCCTGAAAACGAAGAAATTATAGTGCCTATCGGCAAAGCCTGTATTCGTCGTGAAGGTACTGATGTAACAATAGTATCTTTTAATAAAATGGTGATAGAATGTTGTTACGCGGCAATGGAATTGGAAAAAGAGGGCATTTCGGCGGAAATTATTGATTTGCGCACCATTCGCCCCTTGGATTATCATACCGTTGTTGAATCCGTAAAAAAAACCAACCGCTTGGTAGTCGTTGACGAATCATGGCCTATGTTCGGAGTTTCGGCGGAAGTGGCTTATGAAATTCAAAAATTCGCTTTCGACTATCTCGATGCACCGATATTGCGTGTGAACAGTGCCGATGTATCTTTGCCTTACGCAGCCGCATTAGTAGAAGCATACTTACCGAATCCGGCAAAAATTATTGCTGCCGTAAAATCGGTGATGTACACGAAAATTAAAACGGTTTAACTCTCAATATAATTTGAATTTCTTCATAAACAGCAACAAAATTACTTTGTTGCTGTTTAAAATGTGTTTAATTTGGTACAAATTTTTGATGTCGTTCTTTCACCTGAATTAAATGAAAACAGTACTCATTGCCGGTGGTTCCGGACTTATCGGTTCGCATTTGAGCGAAATGTTAGTTGCGCAAGGTTACGAAGTGCGATGGCTTTCCAGAAAACCGGATGCCGACAATAAATACGAAACTTTTCGGTGGAATCCTGATAATCATACCGTTGACTCAAAAGCATTTGAAGGCATTGATACCGTAATTAATTTAGCGGGAGCAGGAATTGCGGACAAACGTTGGACTTCAGCCAGAAAAAAATTGATTATAGAAAGCAGGACGCTCTCAACGAAATTACTTTTCGATACACTTACCACTCAAAAAAATAATATTACCACTTATTTATCGGCTTCCGCAATCGGCTATTATGGTGATCGCGGTAACGATATTATGACCGAAAATTCAACACCGGGCACCAAAGGATTTTTAACCGAAAGCACCTTGGCTTGGGAAAACTCGATTGCACCTTTTTTTAAAACCAATATCCGAACCGCCGTTTTACGTATCGGCGTAGTTTTAAGTAACGCCGGCGGTGCATTGCCCGAATTGGTATTTCCTTTCAAATTCGGTGTGGGTGCGTATTTCGGTAGCGGAAAAGCATGGTATTCTTGCGTGCATATTGATGACGTATGTCGTGCTTTTATTTGGGCAATTGAAAATAAAAATGTTCAAGGATTCTATAATGCCGTGATGCCTAATCCGATTACTAATTACGAACTTACTAAAGCGATCGGTGCCGCCAAAAACAAAAAGTTTATTTATCTTCCCGTTCCGCCGATTGCTTTAAGAATTTTGATGGGCGAAATGGCAAACGTGGTGCTGAACAGTACAAAAGTGATACCCGAAAAAGCAACGAAAGAAGGTTTTATTTTTAATTTTCCGAATGTAGCCGATGCTTTAAAGGATATTTTTAAATAGGATTTAGTTTTCGGTTGACAGTTAGCAGTTAGCAGTTTTATATTTAAAGCCCTACTCAACCAAAAAACTATCAACCAAAAAACTATCAACCAAAAAACTGTCAACCAAAAACCAAAATTTTATGAAACTCTATATCATTGCCGGCGAAGCTTCGGGCGACTTAATCGGTGCGCAATTGGTACAGGCACTTTTAAAAATAAATCCTACGCTCGAAATTCAAGCTTGGGGTGGTGAATTAATGGAAAATGCCGGTGCGGAAATCAGGAAAAATTATTCGGAATTGGCTTTTATGGGTTTTTCGGAAGTAGTGAAAAATTTACCCGCAATTTTTAAAAATTTCGAATTTTGCAAAAAAGATATTCTTGCCTTTAATCCGGACATTATCGTTTTCATTGATTATCCGGGTTTTAATTTGCGAATGGCCCGATGGGCTAAACAAAAAAAAATAAAAAACTATTATTACGTTTCGCCTCAAGTTTGGGCTTGGAATACGAAGCGCGTACACGAAATAAAAAAAAACGTAAACCGCTTATTTTGTATTTTGCCTTTCGAGAAAGATTTTTATAAAAAATACGATTTTGAGGTAGATTACGTCGGACATCCGCTTATAGATATTATTGACGATTATAAAAAACAACACGCTTCTATACAACCGCGTTTATCCGTTAAACCTATTATCGCCGTTTTGGCGGGTAGTCGGAAACAGGAAATTGAAAAAATATTACCGGTCATGTTGTCGGTAGCTGCCGATTTTCCGGATTATGATTTTATTGTTGCCGCTGTTGCCCATCAACCGGCTGAATTATACGCAAATATTCTAGAGCAATATTCTTCCGAAAATATAAAAATTCTAAGTAACGACACATACAATATTTTGTCACAAGCTACGGCTGCACTCGTAAAATCCGGAACATCAACTTTAGAAACCGCTTTGTTTAATGTGCCGGAAGTCGTTTGCTATAAAAGCAGTAATTTTTCGTATCAGATCGGAAAGCGCGTGGTGCGCGTACCGTATATTTCCTTGGTAAATTTAGTAGCCGGGAAAAAAATTGTCGAAGAATTAATCCAAAATAATTTTACGCCCCGAACTTTAACGGTAGCACTCCGCGAAGCGATAAAAAACAGTAAAAAAATTAAAGAAGATTATATCGAAATGCGCGCCGCACTTGGCGGTGGCGGCGCAAGTAAACGCGTAGCTGTAATGGTAAATGGTAAATAGTAAATTCTCGAATGCAAAATGCAAAATTTTGCATTTACCGTTTACCATTTACTTTTAAATTCCATATCGAAAAATAAATTCTTTATAAATCACCGATTCATTCAAAATATCGGCGTTGCCTAAAACGACTAAGTGCTGTTTGGCGCGGGTGAGTGCTACGTTTAGTTTTCTATCCACGCCTTCTTCCGAAAGCGATACCAATGAACTCAATTGTCTTTTATGGGTGATGCAAAGCGATAATAAAATAATATCGCGCGCGCCGCCTTGATAACGTTCAACCGTATCAATCGTAATATTTTCGTCGGCGATATTTTGTTCCTTCAACGCATTTTTAATAGTGGCTATTTGAGCGCGAAAAGGCGTAATTACGCCGATAGTCATTTTTTTTTCGCCGTAATGTTCGGAAAACGCAAAAATTAATCGGGCAATGGACTTAGCTTCGTTGGCGTTCATTTTTTGAGCCGCAGCATCAGAACAAGATATGTGTACAAACGAAACGCGATTATTGAGAATGCCTTGAAGTGTTTTATTACCTATTACCGCTAAATTGATCAGTATTTTTGATTGATAATCTCCATGCGATACCGGCAAAATGCGTAATTTTTTTTCGTAAAACATTTCGCTCGGAAATTGCATGATATCGGCGTGCATTCTGCCTTGATGCGTCAAAATACCGTATGCCCAATGCCAATTATTTTCTAAAGCGCGACGATACAGGCGTTCAAAAAAAGAATTGCGCGTATTTTTCAGCCCGATGCTTTCCAAAAGTTTGTCATTCGTAGCCGAATCTTCGGGCGATTGTTGCACGACGGCAGGCAATTGTTTATGGTCGCCGATAAGCGTAAAATGTTTGACTTGCGGCAGCAAACCGATGAGTTGCGGCTCTAAAATTTGCGAAGCTTCGTCTATAAAAACCCTATCGAATTTTTTGAGTCGAAACAATTCAGGTTTTCCGGAAACTGAAGCTACTGTTCCGACAATAATACGATGCGACTCAATCAAATCTACAAGTTCTTTGCGGGTTTTAATACTTTCGATTTTTTTATCCAAAAGTTGTTCATGAAAACGTGCATCGGTACCGAAACGCGAACCGATTCGCAAATAATGATTTTTTATATCGTCGCCCAAATGCTCTATCGCTTCACAAATTTCATCTACTGCTCGATTCGTGTAAGCTAAAAGTAAAATGTTTTGATCCGAATGATTCAAAAAATGACCGACTAAATGTTTCAACATCACACTTGTTTTACCGGTTCCGGGCGGTCCCCACAACAAAAAATAGTCTTGAGAATTAATAATTTTTTGGAAAATGAGTTGTTGCTCGTCCGTCATTTCGGTTAGTCGGTTAGTTAAAACGTTAGGACTAACCGACGAACCGACTAATTGACTAGCCGATTGTTCGGGTGGTTTCAATGTTAAAAGTAATTCTTTTTTTTCGGTCTGTGCTTGCGCAAAAGCGAATAAATTGCGAGTCATAGATACGAACGAACTATCCAACAAATCGTGTTCGACGTTCCAGAATTTAAAATGCTTGAACAAAGACTGATTAAATTGCCTGTTTCGGAACCGCAAAGTGATTTGTGTTTGAGAAAAAGATACCAAAGTGCATTTAAAAATCTGATTGTGAACGGGTGAATCCTGTACAATTAAATCATTATCTTCATCGTCAGACATAATTTTTTCGGTTAACGGATACAAAACCGCAATATCTCCGGTGCGAAAATTTGCTAAAGTATTGGTTCGTTCCGTTCTTTGCAGCACGATGAGTGCGTCGTCTTCATAACTTTTATTTTCAATAACGGTCAGATACGATAAAATAGAAAAATTTTCTTCCTTCGTTTGCACGTCATCCAACCACAAAGCTGCTTGACCGTTTATATCCTCGTTGCCTTGTATGCCGGTTTTGGAAAGATGGTGTTCGCGCATAATAAAAGCCGAAAACACCAAAAAATATTTCCGCTCCAACTCGGTCATATTAAAATACGTTTGTTGAAAAATATCCAAATCGCGCTTTTCAAATCCTGAAGCTGTTTTGGCGAGGTCGGCAATTATTTTATCAAAAACAGATTTCGGATGTCGGGTTTCGGATTTCGGATTTCGAATTTCTTCGCCTTTATTTCCGAAATCCGAAATTATGGCTTTTTCTAAACCTAAAATTCGGTTGCGCACGTTTAAGGCTTCGTATTGCAGCGATTTTATAGGCGGTGCAAATTTTAAATTGTCCGAATCGGCAACAGAGTAGAGAATATAATTTAAATTTTCGTGCTTATCCCCGAAAGTAGCACTGATGAGCATATCGTATAAAAGCGTTTGAACGAAATGGTTGGCGTTGATACCGTATTGGTTCGGACGAAAAGTTTTTCCCGATTTTAACTCGACAATAGCCGTGCGCAAATTTTCGCGATTGCGGAAAAACAAATCCAAACGTCCTTGTAAACCATATTTCGGTGCATAAAAAGACGGTTCCAAATAACAATCTTCAACGGCGATGGTTTCTTTCGGAAAATTTTCGGCTAAAACGCGCTTTAAATTCACCCAATGCTTTTGCGAAGCACTTTGGATTTCGCGCACCATTCCCGATTCCATGAGCGAAAATACCAACGGATTAATTTTAAATACTTTGGGAAAAGTTTTTTGAAATTCGGCGGTGTTATCCGCTATCAATTCATCTAAAAAAAAATTGGCAATATTTCCGACAGTGATACTTTGCGAAAAATCGAGCGGCAAAAATTTATTGATGATGTGTTTGTTCACTTCTGTTCCGTTGTATTTAAAGCATTCCGCAACAGCAGTAACGTCCATTAAATAATCGGGTTCGATAACAAATGCGCGCGGCTGAACTATTAAAGTAATTTCGGATTTCAGATTTCGGATTTCAGATTTCGGGTTTTTTGATTCCGAAATCTCTACTCCGGCATCAGACACCGTATTTATCTCAACATCAATTAAGTTGAGTGTTAACGGAAAAGTGAAATAGTTTTTTATCGCCTCTATACTTTCTTTGAAATTTTCATTGACACCCGTTATGTTATACAATACGCGCACTTTATTGTTCGTATTGTTTTCGTAACCGTTGAAATGTTGTAATTCAAAATCATCATTCAAAATAACGACGCGCATCATGGCGCGTTTTTTTATAAATTTAGTAGATCGTTGCGGTAAAACCAAAAGCGGCAAAACAGTTAAAATACTCGTCGGGGCTTCGCCGTCGAAAAATGATTTTACGGCTTCTATAATGGCATGGGTGCCTAATGAAGATATTTTTTCCGCATCGGTTTCTTTTTTAACAGTATCACTGTATCGCACCGATTTCCGAAATTCATTGATGATGTATTGTGTGCGCGATGCCACGCTGTATTTTTGAAAAGCATACGCCAAACGAGAGAAAAAAGTCGTGAATGCTAATTTTTCGTCTATCGTCGCTTGCATAATTACAGCGTGAAACAATTGCATTAAGGCGCGGGCGCGTTCTTTTTCGTCAACGGGCGTTTTTTCGATAATTTTTCGGAGTTCGATATAATATAACTTAGCGAGTTCGGCGTTTTTGGACATAATTCAGTACCAACTAAATCGGATAATTAAAATTACTGAATGCAAAGTTATCATTTGTCGGGATAATAAATGAACAATTTGTTTTAATTAAATTTTGCAGGCTTCGGGGCATTTCTTTTCCGGAATAAAAATCGGATAATATTTTTTGAAGCAATGTTTCGGTATAAATGGCGCACAACGGTTCAACAAAATCATTTTTTTGCAAGCGATAACAAAAAATTTCGGGTTTCGGATTTTGGATTTTGGATTTCAGCTGGGATAACTCTTCTGCGTTTACACTTCCGCAATCCGAAATCTGGAATCCGAAATCGGTTTGGTATTCCGAAATTAATTTTTCAAGTACGGGAACCGACATTTGAACCAAATCGCAAGCTACAATCAATAAATCTTTTTGCGGAAAAGCAGAATGCGCACTTAAAATGCCGTTGAGCGGTCCTTGAATTGTATGTTCCGATTCGGAAAATTTATCAGAGACAATTATTTCAGGCGAGAAAAATTTTTCATAGTTTTCGCGCTGTTCAATACGGCATGAAACAGTAAAAGGTATTTTCAATGCAATAAATAAATCGGCGATATATTGCGCCCAAATTTTTCCATCTTTAACGAGCAAACCTTTATCGCTGCCCATACGCGTACTTTTTCCGCCGCAAAGCACAACGCCTATCAAAGATGAGCGATGAACGGCGGGAGATGAGATACCCATTTTGCTGAATTGATTTTTAGGTAAACCATTTTTAGATTTCTTTGAAACTAATCAACTAACAAACGAGCCAAATAACCAACTAAACTTCATAAATATGTTTACTCAAATCGCCTGTTGTTTTATGGCAATCGCAATTACCGCCCCATTCACTGCTGCCGTCTGCGAAGTACTCGCATTTCCAAATCGGTGCTTCATGTTTTATTTTATCGATAATAAATTTATTTGCGGCGTAGGCTTCGCGGCGATGCGGCGATGCGGTAATCACTACCACAGCACATTCGCATACACCTACTCGACCGATGCGGTGTTGTGCGACGGCAAAATTAAGTTGCCATTTATCAACGGCTTCTTTTAAAACGGCATCTATCATATTCGCAGCAAGCACTTCTTGCGCTTCATACTCTAAATAATCTACGGCATTGCCGTGACTTAAATCGCGTGTTTCTCCACTGAATAAGACAATAGCACCGGCTTTCGGATGATGCGCTTGTTTTAAAAGCCCGATTAAATCTATCGGATCGGAAGATATATATTTATATGATTCCGGAATCCGGAATCCGGAATCCGATTTTTCAACCGCCGCTTCCGGGCGGAATGATGCTGATGGTGTCATGTGTTTGAAGTGTATAATCGTTATCTACAAAATTATCATTCACCGCAAAACGACAGACAGATAAAATATCCGCTGCGTTCGGATTAAGGGTTAAAAGTTTTTCGCGCAGTGCGGTGACGGTTCCGACGTGTTCGGACACTTCAAACTGCTTTTTATAAAAATCTTTGAGCGAGGCATATACTTGAATAATCATGCGCGTGTTTAATTTACGGATTGTAGAGCAAAGTTTTGCACTTAGGAATATAAAAAATTGAATTGAATTAAAACAACACCACTTTCTTAAAATTATTTAACTGATGTTGTGTACAGGGCGCAGCGTACCAACCGCGTAACATTATCTATTTAAGTGATTATTAATTTCAGAGATGCAATGATTAAAACGACCGCCAACAGCCGTTGAATAACAATCGGAGATAATTTTTTACTGCCCAGAAACGAACCGAACAGACCGCCGGCAACAGCGACGAACAAAAAAAGGTACGACTTTTCATCGAAGTTGTACTGATTTGTGGTATTACCCAATAAACCGGCTATTGAATTGAATACGATGAATAGTGCCGACGTAGCTGCGGCTTCTTTCATACCCGCCCAAGACAAAAATATAATCACGGGACTCAGAAAAATTCCGCCGCCGATATTCAATAAGCCGGAAATAAAACCTATGACAACGCCGATTAGCAACATTAAAGGTAACTGATTTTTTAATTTTTCGGCATCGAAATTCGATTTTTCTTTCACCCCGAAACCTAAAAAACGGATAATAGGAATAATTAAAGCTATTCCGAGAAAAATATTGTACAATTTATTATGCACCGCCAAATACGAACCGAGAAATGCCGCGGGAACAGAAGCCAACAAAAACGGATAAGCTAATCGCCAACGAAAATAACCGGCGCGATAGTATTGAATGAAAGCAATACTTGCGATAATAATGTTCAGCACTAACACAAGCGGTTTATAATCTTTGGCGGCAATATTGAAAAGAGTGAACACGGCGATATATCCGCTCGCACCACCATGCCCGACTGAAGCGTATAAAAACGCTACGACAAAAAGCATGAGCGCGATTAAATAAAATTGTTCAGGCATTTTTTTTATTTAGGATTGACGTTTTACGTTTTTCTTTAAAATAATTTTTTGCAAAGAAAATCATATAGAACCAAAAATTTCAAAAAAAATTCAAAAAAAAATCCGGCTACTTTTCAATTGCCGGATTTTCTTTAAGTCAAAATCAAAAAATTTACTCTACGATCAATTTTTGTGTTACTGAATTTGTTTCATTACTCACGCGCACAAAATACAAACCGTGCGACAAATAGGAGATATCTAAATTTTGTATATTATCGCCTTGTATAAATTCCGAAACGGATTTGAAACATTGTTTGCCGGCTACATCAAACATTTCGACATTATAAAAACCGTTGTCAGTGCCGGTGAAATTTAAACTCACTTGTTTCACCGCAGGATTCGGAGAAAGTACCAATTTATTCGAAACGATGGCATTATTTTCTTGTGGTGCGCCGGATGCTTCAGATTTTTGCAAATTCAAAGCGCTTGCGGTTATACCGAGCGCGTAACATTGAGTTGTTGAAAACGCACCGTTGTAACCGATAACTCTTACGTAATAAGTTGCACCGACAGTCGGTGTATTATAAATAATACTTTCCGGTGTAGTGCCGCCATTGGTTGATGAACCTATGTTACGATAAATTACACCTGTGGATTTGGCACTGTATAAATATAAATCGTAATCGCCGGGTAAATTGGTGAGTGTGATTTTTATTTTCGGTGCAGCAGTGGTGGTCGTAAATTCATAGTAATCAACATCGCTCGAACTTGCAATTTGCGAATTGGTGATGGTATTTACCGCGACAACCGTTGCTTGCGTTGATAAATCATTCGGTTCGTTACTGTTGGAGCAAGTTGAATAAGTAAAGGTTGATGTCGCCGAATTATTCGCTTGATTCGGATCACCCGCGCCGTTTACTAAACCGAGCGTTGAAGTGAAACTGTGTTGTGCCAAAGAATACCCCGTAATACTCGCCAAATTAATATTCGTACTTGCGCCCGCCGCTAAACTACCGGACCAATTATAAACAACGGCAGTACCGGCATCTATTTTTGAAGAAATGACGGCTGTGGTAATTACATTATTGCCGGCATTAGACAGAGTAACTATCGGCGTAACGCTTGCAGTACCGACTGCACCGGAAGGCGATATAATCGCAATTCCGCCGTCATTGGCATTTAAAACTTTAATCGTGACTGCCGTTGAAACAGTTGAGGCATTCAAATTATCGTAGGCTTTTGCGGTAAGCGTATAAGTACCGACTGCAACATTTGTCCAATTAAAAGCATAAGGCGAAAAAGTTGAGTTACCTAAAAGTGTGGCGCCATTATAAAATTCTACTTTCGCAACAGTTCCATCCGCATCGCTTGCGGATGCGGTAATATTTACGGTTGCGGGTGCATTGAATGCGGCATTATTGACGGGACTTGTGATAGCAACACTCGGCGGGTTGTTAAATGAATTTACTGTACATTCCCAGATGCCGCGTGCGTAAGTGGCAGCGCGGAGTTTTCCGGTGGGTGCAAAAATTTTCAGATCGCGCACTTGAACGCCCGGCATACCGGTTGTAAACGATTGCCAAGTTGTTGTTCCGGACGAAAGTAAATACGCACCTAAATCCGTTCCTGCATATAAATCGCCGTTATTTTGCGAGGCGAAACATTCGACAGGTACTTTCGGTAAACCGGTACCTTTGTTGACCCAAGTTTTTCCGGTATCCGATGAACAATAAAAATTGTTACCGAGATAACTTGCCAATCCCGCATAAATTTTAGCGGGATTATTTAAATCAAAATCAACATTCAAAATACCGGTATTTGCCGGTAAACCGATTGTAATATCATTCCAAGAAGTACCGCCATTGAGTGTAAGCATCACAGTTTTGCTACTCGCAGCTACTATCATCTGATTATTAGCATGTGCAACATCAACGGATACCAAAGTACCCACCGTTGAGGCAAAATTACTAATTGCGGTCCAAGAAGAGCCGTTGTATTTATTTACGTTTGTACCGCCGGCATAAATTACGGCAGCATTGACGGGATCTTGCAACCAAGGCGATACCCACCCGCCGCCCGTTACGGTATAAAATGAATTGAAACTGTTGCCTTTATCCGTAGATTTATAAAATGCTCCGTTATAAATAGAGCTGTACATATTGTTGTCGTTGGTGCGGTCAATAAAACAAATCATACCGTCGCCGCCGTTTACTTCCGTCCACGTTGCGGCATCAGTCGTTAAGTTTGTGCCGTTATCCTGATGTCCGGTGAGTATTGTCGCTGCATTTGTGGAAGACAAACCGATACTGTATATCTGAGCGTTTTGCAAGTTTGAACTTTTATCCGTCCAACTCGTACCGCCGTTAGCTGTGCAAAATACGCCGCCGTCATTGGAAGCAAATAGTGTAGAGCCGATAAAATTCAAATCGTGATTATCGGCATGAATATAAGGCGCACCCGAACCCGACCAATTCGCCACGCAAGTCCATGAACCTGTAGCTCCGGCATTTGTATTTTTCCAAACATTAACACCGCCGGTATAAATTACATTTTTATTAGCCGGATCAACCGCAATCGTTAAATCATACCAACCTTGTCCGCCCGCATCATTACCCGCACTGTTCCAGCCCAAGATATTAGGCGCCGTACTTTTTGATGTAAAAGTTAGTCCGCCATCAGTTGAAAGATACAAACCTTTAAAACCGTAATCGGTATTATTAGCCACTAATGCGTAAACATAAGTCGCGTCTAAAGGTGTTACACCGATAGCTATACGTTGCGTACCGGAAGTCGGTAAACCCGTCGCACCGGAAATCCAGGTTTTTCCGCCGTCTGCCGAGCGTAAAAAAACGTTGGCGCTGTAACCTCCCGCATAAACCGTTTGCGGATTAGCCGGATTAAATTTCAAATCGCGAACACTGAGCGTAGAAACGACTGTCCAAGTTGCCCCTTTATCCGTTGAACGATAAATACCCGAACTACCGCCCGTCAAAATAGAACCATCCGTCGGATTCACGATGATGCGCGCGAATCTTTTTTGGTCGCTCGGCAAAAACTGCAAACCCGTTGCCGCCCAAGTTGCGCCGCCATCCAATGATTTCAAAACACCGATGGATTTTGCATCACCTGCATCTCCGTCGCCGGTGAGTAAATACATCGTGTTAGCGTTTGTCGGATCAAAAGCAACATCGCTTGCACCTAATACAGAAACGCTTTCCGTTACTGCCGCCCAACTCGAGCCACTGTTGGTTGTTTTCCATAATCCGCCGGCGGGTGTGCAAGCGAAAAAAGTAGTTGTACTACCGGGCAATGCGCGCGACGAACTCACACGCCCGTTTCCGCCACCGGTCGCAGTACTTTTCGGACCTACAAACGACCATGCCGCACCTGTTCGGGTTTGCAATCCCGAATTATTTTGTTGCGCCGTTAAAGCCGCAGTCATAAAACGGTGTGCCATTACACCCAAATCGCCGTTGCTTTCCATTACGCGCACTTCTGTTTCGTGCTGCCAACGATAAAAAGCAGTCATACCTTCCATTTGTTGCTCGAAGTCGTCGGTTTTTCTGCTTTTTGTTATGCCATCTTTGCGACTTTCCAAAGCAAATTCTTTCATACGGTTGCCGTACTGTTGGGTAAAAGCATTTTTAATATCGTAGTAATTCGCGCCTTTATCGCGCAATTCGAGCCAACTTTGACTAAATAAAGGCAGCACAACAAACATCATTACCGCGGTAACGAAACATTTAATGAAAGGCATCATTGAAAGGTATTTTAAAGTTGAAAGAGACTGTTTTAAATCGACACAAATCTAATATGTATATTTCGCTCAAAAAAATTTTAATGAAGATATTTTATTATGCAAATGTTAACAATATTTAAAATTTTGGAATATTTAAAATTTTACGTTAGATGATCTGCGAAATTGTGTTTTGATGTGAAATTAATATACCCGAAAATTTAATTTTTCACGAATTTTGTTTTTAGTGTGGCGGTAATTTGTTGAAATTAAATTTAGGAAAAGATATGGATTAATATTTTTTTTCAAAAAAAATATCATTAATTTGCGAATAAAACCTTAACTTTGTTCAGCAACGGAAAAGCAAAATTACCTTAACAATGAATAGCAACATCAGTGCCGTCACACAACGGTTTATAAAGTGTCATAACCAATTGCGCGAAATGAAGGTGATAAAAAGCAGCCGACAATTTGCTATCGAATTGGATTATCTGCCTCAAAGTTTCAGTGAAATTTTGAAAGAAAGACGCGATGTTACTATCGAACTGTTGCGCAAAGCCATAGAGTTATACGGTATGGACGCGAATTATATTTTTACCGGTGAAGGCAAAATGTTTACCAAAGAATTTTCTATGAACGCCGTCGATAAAAAAAACAAGGCGCAACCTTCACCCGAAACGCCTGTAAACGTCCGTTACGTACCGGCGCATTTGCAAGATAAGTTTTGTGCGCAACTGTCGGATACCGATTTTTCGCCGGCATTTCCCGTCATTACTTTGCCGGCGATGTGGCTTAATCACGATAAATATTTGTGTTTTGATATGACCGACGATCAAATGCAACCGACACTTTTTCAGGACGACCGACTTATTTGTCACCATATAGATATTGAAGACGAAAAAAATACGCTCACCGGCGGTCATTTATACGCTTTTGTTTTGAGCGACGGTATTCACGTGCGCCGTTTTCATTACAGCACGCAGGGGCAAAAAAAAATAGTACTCACCACAGATAGTCTTTCACAAACACCGGTTGAATGGGATCGTCAGATTGTTCTCGAAGTTTGGCGCGTTCAATATATTATCAGCCGAAAAAGTGCTTACCCGAAAACAGCGCATTTGAGCTTGAACGAAGAATTAAAAAAAATGAACGACGTGTTATATGCTCAAACACAATCCATAGAAAACATGAACCAAATTATACAAATCGCTTTGCACAAATAAAGCTATTTTATTTCAAAAAAAATACTTTCCAACAAGTACAGAAAAATATTATTCTTTTTCGTGACCAAATAATATTCCGCAGTCTAAATTAAAGTTGTAATTTAGCTGAAAACAAAAAAACTTTTCGCTATTTTTGATGTTTATTAGGAAATTTTACATTGCTTTTCAATAAAACGAGCAAATTAATTTTCTCGAATAAAAACAATATTTCTATTTTTACATTTTTTTAAGATTAAATTTTACCATGACTGAAAAATTTGACGGGATTGATTTGCACATATTAAAAATTTTGCAAGAAAACTCGAAAATTACGAATCTCGATCTTTCTAAGAGAATCGGTTTATCGCCGGCACCGACATTAGAGCGCGTTAAAAAATTGGAATCTACGGATGTGATAAAAAGTTATCACGCCGTCGTAAATCCGCAAGAAATCGGCTTGAACGTAAAAACTTTTGTACTCGTATCATTGGCATGGCAAAAAGACAATGCTTTGAATAATTTTTTGCGCAAAATAAGCGAAATAGATGAAATCGTGGAATGTTATATAATTACCGGCGAAGCCGATTTTTTAATTAAAGTGATTTGCAAAGACATACCTACTTACGAACAATTATTATTCAAAACGCTTTCGCAAATCGAAGAAATCGAACGCTTACGCACTTTAATGACACTTTCCACCGTTAAAGACTCGAAAATTTTACCGTTTAAATACGAGTGAGGATTCAATTGCGAATTAGTTATGAATTGCGAATTGCGAATTTTGAAAATTATAAATTCAAATTCGCAATTCGTGATTCGTAATTGATTCTGCAAATCGTAATTCGTAATTGATTCTGTAATTCATAATTGTTTCTATGTTTCGATTCATTTTTTTGTTTCTCTGCGTTATACACTTCCAAACAGGCTGCATCGGGAATTCTAAACCGGTGGATTCAAATACGACAAATAACGCCCGCACGACACCCGCGGCAGTAGGAATGCCTTCCTCAGATACTGTGTCTGAACCTTCAGCCTCAATCAATGATCCGGTACCTTTAAAAGTATATCAAGTACTCCAATATATTCGCGTGCATCATTCACCGATGCCGGGTTTTGTGGGTGGTACTACTTTCGGAAATTTTCAAGGTATATTACCCAAAACTGATGCCGGCGGAAAAAAAATTACTTATCAGGAGTGGGATGTAAACAAGCACGTACAAGGCGTTAATCGCGGCGTTGAACGTTTGTGTACCGGTTCCGATAATCGGGCATGGTATACAAACGACCATTACGCAACTTTTACGCAGGTTTTCGATAAAAAAGTACCGGCAACTGACGAATCATCGACACCTGTGACAACGTTACCTGCCGACTCGAACAATGCGGGTAATTCGGACGATAAAATTTCTAAAGTTGTTGCCTACATAAAAGCGAACAATTCGCCGATGCCGGGCTATAAAGGCGGTACGGTTTTCGAAAATCGCGAAAAACTTTTGCCGCAATCAGATGTTGCAAACAATGCGATAACCTATAAAATGTGGGATGTAAATCCGAGTACGGAACGCGGAACGGAAAAGATAATCACGGGATCGGATGGGCGCGTTTGGTTTTCTAATGACAGATACAAATCTTTTTCGCTTGTCAATTCGGATGGTTCGGTAACAGTATCCGGCAATTCAGCGGATATTTCGCCGGACAAAAACCCGATACCAACCGGTATTCCTCCAAAAGTCTTTACCGTTTTGAAATATGTTTTAGCGCATCATGCACCGATACCGGGATATGTCGGTGGTCGGGAATTTACGAATTTCGAGAAAGTTTTGCCTTATGCAGATGCAACAGGTAAAAAAATATTTTATCAAGAATGGGATGTAAACAAACACGTTCAAGGAGTTAATCGCGGCGCCGAACGTTTATGCACCGGAGTAGACGGCAGAAATTGGTATACACGCGATCATTATATTACTTTTGTCCAAGTAAAATAAATTTTAGTTCTTTAGTTGGTTAGTTTTTGGTTTTTTTTATAAATCAACTAACCAACTAAAGAACTAAGCCACTAAAATAAACCTATGTCCAACTTTAAAGTTTTAAAAACAGCTTATAAAAGTACGCCCAATAAAAATACGGCAGAATGTGTAATTGATGGCAATAATATGCCCCACATCAGCGATCTTTATACTAAAATTGCGAAAGACTTGCACTTTCCGGATTATTTCGGGAAAAATCTTGATGCTTTGAATGACTGTTTGAACGATTTATCGTGGCTCGAACATAATCAAGTGCATATCGTTTTGACGCATTACGACAAATTTTTGAGCGCAGAACCAAAAGATATACGCTGGAACGTGCTGCATATACTAAACGAGTCCGCAAAAACTTGGAAAGCTTCTACCGGCGTCAATAAAATGAAATTCGAAGTTTCCGTCGAACAAAGTGATTTGTTTAAACAAGATTTATTAGATGCGGGAATTTAAGCTAAGTCGGTTAGTCAATTACTCGAAACATTTTAACTAACAGATTAAAAAGGTAATACCGGTAAACTTTCATTCCCATCATCATTTACGCTTTGAACGGCGAAAAAGTAATTATCTTTACTGTACGGCAATTTAATATCGTTTTGTGTCGTAAATATTTTTTTCTGCCAAACCGCACTCGTTGTTTCGCGCATCAAAATATAAAAACCTTTTACTTTTCCGGATTCCGGTTGTTTCCAACTTAAATATGTGGCGTTGGTTAAGTTTTTTGTGTCAATTTTTACGGCTTGCGGCATGGAGGGTGCTTTTGCGAGATTTGCCAAATTAGATAAATTAACCGCCGTATTTTTTCGCAGATATTCAAAATCCATGAATTCCGCTAAGTCTCCGAATTGTTTTCCGTTTTCTTTTCGAACGTCTTGATGTTGGTGTTCGTAATTCTCATTCATTTCCGTGATGCGCACTGCAGCAAAACCGCGTTGAACGTAAGGCGTATGATCGCCGCCGCGTAAATACCTATCGTTCCGGTAAACCATTACTATTTGCAAATTATCCACGTACCGCTCGCCGATTTCTTTTATGTAACGTGCCAATTGGCGCGTCTTACCGTCGTTTTCTAAACCCAGATTACGAATATTCAACGCGGCACGTCCGGTATCCAATACCGAAAAACTTTCACTGAATACGCGCAGTCGCGTATTATCAATAATATTCGTTTCGCTGCTGTTGTTGCTGCCCATGATATCGTTGTTCAAAACGGCTTCTATGTTCAGATTTTGTTTTTTTGCTTTCTCAGCCATAAAACCCGCTCCGAGCAAACCTTGCTCTTCACCGCTGACTGCGATAAAAATAATGGTTGCCGGAAAATTAGTTTTACTCATTATTCGCGCACATTCCAAAACAGCAGCAACGCCGCTTCCGTCGTCATTAGCACCTGGCGCAATACTTTCTCCGTTCATCACATCACTCGCACGACTGTCTAAATGTCCGCTTATCAGAAAAATGCGTTTATCTGTTGCGTCCGTACCTTTCAGCGTCGCTACTACGTTTCCCAACAATATTGGTTTGTTCACCCTTTTGCCGTCCGGTGCGAGAGTGGTTGTATCTATTATCGCCGACAACCTGCCGTTACTTTGTTGTGCGAAGCGGTTAAATTGATTCAACACCCAAATTCTCGCCGCGCCGATACCGCGTTGCTCACTTTTTTGGTCGCTGAGTGTGCTGCGCGTACCAAACGCCACCATTTGTTGAATATAAGATTTCAAAGAATCCGAAGACACTTCGCTCACCATTTTTTCAATAACCGGATCGCGGTGGATGATGGTTTGAGCAAAAAGTAAATTACCGGATAAAATAATAAGGAGTAGCGCTAAAATTTTGTAAATTGAGTTAGACATTTTTTTAAGACGGAATTAGTTAAAAAAAATATTGGCGTGAAATTAGTAAAAAAAATGGATTTATCAGCTTAAAAAAAAATTAAGATAATTTTGGGGGAATCATTGAAATTTACCGTTTTATAAATTTTTAAAATATTCCTAAAAAATTAAAAGCGATTTTCCGGCATCACACCGAAAAATCGCTTTTTTTATTTTTTTTTACGAATTACCTATCGCTTCTGCCGCTTCTATCAAAATGATTGGCACTCCCTTGTTGTACGCTCATCATTACAATATCTTGGACATTGACGTGATCGGGACGAGTAGCGATATAATAAACGGCGTCCGCAATGTCGGCGGCGTTGAGTGGTTTTATATCTTCATAAATTTTTGCTTTTTCAGTATCGCCGTGAAAACGGATGAGAGAAAACTCGGTGTCTTCAACCATTCCCGGCGCTACTTGACCGACGCGAACGTTGTGTTTAAATAAATCCAAACGCATGGCGCGGGTGAGTGCGTCAACGGCGTGTTTTGTGGCAACATAAACGTTACCGTTCGGATAAATTTCTTTACCGGCCGTCGAGCAAATATTGATAACCTGTCCTTTTCTGCGCGCCACCATTCCCGGCGTCACTGCGCGCGTGACGTACAACAAGCCTTTGATGTTAGTATCAATCATTTTTTCCCAATCGCGCACATCGCCTTCGTAAATCGGCGAAAGTCCGACTGCTAAACCGGCATTGTTCAAAAGAATATCAATATTTTGCCACTCCGTATCTAAACCTTCAATCGCTTTGTGAACACTTTCCAAGTCCCGTACATCGAAAGCAAGTGTTAAAATTTTATTGGAATGCGTATCTTCTAATTCCGATTTTATATCCGATAAACGTTCTGCGCGTCTGCCGGTTAAAATAAGTCTATAACCGTGCTGCGCAAACAAAGCAGCCGTTGCTTTTCCGATACCGGAAGTTGCACCCGTGATCATGACCGTAAAACCGTTATCTCTGTAAACAATTTTTTTAGGTTCTTCGTAATAGAATGCCGCATCATTTTCTTTCGATTTCAATTGAGCATCTAAAACGTATGCCTTTTGGTAGTACAGATAAGCCGTTTTTTTATCACCTGCGCGCGCATAATATTTGGTCAATTCTAAATGTGCTTGCGCGTGTGCCGGATTTAATTCTATTGCACGCTCGTAACACGCTTTTACTTCTTCCAGATCGCCGTCGTTATGCGACAACAATTGCGCGTAAGCAAAATACGCCGCCGCATTATTCGGTTCAAAAGTGAGCGATTCTTTATAATAATACAATGCTTTTTTCGGTTGTTTCGGAAAATGTTGTTGCGTGAGTGTACCTAGTTTATAAAAAATACCGGGATAGGTCGGTTGCAAAAGCATGACTTTTTCTAAACTGTTCAACGACAAACCGTAATCGCGATTTTGCTCGGCAATGTATGCCAAAAGTATATAAGAGTCTACGTGCTTACGGTCGTTTTGCAGAATAATTTCCAATTGTTCCGTCGCGTCATCAAATTGGCGGTTTTCTACTAACAAACTCGCATATTGGTAGCGTATACTATTATCATCGGGATGATTTTTTAAATTGGCTTTTAAAGTTGATAACTCCGATTCGAGGACCGGCGAAGAGGACAGTTTTTCTTTTTTGTCGGTTATCATCGGTACTGTTGAGACAGTTATTACCGGTATTTCCACTTTTTTTATTTTATCTTTTTCAGGTTCGTGCTTTGAATCGGCGGGAGTTATTTTCACGGTTTCTCCGTCTGTCGTAAAAGAGTTTTCAATCAGAGGCGGGTGAACCGACAGTATTTCCTCTTCGGTTGACGTTGGCGTAATTTCTTTATTTATGTGCGAAGCCGTATTGAATATCGGTGGCAATAAGTCGTTTGGCATTTCATTTTTCTCTTCAATTATCGGTTTAACGATGACTTGTTGTACCTCAGCATTTTCCGGAACGTGGGTTAACGTTTTATCGCCGGGATTTGAGATAGCCGAACCGGCGGCAAAGTTTGTTTCTTGTTTTACTTCAAGGAGCGAAACGGCACCGATTTTGCCCACAATATTTTCGGACGTTTCATTTTTCAATTGAAAATTAGCAACGGGATCATGAATTGTTTCCGGCTCTGTGTTAATCTCTTTTTTCTCTTCTTGTAGCGATTCTTTTTTTATACTTTCAATAAGCGCTTCAAGGGTTAGCGGCGGTTTATTGATACCGGTAATTGGCTCTTGATTTTTTTCTTCAGTATTCGAAACGTTTGTTTGTATGGTGCGCGTCACGGGATTAAAATTTGTTGGTTCTTTTTCCATCAGAGGTTCCGATTTATCTATAATTACGGTCGGTGTTTTACTTTTTCCGTTTGTACTGTCTGAGATATGCGGCATAGTAACTTCTGAATGAACTTCTAAAACGGGTTTGTTTTCCGAAAGCGTTTCTCTGATGGCTTCTTTCACAACAGCCTCATTGCGTATATTGTAAACTTGCTCATGCGAACCGAGAGCAGTTGCCGGTTTTTCGGTTTGTTTTTCGGCATCGGTTGCGGCAGCAAAATCAGCATCCAATAAACGATATAAAGAATTGTATTTAGTCGCTTCGAAATGTTCGAACGGATAGTATTCCATGGTGCGCAGATAACGCAATAACTCTCCTACCTCCGAAGAAATCGTGCGTACCAATTTGGTTCTATCGGAATTTTCGGCATCGCCGACACCTGTTTTTTGTGAACGAATTTGCAAATAACGCTCCTGCCAATAATTCATGTATTGGATCACATGACTTACTCTGTCGAACGAAGTATGTACGTAAGTCAACTCGCCGCTGACATTTCTGTAAACACCGTCGGTCGTAACCGGAATTAACCTTTTTTGATTGCCGAGCGATTGCACCATGAACATGGCGTTGCTCATACAAGCCTCTGATTTCAAAAAATTATCGCTGATAAGCAGCAACACCTGCGAAGCTGTTTCATTAAATATCGTATTACTTACCGATTTTAAATCGTTTTTTTCGTTTATCTCAAAACTTTCAATTGAGGCATAACCGCTTAACGCCGCTTTTATTTTATCGGCAACCGTTAAGTTTTCGTTAGAGTAGATCAGTATAACTTTTTTCATTTTTGCTTATTATATAAAAGCATTTACAAAAGTTGTGCTAAAAATGTGTAATATATTTTTTTCTTAAAAAATAGTTTAGTCGGTTAGTCGAAACGTTTTAACTAACCGACTAACCGACCAATACAATTTATTCTTTCAACAACTTTTTCGTAAACTCATCAAATTCTTTTTCAAAGTCAGCGTAGCGATCGGTTGCCGGACCATCAAAACCGGTATGTACACGACGAATAACATTATTTTTATCCAAAAAAATCATGGTCGGATAACCTACAATCTTCGTCAAAAACGGCAATGCTTTTGTTGTTGAATCTTTATTTGTGGTCGTCCCTGCTAAAAGTATATCATAAGGCACACCCATTTTCTTTTTATAAGTCTGCAATTGTACCAGCGCAATTTCTTTATTGCGTTCAAAAGCGAGTGCGATGACTGCTAAATTATCATTCTTGTTATTTTTCAGATATTGCGTCAAAAAATTTGTTTCATCTCTGCAATTCGGGCACCAAGTTCCCATGATTTGAACAATCTTTACTTTTTTTCCGAAATCCGTCAACGCAATTTTTTTCCCTTGCGCATCATTAAAGCTGAAATTTATGGGTGTGGTGCCCACTTTCGATCCTGAAATAGCGTTTGCGTCGCGTAATTGAAAATCCGCATCGCGTTTTGCTTCCCAATATTCCGGTTCACTTTTACTACTACGGAAGAATCCGAAAATAGTTCCATCATTGTTCATTTTTCCTTCAAATAAAAAAGCATGCGCGCCGTCAAAACATGAAAGGTAAATTTTATCGCCTTGTACTTCGCCGGACAAAAAGCGGTAATCCCCGGTTTCCGTTCGGAAAGTACCGTTCAGAACATTTCCTTTTTGCACAAACTCGCCGATCGCATTGTATTTTGAAGAATCATTGGCAGAAAAAACGGTGGCCCATTTGCCTGAAATATCCTGAATCGGTGCTTTTGCCAAAGTTGTGAAGCGGTGATTATCGCCTTGGTGTGCAATAAACGGAATAGAAAAATTTTTTGCCGGAAAAACCCACTCGCCATCCATTACACGCTCGCGATAAATGGCGCGAATAAAAGTACCGTATACCGGAAAATCAATTCGAATCGTATCTTGTCCGTTGGCGCGATTATGCCCTATTTTAATATCTTCAGCATCGGATTTTATTTTTTCATCGCCGTTGATGATTGTCACGGTGACTGTGGTATCGTTGATATATTCAATATCCAATAAAAACGGTAATTCACCGGAAGTAGCTTCATCGAATTTGAGATTCATTTTTTCCGGCAATGGCGCGCCTTTTTTGTTCGGCGTTACTTGCGACGGTGTAAGTTGCAGCACAGCGCGCCACAATCCGGGTGCCACTTTTGTATAGTGGTTGGGCATGACGAAACAGCCCGAAAAAATTAAAAGAAAAAAGAAAAAAAAGGCTAAAATATGTACGACCGGCGTATTTATTTTGCGGATAGAAATAAATTTTCTCATCAAACGATTACAATAAAAAAAATTAAAAGTACAATTTAAAACGTAGGCACAAAATTAGTTTTATTTTTATCGTAAAACGAAAAAATGATTTAACTTTGTTTCCTAAATTTAGTTTAATTCTTAAATAAAACGATCAACGCAATTGCATTTCCGGAAAAAAAGATAAAAATCAAAAACTGATTCGTTTCAGGAATACCTGATGAGGGAATAAAAAACGATCGAGAAATATGATTTTCACAACGGGCAAATTATTAAAATGCCTAACCCAAAATTTTATCATAATTTAATAACAACTAACACAACTAATGCTATTAAAGTTGCTTTGTTGGAGTTATCAAAAAAATATTTAGGCGGCGACGGACAAAAAGTATACATCGAACCGAAAACATAGCTGTATATCCGGACGCACTCGTTATTTGTGAAAAACCTGTTTATTTTAAGAACTACCAATACTTCATTACTAATCCGTTGCTGATTATTGAAGTTTTATCGCCAAGTACAAAAAAATTCGATAGCAAAACAAAACTAGATTTGTATAAACTCTTGCCGTCTTTCAAAGAATATTTTTTGATTGATTCAAGAAAGCCTGCCATAGAAACCCGTTTAAGGAAAGAAGAAGATTTACGGCGCATCAAAACCATTACAGGTATCGAAGCATTATTGACGCTGCGAGCTTTGGAAAACACAAATATTTATATGTCGAGCGTTTACGACAATGTTGAATTTGTTTGAAAAATTACGAAAATTAAAATCATACCGTCACATTTCCCGTCCTTTTTAAAATGCCCCATTGTTGTAACTCACCTTTAATCGCGCGTTTGTACGATTTATACAATACTGAATACATCATCGGACGATACACAAATCTTTGCGGTATAAGCATAAATATAGGTCCGGGTGATTCGTTTTGAAAACGGAAAGCCACGAAACCGCATCCAATATCGACAAGCATGAAAGCAATATAAAAAATCAAAATCTTGGCACCGACACTCCACGTGAGCAGCGAAAGCAACAAAACCAAATCCGCAAACGGTGCGAACATCGGCAGTATGAGTTGAAAAATCAAAATGTTCGGCATCGCTATCATACCCAAACCTTTATATTTTTTTACGAAAAGCGTGTCGCGATTTTTCCAAAACGCTTGCATGACACCGAACGACCAACGAAAACGTTGTTTCATAAATTGCGGAACGGTTTCAGGTGCTTCCGTAATAGCAATTGCTTCGTTGGCTGAAACGATTTTCCAACCATTGCGCAACATTCGGATAGTCACGTCGCAATCTTCGGCTAAAGTGTCGGTGGCATAACCGCCGATTTCTTCTATCGCCGATTTACGGAAAGCACCGATAGCACCGGGCACCACCGTAATGGCGTTTAAATATTCCATTGCCAAACGATCAAAATTTTGAGACGTAATATACTCAACGGATTGCCACCGCGTAAGCCAATTGACTTTATTGCCGACTTTTACATTTCCGGCAACTGCTCCTACCCTATCGTCCGACATCTTTTTCATCAATTCCGTCACAGCATTCGGTAAAAGTTGTGTATCGGCATCTATATTAACCAAAATTTCTGATGTGCTGTTGGCAATTCCGAAATTCAGTGCCGATGCTTTTCCTCCGTTGGGTTTTGAAAGCACTTTTACTTTAGGATTATCGCCGAAAGCAGCTTTCACGACAGCGTAAGTATTATCTTTTGAGCCGTCATTGACGAAAATAATTTCAAAATTCGGATAATCTTGCATCAATAAACTGTTGATGGTTTTTACGGCAGTAATTTCTTCGTTGTATGCCGGAACGATAATACTGACTGATTTCAGGTTTCGGATTTCGGATTTCGGATTCATAAGAAAGTTTTCACTCAAAGCGAGGACTTCCTTCTCGACGTTTGACTCCCGCCGTTTTTGGAGAAAAGCCAAAATAAGAATACACAAATTGCGGAGCATAGAAAGCACTACCGCCGTGTAGAAAATACCACTGAATGCTTTTTGCAAAAAATAAATTGCGGAGAGTATGTACGCATCTACTTTATCTAAAAAAGCTTTATCTTTCGGAACCGGCGGCATCAAATCGTCTTTAGTTTTACCCATCAATTCGGCAATTGTAATAAATTCGTAGCCGTTATCTCTGAAATATTTAATAATTTTCGGCAATGCTTCAACCGTCGCTTGCCTGTTACCGCCGGCATCGTGCAACAAAATCATACTGCCGTAGTCTTTTTCCCGAATCAGGCGGTTGAGAATACTGTCGGAATTGATATTAGCGGCATCCCAATCTCGGGGATCCAAACTTTCACCCATCGTTAAATAATTTTGTTGCTTCGCCAGCATTACCGGACGCAATTCCGCTTGAGATTCCGGTTCCGCATCGGCGAGGTACGGCGCGCGAAACATAATCGTTGAACGACCCGTAACAATTTCGATAAGCAAGCGCGTCGTGTTCAGTTCTAAACCGGCGCGCCATGTCGATACATCTGCCATATTCGGATGCGTAAAAGTATGATTACCGATTTCATAGCCTTCATTATAAATGCGTTTAAGGAGCGGTAAATTTTCTTCGGCATTTCTTCCTACTATAAAAAAAGCGGCGGGTACTTTTTCTTGTTTTAAAATTTTCAATATTTGAGGCGTCCATTCCGCATCCGGTCCATCGTCGAATGTCAGTACCATTTTTTTTCCGACGGCTTTACCGAATTTTCGCACTACATAACTGGTCGGCAACACTTTAAAGTTTTCCCCCGTGATGAGTCCCTCGGTCGGATTATAATCAAAAGTCACTTCGCCGTCTTTCGGAATACTCAAAACGTCAAGTACTTCTCCTTCACCGATATAATCCACGTTACTTGCAATCAACGAACTTTTCAGACTGTCAATGATAAAATGATTTTTGTCGAGAGCCGCTTTCGATAAATCTTTATTATAAAAACTCCACAAACGCGGATCTTCGGCACCTAAACGCCACAACGCAGTTCCGCGCCAACCGGCATCATCGGCTAAGCGCATGACGTTGAAATTTGTTACCGCATCGGTAGAAACTACGGTATGCGTTACTTCATTATCATCGTCGTATTTGAAATTGATATTGTAGGATACAGAATCAAAATTAATTTTAGCATCAGATTCTTGAGCAATAGCTACTGCTTCCTGAAAAGTTATATCATCCGCAACAGTTCCTTTTGCGCCCCAATTATAAGCATAACCGGCAATGCACAAAACGAGTTTTTCCGGCGGTACTTTTGTACTGAGGTCTCTGACTATTTGTTCAATCCATTTATACGAAGAAATATCACCCGGTTCGGAATTGGCGTTGTGTTGATCATAAGCCATGACATACAGCAAATCATTGTATTTCTGGAGTTCGGCTAAGTTATAATCTTCGTTTAAAGGTTGAATATCTTGCGATAATAAAAAACCTTCGTTGTGCAAAGCCGTATACAATTCTTTTTGAAAAAGCGTTATAAATTCGTCTGTTTTTTCATTATCTAATGCTTCAAAATCCAGATTGATACCCCTGAAGCCATATTTTCTAAGATTAGAAAGTATGCTGGCAATAAAAGTTTTACGGCGCGTATCGCTGTGAATAATACGACTTACATTGTCACCGCGCCATTTATCTTTATAATAATTAGTCAGCATCGGCACAATCCGCACATTCGGATTAGTTTTCATTAAATCCAAAGCACGCGCATCTATATTTACTAAAACCGTATCGGCATTGTCCGGCAATTGCATCCACTCCGGCATCACCATATTCAACTTCTTGATATTGTCGCGCAGGGAATAATAACTTTGCACATCCCAATTAACGAAAAAAGCGGAACGCAAGCGGTTATCGAACGGGATCGGTAACTGCCTAACAACGGGGCGTGAAACGATATTTTTTTTTGGATTAATCGGAAATTTTCCTGCCGTGTTGTGTGTTTTACCTGACGTGTCGTTGGCTATCGCATCTTTATATTTATTGAACAAAGGCGGTAACGCCGGTTTTGTTTTTTCAAAATAAGATAAAAAAACCGCAGCGACCGCTAAAACCAAAACTACTACTCCTATACGCGATAGCCATTTTACGCGCTCCCATCTTTTCGGCGAACCACTACTGAATATTTGTGTTTTCTCTGACATTTTTATAAATAAGTTGTGTTGGTTGTGTTGGTTGTATAACTTATATTATACAAAGGTGCAGCGCACCGGACTATTTGTAGTGTGTAACAAATAGTCCGGTGCGCTGCACCTTAGCATATTATCAGTTATTTGATGAATTCCACTATTTTTTGTTAAAAACAAATAAATTCCAATTAAACCCTAAAACGAAATAACCGAAAGCCGGCAATACTTCATCCGTTATACCCAAGCTATGCGGTATAGCGTAATGATAAGCCGCCGTGACCGACCAACGCGGTTGCGCGTAAGTCACCGGCAAAGTCAATTCCGTATTTAACAAACCGAACACGCTGTTAGAACTCATTTTTGAAATTACCGTAGTATTTCTTTTGTTTTTAACAACGGTATTAATGGTCGTAAATTGTACGTCGGTACCGCTCATTAAAGTTATATCCGGTGCGATTGAAATTTTATCGGTTTGGTTTTCTTTGAAAATATCATCGAACTCCAATAAACCGCGTAAGCCTATTTCAAAATTGTACGCGGATTCCGTTCCGAATATATAAGAAGCCGTAGCATGAGCGGCAATAAAATCAAAATCCGCTTCCCACTCCGTAGTCAAGTAATTATTTAGAGCATTTTTTAAAGTATCATTTGCGGAATTAACAAACCAATGCTCGTAACCGAAAGAAGCATTAATATTTTTGGTCGGACTAAATTCGTAAGCACCACCCAAGGTAGTTTGTGCAATACCATTGGGTGCAAATTTACTCCAATAGTCGGCACCGAAATAAGCTTGAAATCCTTTATTGCTCTGAAAAGTAAAAGTATTATTTATCGCGTATTGTGACTCTATTACGTTTCGACCTTCAAAATTCAAATGACTTGTGTAATTGTTGGAGTAAGAAATGCGGGAAGATTTTTCCACTTTTTCAAAAGCATTTTCCGATTCTTGGGCGTGGAGGATGTGCGCGCCAAATATAAAGAAAGCAAAATACAAAATTTTATTCATTTTTTTAATTTTTTTTTTAAACTACACTTCAAAATTTTCGCGCAAAAATAAATGTTTTTTTGTTACCGAAATATTATTATATTTTTTTCTTGAGAATATTTTTTTTCAAAAAAAAACAGAAAGAAATTTTACTTCCTCTAAAAATATTTTTTTCAAAATTTTCAGAATATTTTTTTTTTTAAGTACGGCTTTAATTTTGTTTGAATAGCCCAAAAAAAAAAGAAAAAAAATTTAATAATAGAATCCTAAACTTTATTTTATCTTTACTGTTATTTAACTTAAATTTAAGATTGAATTAACTTTTTCGTAAAACAATTTATCATTTTCAAACTTTTTTGTATGAAATTACGACTGCTACTTTTTCTATTTGTCGCGCTGACGTGTTCCTTGTTTGCGCAGACAAAAATTTCCGGCAAAATCACCGGCAATGATAACAACGAGCCGCTACCTGGTGCCAGTATTTTGGTGAAAGGCACTGCCATCGGAACGGTATCCGATTTAGATGGTAATTTTTCTTTGGAAATTCCAGCTAAAGCAAACGCACTAACTGTTTCATTCGTGGGTTACACAACCCAAGAAGTTGGTCTTAACGGACAAACCCTCGTTAATGTTTCGTTAGAATCCAATTCTAATTTGAATGAAGTGGTTGTAGTCGGTTACGGTACGCAAACAAAAAAAGAACTTACAGGTTCAGTATCTAAAGTATCCGGCGATGCGATTTCTCAAATACCGACTGCCGGCTTGGATGCCGCATTGCAAGGTCAGGCTTCAGGTGTTCAAGTTTTTTCCAATTCCGGTACACCGGGCGGAGCTATTTCCATTCGAGTACGCGGACCGAGTTCGATTAACGGAACGAGTCAACCACTTTATGTCGTAGATGGCGTGCCCATCACAACAGGCAGTTTAGCTCAAATCGGTGTTGGCAATCAATCTACTAATGCTCTTTCCGATATTAATCCGAGCGATATAGAAAGCATAGAAATTTTGAAAGATGCTGCTTCTGCCGCTATTTATGGTGCGCGCGCCAACAACGGTGTAGTTTTAGTGACAACTAAACGCGGCAAAATCGGTAAACCGAAAATAGAAATAAAAACGGAATACGGTATTCAGCAGGCTTGGCACAAATTATCACCTATCACGGGTCCGCAATATGGTACTTTAGTCAATGAAGAGCGTTCTAATCGCGGTCAATCGCTCATTTTTCCGGATCCTTCTACTCTACCGACAACCAATTGGCAAGATCAAATTTTCCGGAATGCGCCACAGAGTAATACGCAAGCCAGTATTTCGGGCGGTAACGAAAAATCGCGGTATTATGTCGGCGGCAGTTATTTCAATCAAGACGGTATCGTAATAGGTTCCAACTTTAACCGTATCACCGGCAGAATAAATTTGGATAATTATTTGTCGGATAATTTGAAATTTACGTTGAGTGCCAATTACAATCAGACGGGCAGTAATCGTTTGAACAACGATAATAACATTTACGGTGTGGTGAGTGCTTCCGTGTTGGAAGGTTCGCATATTCCGGTATATAATGCCGATGGTACTTTTGCCCGCGACCCGAACTCATCTGTTGAAAATCCGGTGGCTGCTGCATTGCTGCCAGATATTAACTACACTGAACAACGTTTAATAGCAAACGCCGCTTTAGAATGGAAAATTATCGAGGGCTTGTACGCTAAATCAAGTTTAGGTACAGATGCGATCAATTACCGCGATTTTCGTTTTTATCCGAGCAATTCCAACGCCGGTGCCGGTGTCGGTGGACAAGCGACGGAAGGTTACACACGCGTAACGGATTTGATCAATGAAAATACGTTGCGCTATACAACGAATTTCGATAAACTCAAAGTAGATTTATTGGGCGGCGTCTCTTTCCAAAGCGAAAAATTGAACACTATTTTTTCGCAAGGTGAAAAATTTCCGGGCAATACCATCCGAACTTTAGATGCCGCTTCGGTTAAGAAAAATATTCTTTCTAACGCAACGCAATACGGTATCAACAGTTATTTCGGTAGAATCGGTTTGGCATGGAATAATAAATACATTATCAGTGCAACCGTGCGCGCCGACGGCTCTTCCCGTTTTGGCACCGATAACCAATTCGGTGTTTTTCCGGCTATTTCGGGTGCTTGGAATATTTCCGAAGAATCTTTTATGAAAGGTATCAAAAACATTGTCTCTACTTTAAAAATAAAAGGCGGTTGGGGAAAACGCGGTAGTTCCGATGTCGGAAACTTTGCATCGCGCGGTCTAATCGGTGCAGGATTTAATTACAACCAGTCTCCGGGTTTAGCTCCCGTACAATTAGCAAACAATGCACTGAGTTGGGAACAAAGAGAAGATTATAGCGGCGGTTTGGAAATCGGTTTTATGAACGACCGTTTAACAATCTCGGTAGAACCTTATAAAGCCTATATCAGTCAAGTTTTATTGCAAACACCTATTGCAGCTACCACCGGATTTACTTCATTGGCAGCAAATAAAGCTAAAATGGAAAACACCGGTATTGATTTCGGTTTCAAAGCCGTGACGGTGGATACAAAAATATTGCGTTGGTCAACGACAATTAATATTGCTACACAATCAAATATCGTAACCGATTATCCGAGCGGTCAAGCATTCGGCTTTGCATCTTGGTTAGAAAAAGGGTATTCAATCGGCAGTTTCAGAGGTTATCAGGTAGCGGGTATTTTCCAAACACAGGCTGAGATTGATGCTTTAGATAAAACGGCGAAAGAAAAAAACGGTGCTTCGGCACTGTATCAAACTTCACAAACCAAACCCGGCGATATTAAATTCAAAGATATAAACGGCGACGGTGTAGTAAATTCATTGGATCAAACTATTCTCGGAAATGCATTACCAACTTGGTACGGCGGTATTTCCAACGAAATTTCTGTGAATATACCGAATGTCGGTCGTTTTGATTTGAGTGCTTTATTGAGCGGTAGTTTCGGTAATAAAATTTTCAATTTTACGCGCGCTTTTTCGGAAGGTATGAACAGTGTATTCGGACAAACAGATGCGGTACTTAATCGTTGGACACCAACAAATACAAATACCGATATTCCGCGCGCCGCTTACAGTGACCCGAACAATAACCGTCGCAACTCTGACCGTTGGGTAGAAGATGGTTCTTATGTGCGTTTGCGTTCAGTAACTTTGGCTTACACTTTGCCGCAAAGTTTGTTCAATAAAATCGGCGTTCAAAATATCAGATTATATGCTTCGGCATATAATATCTGGACATCTACGAAATACAAAGGTTTCGATCCGGAAGTAAGTACTTTTTCGGAAGGTGTAGGCGCTAATGCAAATGCTGCAATAGGTACGGATTTTTTAACGTATCCGCAAGCCAAATCGGTAATATTCGGCTTGAGTGTCGGTTTTTAATCAATTACGAATTAACGTAGATCTAATTTTTATTCGTCATTGGTAATTTTCTAACGCATTTTCTAATTTTAATCATAAAACAAGAATGAAAAAAAATATTTTAATTTATATTTTCACGCTTCTGGGCACAGGTTTTTTCGGCTGTAAAAGCAATATTGATTTATCGCCCATCTCTCAGATTGATGCATCAACCGGCTTTACCACTAAATCCGATATGGATGCAGCTATGAACGGTTGTTACAACGCTTTGCTCAGTAATAACTCTTACGGTTTAAATTACTGGATCGGCGCTGATTTAACTGCCGACAATTTAACGGATGTTGGAACTTTTCAAGATCTTAAAGAGTTGGAAAACAAAATCATTTCTACCAACAATGCAACGACTACGAATTATTGGATAAATGCTTACAGCGGGATTAACCGCTTGAATAATGTAATTGCTTCAGCACCGAAAGCGGCTGCAAACGACAAAGCGGTGAATGCGGATTTGTACACGGCTGAAGCGCGTTGTTTAAGAGCATTTCAATACTTTAATTTATTGCGCTATTACGGTGGCAGTGAAACCGGTTACAATAAAGCAAGCGGATTAGGTGTGCCTTTGGTTTTGAAACCAACTTTGGCTTTGGCAGATACAACCTCAACACCGCGTTCACCTGAAGCAGATTGTTGGAAAGCAATTGTTGACGATTTAACTTTTGCCGCAAAAAATTTGCCGGCAAGAAGTGGTACTATCAGTAATAACACCGGAAGAATAAACGGTAACATAGCTAATGCACTTTTGGCTCGAGCTTACTTGTACACCGGCGATTGGGCTAATGCAGAAGCAATATCGGATAATATCATTAAAAACGGTGGTTATTCCTTATTGGCTTCCGCGAGTTATGCGAATATTTTTGCCTCAAAGAATACTGCTGAATCAATTTGGGAATTGCAATTCGACTCTCAGAATTCAAATGCGGCAGCGTTTTATTATTTCTCAACGGGCTTAGGTGGAAGAAATGAAATTTCTTCCACGTCATCATTAAAAGCTGCTCATGAAACAGGTGATATTCGTTTGCCTGTGAATTATACATTAGCTACATCGGCAGTACCCGTAGCAAAAACTTTGAAATATACACACGTTGACGGAACAGACAATGTGATTCAAGTTCGTTTAGCGGAAATGTATTTAATTCGCGCCGAAGCCCGTGCGAATCAAAGTAAATTCGTTGATGCTTTAGTCGATGTCAATATCATTCGCGCGCGCGCCGGTTTAACGCCTGCTGTTGCAGCGACACAAGCGGATTTGCTTTTGGCGATTGAAAAGGAACGCCGAATTGAATTAGCACACGAAGGTCACCGCTGGTTCGATTTGCGCCGTTATAATAGAACTTCTACTGTCGGTGTTACGCAAGGCTTCAGAAATTTATGGCCTATTCCTGATAGAGAAGTAACAACAAGTGGCGGTATTATTGCCCAAAATCCGGGATATTAATTTAGTTATGAGTTATGAGTTATGAGTTATGAATTAAAAAGCCGTGCAGGATTTATTTTGCACGGCTTTTTAATATTTTAATATTTCTGAACAATTAATTCATAATTGATAATTCATAATTCATAATTCTTCAAATTCCCGGTTTCCATAAATCCTTCAGCGTAACGGTTCTGTTAAAAACAGGATGTTCCGATGTAGAATTCTTATCCACACAAAAATAGCCGTGCCTAAAAAATTGAACGGTAGTACCCGGTTTTAAATCTTTTACGCTCGGTTCTACATAAATTTTCGGTAAAATTTTTAATGATTCCGGGTTTATGAAATCCGTAAAAGGGCGTTCTTTATCCGAATCCGGTTCTTTTTCAGTGAATAATTTATCGTATAAATTGCATTGCGCTTCAACGGCGTGTGCGATACTCACCCAATGACAAACGCCTTTTACTTTTAAACCCGATTGGTCGTTACCGCTTTTGCTTTCCGGAATATATTTACAATGAATTTCCGTGATATTGCCTTCCGCATCTTTTAAAGTAGCTTCATGCCGGATAATATACGCGCCTTTCAAACGCACATAACCGCCCGGCACTAAACGATGATAACCTTTTACGGGAATTTCCATAAAATCTTCGCGCTCAATATATATTTCGTTGGAAAACGGAATATTTCTTTTTCCATCCGCTTCGTTCTCCGGATTATTTTCCATTTCCACAGTACTCAGTAAGAGTCCAAAATTTTGAACGCTAAGATTTTCCTCTTGTACCTGACCACCAACCACCGACAATTGACCACTGATTACAACTTTCAGAGGATTCAATACCGCCATTAACCGGTGCGCTGTTTTGTTCAAATCTTCGCGCAAACAAAACTCTAATAGTTCGACGTCAATTAAATTTTCGCGTTTAGCGATACCGATGCGTGATGCAAATTCGCGTAAAGCCGATGCTGTATAACCGCGACGGCGCAAGCCGGAGATAGTCGGCATACGCGGATCATCCCAACCGTCCACTAATTTATTTTGAACGAGTTGCAATAGTTTGCGTTTCGACATCACGGTATAAGTCAAATTCAAACGCGCAAATTCTATTTGTCTTGAAGGAAATAATTCTAAATTCTCTATCGTCCATTCGTACAAAGGTCGATGCACTTCAAACTCTAAAGTACAAAGCGAGTGCGTGATATGTTCAATAGCATCTGAAATCGGATGCGCATAATCGTACATCGGATAAATACACCACTTATCGCCGGTTTGGTGGTGCGTCGCAAATTTTATCCGGTACAAAAGCGGATCGCGCATTTGCATATTCGGCGAAGCCATATCTATTTTTGCGCGCAACGTCAAAGCTCCTTCCGCGTGTTTACCGCCTTTCATTTCTTCAAAAAGACGTAGATTTTCTTCGATGCTTCTGTTTCGATGCGGTGAATCTGTGCCGGCTAGTATCGGTGTGCCTTTCATTGCCGCAATTTGTTCAGCAGTTGAGTCGTCAATATATGCTAAGCCTTTTTTTATGAGTTTAACCGTCAGGTCATAAATTTTTTGAAAATAATCGGAAGCGTAGCGTTCTTCAGCCCAAGTGAATCCCAACCATTTTACGTCTTCTTTAATCGAGTCAACGTATTCAATATCTTCTTTCGTCGGATTGGTATCATCGAAACGCAAATTGGTTTTTCCGTGAAACTCTAAACCCAAACCGAAATTCAAGCAAATAGATTTCGCATGACCGATGTGCAAATAGCCGTTCGGTTCGGGCGGAAAGCGCGTGATGATCGTTTTGTGTTTTCCCGTTTCAATGTCGTGCGTTATTATTTCTTCAATAAAATTTAGCATAGTTATTTTAGTTAGGAGATAGGAGTTAGAAGCGCGGAGTGCGGAGTTAGAAGTGCAGATCTAAAATTTTTTATTCTAACTCCTAACTCCGCACTTCAAACTCCTATCTAATTTTACATTCTCTCCGGCATTTCTATTCCTAACAGGTTCATACCGGTTTGCAAAGTGTATGCGGCGAGTTGTGATATTTGTAAACGCAGATGTTGCAGATTAGTTTGTTCTTCTTTTAAAATTTTGCACTCGTGCCAAAATCGATTGAATGATTTTGCTAAATCATAACAATAATTGGCAATCATGGATGGGTCGTAACTTTCGGCGGCATCGTTTACTATTTTATCGAAACCGTATAAAATTTGTATCAAATCTTTTTCAGGATTTTTTAATATATAGTCGTTAAGGAAGTTTTCTCTTAAAGAGAAGACTTCCTTTGAAATCCGAATCGCTTCTTTTACAACCCCATTCGCACGCACAAAAGCGTACTGAATATAAGGACCAGTATTGCCTTCGAAATCAACGGATTCTTTCGGGTCGAAAATAATTTTCTTTTTCGGATTAACTTTAATGATTTGATATTTTAAAGCACCGACGCCAATGCGTCGAATAATTTCATTTTTTTCGGTTTCCGCGATACCTTGTAACGTACCCCGTTCAAGTGTTTCGCGATGTGCTTCGGCGATCACTTCCGCAATTAAATCATCAGCATCTACGACCGTACCCTCACGGCTTTTCATTTTGCCTTCCGGCAACTCTACTAAACCATAACTCAAATGATGTAAGCCGGCAGCATAAGGTTCTTTTAGTTTTTTCAGAATTTCAAACAGTACCTGAAAATGATAATTTTGTTCGTCGGCAACGACGTAAATTACTTTTTTTGCATGAAATTCTTGGTCGCGTAAATGCGCCATCGCAATATCTTGAGTGATATAGACGGCTGTTCCGTCGGAGCGCAAAACTAATTTATGGTCAAGTTTAACATCCGTTAAATCAATCCAAACCGATGAGTCGGGCTTTCTGTAAAAAATATCTTTTTCAATATTGTCTTCAATAATTTCTTTACCGAGTACGTACTGATCGGATTCGTAATAAATTTTATCGAATCTTACACCCAAACTTTTATAGGTTTCATTAAATCCTTTGTACACCCAACCGTTCATAGTTTGCCATAAATCGCGCGTGGCTTTATCGCCGGCTTCCCAACGCAGCAACATTTCGCGCGCTTGCTTACCGAGTTGTGAAAAAGTATTGAAATAATCGTTTTTATATTCCTTGAAAAAAGTTTTTTCGTCTGTTTCTTGTTTTTTTCTGTCTCTAAAAAATTTTTCTGCGGCATCTGATAGTTGCCATGCCTTATATTCTTCCTGAAAAATCGTTTCAAATTTTACGTACCATTCGCCTACAAAATGATCGCCTTTTATGCCGGCTGTTTCAGGAGTTTCACCGTTTGCCATTAGTTGCCAAGCTAACATACTTTTGCAAATGGCAATACCTCTGTCGTTTACAACTTTTGTTCCCACGACTTCATAACCTGCATGTTCAAGTATACGCGAACAAGACCAACCCAACAAAATATTTCGCGTATGACCTAAATGCAGAGGTTTGTTGGTGTTCGGCGACGAGAATTCTATCATCACTTTTTCTTTAAACGATGAACGATGAACGAGGGACGATGAACGTCCTTTTTGTTCATGGTTCATCGTTCTGCTTTCATCGTTTACAAACTTTATCCAAAACGAATCTGCCACCGATAGATTTAAAAAACCTTGAATGACGTTGAACCCACTGATGTCTTTGACGTGCTCGACGAGATACTGACCGAGTTCGTCTCCGACAATTGAGGGTGATTTGCCGACAAGTTTGGCAATATTAAAAACAGTAACGGTATAGTCGCCCGTAAATTCTTTGCGCGTAATACCGCAAATAATATTTTCGGATGCGAGGGTTTGATTGTAAAGATTTCCCACCGCGTCCGAAACGCCTTTTTGTATATGTTGGAGAAGCGTCAATTAATTAATGGTAAATTTTTAATGGTAAATGGTAAATCTTTCAATGTTAAACGGTAAACCTTTCAATGGTAAATTTTTTTTTTGATTAGGATAATCACCATTTACCATTTACCATTGAAATATTTACCATTAAAACTATACTTCTTCCGCCATTTTCCAACGTTCAGCCGAACGCCAGAGCGAGGAGAGTAAAAGTTGACGCATGAGGGGATATTCTTTCGGTAATTTATCGAACATACGTTCAAAAAGTTCTTCGTGGGCGAGCATTTCCGTTTTCCAATCTTCGCGATCAAGCCCCATGATTTTATCGAAATCTTCTTTCGTAAAATCGGAGCCTTTCCAATCCATATTTTCGTAACGAGGCATCCAACCAATCGGGCTTTCTATGCCCGAAACGCGACCGCGTGAACGATCTATAATCCATTTCAATACGCGCATATTGTCGCCGAAACCGGGCCACAAAAACTTACCGTCTTTATCTTTACGAAACCAATTGACACCGAAGATTTTGGGTGGACTATTGAGTTGTCTTCCGAACTGCAACCAATGGTTGAAATAATCAGCCATATGATAACCGCAAAAAGGCAACATCGCAAACGGATCGCGTCGTACTTTTCCGAGTTCACCGAACGCGGCAGCCGTCGTTTCCGAACCCATTGTTGATGCCATGTACACGCCGAAACTCCAATTAAAAGATTGATATACCAGAGGTATAGTCGTACTTCTACGTCCGCCGAAAATAAAAGCACGAATACGAACGCCTTTGGGGTTTTCCCAATTCGGATCAATGCACGGATTTTGATGCGCCGGTGCCGTAAAACGCGCATTCGGATGGGCGGCAGGTTTACCGGAAGTTTTATCATAAGGTTTTCCGGTCCAATCTGTCAAGCCCTCGGGGATTTCTTTTGTCATCCCTTCCCACCAAACATCGCCGTCGGCTGTAACCGCTACGTTCGTAAAAATAGTATTTGACGCAATTGTTGCCATTGCATTCGGGTTCGTTTTCGTATTCGTACCCGGTGCCACACCGAAATAACCTGCTTCCGGATTAATGGCATATAAAATACCATCGGCATCAGGTTTTATCCAAGCAATATCATCGCCGATAGTGGTAATTTTCCAATCGCTGAGTCCTTCCGGCGGAATGAGCATAGCAAAATTTGTTTTACCGCAAGCACTCGGAAACGCGGCTGCCACATAAGTTTTTTCTCCCTCCGGACTTTGCGCGCCTAATATCAGCATGTGTTCTGCGAGCCAACCTTCTTCTCTTGCCATGGAAGAAGCAATGCGCAAAGCAAAACATTTTTTCCCAAGCAGTGCATTACCGCCATAACCGGAGCCGTAAGAAACGATTGAACGTTCTTCGGGATAATGAACAATATATTTTACGAACGGATTACAGGGCCATTTTTTATCCGTTTCACCTTTTTCAATGGGTGCGCCGACAGTGTGCAAACATTTTACGAAATCGGCGGTGTCGCCTAAAACGTCTAAAACGTGTTTACCCATGCGCGTCATGATGCGCGTATTTGTTACAACATATTCCGAATCCGATAATTGAACACCGATGTGCGAAAGCGGTGAACCGACCGGTCCCATACTGAACGGAATAACATACATGGTGCGTCCGTGCATACAATCTTTTAATAAAACATCAAGCGTCGCTTTCATGTCGCGCGGCGATTCCCAGTTATTTGTCGGTCCGGCATCTTCTTTTCTCAGAGAACAAATATAAGTTCTGTCTTCCACGCGCGCCACGTCACTCGGATCGGAAAAACAGGCATAACTGTTCGGTTTTTTTTCAGGATTAAGTCTGATGAAAGTACCTTTATTTACTAATTGCTCACAAAGTTGATCGTATTCTTCTATCGAACCGTCGCACCAATGAATGGTATCCGGTTGACAATGTTCAGCAATTTCTTGCACCCATTGTTTTAATGCTTTGTGCTTAATACTTTTGGAATAATCTTTTTTCATCTTCCTATTTGAATTGTCTTTTTCAGATAGGAGATTTGTAAAAAATAACCCGACAATCTAAACTGCTCTCTTATGTTTACTCTGCGGCAAATTCTTCTTAAATATTCCAATATTTCTCAAAAAATTTGCTTTGAATAAAGAAAAGATAGCAGCCAATATGGGTAGCCTATTTTTACAAATCCCCTTAATCAAAATTATTTTATCGGCGAAAAATCCGTCGGATACATAAACACAGACTCTATTTTAGTCGTTAAAGAACCGCCGCCTTTTATTTCCGATTCGGTTCTTACCTTCTTCCATTCGTCAGATGCACCAAAATTTTTAAAAGATTCTTTAGCTGCCGCTTCCGATTTGTGCGTCAGAAAATAATACAACATTTTATCTGACCCTTGTGCTTCATCTGTAGGCGTGAAATAAATTTTATTAGTCATACCGCTTTTTTCAAACAGTTTCAAGGTATGGTCGCGGAATCGGCTTAAAAGAATCCCCAAATTATTCGGAGATGCCGTATAAATGCGCAATTCCCAAACTTGGTTGCTGATACCCGTGAATTTATTGGGAGAAAAATCTGTAGTTTTTAAAAAAGCCTCGTCCACTTTGTGCACTAATTTACCGTTTGCTTCGCTTTCTTTAAAAATACGCACACGGGTAGTGTCGTCTATAAATGCTTTCCAATTTATTTCCCGCGTTTTCCGGTTCGGATACGAAACAATATAATAAAGTTTTTCGTCCGGATTATCCAACGGCACCCAAAATCCTTCTACTTTAATACGATGTTTTTCAAAAAGTGCAAGTGTATGGTTCCGAAAACGTTTCAAAAGATCATTCAACTTACCTTTTTCTGCTGTATAAATGCGCAATTCATAACATAAGGTATCCACGGGTTTAATTTTTGTTTGAGTAAAAATTCCTTTTTCGGAAGTAGTTTGACTGAATTTTATGCGCGAATGCGTATTCCCGAATACCGAAAGTATTTTTTCGTTCAGTAATGTTCGGTACGATGAAGGAGTTGTTGAAAAATTTATCGGAAAATTTTCAGCTCGACAAAAAGTAAATGATAAAATAATAAATGCTGACAATAAAACTAATGCTCGGTTCTTCATGATAAATTTAATTTATTTTCACAAAGATAAGGAGAGTCGCTTTAATTTCATTTGATTTTATATTATGACGCTAAAATTAATAGTTTGAAATTAATTTTCTGTTAATCGCTTTTACTAATCCCGGACCTTCGTACACCAAACCCGTATAAATTTGAATTAAATCGGCACCGGCTTTAATTTTTTCTAAAGCATCGTCACCCGAAGAAATACCGCCGACCCCGATAATGATTAAATCTTTTTGCCGTGTATTTTGGCGTAAATATCGAATAATATCCGTTGAATGTTCACTTAAAGTTTTGCCGCTTACGCCGCCTGCGCCGATATTTTTTATTTCATCCTCATTTTCTTTTAAGCCTTCGCGCGAAATAGTTGTATTTGTAGCGACTATGCCGGCTAAATTGTTCGCGGCAACTATATCCAAAATATCGTCGAGTTGCTCGGTGTTTAAATCGGGTGCAATTTTCAGAAAAACCGGTTTTAACGATTTCGGATTTCGGGTTTCGGATTTCGGTTTACCGAATTCAGATTTCGGATTTCGGGTTTCGGATTTCGGAAATCTGCTGCTTACAGACATAATTGAATTCAGGGTTTGAATACGACCTAAAAGAAAACTTAAAGGCACTTTATCTTGCAGAGCGCGCAAATCGGGTGTATTGGGCGACGATACATTTACGACAAAATAATCTACGTAAGGGAAAAGTGCAGTAAAACATTTTTCATAATCTTGATAAGCCGTTTCGTTCGACGTAATTTTATTTTTACCGATATTACCGCCGATAATCACTTGCTTGTTTTTTATTTTTTTTAGTCGCTCGACCATCTCTTCTACTCCTCCGTTATTAAATCCCATTCTGTTAATAAGCGCTTCACTTTCCGGCAATCGGAACAAACGCGGTTGTTCATTGCCGTTTTGTGCTAAAGGCGTTACGGTACCGACTTCAATAAACCCGAAACCCAAATCTGTAAGTGCATCTATGTATTTGGCATCTTTATCGAATCCTGCCGCTAAACCCACCGGATTTTTAAATTTTAACCCTAAAATATTTTTTTCTAAACGCGGGTCTTTCAATAAAAATAATTTTCTTAAAATAAAAGATACACCCGGAATTTTGAGTACAAATATTAATAGCCGCATAGTAATACCGTGCGCTTTTTCGGGAGAAAGTAAAAATAGAATAGGTTTAAAAAATTGATACATATTTTTTTAATGCTAAATGCTGAATGATTAAACATTCAGTATTTTAAACTACTGCAGATTCCAATAAAGTTAAAGTTTTGTCGGTGGTATTAAGTTCGGCTTCTATGCCGTAAGGCAAAGTACATTGATGTTTTATATGCCCGAACGATAACCCGTAAATGACAGGAATACCTAAATGCCCGAGCCTGTCATGCAAACATTCCGACAGCGACAAAGTATTTTTATCTTCCGCAGTCGGATTACAGCCGTCAAAAATACCGAGCGCGATACCTGCGCATGATCTTAAATCAACACTGTGCATAAGTTGCGTCAACATTCTATCAATTCTGTACGGACGTTCGTCCACATCTTCCATAAATAAAATTTTGCCTTTCACATTTTTCAAAGCGTATTGCGTTCCGGCAGCAGAAGACAGCAAGGATAAATTTCCGCCTATCAGTTGTCCGCGACATTTTCCGTCGACAATAATTTCCGACTTATTTATACCGGCTTCAACAACGGCGGGTTTAAAAAGTTTTTCAGCATCGGTTGTATTATGCGGACAAAGCGAAATTTTATAATTGGGTGTCGGGTGCATCAAAATATTTAATACGTGCGGCTTTGTATAATCACCGAAATCGGAAGTACCGACGGGACCGTGAAAAGTCGTTAAACCCGTTTTTTGATGAATGGCAACGTGCAACGCCGTAATATCGGAGTAACCGATAAAAATTTTTGGATTTTTGCGGATAATATCATAATTCAATTGCGGTAAAAAGCGCGTAGCTCCATAACCGCCGCGAATACACCAAACGGCTTTTACTGATTTATCCGCAAAAGCCGCGTGCAAATCATCTAAACGTTGTTGATCGGTGCCGGCTAAATAACCGCGCATCGCTCGGATATTTTTTCCGAGCTTCAAGACGAAACCTAATTTTTCTAAATTTCCGATAGCGCGTTGTATGACGTGTTCCGGCAACCCGCTTGAAGGAGCAATAACTGCAATTGTATCGCCTTCTTTCAGTCGCGCCGGTTTTATTTTATTGGGAACAGACAAATTTTCCATCGCTTGAGGCGTATTGAATAATAGGTTGGAGCGCGTCATTGCTGCACTCCAACCTATCGAGTTGATAAAAGTTCGTCGTTTCATTAATTTGGATTTACGGTTTACGATTTACGGTTTACGGTTTTCAAAAAAAATCACAAATCGTAAATCGTAAATCAATGAAGTTTTTCCACCGCACTTCTAATTCTTGCAATCGCTTCGCGGAGTTGTTTTTCACTTGCAGCGTAACTTAACCGGAAGCAATCGTCGTCGCCGAAAGCAGATCCGCTGACCAAGCCGACGAAAACGGTTTGCATGATATAATCACAAAAATCATCGGCATTTTTTATCACGTATGTTCCATCGCTTTTTCCGAAATAATAACTGATATCCGGAAAAACATAAAACGCACCTTGCGGATTATTCACTTTAAAACCCGTAATTTCGCTCAATAAACTCACAACTATATCTCTCCGATGGTGAAATTGTTCGCGCATTTTATGCGTTGCTTCTAAAGATGAATTTAAAGCAAATGCACCCGCTTTTTGGCTGAACGAATTAGCACCGCTTGTAAATTGACTTTGAATTTTGTTACACGCATCGGCAATAAATTTCGGAGCGCCCAAATAACCTAAACGCCAACCCGTCATGGAATACCCTTTTGCAAAACCGTTGACGGTAATTGTTCTGTCTTTCACTTCCGCAAAACTACCTATTGAATAATGGTGCCCGACAAAGTTGATATATTCGTAAATTTCATCGGCAACGATAAAAATATTTTCGTGTTTTCCTATCACCTCTGCGATAGCGTGTAATTCGCTTTTGGAAAAAACAGAACCGGTCGGATTTACGGGCGAACTGAACAAAACCATTTTCGTGCGCGGCGTTATAGCGGCTTCAACTTGTTCTGCCGTCACTTTAAAATCTCGTTCTATGCCCGCTTTCACCAATACAGGTGTTGCGCCCGTCATTTTCACGATTTCCATATAACTTACCCAATACGGCGTAAAAATAATACACTCGTCGCCTTCTTCCAAAAGTGCCAAACACACGTTCGCAATACTTTGTTTCGCACCGTTGGAAACGATGATTTGATTCGGTGCATAATCCAAATGATTATCGCGTTTGAATTTTTTTGAAATAGCTTCCAACAATTCGGGAATCCCCGGCACGGGGGTATATTTCGTAAAACCTTCGGAGAGGGCTTTTACTGCAGACATTTTTATGTGGTCGGGCGTATCGAAGTCCGGTTCACCCAAACTTAAACTGATTACGTCGTGACCTTTAGCTTTGAGGTCGCGCGCCATTTGCGCCATTTTTATGGTTTCGCTTTCCGACATATTGCGCACCATTTTGCTGAGGCGAGGTTTTGTTGTTGTTTCCGTCATCACTGAATTAATTTTATAGAAAATTATGGATCTTATCGCGGCAAAGATAAACGTATCTACGTTAGTTTTAAAGAGTAGGTTGCAAAAAAAAACACGATTTAAAAGGTTTGAAAGGATTATCGTAATTTAAAAATAAATCGCGATAATCCTTATCAATCGTTTTAAATCGTGTTCTGAATTTTTAAAAAATCTCCTTGAACCTAAAAATTATAAGTAAATCCGATTTTTACATCAAAAGGTGATGGGCGGTAATCGTCAACTTTAGAAAGTACGTTGTACGTCACAACAAATTCCGTCCCCCAACCCGAACCGTTACCGCCGCGGTATACAAGACCTAAATTGCTTTCAGGCCGAGTTTGAGAACGTGTATTAATTTTGTTCGGATTGTTCGGGTTCAGAATAATATTACCACCCGAATCGGTATCAGCTATCTGATAGGTGGCGTTTTTCAAATCAGTGTATAAATAAATAGGACTGTTGAAAAAACGAATACGCCCGTAAGCACCGTAATTGAAATCAATCGGCGTAAAAGTATAGGCTTGTGTTCCGTAAAAATAACGTTGATAATTGTAATCAAAACCGGTAGTTAAACCCGCCATAAAGGTTTTATTAAATTTATAGCCGACAGACGGAGAAAGACCGAAACCGAAATTGTTGGAAGAAAAACTCAAAACATTTGAGTTCAAGTGAATGCCGTATTGCAAATGATGAACGAAATCATTGGACTCGTCGAAATACTTATCATTTTTTTTGGCATAAGTTTTCTTTTTTGCCGGCGTATATTGTGCAAATGTAGTTGTGCTGTACACAAAAGTGAAAACAGCTATAAGACCGAAAATTTTAAAAAGCGAGCGGTTCATAAAATCAAATAATTTAGAAGTGGAATGGAGAAGAAGTACGCAAAGATATATTACACCTTTATAAACGTAAAATATCCGGAAAGGTATCACAAGAAAATGCTAAACTTAATTTAAGGTTTAGTTAAAAATTATACAGTTTATTCCGCAAACGCTGTTAATTCAATTTTCGGTTGCATGGCTTCAGTCGGTCTGCCCAATATTTTTTCGGCAATTTGCTTGCCCGTAAAACCTTCGTTCTCCATTACATCATTCAACAGAGCCGGCTGAAACCATTTTTCGCGCAAAGCAAAAGGCATTACGTCGGCTGAAATACGGTGATTCAATAAAATTTCAGCGATAATACTATACAATCCGCCCGTCAGAAAATGATCTTCAATCGTTACAATTAATTTGGAATGGACGACCGTTTCTAAAATAATTTTTTCATCTATTGGTTTCAATGTGCGCATATTAATTACGCCGACCGATTTTCCGGCGGTACGCAAAATATCGGCGGCAACCATCGTTTGCTCGAACATTAAACCGTAAGTGAGTAAAGTTATATCGCTGCCGGTTGAAATTACTTCCGCTTTACCGATTTCAAACGGTGCGTGTTCATATTTTGTAGCACGTATATTAATGCGCACATACGCCGGCGATTTTGAAGACCAAATTTCCGGCAAAGATTTTACTAAATCATCCTCATCTGCGGGTGCGAAAACAGTCATGTTAGGAATGCCGCGCATGAGTGCAATATCTTCAATCGCCTGGTGTGTCGGTCCGTTGCCGTCGGAAAGAAAACCGGGAATAAAACTGCTTAACTTCACGGGCAAATTGCCGAGACCGACATCGGTACGCACAAACTCAAATGCGCGCATAGAAAGAAATGCTGACAGCGCATGGATAACCGGAATGCGTCCGCGCAAAGCCAAACCCGCAGCCGCGCCGACCATACATTGTTCCGTTATGCCGGTATCAATAAATCGTTTGCCCAAAATTGCCGGCAACGTGCGCACGAGTGCGCGATTTTCCGCCGTCATCACCACAAAACGCTCGTCGGCGAGTGCGGTTTTTTTTAAAAGTTCTTCGTAAGACATAAATATTAATGGTAAATGGTAAACGGTAAACGGTAAATTTTCAAATGGTAAATGGCAAACTTTATATTTACCGTTTACCATTTACCATTTGAAAATTTACCATTTCATCTGACGACCAGTGTTTCCGATTGTAATTCCGCAGCATCGAAGCCGTGTAACTCTTTTAATAAATCATCAATTTCAGTGTGCGTAAAATTACAAAACCAACGATCCGCGCGCGCTTCTATACTCGGCAAACCTTTTCCGCGTTTGGTATCGGCAATAATCACTTGTAATTGATCGGGTTTATGATTTTTTTTGGAGAATGCGCGTTCCAAAGCACCGAAATCATGCCCATCAATGCGCGTTACATACGCACCGAAGGCTTCAAATTTTTTATGCAAAGGCTCCAGAGGAATTAAGTCTTCGGTTGCCATATTCGCTTGAAAAAAATTCCTGTCTATTACGAAATATAAATTATCCATTTTATGCGCATTCGCTACCAAAACCGCTTCCCACACCGAACCTTCATTGAGTTCACCGTCACCTATTATACAGACGACGCGATTATCGGTACCGCGCATTTTCATATCCATCGCAATGCCGAGCGAAACGGCGGGCAAATGTCCGAGCGAACCCGAATGAAACTCGATGCCCGGAATTTTAACATTCGGATGCCAATAAATACTATCGTTGAGTTTGAGGTGATTTTGCAAGCGCGATTTTTCTATCCAACCCATTTCGGCAAACAAACCGTACAGTGCCGGTACATCATGCCCTTTTGAAAGCAAAAGATAATCGCGATTCGGATCGGTCAGATTCTCTTTACGCAGATTCAAAAATTCTTGGTATAAATAAACCAAAAGGTCTGTAGCCGAAAGCGATGCACCCAAAAAACAACCGCCGTCGGTAGCCATGCGCAAAATATGTTCGCGTACACGGAGAGACAGAGCGGATAATTCTTGCCGTTTTTTATTCGTCATAAAATTTTTTAATTCATTTTAAACCGCAAAATTGCGTAAAAAAATTGATTCTCTCTTCATTTTTCTTGAAAAAAAACAGATTGAATTCGGTAATCTTCTTTTTTAAGGCTTAAGTTAACATGGGTTCGGAGATTATAAAAAAAGGCGTAGCCTCGACCGATTTTGTAGCCCCGAAATTTATTTAAGCCTAACGGCTCTTTTTTTATCTCCTAACTCACGTTAAATTATAAACCGTATTACGATAATTAATTGATGCCTTTGAAGCAACACAAAAAAAATATTGAGAGTAAACCGAATTTGCAGATATGCTGTGCTTCGCGTCCGCTATAATATGAACTGTGAATTATTTTCAACGCACGATTGAGAAACACTCTACTTTAATGTTTTACAACAAATTTATAGTTTTTGAGCATGTACACCATAAGTTTTTGTGTATCTTCGCACGCCGAAAATAAAAATACGGTTTTCCGGTCAGAAAAATGGATTTACGCGCACAAATCAATGTTGAAAATTTGCCGAAACACGTTGCCATCATTATGGATGGTAACGGACGATGGGCAACTTCACAAGGTAAAAACCGCGTGTGGGGACATCATGAAGGCGTGAAAACGGTGCGCGAAATTACAGAAACCGCCGCAGAATTGGGTATAAAATATTTGACGCTGTATACTTTTTCAACTGAAAATTGGCAGAGACCGGCGTTTGAAGTAAATGCTTTAATGACACTTTTGGTAGATACCGTCCGAGCGGAAGTAGATACACTGATGCGCAACGATATTCGTTTGCAAGCTATCGGCGAAATTGAAAAAATGCCTTCCAAAACTTATAAAGCACTTTTGGAAGGGATAGAAAAAACGCGCGGCAATAAACGTATGACATTGGTACTGGCTCTGAATTATTCGGCAAAGTGGGAAATTTTGCGCGGCGTACAACGTTTAGCCGATAAAGCTGTACGCGGCATGGTGAAACCATCCGAAATAGATGAAAAATTGTTTGAGATGGAACTTACAACTGCCGGAATGCCCGACCCCGAATTAATGATACGGACAAGTGGCGAAACGCGCATTTCCAATTTTTTGCTCTGGCAATTAGCATATGCGGAATTTTATTTCACGCCTACTTTCTGGCCCGATTTCAAGAAAAATGATTTTTACAAAGCAATACTCAGTTATCAGAACCGCGAACGACGTTTCGGTTTGACGAGCGAACAAATTTAATTCAATCACGAATTACAAGAATTTTTTTATTTTTTAACGCCGCACGACACGAATTTAAGTTTCATATCGTTTATGTGAAATTGAAAAACTTTTTCAAAAACTTTTTCAAAAACTTTTTCAAAAACTTTTTCGAGAAAACTTTTTGAAAACCATTTTGAAAATAATTTCGGATTTTATTTAAAAACTAAAATTTAAAGATAAAATCCGAAAAATTCAAAGATCAAACTGCAAGCCTTTAATAATTGTTGATGAAAAAAATTTATTTAGTTTTTCTTTTTGTCGGTTTTACTTTATCCATTCAAACCGCTTTTGCGCAAGCCATTGTAGTACCCGATACTTTACCGCTCAGTGTTTACGGTGCGCCGAAAGAATATGAAATAGGCGGTGCGCACGTTTCAGGTGCTCAATTCACGGACGGTAACGCAATTATCGGTGTTTCCGGTTTGCAAACCGGAAAAAAAATTAAATTTCCCGGACCCGATATCCCGAAAGCTATAAAAGCTCTTTGGAAATTGCGTTTGTTCGATGATGTACAAATAGTGAAAGAAAAATCAATCGGCGATGTTATTTTCTTGGATATTCGCGTACAAGAACGTCCGCACCTAACGACTTACAGTTATAGCGGTGAAGCAAAAAAAGGCCAACACGACGAATTGAACGCACTCGTGAATCGCTTTATTCCCAAAGGCTCCATTATCACCGAAAGCAATAAAGAAAATGCGATCAATGCCATAGAAAAATATTATCGGGATAAAGGTTTTTTAGATGCAGATGTAACGGTGAAAGAAACGAAGGACGAGAAACGCCAAAACGGCGTGAAATTGGTTTTCAACGTCAAGAAAAAAGCGCGCGTAAAAATTGATGCCATAACTTTTGAGGGCAATAAAGCTGCTTCATCGAAAAAATTGCGCAGTAAATTAGAAAAAACGCACCAACGGTTCAAAATATTTTCTGCCTCAAAACTGGTAGCCGAGGATTATGAAGAAGACAAGAAAAAAATGTTGAAATACTACGCTACAATTGGTTACAGAGATGCAAAAATTGTGACTGACAGTGTTTGGCGCGATAAAAAAGACGGTAATATGCGCATCAATATAAAAATTGATGAAGGTCATCGTTATTATTTCCGCAATATCGGTTGGAAAGGAAATTCCATTTACGAAGCGAAAGTTTTGTCGCAAGTTTTGGGTTTGCAAAAAGGCGACGTGTATAATCAAGAACTTTTGGAAAACCGTTTGCGATTCAGTCAAGACGGTCGCGATGTATCATCGCTATATATGGACAACGGTTATTTATTTTTCAATGTAGAACCGACCGAAGTTTCCGTACAAAACGATTCCATAGATTTGGAAATGCGCATTTTCGAAGGTCCGCAAGCCACAATCGATAAAGTAACCATAAAAGGAAACGACCGAACACACGATCACGTAATTCGCCGTGAATTACGTACGCTTCCGGGTGATAAATTCAGTCGCCAACTCATTATCCGTTCGCAACGCGAAATTATTAATCTCGGTTACTTCAATCAAGAAGCACTCGGCATCAATACACCTGTTAATCAACAACGCGGAACAGTAGATATTGAATATAAAGTGGAAGAAAAACCGTCTGACCAACTCGAATTATCTGCGGGTTGGGGTGGTTTTGGTGTTGTCGGTACGCTCGGTGTATCGTTTAATAATTTTTCTTTGCGGAATATTTTCAAAAAAGATGCTTGGGCACCGTTGCCGCAAGGTGATGGTCAGCGTGTATCCATTCGCGCGCAATCTAACGGCGCGTATTTTCAATCGTACAACGCTTCGTTTACGGAACCTTGGCTCGGCGGAAAACACCCGAATTCTTTAACGGTGGGTGGAGCCTATTCTTTTTATAATTACGGTACGCCTATCGGTATTTGGCAGGGTTCTGTAAGTTTGGGCAGAAGATTGAAATGGCCCGATGATAATTTTATTTCAACTACCGCCATCGAATATCAACGTTACGACTTGGGCGGCAGTACAACTGCAGCGTCTACTTCTACTTCAAATTCTTATTTGAATTTTACGGTGGGAGGCGGCGACTATAACAGTTTAGCAATTTCACAAACGATTGCGCGCAGTTCGATTTCGGATCCATTATTTCCGAAAAACGGCAGCAAATTTACTTTAACCGGTCAAGCTACTTTCCCGTATTCGTTGGTAAACGGAAAACGCTACGATGATTTGCCGGATGCTCAAAAATATAAATGGTTAGAGTTTTACAAATGGCGTTTCAATGCCGAATGGTATACGCAACTTGTCGGAAATTTAGTGCTGAAAACGTCAGCAAAAATCGGTTCATTGGGTTACTACAACAGTCATGTCGGTTATTCGCCTTTCGGACATTATATTCTCGGCGGCAACGGTTTGGCGAACAGGCAAGTCGGTTTAACTGGGAATGAAATTATTTCGCTGCGCGGTTACGATCCCGCCGATTTACCTTTGAGTGCGAGCGGCGGCGGAACAGCTTTTGTGAAATATACCACCGAATTGCGTTACCCGATTTCACTCAATCCTTCGTCAACAATTTATGTATTGGCTTTTGCGGAAGGTGGAAATAATTTTGCTACACTCAGCGATTTCCGTCCATTTGATGTGCGGCGTTCGGTCGGTGCCGGTTTGCGCGTGTTCTTACCGATGTTCGGTACTCTCGGATTCGATTACGGTATAGGTTTTGATAAACCGGAACTTTCAACACTCAGCACCACAAAACTTACGGATTACGGAAAATTTTTCATTATTCTCGGATTTGAGCCGGAGTAGCATTCCGATTTGCGATTTTGGATTTACGATTTAAGATTTTTTGTCTCAATCAGGATTTTCAGGATTTAAAAAATTTATACGATTGGAAATGAATCGCAATCGTGTAAATTTTTTTTAATCGCAAAAATCGTGTTCTAACAAAAAAAGCAGTTTATCTCACTGAGATAAACTGCTTTTTTATTTCCATTAAATTAAATCCATCACCACTCGTTTAAATTTTCGGTTGAAGAATTTTGAATTTGCTTTTTTTTTTATTTATTAAATTTAATTAAAAATTATTAAATAAAAATTGAAATAAGCATTTGCACTTCAAAATCATTTCAATCCACTGAAAATAAATGTTTTAAAAAATTAATTAACACCATGTTGATAATTTATTAGGAACAAATAATTCCGCACGCCGTAATTTCGTTGCGTAATGTCAGATAGACAAGTTTATTGAGCAAACTGAAAAGAATAACTTCCGAAGACAATACATCTACTACAAAAAAAACAGCTTACAAATTTTTACTACAAACAAAACCGATGCTTCATCATTCAACCGATGAAATACACGACACGTTTAACTTTTTTAAAAACTAATTACGCGATACAATATGACAACAACGATGATTAAAGAACCCATTTTGACTGAAAGCGGCAACCGTTTCGTACTTTTTCCGATTAAACACGACCAAATCTGGAAATATTACAAACAAGCCGAAGCCTCTTTCTGGACGGCAGAAGAAGTAGATTTAACACCCGATTTAAAAGATTGGGATACTAAACTCAATGACAATGAAAAACATTTCATTAAACACGTTTTGGCTTTTTTTGCCGCTTCCGACGGTATCGTAAATGAGAATCTGGTCTTGAATTTTATGCGCGAAGTGCAAATTCCGGAAGCGCGTTGCTTTTACGGTTTTCAAGTCGCCATCGAAAATATTCACAGTGAAATGTATTCGCTATTGATAGACACGTACATCAAAGACGATAAGGAAAAAGATTTTCTTTTCAATGCGCTCGGCAATTTGGATTGCGTATCGAAAAAAGGTAATTGGGCTTTGAATTGGATAGAAAAATCGCCGACATTCGCTCACCGCCTCATAGCATTTGCCGCAGTCGAAGGTATTTTCTTTTCGGGTTCGTTCTGCGCTATTTTTTGGTTGAAAAAACGCGGGTTGATGCCCGGCTTAACTTTTTCCAACGAACTTATCAGCAGGGACGAAGGTTTGCACTGCGATTTTGCGTGTTACCTATATTCCATGTTAGAAAATAAACTCGATAAAAGCGAAGTCGAAGCCATTATCACTGAAGCAGTTACGATAGAAAAAGAATTTGTTACAGATGCTTTACCTGTTTCTTTAATCGGTATGAACGCAAGTTTGATGAGTGAATATATTGAGTTTGTTGCCGACCGTTTACTCAACTCTCTCGGTAATGAAAAAGTGTATCACACAGCTAATCCTTTTCCTTGGATGGAAATGATTTCGCTTCAAGGCAAAACAAATTTTTTTGAAAAGCGAGTGGGTGAATACCAAAAAGCAGGAGTCGGTCAAAAAAATGATCATAAAACAGCGTTTGCTTTCGAAGAAGACTTTTAAGGAGTTATGAGTTGTGAGTTATGAGTTATTTAAAATGGTTGTATCATAACTCATAACCCATAAATAAACTAAAACCAACACTATAATAATAAACCGTCTTTCAAAAAAAAATGACAAGAGTCGACAGCTGAAAGCCAACAGCTGAAAGCCGAAGTCAAAAAAAATCACGTTATGCAAGTAATTAAACGTTCCGGCAAACGCGAAGAAGTGAGTTTCGATAAAATCACGGCGCGCGTCAGAAAATTATGTTACGGTTTAAATCCATTGGTAGATGCGATTGAGATTTCCAAAAAAGTAGTGCTTGGCCTTTACGACGGTGTAAGCACAACCGAACTCGACAATTTAGCGGCGGAAACAGCCGCTACGATGGCATCTATGCACCCCGAGTATGCGCTTTTAGCGGCACGGATTGCGGTGTCGAATTTGCATAAAAATACCGATAAATCTTTTTCGCGTACAATGAAGGATTTACACGCCTACATAGATCCGAAAACAAACCAAAAAGCAGGACTCATCAGCGATGAAACAAACCGCATCGTTCAAAAACATAAAGAAGCACTGGATTCGGCAGTCATTTACGATCGCGATTACGAATTTGATTATTTCGGTTTCAAAACCCTTGAGCGGTCATATTTATTGCGTATGAAAGGCAATGTAGTTGAGCGTCCGCAACAATTATTCATGCGCGTATCGGTAGGTATTCACGGCGAAGACATAAAATCCGCTATCGAAACGTATAATTTAATGAGTGAAAAATGGTTCATTCATGCCACGCCGACACTGTTTAATGCCGGCACACCCAAACCGCAATTATCCTCATGCTTTTTACTTTCTGTTACTGACGACAGTATCGAAGGTATCTTTGAAACACTTACACGCTGCGCAAAAATTTCTCAATCAGCCGGCGGCATCGGTTTATCTATTCACAACGTACGCGCAACAGGCAGTTACATAAAAGGTACGGGCGGCACATCGAACGGTATTATTCCGATGTTGCGCGTTTTTAATGATACGGCGCGTTACGTAGATCAAGGCGGCGGAAAAAGAAAAGGTGCATTCGCGGTTTATCTTGAACCTTGGCACAGCGATATTTTTGAATTTTTGGAATTGAAAAAAAATCACGGTAAAGAAGAAATGCGCGCACGCGATTTGTTCTACGCCCTTTGGATTCCGGATTTATTCATGGAGCGCGTGAAAAACGATGAACAATGGTCTTTGTTTTGTCCTGACGAAGCCGTAAAACTGTACGATATGTACGGCGGGGAATTTGAAGCCACGTATCATAAATACGAAAAACAAGGTTTGGCACGCAAAACTGTTTCGGCGCGCGAACTGTGGCACAAAATATTGGAGTCGCAAATAGAAACAGGAACCCCGTATATTTTATTCAAAGACGCAGCAAATAAAAAATCAAATCAAAAAAATCTCGGCACCATTCGTTCATCCAACTTATGTACCGAAATTATGGAATACACTTCCAAAGATGAAGTCGCGGTGTGTAATTTGGCATCTATTTCTTTGCCGAAATTCGTGGATAAAAAACGTCAGGATTTTGATTTTCAAAAATTATATGATATCACGCAAGTGGCTACGCGCAACCTGAACAAAATCATTGACATTAATTATTACCCGGTAATAGAAGCGCAAAACTCGAATTTCCGTCATCGTCCGATTGGTTTGGGTGTGCAGGGTTTAGCCGATGCGTTTATTTTAATGCGCATGGCGTTTGATTCTGCGGAAGCGAAACAATTGAACAAAGATATTTTTGAAACAATTTATTTCGCCGCCATGACCGAATCCGTGAACTTGGCAGAAAAACTCGGAGCGTATGATTCATTTAAAGGTTCACCGTTGAGCAAAGGCGAATTTCAATTTGATATGTGGGGTGTGAAACCGTCGAAACGTTGGGATTGGGAAAGTTTGCGCACGCGTGTACAAAAAGTCGGCGCGCGTAATTCATTATTGCTGGCACCGATGCCGACTGCTTCCACATCACAAATTCTCGGTAACAACGAATGTTTTGAACCGTATACGACCAATATCTATACACGTCGTACACTTTCCGGTGAGCATATCGTGGTGAACAAACATTTACTCAACGATTTGGTGCAACTTGGTTTGTGGAACGATGAAACGCGCGAAGTCATCATCGCCGCCAACGGTTCCGTACAAAACATCGAAGGTATTCCGGATTCCGTAAAAAGTTTATACAAAACATCGTGGGAACTTTCGATGAAAACCATTATTGATATGGCAGCCGATCGCGGCGCGTTTATTTGTCAAAGTCAATCATTGAATTTATTCATGGAAAGCGCGACGTTTGCGAAACTCACTTCGATGCACTTCTATTCTTGGCAAAAAGGTTTGAAAACCGGTATGTATTATTTGCGCACCCGTCCGGCAGCCGACCCGATTAAATTCACACTTTCCGCCAAACACCAACGCGTACAAGGTGGCAGAGGAGAATCGGTTGTTTTGCAGAGCACCGGCAAAGTAGCTGTAATGGAAGAAAATAATCCGGCACAAATAAAAATGAATTTCGATACCGTTCCGACTTTAACGGCAGAAAACATCGCGTCTTTTCCGCAAGCCTGTTCTTTGGACGATCCGGATTGTATGGCGTGCAGCGCGTGATTTTGTGTAGAGACGGCGATTTATCGCATCTCAACCGTAAACGGATTTTAAAACAAAAGCGATTTTTCGGTGTGATGCCGAAAAATCGCTTTTTATTTAATTTTTGTACAAATACACAAACGCCATCGGAGTATTCCAAAGTCGTTTTTTATGTCCGATATTTTTCAATTGTAGAGACGGCGATTTATCGCGTCTCCGCTCGCGCCAGTCCGGTAAATTACGAGCGGAGACGGCGATAAATCGCGTCTCCGCTCGCGCCAGTCCGGTAAATTACGAGCGGAGACGGCGATAAATCGCGTCTCCGCTCGCGCCAGTCCGGTAAATTACGAGGGAGAGACGGCGATTTATCGCGTCTCCGCTCGCGTTTCAGTCCGGTAAATTACGAGGTAGAGACGGCGATTTATCGCGTCTCCGCTCGCGCCAGTCCGGTAAATTACGAGGGAGAGACAGCAATTTATCGCGTCTCCGCTCGCGGTTCAGTCCGGTAAATGACGAGGGAGAGATGGCGATTTATCGCGTCTCCGCTCGCGATCCAGTCCGGTAAGTTAAGAGGGAGAGACGGCGATTTATCGCGTCTCCGCTCGCGGTTCAGTCCGGTAAGTTAAGAGGGAGAGACGCGATTTATCGCGTCTCCGCTCGCGATCCAGTCCGGTAAATTACAAGGTAGAGACGGCAATTTATCGCGTCTCCGCTCGCGGTTCAGTCCGGTAAATTACGAGGGAGAGACGCGATAAATCGCCGGCTCCGCTCGCGTTCCGGTCCAGTAAATTACGAGGGAGAGACGGCGATAAATCGCGTCTCCGCTCGCGGTCCGGTCTGGTAAATTACGAGGGGGAGACGCGATAAATCGCCGTCTCTACATTTGTTAACGGGTGGTTTTGTTTTTTATATTCTCAAACGTGTGAGGTAAGATGCGTCTTCGTATTGAAAAAGCATTTGACGACGTTGAGCGAAGTGAAAGCCATTTAATTTCAGGAAATAATTCAAAAAAATCAATGCCTCAAATTTCCTACCTTATCCATCACACTTCACACATTATTTTTCCTATCTTTGCCCAGTATTTAACGAAAAATATGTCAGTAATACCGCGCATTATTTCCGAGCAACCACAGTTTGAATTAACCATCGAACGGTGTTGTTATCAACTCATAGAAACTTACGACCAGTTTGATGCCGCTTGTATCGTCGGCATTCAAACCGGCGGTGTGCAGTTGGCGGAGAGACTTTTGAAAAAATTGAAAGAAATAGGCATCCAAAAAAATATCCCGTTCGGTAAATTGGATATTACTTTTTACCGCGACGACTTCCGAACCAGCAAAAAACCTTTAGCGGCAAATTTCAACGATATGCCTTTTGTAATAGAAAATCAACACGTTATTCTCGTAGATGACGTACTCTACACCGGACGCTCGGTGCAAGCGGCAATGACGGCACTCAATCATTACGGTCGAGCGGCATCGCTCAGGCTTTTGGTTTTAGTGGACAGGCGTTTCAACCGGCAAGTACCGGTGCGTGCCGATTTTGTAGGCGTTGCAGTAGATTCTTTAGACGATGCTTACGTGCGCGTAGAATGGGCGGAACAAGAAGGAGCGGATAAAATAATATTAATATAAAATTAAAAATGGTAAATGGTAAACTGTAAATGGTAAATCTTTCAAGGTGTGAATAGAAAATGGTGAATTTTTTGACACTAAATTCTGAATAATATAATTCATAAAATATCGAGATTGAGTATTTACAATTTTGCATTTACCGTTTGCCATTTGAAAATTTACCATTGAAGAATTTACCACTTACCATTGAAAGATTTACTATTGAAAGATTTACCATTGAAAGATTTACCATTTTACATTTTCCATTAAATTGAAACAACTTTCAAATAAACATTTATTAGGGATCAACGACTTGACGGCAGAGGATATTCAACTTATCTTTGAAAATGCGGATCAATTTATTGATGTGATTAATCGCCCGATAAAAAAAGTACCGTCTTTGCGCGATACAACCATCGTTAATCTTTTTTTTGAAAATTCTACCCGTACCCGTATTTCTTTTGAACTCGCTGAAAAACGCCTTTCGGCAGATGTTCTGAATTTTACTTCGTCGAGTTCGTCGGTAAAAAAAGGAGAAACCCTATTGGATACCGTCAAAAATATTTTAGCAATGAAAGTGGATATGGTGGTAATGCGGCATCCGATGCCCGGCGCGGCGCATTTTTTATCAAAAAATATTGATGCAACGATTGTGAATGCCGGCGACGGAACGCACGAACATCCGACACAAGCATTACTTGATGCGTTTTCTATCCGCCGAACTTTGGGCAGCTTAAAAGGCAGGCGCGTGGCGATATTCGGTGATATTTTACATTCGCGCGTCGCTTTGAGTAATATTTTGTGTTTGAATAAATTGGGCGCGGAAGTTACGGTATGCGGTCCGCCGACGCTCATTCCGAAACAAATAGAATCATTGGGTGTAAAAGTTTCTTACAACGTACGTGAAACTATGAAATGGTGTGAAGTGGCAAATATTTTACGCATTCAGTTGGAGCGTCAAGATATAAAATTCATTCCTTCCTTGCGCGAATACGCTTTGTATTTCGGAATTAACAAAAAATTGATGGACGAATTGAATAAAAAAACCGTGATTATGCACCCCGGTCCGATTAATCGGGGTATAGAAATTACGTCGGATGTGGCGGACTCCGAACAGTCTATTATTTTAGACCAAGTAGAAAACGGGGTAGCGATTCGGATGGCGGTTTTGTATCTTTTGGCGGCTAGGAAATAATTTTGAATGAGTTGAATATATAGTATCGCGCGCAAGTTTTCAATTTGTACTATTTCCCGGCTGTTTTTGCTTCACAGAAATTCGCACCACTCCTCGCAGTTCTGGCAGCCGCAGGCAGCGAATAGTTATTTTTCGGCAAATTCGTTTTAACTTAAACGGTTCTTCAAAATAAAAAAAAGGCTACTTCATTACGAAGCAACCTTTTTGGTTTCTACTACTTTACTGTCGGTTTGTAAAACTTTCTCAGGGTACGTTATTTGTTGTTTTGTAAATATTAATCAAACCGAAAGCGATTTTAAAATGTTAATGGTACTATAATCAGTTGCTTTACGGCACAAAATAAATACTTTTTTTTATTAAAGCCTATACCTTTATAAAGGTATTTTTATTTTTTCGGAACAATTGTATCCAAATAACTGATTGTCGCACCGCTCCAAATACCTAAACCGCCTGAAATATTGTGTTTTACTTTCGTGTAAGACGAAAAAGGTCCGCCGTTGCGCGCATTATATTCGAGTGTATTCCAAAAATCGAAGGTTGCTTTATCAATATTACAAAATTTTATGGATACCGTGTCTCCGCGATGCCACAAACCGTAAACCGACGCATCGGTTTTAGAATTGCGCGGTTCGCTTTTAAAAAGATTAAATTTTATTTTTTGTCCGTCAAAAAAAGCATCATCAGTTACTGTATTCGAGCCGGCGATATATACTTTGTTATTTATGGCAGTCAGATAGCGATAAAAATCAGGACCTTTCGGATCGTTCACTGATGCTCGACATTGGGCAAAAGTATCATTCTGATTAGTGCCGGGCGGTTTTATAAAAATTAATGAATCTATCGGTACTAAGCGCGGCAAAGTTGTAGATGAGTTCAACACTCTGCCATCCGCCAATTTCACACGAAGCGAATAAGTCTCGCCGATTTTGGCTTTTATTTTTTGAGAGATATCGGCGTACACACAAAAATTAAAATCTTTTGTCGTGCTGTCGCTGTTGATACCGAGTGCTGCACCCGCTTGTTTTTTCAAATCGAGTGTCAAATCCTGCCAACATAATTCTTGTAATCTTGTACTGTCTTTGCCGTTACTGACATAGATTTCCGCATTACGTTCAAAGATATTGCTCGTGTTCGAGAGCGTTCGGAAAAAAGGAATACTATGCGTGAGTATCACATACGTCGGATTCGGATTTTGTCCGGTCTCTATATATCCTTCAACGACAATATCGTCTGCTTTGGTCGGCAAATTTGGGATATATTCTTTTTCACAAGCCGCAAAAAAAACAACGGCAAAAAATATCAATATCGCGGATTTCAAACCCGTAAATTCTTTTCTCATAAATAAAATTTCTGAAATTAAATCAACAACTTTAGCTTAACACTTAAACGGTTCAGGTTGTTGTTTCGTTTACTGCCAATAACAAAAAACAGTTAAGGTTTCAGAAAATAACGGATGAATTTATAATTTCGTATACTCTTAATAATCAACATAGTTTTAAACACATTCTTCAATATATCTCGCAGAATACCATTTTTAGCCAAACCCTAACTATTTTTGCGAAAACTTTAACATACATCACCAACTTTAAATATCAAATGGCTTTTCTTGATTTTTTTTTACACCTCGACTCGCACGTAGAAGACTTTTTTATTCACTATCAAACGCTGTCGTATTTTATAATTTGCGCGATTTTGTTTTGCGAAACCGGATTAGTCGTTACGCCGTTTTTGCCTGGTGATTCGCTTTTATTCGCCGTAGGTGCAACGATTGCAAAAATCGGTATTTTGCGTTTAGAGATTGTCATTCCTTTGATGTTACTCGCCGTTTTTCTCGGGGATAATGTGAATTATTTAATCGGCAATAAAATCGGGACGCGACTTTTTAAGACCAATAATCCGATACTTCAAAAACTTTTAAAACCGGAATACCTGCAACGCACAGAAGATTTTTACGAAAAACATGGCGGACAAACCGTTATTTATGCACGTTTCGTTCCGATTGTGCGCACGTTCGCACCATTTGTTGCCGGTTTAGGTGCAATGCGTTATTCAAAATATATAGGTTATTGTTTAGCGGGTGCTACTTTGTGGGTGGCGGGTATTACGCTGGCAGGATATTTTTTCGGACAAATGGATTTTGTGAAAAAACATTTCGACTTGTTCGTTATCGGTATCATTTTCGTTTCGGTTTTACCTGCTTTATTACAAATTTTAAAGAAAAAATAAATCTAAAATCAATGATGAATACCTTTTCGCTCACCGTACTCGGTACATCAGCCGCCGTGCCTTACAAAAACAGATATTTAGCCGGCCAAGTGCTGAATGTACATGACCAATTATTTTTGATTGATTGCGGTGAAGGCACACAATTCCGGATGAGTGAATTCAACATCAAACGCCATAAAATTAATCATATTTTTATCAGTCATTTGCACGGCGATCATTTTTTCGGTTTATTCGGCATTTTAACTTCATTGGCAATGAATGACAGAACCGAGCCGATATATATTTATTCGCCCGCCGGATTGAAAGATATAGTAGATACCCTTTTTGAAAAATCTTATTACTTTTCTACTTTCCCGATTATTTTTCAAGAACTCGACACGATAAAAAGCAATTTAATTTTTGAAAATAATATTTTAACGGTGCATAGTTTTCCGCTTTCGCACCGCATTCCGACCGTCGGATATATTTTCAGAGAGAAACCCGGCGTATTAAATATACGTTCGGAAAAAATAGAAGAATATAAACTGTCTTTCGAAGACATTAAATCCATAAAAAAAGGGAATGATTATACAACTATATCTTGTGAACTCATACCGAACAGCGAACTCGTGATGCCCGCTTACAAAACCCGCACGTACGCTTATTGCAGCGATACGAAGTACAACGAAAATATAATTCCGTTTATACACAACGTAGATTTGCTGTATCATGAAAGTACTTTCATGGACAATATGAAAGAACACGCAAAATTTACAGGACATTCAACAACCGTTCAAGCGGCGACAATGGCTAAAAAAGCATCAGTACAAAAACTTGTTCTCGGACATTTTTCGAGCCGATACACCGATTTAGAATTACTTTTAGCGGAAGCAAAAACTGTTTTTCCGGATACAGTTTTAGGTATTGACGGAGAAACATACACGGTTGAGCAACAACGAGAATAATTTTTCGAGAAAATTATTAAAGAATATAGATTATTATATTGTTTCGTAAAAGTTGCTAAAATTCCGTTTTATATTTGTCGCGGAAATTTTTACTTTTACGAATAAATTGTCTGAATCAAAATTCGCGGGTCCAGACAATAAATAATACAGAACTCAACACCAACCACTTTTTATGACCAATCTAATTAAAACTATTGCTCAGTATAAAAAAGAATACGCTGCAAGTATTCAAGACCCGGAAAAATATTGGGCAGAATACGCGGAAGAATTTACATGGACAAAAAAATGGGATAAAGTTTTGGAATGGGATTTTGTTTCCGGCATCAATAAATGGTTTTTGAACGGCAAAACAAATATTTCTTACAATGCACTCGACCGACATTTGGAAACGCAAGGCGACAAACCCGCCATTATCTGGGAACCGAACGATCCTAATGATGCCGGGCAAACGTTGACCTACAATCAATTACACGCCAAAGTATGTCAGTTTGCAAATGTACTAAAAAATAACGGCGTACAAAAAGGTGATCGCGTGTGTTTGTATATGCCTATGATTCCGGAATTAGCGATTGCAACTTTAGCTTGCGCACGCATCGGTGCTATTCATTCAGTCGTGTTCGGCGGATTTTCAGCACAATCACTTGCAGACCGCATCAATGACGCCCAGGCAAAAGTATTGGTTACGGCAGACGGCGGCTATCGCGGTAATAAAGAAATAAAACTGAAAGATATTGCAGACGAAGCATTAGTACAAACACCGAGCATTGAATCTTGTATTGTTTTTAAACGCACGGGCAGTTATGTACATTGGCAAGAAGGAAAAGATAAATGGTGGCACGATGAAATGCACAAAGCCTCAACTTTTTGTCCGCCGGAAGAAGTGGACAGCGAAGATATGCTGTTCATTCTGTACACTTCCGGCTCTACGGGCAAACCGAAAGGCGTAGTGCATACAACGGGCGGCTATATGACTTTCGCGCATTACACTTTCAATCAGGTATTTCAACTCGGTAAAAAAGATATTTTTTGGTGTACCGCCGATATCGGTTGGATAACCGGACACTCGTACATCGTTTACGGTCCGTTGCTCGCCGGTGCAACGACGGTTATGTTTGAAGGCATTCCGACATGGCCCGACGCCGGCAGATTTTGGCAAGTGATTGATAAACTGAAAGTCAATCAATTTTATACCGCACCGACAGCGATTCGTTCATTGATGGCTGCCGGATTACAATTTGTCGCGCCGTATTCATTAGCTTCATTGAAAGTTTTGGGTTCGGTCGGTGAACCGATAAATGAAGAAGCATGGCAATGGTATTATAAATACATCGGAAAAAGTCAGTGTCCTTTGGTGGATACATGGTGGCAAACAGAAACAGGCGGCATCTTAATTTCGCCGATACCGAACGTCACGACTTTGAAACCAACAATGGCAACTTTACCGCTTCCGGGTATACAACCGGTTTTATTAGATACGAGCGGACAAGAAATTATCGGGAACAATGTAGAAGGTTTATTGTGTATTAAATTCCCTTGGCCCGGTATTATTCGCACGACTTACGGCGATCAAGAACGGTGCAGACAAGTTTATTTCGGTCCGTATCCCGGTTATTATTTTACGGGAGACGGTGCGAAACGCGATGAAGACGGGTATTATCGCATCATCGGTCGTGTTGACGATGTGATTAATGTTTCCGGGCACCGCATTGGTACAGCCGAAGTAGAAGATGCAATTAGTAAACATCCGTTTGTTGTAGAGTCGGCTGTTGTCGGTTATCCGCACGAAATAAAAGGACAAGGTATTTATGCTTTCGTAATTTGCGATAGAGAAATCACTTCGGAAAAAGCATTGAAAGATGAAATTTTGATAGAAGTATCCAAACAAATCGGCGCAATTGCTAAACCGGATATGATTCAAATTGTGCCGAGTTTGCCGAAAACACGCTCCGGAAAAATCATGCGCCGTATTCTCAGAAAAATTGCCGAAGGCGATGTCTCGAATTTAGGCGATACCACTACCCTACTCGATCCGGGCATTGTGGATATAATTAAAGCGGGAGCGACGACATTGAAAAAATAATTGTTTTTCAATGCTAAATGCTAAATTTTAACCGGTAAATAATTACTTATTTACCGGTTAAAATTTAGCATTTAGCATTAAAAAATTTTAGCATTAAGCATTAAAAAATTTAGCATTAAAATGAACGCATTAATTTTGACCGGTAAAAACGATCCTTTATCATTTCAAGAAATAGATAACCCGATTGCGTCGGAAGGCGAAGTTGTCGTGAATTTAAAAGCGGCTGCTTTGAATCACCGCGATCTTTTTATTCAAAAGGGTTTATACGCAGGTATTATTTATCCGATGGTGATCGGTTCCGACGGTGCCGGCGTTTTGGAGAGTGGAAAAGAAGTCGTCATTTGCCCTTCCATGTTTTGGGGAGACAATCCGAACTATCAAGGAAAAAATCATCAGATTCTCGGCTTGCCGACTTACGGTACTTTTGCCGAAAAAATAAAAATTCCCGCCGAGTATGTTTTTTCCAAACCAAAACATTTATCGTTTGAACAGGCAGCGGCGATTCCGTTGGCGGGATTAACTGCGTATCGGGCTTTATTCACAAAATGCAAAATTAAAGCCGGCGATCGCGTTTTAATTTCCGGCATCGGTGGCGGTGTCGCGCTTTTTGCTTTGCAATTTGCATTGTGTGCCGGTTGCGAAGTATGGGTGACATCGGGTTCTGAAGAAAAAATTACGAAAGCCGTTGCAATGGGCGCAAAAGGTGGCGTGAATTATAAAACAGAAAGTTGGGGAAAAGAATTTAATAAAATCACCGGCGGTTTCGATGCAATTATTGACGGAGCAGCCGGACCGGGCGCAGGTGAATTAGTTAAAGTATGCAAGTCCGGTGCGCGCATTTGTTTTTACGGCGGTACAGCCGGAGCCTTAAGCGGCGTGAGTCCGCAAATAGTTTTTTATAAACAACTTATTTTGCTCGGTTCAACGATGGGTACAACGGAAGAATTTAAAAAAATGTTGTCGCTGATAAATAAACACAAAATTGTTCCTGTTGTTGATGGGGTTTTCATCCTATCGGAAGGTAACGCGGCAATGTTACGCATGGATACAGGTCAACAATTCGGAAAATTGGTTTTAACGATTGCGTAAATTAAAAGTCTAAATTTTTTGGGAATAAATTAAATACAGCAAAAAATATTCAAAATGACCATTAAAGAAGCAATTTTACAAGCACTTGATGATTTGAAAATACCGAATGGAAGTAAAGAAGTCTACGAAAATATTATTAAAAAAAATTACTATTTTTTTGAGAAAGGCAAAACTCCAGTTTCGACTATATCGGCACAGTTAGGTGATTTTATTCGCAAAGGTGACACTCGTGTTAAGCGTATAAAAAACGAAAAAGGGAATTTTGCTTACTTTTTGACAAAAAACGATATTACAATCAATTTGGAATCCGATGTAATTTCGACTATTGCTTCACCGAGTGCCAATAAAATTTCTAAAAATTCTTATTCTGAACGCGATTTACATAAACTTTTAAGCAGTTATCTTAAAAGTGTAAATATTTTTTCAAAAACAATATTTCACGAAAAATCATCAAATGGGAAAGACAATAATCAAAAATGGATTCATCCCGATATGGTTGGAATTAAATTTTTAACTTTACAAACAAAAGTGAGTCACCAATTTTTAAAAGTAATCAACAGAGTTGATACATTCAAAATAACTTCTTATGAAATTAAAAAGGAAATAAATTCTGATTTTGAACTCAAACAATCTTATTTTCAAGCTATTTCTAATTCGAGTTGGGCAAATTACGGTTATTTAGTAGCTTTCGAAATTAGTGATATTTTATTTGATGAAATGGAACGACTCAATCAATCTTTCGGAATAGGTATTATTAAATTAAAGGCAAATCCTTACGAAAGCAAAGTTTTATTTACTTCCAAATATAAGGATTTAGATTTTAAAACTATTGATAAGCTTTGCAAAATTAATCGAGAATTTGCACAGTTTATAGAACAAACGGAGAAATTACTCACGGCAGATGAAAGGTATATAAAATCTATGGAAAAAGAGCTTGAAGATTTCTGTGATGATTATTTCAACAATGACTCTGAAATTGAAAAGTATTGTAAAGAAAAATTTATTCCTTTTGATTAAAAATAAACAATTGATAGTTGATGATTTAACTTTGACGACTATTAATTTTCGGGACAAAAAAATTAATTTTTACCTATGCGCCTGTCGTTAAACTTTTTTTTAACTATAATAGGTGCTACTTTTTTAATGGGTTCAGCTTTTGTGGCGAGTAAAATTTTACTCAAAACTTATGGTATGATGCCTTTTAATTTGGTGGGTTGGCGTTTTTTATTAGCGTCAATAGCTACGTTGCCGATTATTTTCTTGACCAAATCATCTTTCCGGGAAATAAAAAAATCAGATTGGCTAAAAATGACGGTTATCGGTTTGTTACAAACCGGATTAACTATGGGTTTTTTATTTTTATCAATGCTTTATGTGACAGCTTCAAGCGCGGCGGCTTTAATGTTTATAAATCCTTTAATCGTCGCGATTATGAATTTAAGGAAGTCTTCACTTGAAACGAAGACTTCCTTAGAAGAAGAAACTTCGCCGAAAATAATCATCGGATTCATCATCGGTATCGTCGGTGTGTGGTTAATAGTGGGCGCGGATACCAATTTAGATGAATGGAAAGGAATTTTATTGGGTTTGGCTTGCGCGGTGAGTTTTGCTGCTTCAACGATTTATAATAAAAAAATGAATTTGAAAGTACCGCCGTTTATCGTCAGTGCAACGCAAATGTTTATAGGGGCATTGTTTTTATTATTTTGCGCCTTTTTGTTTGAAGGGGATCAATTCCGATTAAAGGACACAACACAAACGTTTTGGTTTTTATGGTTGGTTATACCGGCATCAACCGGTTCATTCGGTTTATGGGCTATGGCATTAAATAAAGGCAATGCCGTTACGGCGAGCAGTTTTTTATTTTTGACACCGTTGTTCACTATTGTAATTTCGCATTTCGTTTTGCATACCGATTTTTCTCTTATACGGGTTTGCGGAGCGACTCTTATAGGCGTTTCATTGTTTGTAGTCAATAAAATTATTTGATTCGTTAAAATAATCGTTCATCTTTCCGAAAATTAATATTATTTTCGCTGCAAAATAATATTGAAATACTTCACCATTTTTCTACAATGCCACGAACCACCGCTACATTTATTTTTTCTTTTATTTTCCTTATTAATTTTTTCATAAGTTTTTCACTTTTTGCTCAAAAAAGTAATAGCCCTGCGCGCAGCACACCGGAAGCGGAAGGAGTCTCTTCTGAAAATATTATTCAATTTTTAGCTGCCATTAAAAAATCGAATATCGAATTGCACAGTTTAATGATGCTGCGACACGGTAAAGTTATTGCCGAAACATGGAATAGTCCGTATCGCGCCGATTTGAAACATTCGTTGTACTCGTGCAGTAAAAGTTTTACTTCAACTGCTATCGGATTTGCAGTGAATGAAAATAAATTGAGTGTAAACGATAAAGTCATTTCATTTTTTCCGAACGATTTACCGGAAGTCATCACAGCCAATTTAGCTGAACTTAAAGTAAAAGATTTACTCACCATGTCCGTTGGTCAAGATCCGGAACCGACTTGGACAACAATTGAAGAAACCGATTGGGTAAAATCGTTTCTTTCAAAACCGATTATTAATAAACCGGGAACAAAGTTTTTGTACAATTCGCTCGCTACTTATATGCTTTCTGCTATCGTACAAAAAGTAACCGGACAAAAATTATTGGATTATCTGACACCGAGATTATTTGAACCTTTAGGCATCGAAGGCGAGGATTGGGAAATTGACCCTAAAGGTATCAACACCGGCGGTTGGGGTTTGCGTTTAAAAACCGAAGACTTAGCAAAATTCGCTCAATTTTATTTACAAAAAGGCAATTGGAAAGGCGTACAACTTTTGCCGGCGGCTTGGATAGAAGAAGCAACAACTTTTAAAATTGATAATTCAAAACCGAATATGTCTGTTGAACAAAAACAGGCGAGCGATTGGGCGCAAGGTTATTGCTATCAATTTTGGCGCAGTCGGAACAATTCGTTTCGCGGTGACGGTGCTTACGGACAATATATTTTAATTTTTCCTGACCAAGATGCCGTGATTATCATTACAGCCGAGTCGCCGGATTTGCAGGGAGAAATGAATTTGGTTTGGCAATATTTATTTCCGGCAATTAATTCGATGCCATCTGTTATTGGTTCGACGATGATGCAAGACAGTTTGAAAAACTTAATTGCCGATTTATCACTTCCGTTAGCCGGGAAAACAAGCAATCCGGTACTCATCGAAAAAATTTCAGGTAAAACATTTTACTGTACACCCAACGAAAAATTTATCCGAAATTTAACTTTCAATTTTACGAACGATATTTGTACGGTTGTACTTAAAAGCGATTCAAGCGATTACAATTTGCAATTCGGAAACGGTAGTCGTTTGGCGTATGAAACAAAACGGATCGGTCCGGATTTATTTTATAAAGCAAAAGCGCATAACAGCAATCTTTCCGCTTTTAAAGTCGACGGAAATTACCGTTGGATAAATGATTCTACATTAGAATTAAACAGCCGTTATATCGAAAGTCCGCACACCGAAACGCTTATTTGTACTTTCGGTACCGATAAAATAACCGTTGAAGCGCGCAACAGTCAACAATTCGGACAATACAACCAAACATTCACCGGAATTTTTTCACCTCAAAAACCGCTCCCGACACGATTAATTATACGCGGCGACGATATGGGTTTTTCTCATTCCGGCGATGAAGCGTTGATTAAATCTTATAAAGAAGGCATCGAAACTTCTATTGAAGTGATTGTACCCTCGCCTTGGTTTGAAGAAGCCGTAAAACTTTTGGCACAAAACCAGAGTATAGATGTCGGTGTTCATTTAGCTTTGTCGAGTGAGTGGGAAAACATAAAATGGCGACCGTTGACGGCAGCGACGAGTTTAAGAGATAAAGACGGTTATTTTTTTCCGATGATTTACCCGAATAAAAATTATCCGAATCAGGCTTTATCCGAAAATAAATGGGATATAAATGATGTAGAAAAAGAATTCCGCGCGCAAATAGAAATGGCATTAAAAAAAATTCCGCGCATCAGTCATGTTTCGGCACACATGGGTTGTACGAATATTACGGAACCATTAAAAGCATTGACAAAAAAATTAGCGCAGAATTACAAAATAGACGTAGATTTAAACGCGCTGCAAGTTGAAAATTTGCATTTCGATGGACCGGTTTTGACCGCAAAAGATAAAATTCAAAGTTTCATCAACGCACTGAAAAAAACAGAACCCGGCAAAACTTATTTATTCGTGGAGCATCCGGGATTCGACAATCCGGAACTTCAAGCGATTTTCCATATCGGTTACGAAAACGTTGCGTCCGACCGGCAAGGCATAACCGATTTATTTACCAATGAAAACGTAAAAGATTTTATCCGACAAAACGGCATCCAATTAGTGGGTTACAGGGATTTAGTGAAAGAGAAACAATAAAGGCAAGATGCGGTGGTACAATTTCGGAAAAAAGATGCGAAGTAAAATTTAAACAATGTTTGCATCATTAAAATTCAAAAAAGCCGATTCAAAAAATTTATTTTTTGAATCGGCTTTTTTGAACCGCAACAAACCACTACTCTACCACAGGTGTTTCATCTTTTGTAATTTCAGTATCGTTTAAATTTTCCGGAACTATCGGTGCGTCTGCATCATTTACGATTTCCGCATCGGTGATGTCGCTTTCCGTAATCGGTACTTCTCTTATAACGGCAACGCCGGCGATTTCTTCGCCTTCATCTAAACGAATCACTTTTACACCCATAGTAGCGCGTCCTTGAATGCGCATATCGCCGGCAGACAAACGAATAGTGATACCGGCTTTGGTCGTAATCATCAAATCGTCAGCATCTTTTACCATTTTTATGGCAACGACTTTACCGGTTTTTTCGGTGATATTCATTGTTTTTACGCCTTTGCCGCCGCGATTAGTCATGCGGTATTCGTCAATTTCAGAGCGTTTGCCGAAACCTTTTTCGGAAATAATGAGTACGGAATAATCTTTTTCATCTTCATTCACCGCTATCATACCGATTACCTGATCTGCGCCGTCTTCATCAATTTCGATGCCGTTCACACCCGATGAATTTCTACCCATCGAGCGCACGCGACTTTCGGCAAAACGAATAGTTCTGCCGTTGCGGTTGGCTAATAAAATTTCACTTTTACCGTCCGTGAGTTTCGCTTCTATGAGTTGATCGTCTTCGCGGATATCTATGGCAATGATACCGCCGTTTCTCGGACGCGAAAATGCTTCTACTGCCGTTTTTTTAATCACACCGTTTTTCGTACAAAAAATGATGAAATTATTATTGATGTAGTTTTCGTCGTTCAAATCTTTTATTTTTACGAAAGCCAAAACTTTATCATCGGCAGGCATAGATAAGATATTCTGAATAACGCGACCGGCAGAGTTTTTAGACCCTTCCGGAATTTCGTAACCGCGCAACCAATAACATTTACCTTTTTCGGTGAAGAACAATAAATAATCGTGCGAATTGACGACAAACATTTGCTCTACAAAATCTTCCAATCGCGTTTTCGTACCGCGAGCGCCGCGTCCGCCGCGACCTTGCGCTCTAAATTCGCTGGCGGCAATGCGTTTAATATAACCGAGTTTTGAAATCGTAATTACTACCTCTTCCGCTTCAATTAAATCGGCGGCGGAAATTTCACCTTCGGCAACCACAAAATCCGTTCTGCGTGCATCGCCGTAGCGTTCTTTTATTTCGGCAAGTTCACCTTTAATCACATCGCGTTGCAATTGTTCACTGGCGAGTAATTCTTTGAGATGTGCGATTAATTTTTTCAGTTCGTCGTAATCATTTTTAATTTTATCGCGTTCCAAGCCGGTCAAACGTTGTAAGCGCATTTCCAAAATAGCTTTTGCTTGAATGTCGCTCAAAACATAAGTTTTTTTCAAATTGCTTTCTTCATAAACACCCACTACGGCAGCTGTCGCATCATTCAGTTGAAAAACTTCGGCGGTTAATGCAGCTTGCGCTTCATCCGGTGTTTTCGAGCCGCGAATTATCGAAATAATTCTGTCTAAAGCATCTAACGCAACATACAAACCTTCTAAAATGTGCGCGCGTTCTTCGGCTTTGCGCAATTCAAATCGTGTTCTGCGCACGACAACTTCAATACGGAATTTAATAAACTCTTCAATCAAATCTTTCAAATTCAATATCATCGGACGGCCGTTCACCAATGCTACGTTGTTTACGCCGTAAGAATTTTGTAACGGTGTAAGTTTGTACAATTGATTCAGAATAACGGACGCGATAGCATCTCGGCGTAACTCTATCACCACGCGAATACCTTCTCTGTCCGATTCGTCGCGCACATCCGTGATGCCGTCAATTTTTTTGTCGTTCACCAATTCGGCAATTTTCATTACCAATTGAGCTTTGTTTACTTGATACGGAATTTCTTTTATAATAATCTGTTCGCGTCCGGCTTTGCTTTCTATTTCCGTTTTTCCGCGCACCACAACCCTGCCTCTACCCGTCATAAATGCTTCACGCACGCCTTCCATACCGTAAATAGTGCCGCCCGTTGGAAAATCCGGAGCTTTGATGTACTCCATCAATTCAGGAATAGTTATAGCCGGGTTATCAATTGCCGCAACTATTCCGTTAACTACTTCCGTTAAATTATGCGGCATCATATTCGTAGCCATACCTACTGCAATACCTGAGGAGCCGTTGATGAGTAAGTTCGGTACTTTTGTAGGCAATACAGTTGGTTCTTCGAGCGTATCATCAAAATTCAAACGAAAATCAACAGTTTCTTTATTGTAATCCGCTAAAATTTCATCGGCAATGCGGCGAAAACGGACTTCGGTATAACGCATTGCAGCCGGAGAATCACCGTCCATAGAACCGAAATTTCCTTGCCCGTCAATGAGCGGATAACGCAACGACCAATCTTGCGCCATACGCACTAAAGTATCGTACACTGACGAGTCACCGTGCGGATGATATTTACCCAGAACTTCTCCGACAATACGCGCCGATTTTTTGTGCGCCTTGTTATATGCAATTCCGAGTTCGGACATACCAAATAATACGCGGCGATGCACGGGTTTCAAACCGTCGCGCACATCCGGTAGCGCGCGCGAAACAATAACGGACATTGAATAATCAATATACGCGGCTTTCATGTGATCTTCAATATTTACTTTAACAATCCTATCGTTCGACATAATTTCCGGTTTATTTTTGAGTATTGTACGATTTTAATAGATGAAAAAAAACGAATAAAATTAATCACATTCAACGCAATCGACTTTGCATTCATTGCAATAAGCTTTTTTCTTTGAATTACTTATTTTTTATGATTTGATAAATTCGGATTTTATTCAATTTTTTAAATTGAAATTTTGAGGCGCAAATTTACTTTAAATTAAACAAAAAACGGGATAATAGAGTTGTTTTCTTGTAAATAAATAGGAGATAAATCGTGTTTTTATAATAATTAAGCATTCCATTTATCCAACAAATCATTGAGTGCATTATTTATATCGGAAGGGTTTCTTGTGATGAGGGTTTGCCCTAAAGCAACGACGCAACCTGCAACGGCAATTCCTTTTTCGATATCGGTGAGCGTGTTATAGGATTTTTTTATTTCAACTGTTACTTCTATTGTTCTGTCAAACGCCATGCGCACATCTTCGGATATTTCCGTTGCGTCGTCTGTATTTTGTTCGTCGGCTTTATCCAAAAGCGTCATAGCGGAATCTAAAAGATTTTTTCGTGTAAATTCGGTCAAGGCATTGAAATTTATTTTGCGATAGCTGAGAATCGCCGCCGCCCAATCGGTATACAAGTCGGCGACATTTAAAGTTTCGAGTGATTGCGCGTCTGTTGTCATGATCTACGGGTTGCGTAATTTATTAAAGTCCGAAAAAATAATTTGAATATTGGTAACGTACTGTATTATCCAATCTTTTGTTTCTCTATCATTCATTTGCGCTCGATACCTGAATAATTTTTGATGCGCAGCAGCAATAGACGATAAACCGGTGCAAAACGTCAGAACATTTTGTTTTTTGTCATTATTTTCATTCAAATGCCGGTAATATTCTTCAGCTATTTTCACTTTTTGAAATTCCGTGATGCTTTTTCCGTGCACGGCATCCTGATAAAAAACCGTAAGCCGAGTATTTTTGGTGTTCATTTGGTTAATCAAATTTATTTTAAAATTCGATTCTAATTTTCTCAGTAGTATTTGAACGGAAATATCCGCCTCGCCGATATATGCTTTCAATTGCTTGCGCCGGTATCCGTTTGTTGAAGCCTCTAATAAAATATTGGCGAGATTGGAATAGGCTTTTGTGTGTCGCGCATCCAACCAATTCAGTTTTTGTATTTGGTTAGCTACCGGTGTAAAATCGCCGGTCGGTGAATGATTGTCGGATAGTTTTGAGAGACCCGAAAAATAAGCATACAAAACATTGAAAATAGCCGTGTTGATGCTATCCGCTTGCGCGGATTTAGTACAGTTACAATTCAATACTTCTTCTATTTGGGCTTTCTGTTCTATTTTGAATTGGCAATTTTCCAAACAATTTTGCTCAAAACCATGATTTAAGTCCGTGAAATGATTAATACCCGATAAACAAGAAGTTGAAAATACATGAATATGCTCAAGGCTCGCGCAACTCGAACAAAAAAAACATACCGTTAAAAAAAGAAGTGTAAAAGTTTTCATAAAGTAGTTTTCCGGAAATCTGATACAGCAACAAAATTAATATCAATTATCGACGTTCAAGTAAAAATTCAAAATAAAAAATCGAAATTTTTTTTTAACGAAAATGCCTTCAATTAAATTATGATATTTGGCTTTTGTCAAAACTGCATATCTTTGTACTGAAATTCCGAATTAAACTAAATAGATTTATTCATATTATTCCCCTTTTAAAAACTATAAAATTTTTTTATGAAGCCAACACTTTTAATTCTCGCAGCCGGCATCGGTAGTCGTTACGGCGGTTTAAAACAAGCAGACTCAATTGGTCCGTCCGGCGAATCCATTATAGAATATTCTATTTTCGATGCCATACGTGCCGGTTTCGGCAAAGTTGTTATTGTGATTCGCAAAAGTATAGAAAACGATTTTAAAGAAAAATTTGCCGGTAAATTTGAAGATAAAATTAAAGTTCTTTACGCTTTTCAAGAACTCGATACACCTATTGAAGGCGTGGAACGGTTTCCGTCCGATAGGAAAAAACCTTGGGGTACCGGTCATGCTATGTTGGTGGCACAACCTTTTATTCACGAACCTTTTTTGGTAGTTAATGCAGATGATTATTACGGTTATTCAGCTTTCAAGCAGATGTATGATTTTTTACAACACCGATGTTCGGCGCATGAATATGGTATGGTAGGTTATCTCCTGAAAAATACACTTTCCGAAAACGGTACCGTGAGTCGCGGTGTGTGTGAAGTGGATTATAAAAATAATTTGACGAGTGTTGTTGAACGTACTAAAATAGAACGTGCCCCCGACAAATCAATTTATTTTTATGAAAAAAATGAGCAAGTTCATTTACCTCCTCATACAATTGTGTCTATGAATTTTTGGGGATTTCACCAGAACGTTTTTGAAAATACGCGCAAAATGTTTGTTGAATTCGTAAAAGAGAATTTTGATAATCCGACCGCAGAATTTTACATCCCGAAAATTGCCAACGTAGCCATTCACCATCAAAATACAAATTTAACGGTGATGACATCCAACGATCAATGGTACGGCATTACTTATCCTGCCGATAAACAAACGGTACAAAATGCTTTTGCCGCTCTGATGATGATAGGTGTTTATCCGTCCGGATTATGGGCTTGCGAAAAAAGTGTTTTAATTTAAAATATTTTATTTTCTTCAAAACTGCTCGAATTACGCGCTGAATTTGGCGCGTTATTTGGACTATTTTGAAAGAATATTTTTACCAACGAATTTTATAATTTTAAAAAAAAAAATCAAAAGATTTTTTTTTATTTCTTTCTAAACTTTTTTTTCCAAAATTTTTTTACAGAAAATTTTACAATTATTTAATTTTATTTTTGAAAATATTTTACCCGATTTTTTTGCGATTTTTTTCTGAAAAAATATTTCAGCATCAATTTTATTCCAAGCAAAAAAATCAGTCTGTACTCTTGCGGTACAGTCTTAAAAATATTTTAAAAAATGAAAAAATTCATTCCAATTTTAGTTTTTCTCATTACCGTTTCTTCAGATATTTTCTCTCAACGTTTAGAAGTCGGATTATTTGCAGGTGGCACAACTTTCAACGGCGATATTGACGTTAATTATCGAACTTTTTTACCTCAAATCCGATTCGGTGCCGGAGGATTATTGAAATATAATTTCTCGGAAAATTGGGTAGCGCGTGCGCAATTTACGTCCGGCACTTTCGGTGGAGATGAAAAAAAATATCCCACATCGGATTCCCGCGCAGTGCGCGGCTATAGTTTTACAAGTAAAATTTCCGATATTACGGCAGTTATGGAGTGGCATCCGTTCGGTTTTACATCTCAATTTCGTTTTACTAATTCCGATATGTATTTTTCGTTTTACGGGTTTACGGGTTTGGGAGAAACGTTTTTTAATCCGACTATAAATTTGAATCAACAACCTGATGCAACCAATACAAATAATACTTCTTATTCAAAAAATGGTTTAATAATTCCAATTGGAGGTGGTGTAAGGTGGCATTTGACAGATAATTTTACCCTCAACGGGGAACTCAGTGGCAGAAAAATTTTTTCCGATTATGCAGACGGCTTGAAAACCAATCTTAATAAAACACGTTTCAATGATTATTATTTTTTCGGCGGCTTAACGCTTACTTATCTTTTCAACCCGAATAAAAATACTGCAAAAAGCAATAATTTTTATTCTAATCCCGGTAATTCAAGCGTGTCTTGTCCGAGATTTAAATAATAAAAAGATTGTACGTTGGAAGTCGGGCTTTGAGTTATTTTTTGTTTCCTAAGCCGGACTACTAATATCTATCATCCTAATTTTAATTGACTCACTGTTTTGAAAAAAAATATTATTATTACGGGCGGAACTAAAGGCATAGGTTTTGCGATTGCCGAAGTTTTTGCCGAAGCGGGTTATAATTTGGCGATTTGCAGTCGCCATGAAAATGATTTAACGGAAATGAAAACAGGGTTTGCAAAACGTTTCCCGAATATTATAGTTTTTGCCATTAAAGCGGATATGTCCGTAAAAAAAGAAGTTTTGGATTTTGCTGCCGCCGTAAAAACAGAATTTCAACACATTAATATACTCATCAACAATGCCGGTATTTTCAAGCCCGGAAATATTTCTACGGAAGCCGAAGATGCGCTTGAATCTATGATAGCCGCCAATTTATTTTCCGCTTATCACCTTACGCGCGCTGTTTTGCCGTTAATGTACGGCAGCGAAAAAGCGCATATATTTAATATGTGCAGCGTCGCCAATTTGAAAGCATATCCGGGTGGCGGCTCGTATAGCATTTCCAAGTTTGCTTTATACGGGTTTTCCCAAAATTTGAGGCAGGAATTAAAATCCGAACATATAAAAGTGACGGCAGTAATGCCCGGTGCAACGTGGTCCGAATCATGGCGCGGTTTTGATGCACCGCCGGAAAGATTGATGAAAGCCGCCGATATTGCTAAAATTATTTTCAGTTGCACTCAACTCAGCGATTCCGCAGTAGTAGAAGATATAATCCTGCGTCCGCAATTGGGAGATATTTAAATTTATCATTTACCATTATACAACTGTTATTTTTTCTTCAATATACGCGCACACAATATGTCCGACTAAAATGTGCATTTCTTGGATGCGTGCGGTATTGTCACAATAAATAACTAAAGGTAAATCTACCATGTTTTTCAGTATTCCGCCCGAATAACCCAGAAAGCCAATAGTTTTTATTTTTTTTAATTTCGCCGCTTCAACCGCTTTAATTATATTTTTGCTTTTACCCGAAGTGGATATTGCAATAAAAATATCTCCCTCTTGCGCAAAAGCTTCAATCTGGCGCGAAAAAATATTTTCAAATCCGTAATCATTACCGACCGATGTGAGTACCGAAGTATCTGTCGTGAGAGACAAAGCCGGTAATGCGCGGCGTTCGGTCGTGAATCTGCCGACTAATTCGGCGGCAATATGTTGAGCATCGGCAGCGGAACCGCCGTTGCCAGCTAAAAATATTTTATTACCGTTGTTTACCGCATTCCAACAAGCGTTGCAAACAGCTTGTATTTCGGCTTCTTGCAACAAAAGTTTTTGCGCCGTTTCGATATGCGCTTCGATTATTTTTTGTATCAAGATTCAAAATTTTAAAAATTCACTCCAAAACTTCCTCAGGTTATTTTGCTGCAAATATTTCAGCGCGCTTCATCTCTGCGTAACACCAATTATTAATTAACGTGAGTTCGGGATTAACGGGTTGAATTTGAGATAATTATAAAAGAATAGATCGAAAAATGCTAATTTTGTTTTTCCAAATTCAAAATTAAATCAAAATCCGATCTATTATGAGTGAAAATACGACAAATATCG
>JBBRQS010000006.1:0-218712 GCA_038226035.1 Chitinophagales bacterium | reverse complement strand
GATTAAACATGAGCCCGATTAAACATGAGCCCGATTAAACATGAGCCCGATTAAACATGAGCCCGATTAAACATGAGCCCGATTAAACATGAGCCCGATTAAACATGAGCCCGATTAAACATGAGCCCGATTAACATGAGCCCAATTAACATGAGCCCGATTAAATATGAGCCCGATTAAACATGAGCCCAATTAAACATGAGCCCAATTAAACATGAGCCCAATTAAACATGAGCCCAATTAAACATGAGACGCGATAAATCGCCGTCTCTACAGTAAAACATATGACCCTTTTCAAAAAAAGCGATCGTCTCAGCGGATTAAACTATGAAATTCGCGGACCGGCTTACGACCGGGCGCAAATGTTGCAGCAACAAGGTTATAAAATAACGAACCTGAATATCGGCAATTTGGCGCCGTTCGGTTTCGATACGCCGGATGAAATCGTACACGATATGATCGCACACATTCGCGATGCGCAAGGTTATTGCGATTCGCGCGGTTTGTTTTCTGCGCGCAAAGCGGTGATGCATTATTATCAAACGCGGGGTGTACTTAATTCCAATATCGAAGATATTTTCATCGGCAACGGCGTAAGCGAACTCATTGCGATGGTGATGCAAGCATTGCTCAACGAAGGTGATGAAGTATTAATTCCGTCGCCGGATTATCCGCTTTGGACTACTTCGGTGGGTTTGTCGGGCGGCAAAGCCGTGCACTATATATGCGATGAACAATCGGATTGGCAACCGGATTTAAAAGATTTGGAATCTAAAATTACGGCGCGCACAAAAGCAATGGTAGTTATTAATCCGAATAATCCGACAGGTGCGGTGTATGACAAAGAAATAATTGAAAAAATGGCGGCGATTGCCGAAAAGCATAAAATTATTATTTTTTCAGATGAAATTTACGATAAAATATTGTACGACGGTATCGAACACCACAGTGTTGCACCGCTTGTAAAAGATACTTTAGCGATTACGATGGGCGGACTATCCAAAAATTATCGCGCTCCCGGTTTTCGCGGCGGCTGGATGATTCTGACGGGTGCGCGGCATCGGGCAAGTTCTTTTATCGAGGGATTAAATTTATTGGCTTCCATGCGTTTGTGCAGCAATGTGATTGCACAATACGGTATTCAAACGGCGTTGGGTGGTTATCAGAGTATCAACGATTTGGTAAAACCTTCGGGCAGGTTGTACAAGCAAATGGAACTCACGCACCAAACAGTGAACAGTTGGGAAGATATTTCTTGTACGCGACCGAAAGGTGCGATGTATGTTTTTCCGACATTCGACTTAAAAAAATTCGATTTTAAAAACGACGATGATATGATTTTTCAATTACTTGATGAAGAACATATTTTGGTAGTATCCGGAACGGGTTTTAATATTTCCGGAAAAAACCGGTTTCGTATCGTATTTTTGCCGAACGTGGATATGCTCCATACCGCTTACACGCAAATGGGTAATTTTTTTGAAAGACACCATAAGTGATTTTGGGTTTTGGATTTAAAAATTTACGGTTTACGGTTTACGATTTACGATTTACGATTTAAGAATACTTAAATCCTGAATCCAATTCTTAATTTTCAGCGTTCCGCAACAAATGATATTACCTGTATATGCCTACGGTCAACCCGTTTTAAAACAAGTGGCAACCGATATTGATAAAGATTATCCGAATTTAACACAACTCCTGAAAAATATGTGGGAAACGTTGTACGATGCTGCCGGCGTGGGTTTAGCAGCGCCGCAAATCGGACAAAGCATTCGCTTGTTCGTCGTTGATACAGAGCAATTGGAAAACGAAGATAGACCGGGTTTCAAAGGTTTTGTAAAAATATTTATCAACGCCCGAAAAATAGAAGAAACAGGTGAAAAATGGGCGTATGAAGAAGGTTGTTTGAGCATTCCGAATATTCGCGGAGAGGTCGTTCGACAAAAAACTTTAACGCTGCGTTATCTCGATGAAAATTTCGAGGAGTATACCGAAACTTTTACGGATATGAATGCGCGGGTCATCCAACATGAATACGACCACATTGAGGGTGTTCTTTTCATAGAACATTTTTCTCCGATTAAACGCAACCTCATTCGCACAAAATTGGAAAGCATCAAGCGCGGAAAAGTAAAAGATTTGGAATACCGTATGAAATTTCCCGCAAAATAAAAAAGAATTATGAATTATGAATTATGAATTATGAATTTTCACTCTTAAATTTTAGTGGATTTTTTAAATAATTCATAATTCATAATTCATAATTAAAATTACTGTCCTTTATATTTCCACACCGACGACTTCATAAATACTTTAAATTCCTCGATACCCAAACTGCCTTCTCTGCGCGCAAGTTCGTTGCCGTTCGGGTCAATAAAAACCAAAGTCGGAAATGCTTTGATACCGAATTGCGTACCCAAAATTACACCCGTTCCTTTTTCGGCATCTACTTTCATCGCCACGCAATTATTTCCCAAATAGTCCGCTACATCCCAATCGCTGAAAGCACCTTGATCCATTATTTTACAGGGGTAACACCAAGTAGTGTAAAAATCAATGAATACCGCTTTTTTTTCTCTTTGCGCTTTTTGCAGAGCAGCATCTAAGTCGGCATCATTATTAAATGCAACGCGCGTTGTTTTTGCTTCAGTGTCTGTATTTCCGGCAGCGGGTTTAGATGCGGTTGTAGCTTTTTGTACCGGATTGCAAGAAGTGATAATAAATAAAATAAATATAAGGAGAAAAGTTTTGGAGAAAAATATTTTCTTCGGTTGTGAAATGTTATGGCTATACATGGTGCTTGATTTGTGGTGAAAAAAAATTACGAATCGGGAAATCGGGGCTTCATAAAAACGACTACACCGATTAATTATTTTCACCGCTATTTAATATTGTACCATGCGCAATGAAATCCGGATTTTTTAACGATACTTTGTTATAACACAAAGGTTGGCGCGTTTGCAAATCAAGTAACTGTCCGCCTGCTTCTTCCATAATAATTTGCGCTGCGGCAGTATCCCATTCCATAGTTGTACCGACGCGCGGATAAATATCTAAATGCCCTTCCGCCAAATACATAAATTTAAGTGCGCTGCCGGTCGGCGACAAAACCGGCTGATTGTACGCTGCTATCAGTTCGTTCGTTTCTTTGCTGATATAAGATCTGGAAATCGGAATGCGCAAACCGGTATCTGTCAATCTGAAAATACTGCATATTATTTTTTGTACCACCCCGTTTTTCATGCAGTAACTACCTTTATTTTTTACGGCATAATAAACACTTTGCTGCACCGGCACAGCAATAACCCCCAATATCGGGATATTATTTTCGAGCAGCGCAATGTTCACCGTAAATTCGCCGTTTCGTTTGACGAATTCTTTTGTACCATCCAAAGGGTCAACCGACCAAAAATATTTAAAATGCCGGCGTTCTTGATACTCGATTTCTATATTTTCTTCCGAAATTATCGGAATATCGGGCGTGAGTTCCATCAGCATTTTACAAATAATATCGTTCGCCCGTTCGTCGGCAATAGTCAAAGGCGATGCGTCGGATTTTATCTGTACCTGAAATGCTTCGTGGTAATATACTTGCAAAATAGCTTCGGCGGCGACTTGCGCAATCTTTATCGCACCTTCTAATATAATATCGATATTTTGCATGAACGGATTTTTTTATGTATCTTAACCTCGTTTATTTTTACTTAATTACCGGTGTTACGCACAGTCTCATAAATATTGCTTGTTCCGCGCGCTAAAGTAGATTTGACTGCCGCTCCTCCGGAGGAGCGGCAGTCAAATCTACTTTAGCGCGCGGATAGTTTCTCTGCAAACTAAACAAGGTGGTGCGTAACATCAGTAAATTACTTAACAAACGTTATTTTAAATATTTTAAACCGGTTTATTTTTGTTTACCCGCTTAAAATAATTCGCAGTTCGCAATTAAATAGTTACTGCCACGGAAAATATTTTGAATTTTTTTTGGAAAATGCATCTAATGCGTTAATATCAACTGTACCGACAATTTCGTTATTACTCATCACGGGTACGAAATACTGTCGCGAACTCTGCATACGGTTATATAAATCTTTGATGCTTTCGTCGAGCCGGGTAGTAAAAAAATTCGGACGCATATAAACCGACACATGGTTTTCGTAATCTTTATTCGTGACAGCACCTTTTATGTCATCGTCTTCAATAATACCGCGCAACTGATTATCGCCGTCGAAAACAATAAATCCGGCACAATTTTTTTGTTTCAATGAAATTTGCGCATCGCCGATGAGCGTAGAAGTTTGTAATTTTTCGGTGCCGGTATTGTAAATATTGGAAACCGTGTGCCGCGTCATCACGTCTTCCATTTTCACTGAACGGTTTTCGTTGGCGGCGGCAAAAAAAATAAAAACACCGATAAGTGCCATAACGGGTTGCTCATTCATAACGCCGAAGACGACGAAGCCGATGGATATTATTTGTCCGATTATTGCGGCAATGCGCGTAGCGCGCACTCTGCCCAAAACCGACGACAACCAAGCGCGCAAAACGCGACCACCGTCCATCGGAAATGCCGGAATCATATTAAACAAGACCAAAAATAAATTAGCTTGCAAAAGTGATAATAAAAAACTGACCTTGTGCCCGACAACGATTTCGTCCGTCTCGCTCGTAATGAGTTCGTAAAGCGTGTAATGCAACGAAAAAAAGACGTAGAGCAACAAATAAATAATTGAAAATATCACCACATTCACTGCCGGTCCGGCGATGGCTACAATAAACTCTTGAAAAGGTTGACGCGGTAATTTATCCAATCTTGCTACGCCGCCGATAGGCAAAATGGTAATGTCGCGCGTTTGTACACCGTAATATCGTGCAGACAAAGCATGACCGTATTCATGCAAAATGACGCACAAAAAGAGCGAAAAAATAAATAGAAACAGAAACGCAAAACCGCCCGCATCTATATGATGCGTCCAACCGGTGTACAAAATAAACAACAACAACAAAGAAAACGACCAATGCACAAAAACGGGTATACCGAAAACAGTTGCTAATTTGAGTGAACCGCGCATAATGGATTTACGATTTAAGAAGTCAATTACGAAATACGAATTACGTTACGCCATTCTATTCGTAATTAATTCTATGCCGGATAAACATTCCGATACAAAGATAAGTTTTAATAAAGGATTTAAGGTGCCGATTGTAGTAACGGCGCAATTGAAAAAAATAATTAATTTTTGAGCAACCGATTTTATTTTCAACGTCTCTATCGGGTGTACGCAAAGAGTTTGAAGTGAATCAGAAATCGCCGGCATCAAGGCACTGGATAAATGGCGCAAAATATCAGCTTACTACCCTTTATCGCTTAATGTTTTGTAAAATCCAAAATCGTAAATCGTAAATCCAAAATCTTTAATGAATAACGAAATTTTAAAAAAAGAATTGCAGTACCGTACCGCACGAAGCGGCGGTAAAGGCGGACAAAACGTGAACAAAGTGGAAACGAAGGTCGAAGCCTTTTTTCATTTAGAAAGTTCATCCGCATTCAGTTTAGCGGAAAAAATGTTGGTGACGGAAAAATTGGCATCGCAAATATCCAATGAAGGATTGCTCAGTGCCGTCAATCAAACCGAACGTTCGCAATTGGCGAATAAATTGAAAGCTGAAAAAAAATTGATCCGTATGATTGAAAAAGCACTTTTCGTACCCAAAGCCCGGCGCGAAACGCGCGTACCGAACGGTGTTGTGCAAGCGCGACTGAAAACCAAACGACACGACAGCGAAAAAAAAGCCGGCCGCCAAAAGGTCAAAATCAGTAACACCGGTTTTGACCTTTCTTTTTTGATACAGATGAAAGAAAATAAAGAAGATTAGAGATAAAAATTAGAAGTTAGAATCAGTTTTATTAAACACGCCTTTAGTTGAATTTTCAGAAAAAACTTGGCATCATGGGAAATTTAACTAATTTTGTTTTCGTTTTACGGAATAAGTAACTTCAATAATCAAAATAAAAATTACAAATAGCGATAAGCCAATGATCAGAAAAAAAATAGTTGCCGGCAATTGGAAAATGAACAAAACCATGAGCGAAGCGCAATCTCTCGTCCAAGACATCGCGGCACAAATATTACCGGACGATGTAATAGTAGTGATTTGTCCGCCGGCAGTTTACGCCGAAATGACGCACCGTTTGATTGCAGGCAATAAAAATTTACATCTCGGCGCGCAAAACGTGCATCAAGAAACATCCGGTGCTTATACCGGCGAAGTATCCGTTGAAATGCTGAAAAGTGTGGGAACGGAATACGTGATTGTCGGACACAGCGAACGCCGTGCTTTTAACCGCGAATCGAGTGAGCATATTACGCAAAAAATAAAAAACTTATTGGCTGCCGACATGACACCGATTTACTGTTGCGGCGAACCGCTCTCAATACGCGAAAAAGAGACACACACAGCATTCGTAGCCAAACAAATCCGTACCGAACTTTTTGGTTTATCTGATGATGAAATACAAAAAATCGTCGTTGCTTACGAACCGATTTGGGCAATCGGCACCGGCAAAACGGCATCGCCGGAGCAAGCGCAAGAAATGCACGCCGCTATACGTGCTATTTTCTTTAAAAAATACGGAAAAAAAATTGCCGATAACCTCCCTGTTTTATACGGCGGCAGTTGCAACGCTGCAAATGCCAGAGAAATATTCAGTAAACCCGACGTTGACGGCGGACTCATCGGTGGTGCTTCACTGAAAGCAAAAGATTTTGTAACGATTATTAACTCATTTTAAAAAAAATACGCAATGTCAAGCTATTTCAAGCTCAGGCATCAGATAAATCTTAAAACTTAAAACCATAAATCAAAATGATGCACTTTTTCGATAATATAGACAGTGCGCGTGCGCTCGTGAAGCTGTTAGTACCGGCGTTCATGGCAGTTTTGTTTTTGCAATCCGGAACGGATAAAGTTTTTCAGAGAAGCGGCAACGTGACTTACATAACCGATTATTTCAAAAAAACATTTTTGTTGCCCTTCGCGAGTATTTTGCTCACAGTTTCTACCGTATTAGAACTAACCGCGGGTATATTAAGTGCAATCGGTGTGGCAGCATTGTTTTACGGCAATACACTTTGGGCTTTTTGGGGATTAATGTTTTCCGCACTCAGTTTTTTATCTTTGTTGTTCGGTATGCGCATTGCAAAAGATTTTCCGGGTTCGGTATCTATGGCATCTTACATGGCTTTAACGGTACTTGGTTTGTTACTGCTGACGAATTGATTTTTATAGCAAACCGGTTCTTTAGGAGTATAAGTAAACGAAAATAATTCGTAATTCGTAATTCGTAATTCGTAATTGATTAATCTTTGATACCGGAAATAATTTTAAACAACGTCGGTAAGCGGTTTCGGTATGAATGGATTTTCAAAAACATGAACGTCCGATTCGATGGTAACAATCGTTATGCCGTTTTGGGTGCAAATGGTGCCGGAAAATCTACGTTAATGAAAATTTTGAGTGGACATTTATCACCGACACAAGGCGAAGTTGCGTTTTATAACCAAAATAAAAAAATTACCGGCGATTCAGTGTATAAAACCATCAGCTATGCCGCACCTTATATTGATTTAATCGAAGAGTATTCGCTTGTCGAACTCATCGCGTTTCATGCGCGTTTTAAACCTTTTATTCGGAATTTTTCTGCCGGAGAAATCATCGATATTTTGGATTTGTCGCACACCGCCGATAAAGAAATCCGTTTTTTTTCGAGCGGTATGAAACAGCGCGTGCGTGTTGGGTTAGCCGTACTTTCGGATACACCGGTTTTACTGCTCGACGAACCAACCACCAATTTAGATGTGAAAGGTATTGATTGGTATAAAACTCTGTTAGAAAAATATGCGCCACCGATACAACGCCTGACTATCGTCGCCTCCAATACTCCGCACGATTACGCGTTCTGTAACGAATTTTTTAACGTAGAAACGTTTAAGTAAATGAAAAATTTAGCATTTAGTGTTTAGTGTTTAGCATTAAAAAACACAGCTTTGTGTTGTGGAATTAAGAACCTTACCGATAGGCGTACAAATCTTCAAGAAAATTTGAAAGGTAATTATGTTTAAAAATTACCGGTATAGGCGTAAATTTCAATAAAAATGAAAAACAAATAACGGATTGGTTGACGCAATCTTTTGACTGAAACCGAAAACATATTTCTACAGCCATCACTATTTTTTCATGCGCATCGCACCGTTTAAAGCCCTTATACCGATACTCGAAAAATTGCCGGATACGGAAACTTTCTTCGACCAAGCCAAGTTTTCTTTCGGCGAATTTTATCGAAACGGCTTGATTCGCACCTTGCCCGAAAACAGTTTTTATATTTACACCATCACCGACGGCGCATACAACGCAACAGGGTTAGTCGCCTGCGCCGATGTAGCAGATTATTTGAGCGGCAAAATAAAAAAACACGAACACACCATCATTAGCAATGAAGAAAAACAAACTGAATTACTGCGCCTGCACAACGCCGTCTTAAAACCGGTTTTGCTCTTGCATCCGCCGGCGGATGCGCTTACGGAAATTTACGATGAAGTAATAAAAACACAATCCGGCGTTATAACCGCCCTTATAAAAGGCGTAAAGCACGAAATACGCGCTGTAAAAAATCCGGTACACACCCGCACTATTCAAGCTTTTTTCAAAGAAAAAATTCCGGCGGTTTATATTGCCGACGGACATCATCGGGCGGCAAGTGCCGGCACTTTGTATCGGCAAAATAAAAACACTCCTTTGCTGTCCGTTTTTTTTTCTTTTAATGATGTGCGCATTAAACCGTTTCACCGCGTCGTAAAAGATTTGAACGGATTAACGCCGGATATTTTTTTAGAAAAAATTTCGAAAAATTTTGAAATAAAAATTTTATCAAGAAAAAAAATGCCGCGAAAAAAAAATGAAATGATTTTATTTTTTCAAAAAAAATTTTTTCAATTGAATTATAATTCCGAAAAAAATACTTCCAAAGAAAATAACTCTGAAAAAAATTTTCTAACCGATGCCGAATTGTTCAACGATATTGTTTTAAAAAAAATACTCGACATCGCTGATGTCCGTTCATCGGATAAAATAGAATATCTCGAAGACGCTGACGCCCGAAAAAAAACCAATCGGAAACACGAAGATACCGACGCAATTTTTTATTTATACGCGATACAAGTAAGAGATTTCCGAAACATTGTAGATACTGTCGGTGTTATGCCGCCGAAATCTACTTTCTTTGAACCGCGATTGTTGAACGGATTGGTTTGTTGTTTGCTTCCGGAATGACATTTGTCGAGTAAAAACACCGATTTATCTATTCTACCTACTCGCATACTTTCCGCAGCCTTTACTTTGTGTTGTTAAATGATAAATTCTTTATTATCACAGCGCACAAAATTTTTATATGACTCATAGGATCATCACCACGACTTTTATTTCGATTTTCGTTTTTCAATTTACGCTACCACTTTTTGCGCAACAACCCGGTGCCGGCGGCGGACAGAGAATGTCCGCCGGCAACGGAAAAATGCCGAGCATCGGCAGGCTCTTCGGAAAACTGATAGATGCAAAAACCAAACAACCCGTCGCATTTGCTTCCGTCACGGTTTTTAAAAACGCCAATAAAAAAGATTCACTCGTCGGCGGTGGTTTGAGCGAAGATAACGGCGATTTTAACGCCACGGCTTTACCGATAGGCGGCTTGAAATTAAAAATAACTTTTGTCGGTTATAAAGATTTTGAAAAAATCGTCAGACTTACACCCGATAACACCGAAGAAGATGCCGGCAACATCAGTTTGGAATCAGATGTTGAAGTATTGAAAGGCGTGGAAATTACGGCGGAAAAAGCGCAAGTTGTTTTATCCCTTGAAAAGCGCGTTTTTAATGTAGATAAAAATTTGAGTGCAACCGGCGGCACTGCCGAAGATGTTTTGAAAAACGTACCTTCAGTCACTGTTGATGCCGACGGCAATGTGAAATTGCGCAATAACTCGCCAACTATTTTTGTGGACGGTAAACCGACAATGCTCAGCGTCGCACAAATTCCGGCGGATCAAATCGAAACGGTAGAAGTTATTTCAAATCCATCGGCAAAATACGACGCTTCATCAACAGGCGGTATTCTGAATTTGGTGCTGAAAAAAAACAGAAAAGCCGGTTACAACGGTATGATCGGCTTAGGCATGGGTTGGCCCGAACGCTATAATGCTACCGCGAACTTGAATTTGAATCAAGGTAAATGGAGTTTAGGATTGTTTTACAACTTGAATATTAACCATACACCGACAACAGGATACACTTATCGTACAACGCCGGGTAACTTAGATTCAACATTTTTCAATCAAAATACGAATGTAAAATTTGTAAATGTTTTTCAAAATGCGCGCTTCACGGCGGCTTACAATGCGGATGTGCGCAATACTTTGACTTTCGGCGCCAATTTCTCTGCCGGTGAATTCAATATCACTTCCGACCAATATTATGAATATCTGAATTACAAAAAAGATACCACCGGATACGGCGAGCGCATAACTGCGCCTTTGAATAATTTCAACAATATCGGTGCGGAAATGGGTTGGAAAAAAACTTATGTCAAAAAAGGCGAGTCGCTTATTTTTTCCGCCGTTTACAACCACAATTGGTCGTCGAATGCAGCCAATTGGTTTACATCTTCGTTCACAAACACCGGTGCCGTACAATTACATTTTCCCGAAAAAGATATTATTAACGGCAGTTCGGTCGGTAACCAATTGACAGCTCAATTGGATTTTACGAACCCGATTAACGATTCTACGAAAATAGAGACCGGTTTGCGCAGTTTTACTAATTTTCGTTCGCAAGGTTATTTCTTCACGCGTAACTACAGTGATGAGATAGGTTATTCGCTCGACCCGTTGCTGTCGCAAGTTTCCAATTCAACGGAAACCGTAAATGCGGCTTACATTTTGTATTCGAGTAAACTCAAACACAATATTAATTATCAAGCCGGCTTGCGTTTCGAGCAATCCAGTTTGAGCGGTTCGAATATTTTATCGAATGAAACGTTCGGTTACAGTTATCCTTTAAAAACCGGGTTTTTCAATACGCTTTTCCCGTCTTTTTCTATCGGTCAACAGATAAATGAACAAACGGAATGGGGATTTAATTTTAGCCGTAAAATACAACGCCCGAATCAGTTTCAATTATCGGCTGGTGTACAAAATAACGACAGGCAAAATATCCGTATCGGCAACCCGAATTTGCAACCGGAGTTTAATAACAAAATGGAACTCAATTTGAATAAAACGTTCGGTGCGCACACTTGGCTTTCTACTTTGTACTACGAAATTGAAACCAACACTTTAAAAACGTTGGCAACACCATCCGTTACCGATCCGAGCGTTTTAATTACGCAATGGGTCAATGGTAAGCACGATAACCGCTACGGTTGGGATAATACTTTGAAATTCGCGGTGACAAAAAATTTCGATGTTCTGGGCAATTTCAATCTTTTCAACGTGAGTATTGCAGTGGATACTTTTACAAAATCATCTTGGTCATATTTCGCTAAACTCGGCTTAACATATAAATTTCCCGAAAACTTTACTGTTCAGTTGAACACCAATTACGAGAGCCAAACTGTCGACGTGCAAGGTTACAGAAAAGCCTTAGCGTATGCAGATATTTCGGTAAAAAAATCGTTCTTCCACAACGCCGCCAGTTTAATTTTAAGCGTAAACGATATTTTCGACTCGCGCAGACAAGTTATCGTTTATCAATTACCAAATTATACGCAAGAGCAATTACGCCGCCGGGATGTGCGCAATTTCCGGATAGCTATTCAAATTCCGTTCGGTAAAGTAGATGCGAATTTGTTCAAACGCGGAAAAGATAAAAAACAACAACAAGGTGGACAGGATCAACAAGGGCAAGATTATTAGTGGAGATGTATATTGAGGGTTTAAGTTCGCGATTTTAAAAATTGTCAGATCTATTGAGTCGCGCCATATAAAACCCATCGAAGCCGTCGGCGGCGGGCGAAACGGTACGTTCATCTTCTAACTGAAATTGCGGATTATTTTCGAGAAAAATCCTTACTTGATCTTGATTTTCGGACGGCAAAATGCTGCACGTCGCGTACACCATTTTTCCGCCGGCTTTGAGCATTTCCGAATATTTTTTTAAAATATTTTGTTGCGTATCGCGAATGTCATTTAAAAATTGAGGCGATAGTTTCCATTTCGTATCCGGATGACGGCGCAACACACCCAAACCCGAACACGGCACATCAAGCAGTAACCTGTCAGCCGATTTCGGGTTTCGGATTTCGGATTTCGGAAGAAGCGCATTTGAAGCATCCGAAATCCGGATATTAGTTATTCCGTTGCGCACGGCACGTTTTTTCAACTCTTCCAATTTGCGCACTTCGGTATCCATCGACATTATTTTACCCGTATTTTGCATGAGTGTCGCTAAATGCAAAGATTTTCCGCCCGCACCGGCACACGCATCTACGACGAACATTCCGGGTTCGACTTTTAAAAACGGTGCGATGAGTTGACTGCCGGCATCTTGTATTTCAAAAAAGCCGGTTTTGAACAAATCGGTCGCTGTAATATTCCCGCGTTTTTCCAGTACCAACGCATCGGGCGTTAACAGTGTGGTGTGCGATTGCCAACCTAAATCACTTAGTTTTTTTTGTAAATCCGAAATGCCGATTTTTAAAGTATTGCAGCGAATCACTAAATCGGTCGGGCGATTGAGTGCCGTCATTTCTTTTTCAAAAATATTTGTTCCTAATTCTTTTTCGCCGATTTCAAACAACCAATCGGGCATAGAGTAAAGAATTTTAAATCGGTTCGTATCGTCTTGTGAACGACTCGCCGACTCACCGACTAACCGACTCACCGACTTTTCTAAAATATCTTTACGGAGATCAGAGAATTCAGGAAAATTTTGAGTGTCGGCACCGCGAAGGATTAAAGCTATACCCACAATGTCTTCAAAATTTTTTCGAGTAAAGTCTTCCGGAAGGAATTTATCGTTTTCTGTGCGCAAATAATGATACAGTCTCATATTGCGCACACAATTGTAAATCGTTTCGGCAATAAAAGCGCGGTCACGTGCACCCCACTTCGAGTTGCTGAGCAAAGTACGTTCAACGACCCTTTCAGCATATAGATTTTTTTTGAAAATATCGGTGAGTGCAACAATAACGGCTTCAACGAGCAGACGGTGGAGTTTCAATTCGATTTAGGATTTGCGATTTACGGTTTTGGATTTACGATTTTTCAGAAAAAATCGTAAATATTTAGCAATTGCCACGTCTTTTAGCGCGTGTACAAATGAAAATTTCAGATTTTAGGACTTTTAGCCTTTTCAAAGTAATTGGTAGCACATAAAATGGCTGAAGCCCCCAATTTTTCTGTCATAATACCGCGTCCTTATTCAAATAAACTAAATGATCGTTCTTTTATTTTACCGGCTTCGCCGGCAGAGGACTTGAGAGGATCGGCGGAATTTTTTTTAATTTTTATGCGGCAAAGCCGCATAAAAATTAAAAAAAATTCCGCCGATCCATAAAATTCTATCATCGGCGCGAATTTTTGCGAAGCAAAAACAGCCTGTATAAAGAACGATCATTTAGTTTATTTGAATAAGGACATGGCAACTGCTAAATAATTGAAAATAATCAATAAGTTACAATAGAAATTGAAGGGCTGTTTTTTGCCAAAATACCTACAAATTCATCTGCATTTTTTACGCGGCGCGCAACGGATTCACCGGTGCTCAATTTCAATACGACAGATTTGCCTACTTTGCGCACCACTTTTATATCTTTTATATCAATGGAAAGCTCCTCTTCGGGCGTATCATAATTACCGTTAGGTCGATCGTAATACAAATTCAGCATATTGTTTTCTATGAGAAAATAAGTTTTCAATGCAAAGGCGACAATTAATGCCGGTAAAAAACATGAAAAAATAAGTATTACCAATATCCAAGGATTACTCACGATGCTGAAAAAGAAAGACGATAGGAAAATACCGATTGCCAACCAAGGTGTCCAATTAGTTGTAGTATAGAATTTTTTATCCTTAGACTCACTCATGAATTATATTTTTGTATGGCACAAATTTACTTAAAAATAATTATTAATTACAAAATAAGGAATGAAATCTCAATAAGTACCTTATTGAGATTTCATTTCTAAGCGTATCGCCGTAACTTTTATTCTTCGCACCTCGTGTAGGTAAAATAATAAAATGAAAAGCCGCATTTTTTTCGCCGACAAGTTGAATCTTCAAAACGATTATCTTGATTTCTAAATTATCCGATAGTATTTAATCAATGCCTGCATGAAGCTATTATGACCGATGTCAAATTTTTATTTCTACTTCAATCGGGCGACAGTGATGCTTTTACTGAATTAATAGCCATTTACCGAAAAAATGTGATCAATATATGCTACCGATTTCTGCTTAACAGGGAAGATGCAGAAGATGTATCGCAAGAAGTATTTATTGAAGTGTATCACGCTATTAAAAAATTCAGAGGAGATGCAAAGTTAAATTCTTGGATTTATCGAATAGCTGTTACCAAATCGCTGGATGAAATTAAAAAACAGAACCGCAAAAAGCGCATTACATCTTTGGGTAAAACTTTGAATATGGAAGAGGTTGTGCATTGGCTTTCGGGTGGAGAAAGACCCGATAAAAAATTACAAGAGGACGAAGATTACACGCTCCTTTTAGATACTTTAAACAAATTACCGGACAATCAACGCATTGCTTTGACGCTCAGTAAAATCGAAGGCTATACTCAGCCGGAAATTGCCGAAATTATGCAAACCACCTCAACCGGTGTTGATTCTTTGATTTACAGAGCGAAAATAAATTTAAAATCATTTTTTTTACGGTAGCCGCCGGTATTCGTTATTAAAGTCTTCTAACCGGATATGGACAAAGAAAGAGACATACTTAAACAGTGGGATAATTTGAGTTCCATCGAGCCATCTGCCGCGTGGGAACTCGGGTTGCGTCAAAAACTCAATCGCTTCAAAGAAGTACAAAATGAGAAATTTAATACGAAATTAATTTGGGGTATAGCAGCGATATTTTTGATTGCCAATGTTTTATCTTCTGCCAAAAGCTGGCAATCAGCCCACGAAAAAGAGAACAATAGTAAGTTGGCATATATTTCTTCGGCGATTTTAATTAATTAATTAAATAATTGTTATGGATATTTTTTCAAAAAACAAATTACTTACGCGCTTAGTTGTTGTTTTGATATTCCTGAATGTCGTTTCTATTGGTTTTCAATGGTGGGATAAATTGGATAATAACGGACGACCACCGAAGCCGGAGATTAATAAATTAACAGCTATCTTAACCAAAGAGCTGCAATTAACGCCAATGCAAGCCGAAAGTTTAAAGAAAATCAGAGTAGAATTTTTTGAAAAAGAAGAAATCTTGCAACAACAAGTAAGAGTACGTCGCGACTCCATGAATCGGTTGATGTTCAATGAGCAAACCGATACTTTACTTGTAAAAAATATCGCCCGCCGTATCGCCGAATACGAATACCTCACCCAAATGTGCCGTTTAGAGCAAGCACAACAACTCAAAAGTATTTGCACTAAAGAACAATTGAAAAAATTAGATGAACTCGTAATTGAGATGCGCGACTATTTCCAGCCGCGGCAAAGAAATAAACCGCCGCCGCCGCCGGATAAATAATTTTCCGACTTCTAATCTTTTAACCCCCGTAAGGCAACGACATAAGTAGATGAAGGAATTTAAACAGGTTTAATTACCGGATAACAAACAATATCTATTTCAATTCAAAAAAATTTTAGGCCTAAATTAAAATGATCAGAATTTTTCCGCTTTTTTGCTTTTCTGTGTTTTGTTTAAATTTGAATGCACATCCGGGACTTGATCATGAAAAAACTTCACTCAAAACTTGGCAAATAACATCAGCGCATAAAACCATAGAAGCCTATTTTTTGATGTTGAAAAACCGGATTATTTATCTCGAAGATGCGCAACAGCAGGTTTTAAAATATCCTTTGTCGGCATTAGCACCAAATGATCAAATATATGCCGTTCAAAAGTTTGAGCAAATTGAAAAATTAAACGCACCGGCTGAAATAAAATCCGATGCTTGGATGGGTTTATTTTATAAGAGTATGTGGTTGGCTTTCGGATTTTTTGCGATTAGTGGCGCGTTATTTTTTTTCCGACTCATAAAAATCAAGTTAAACTATTATTTTGCAATATTAATTTTATGCAGTGCTTTTTTTAGCTTTAGAACAAAATTACTTTTGGGTACTGATCCGAAATTCATTGATTCGGTATTTTCACCGTTCAAACCGAATGTAAAAACGCATTGGGATAATCAATATTTTTATGTGGAGGGTTTAGGTTTGCCGACACACCCGATGATGTCCGGCATAACATCTTGGCAACAACAGTTCCCGATTCCGCAATGTTATACGGGCGCAAACGCGTGGAGTATTCCGCTCAATCCGGTCGTTGCTGTAACGCCGATACCGACAGCTAAAAATTTTTTTAAAGGCGCGATTGGTATTGCTGCTAATGGTATTCCTGTATTCAATGCGCTGAATAATCGCGGTGAAGATTCGTATCTCATCGGTGAATTGGATAAATACGGCGGACATTGCGGCAGAGCAGATGATTATCATTACCATATCGCTCCTTTGGGTTTGGATAGTATTAATGCTGATATTCTACCGATTGCTTTTGCTTTAGATGGTTTTGCCGTTTACGGTAATCAAGAACCAGACGGTACTTTAATGAAAACTTTAGACACCAATCACGGACATAATTTAACAGGCGTTTATCATTATCATGGCACCAAAACCTATCCGTATATGGTGGGTAATATGGTGGGCGTTGTTACAAAAGATTCGACAGACCAAATTGTACCGCAAGCACAAACTAAGCCGATTCGTCAGGCGGGTGCGCCTTTAAACGGTGCCGTGATTATAAATGATCCATCAACAGGCACCAATGCGTATAGTTTGACTTATACACTGAACAATCAAACTTATACCGTTAATTACAGTTGGACAAATGCCGGTGCATATACTTTCAATTTTGTTTCGCCCACCGGCAACACTACAACTTCAAATTTCACTGCACAAATTTGTTCGTTGTCTACCGATGTTGATGATATATTTTTGAATGAAAGTTTTATTAAAATTTATCCGAACCCGGCTAAATCCGGTTTTTCATTGGATTTAAGCAGCCCTTATAATTTCAACGATATTAATAGCATTACCATTTTGGATATGCAAGGCAAATTAGTTTCAAAAATTAACGGCTATAAAAATTTTATTGAAACACCGAATTTTACTTCCGGCATTTATTTTATAAAAATTCAATTTTCATTTGCTCAATTGACTAAGAAATTGATGATCGAGTAATCGCCGCATAATTTCAATCCGTAACAATTTCATGCTGAATATAAAAAAAATACAACTCGTTTCCGTTTTATTTTTTGTTTTTTGTGCCTCGTTCGGACAAACCGTAAAAAAAACGATGCTCAAATTGCCGGATACCGGACAAACGGGTATTTATACTTCCACTTTCGGCGAAGATGCCGATTACACTATAAATCCGCCTTTTTTTACAACGAATAATAACGGCACTGTAACCGATACTGTCACCGGATTACTGTGGCAACAAACCGACGGCGGCGAAATGACAATTGAAAATGCAAGAATTTATGTGAATACTTTGACTTTGGCGGGGTTTAAAGATTGGCGTTTACCGACAGCTCACGAATCGTTCAGCATTTTAAATCATCAACGCGTTAATCCCGCTTTAGACAATACTTTTTTCACGACAACGGCTGCGGAATATTGGTGGACTTCCGACAAACAAGCCAATGATTCAACAAAAATTTGGTGCACTAATGCCGGAGGCGGAGTCGGGAATCATCCTAAATCCGAAACAGTGAGTGCGGGCGGTACAAAAAAATTTCATGTACGAGCAGTCAGGGATGTTAAAACACCTGCAAATATTGCCGGTCAATTTACGGATAACCGCAACGGCACAGTTACGGACAATCTGACCGGCTTGACTTGGCAAAAAATACTGAAACCGGATACAATTTCTTGGGAATCCGCCTTAGTTTATGCAGAAAATTTATCCTTCGCCGGTTCCTCTGATTGGCGTTTACCGAATATTAAAGAACTGCAATCCATTAATGATGAAAAGCTTGTAAATCCATCGGTATCCACAGTTTTTTTCAGCACCATTGGCGTAAAAAAATATTGGTCATCTACGTCATTGCCCAACCAAACCGCCAAAGCGTGGTATTTGAGTACACAATTCGGCATCACTACTTACGATTTAAAAACCGCTCTTTTATCCGTTATTTGTGTGCGCGGAAATACGACCAACACAACGACAGCTGTAAAAGAAACGGAGACCGGAAATTTCGCTGTCAAAGTTTTTCCCAACCCGATTACGAATAACAGCATTCAATTTGAAGTATCCGATGTTTCAAAAAATTTTACGGTACAAATCACCGATATTCAAGGTCGGGTTTTGATAAACCAAGTATTTAAAAGTACTCAATACAATAAAGTTATTTCAATGGATACCAACAATTTAGATGCAGGTATTTATTTTTTGAAAATTGAAGGAGACGGTGGGCGGAAAATTGAAAAAATTATTTTGAGTAAATGGTAAATTTCAACATTAAGGCATTAAGCTCTAAATTAATAATTATTTTTTACACGTTAGACATACCTCCGGAGAAATAATTTTTCGTCTTTTTTATTTTTACTGTTTTGTTAAATTTAATTCAAAAATCTGATTCAAAATGAAAAAAAATTTCCTTTTTGTGCTATTGCTTTTAATGATAGCCTACACGACAAAAGCACAGACCTATAACAACTTATGGATTCCCGATACCATTTCCGGAACAAATTTTAATCTGATTATTAAAGACACTTTCGCTCAAATGCGCACCGGCAATCAAACGATTACGGGCGGCATTAATAACAGCAAATTCTGGGGACCTACTTTGTTTTTTAACAAAGGCGATACCGTTCACATGAACGTCAAAAATAAATTAAACGATTCTACTACTTTACATTGGCACGGTATGCACTTGCCGGCAGTTATGGACGGCGGACCACACCAAGTTATTCCGCCCGGAACAACTTGGCAACCGTATTGGAAAATTGCTAATAATGCTTCTACCTACTGGTATCATCCGCATTTGCATCAAATGACTTTACAACAAATTACGAAAGGCATCGGCGGATTTATCATTATCAGAGATGCACAAGAAGCAGCTTTAAAATTGCCGCGCACTTACGGTATTGATGATATACCCTTGGCGTTGACAAGTAGAAGTTACACAACAGGAAATGTTTTTACAATTACTGACAATAAAACAATCAGTGAATACGGCGATTTTATGCTCGTTAACGGTACAATGAGTCCGCAAGTGAGTTTACCGAAACAATTCGTCAGATTAAGAATTTTAAATGCGGATATAGAACGCGGCTACAATTTAGGTTTTAGTGATAACCGAACATTCTATATCATCACTAATGATCAAGGATTAATAAATACGCCCTTAGCCGTAACACGAGTGCCGATAATGGTGGGTGAGCGGGTAGAAATTTTGGTTGATCTGGGAAGCGACGCAGTCGGTTCAAGTTTAGATTTGAAAGCCTATAATTCGGGATTACCGTTTGGTTTTCCGGGTGCCGAACCCATTCAATCCGGTTTGAACGGCAGTATTTTGAACAACAAAGACTTTAACATTTTGCACATTAATGTGTCGGCTACAACCGCCAACCCAATAACATCCGTGCCGACAACCCTCGTCAATAACATTTATTGGACTGCCGCAGATGCTACCGTAACTAAAACGGTTAATGTCACAAAAGGTACCGGTGTCGGGCTTGCCGAGTTTTCTTTCGACAATACGGCATTTGTTTTAAACAACATAAACAAAACCGTTAAACTAAATGCTATCGAGAAATGGACGGTAACAAACAATAATATTTTCGGACATTCTTTTCACATCCACGACATTGCTTTCAAAATCGTGGATAGAAACGGCAGCGCAAGTGCAGTCAACGCTTATGAATCGGGCTGGAAAGATAATTTTTATTTGCCCAGAGGGGAATCGGTCAGCTTTGTTGCAAAATTTGATGACTACGCCGATGCAACGCATCCGTATATGTATCACTGCCATTTTTCCGGACATGAAGATGGCGGTATGATGGGACAATTTGTGGTAACGAGTACAACGGCTGTTCAAGATATTCAGCAAAGCAATGTATCTTTCACTTTGTTTCCGAACCCGGCGAGTAATCGCGTATTTATTAAATTGCAAGATCCGGGTGTTGAAGTATATTACGTGACCGTCAGAAATATTGCCGGAAGAGCAGTAATGATGTTACCGCAACCTGAAATAGATAAAGGGATTGATATTTCCGCGCTTTCTGCCGGCGCGTACGTCGTGCAATTAATGGATAAGCAAACAAAATCCCTCAGTATTCAAAAATTCGTCAAACAATAAAAAAAATGAAAATTATCAAACTTATTCCGATTTTATTTCTGCTGATGACGTTGTGCAGTTTCGTGAAAAATACCGGATTTTCGCCTGAATTTTCCGGTAAAATTATTACCGATTTTTCACTCAAAAACATAGACGGGAAAGACGTTTCTTTAGAGCAGTTTAAAAATGCAAATGGTTTTATTGTTGTCTTTACGTGCAATCATTGTCCGTTTGCGCGACTTTATACGCAGCGGCTGAATGCGCTGAATAAAAAATTTACACCCCTTGGTTTTCCGCTCCTTGCCGTAAATTCTATGGACAGTGTTGTGTACGAAGAAGAAAGTTTCGTACTCATGCAGCAAAAAGCGTTGAACGAACGTTTTAATTTCCCATATTTACAAGACGGTTGCCAAACAGTAGGAAAAAATTTCGGTGCCGACCAAACACCTCATGCTTTTATTATTGCGAAAGAAAACAATCAATGGATCGTGAAATACAGTGGCGGCATAGACGATAACGGCGAACATCCTGAAAAAGCAAAACCTTTTGTAGAAAAAGCCTTGGAAGAAATATTGGCATTTAAACCTGTAACGCAACCGGAAAACAAATCCATCGGTTGTCAAATTCATTACAGAAAATAATTCTTGCTGTAAAAAGTGCGGTGATAACTATTTCCGGGCTGTTTCACGCTTCGCTATATATTCGCTCTGCATGAGAGGTTTTTATGGAGTGAGGTGTATTTTTTCTCTAAAAAATTTGGCTGCGCCGAGTTTTTCAGAGAAAAAATACACCTCACTTCTCTCGAGTCGGATTCACCTCTGATGACGATATTCCTAATTTATGCACAGCGGTATCGGCGCGAAAAGAAAAGGGGATAATTAATTTTTGTCGTGCAACAAAATTTTCCATAATTCTCCCACCGTTTTATCCCAACTGAAATCAGAAGCGCGTTGGTTACCGCGTTCGATGAGTGCAAGTCGCAGACTTTCATTTTTTGTAAGTGAAAACATTGCTTCCGATATTTTTTCTATGTCGTAAGGGTCAACGCACAATGCGGCACCGCCGGCTATTTCGGGTAAAGCTGATGTATCGGAAGTAATAACCGGTACACCGCATTGCATCGCTTCAATAATCGGCATACCGAAACCTTCAAAAAGAGATATGTACACCATACAAAAAGCGGCAGCAACCAAGGCTCTTAAATCTTCTTCTTCGACATAACCCGTAAAAATAATATCGTTTTTGAATTGCGCGTTTTCATAAGCCGCCGTTACGGCATCGGTTTTCCAAGCCATGCGCCCGACTATCAAAAGTTTATGTTCTGCACCGGATTTTATTTTGAAATCATCGAAAGCGGCAATTAAACGGTGTATGTTTTTTCTCGGATGAATGGCACCGACGTAAATGAAATACGGCGCGCTTTCCGCGAATTTATCTTGTACGTTTTTCTTCTCGGCAGTGTTTGCAGGAAAAAAACCGGCGCGTGCAGCGTTGTAACAAACAGAAATTTTTTCGGGTAAAACATTCGGGAAATTGGAAAGAATATCTTGTTTGACGAATTGAGATACTGTTACAATTTTTTCGGCGCGATTTATAAAACGCGGTACATATTTTCTGAAATAATTCAAGTGTGCATTTTGCATATTTTCCGGCTGATGCAGATACGCTAAATCATGCAACACCATCACGGTCGGAACTTTCGAGCGCAATGATAAATAACCTTCCAGTGAAAAAAATATATCGGCTTTAATTTTTTTTAACGCATGATATACCGAAAATTCAAACCATAAAAACCAAAGTACAGGATGGCGTGCAGGCGGTTGTAATACTAAGGGAACAACATTTTGGGAAAAAATAAAGGCGGAATCGAAGGGTCTATCGAAAAAAAAGTAAAAAATATGTTCCGGATGTGCTGCCGTAATACGTTTAAGTACTTCGTAAGAAAAATAACCGATGCCTTCTAATTTTCCGGCAAGCAGCAAACGGGCGTTGACAGCGATAAGCATTTTAGTCGGTTAGTCGGTTAGTCGGTTAGTCGGTTAGTCGGTTAGTCGGTTAGTCGGTTAGTCGGTTAGTCAAAACGTTTTGACTAACCGACTAAAATGACTAACCGACTAAAATAATTTATCTGAAAATATCTTTCAGTCTATCAAAAAAGCCTTTATCGTCTTTTTCGGGTTTGGGTTGCAGATTGGGCATAACGCGCAATTTTTCCAAGAGCAATTTTTCTTCGTCGTTTACTTTTTTCGGTGTCCAGATATTCAGGTGTACCAATTGATCGCCTTTGCCATAACTCTGAACCGACGGTAAACCTTTTCCTTCCAAGCGCAACACTTTCCCGGCTTGTGTACCTTGCGGAATTTTCAGGCGCACTCGCCCGTCAATCGTCGGTACTTCAATACTCGTGCCGAGAGCAGCGTCCGCAAAATTCAAAAAAGCTTCATAATGAATATTCATACCCTCGCGGTGAAAATGCTCGTGCGGAATTTCTTCAATGCTGATAATTAAATCGCCCGGCGCACCGCCTTTCGGCGCAGCGTTGCCTTTACCGCTCATTTGCAATTGCATACCGTCGCTGACACCTGCCGGAATACTGATTTCAATCATTTCTTCTCCCGACACCGTCCCTTCGCCTTTACACGTCGAGCAACTCGCCGTCACCATACGACCTGAACCTTTGCAAGTCACACAAGGAGCAGTCGTCGCCATTTGACCTAAAAAAGTATTGCGCACTTGGCGCACATATCCGGAACCTTTACAGGTAGTACAAATTGAAACCGAGTTGGCATCTTTCGCGCCTGAACCATGACAAGTATTGCAAGCCAATTGTTTTCTGACTTTTATTTTTTTTGTTACGCCCGTGCCTATCTCTTCGATCGTCAGTTTCACTCGAATACGCAAATTAGTACCGCGCGCTACTCCTCCGCCTTGTCTGCCGCCTTGCGAACCGCCGTTAAAAAAAGATTCGCCGAATATATCTTGAAACGCGCCGAAAATATCATCTACGTTGTTGAAACCGCCTTGCGTTCCGCCACCGCCCATACTGCCATCAACGGCGGCGTGTCCGAACCTATCGTATTTGGCTTTTTTATCCGGATTGCTCAGGATTTCGTAAGCTTCCGCCGCTTCTTTGAATTTATCTTCTGCCGATTTGTCGCCCGGATTTTTGTCGGGGTGATACTGCATCGCTAATTTTCTGTAAGCCGCTTTCATAGCCACCTCATCTGCTGATTTGGATACGCCCAGTACTTCGTAATAATCTTTTTTTGTTTTTGACATTGATCTTTTTAATTAATGCTAAATGCTAAATGTTAAATGCTAAATTGTAAATGCCAAATGCCAGTTTTTTTGAGATTTCGCGTCCAACATTAAAAAATTCAGCATTATTTACCTACTACGACTTTAGCGTGTCTTATAATTTTATCGCCGAGCAAATACCCTTTTTCAACCGTATCCACCACTTTCCCGACGAATTCTTCGCCGGCGGGGACTTCCGTAATCGCTTCGTGTTCGTCGGGATTAAACGCACTGCCTTTGGCGGATTCCATTTCTTTTAAACCTTTACTTTTGAGCGCAGAGGATAATTTTTGATAAATCAAGTTCATGCCTTCCGTCAATGGCGCAATTTTCGCGGCTCTGTCAAAATCGTCGAGAACGGGCAAAACGCCTGTCATAGTGTCACGCGCAGCCGTTTGTATAATTTCTATTTTTTCGCGTTGTGTGCGTTTACGGAAATTATCAAATTCGGCTTGCTGATATAATAATTTATTTTTCAACTCCTGTATACGAGATTTTAATTCTTCCGTTTCCGCATCCGGTTCTTTTTCGGTTGTAGCTATTGTATCTACCGTTTCCGGCGCATCGTAAGATGCCGGATGAATCATCTCCTCTTGATTTAATTCTTCGTTATTTGTCATAATTGTCTTTCTTAAATATTTCAGTAATTTATTCACAATACCTACATTACTCAAAATGTTTGCCGGCGATATTTTTCTGCCGGTTTGGCAGTAGATTTTTTAAGGTACTGTTTTCTTTAAATGTCTTGTAAAGTAACTGAATCGGTATGAAAAAATAATTTTTTGTAAAAAAACCGGAAATAAGATTTATATTTGCGTTTGACAAACCTTAACGGTAACAAATTAATTTTTATTTCGTTAGACAAAGCGTATACAATAACGATAACTATTTATTTTTCCGGGTTTTGTGTGAAGTTTTAGATTTGATGTTTTCTTTTTGGGATAGTTTTTGCATCATGTAAAGTGTTAATAATTTTCTCCGGAGTCACTCAAAATAAGAATAAGCGGCAACTATGATAGAAACTCTTCGCAGAATTGAACAAAACGTTTTGATTCTAACGGCGCGATTTAATGCTTTGCGCCGCGAAAATGTCGCTTTGAAACAAAATATCACACAAACAGAGCAATGCAATTCGGTTTTAAATGCCGAATTAGGAGCGCGGAAAAATGAAATTAACGGGTTGAAAATACTTTTGGCTGAAAAAGATAATAACAACTCGGAAGTGACGGCACGAAATCATCAGGTTAAACAGGAGATTGATAAATGCATTTTTGAAATAGATGAATGTATAGAGAGGTTAAAAAATTACTGATTTATGTCCGATAACACGACTCAAATAACAGTTTTGATTGCTTCGCGCCCTTATCCGCTGAAAATAAAAGCGGGCGATGAAGCCGTTATCCGGCGTATAGTGAGTGAAGTGAATGATACGATTACGTTGTTCCAAAATACCTACTCCGCAAAAGACCGTCAAGATTGTGTAGCCATGGCTTTATTAACTTATGCCGTTGACTTACACAAAGCACAATCCAAACCGTCGCTCAATGATACTGCATTAAATGACCGGCTTTACCGCCTAGAAAATTTGGTAACGTCTGCACTTAATGATAACTGATTTCTTCCTGCCCGTGTTTCAGTTAATTGTTTGCTGAGTTGTTATCAACCAAACAGTCAACTGACATTTACTTCTGCTTTTTCGTCCGAAAAATTCGCAACTCAACTAAACGGTTTGTCATATTCAGTGGTCTTACAGTGGTACGTGGTCAGTTGTTAGTTTAAACCGACCATCCGCTTCCGGTCACTGATGAACCCTATTTTCTAAAACTTAAAACGATTAAAATTATGATGAGTATTTTGGGAGTGATATTGGGGCTAATTGCAGGTGGTGCGGCAGGCTTTTTTCTAATTCAAAAATTAAATGCACAAAAAGCACAAGAACTGATAAACCGCGCCAACTCGACCGGCGAAGTAACGGTAAAAGAAGCCAAGTCAACGGCTGAACGGCTTTTAAGCGAAGCAAAATCGAAATCGAGCGAAGCACAATCGAAATTGAATGAAGCCAATGCTAAAGTACAAAACTTGATAGAAAAAGCGGAAATAAAAAACGAACTGATAAAAAACCAAAAAATTCAGGAAGCGCGCGAAAAATTCAGTCTGATGAAGTCGGAGTTTGAAACATTTAAGAACAAACAAACGCTCGAATTTAAAGATCGCGAAATGGAAGTGGTGAGCAAAGAAGCGGAATTTAAAAATACCTATCAAGCGCACTTGAGCCATGTAGAAGAATTAAAAAAGCAAAAAGCCGATTTAGAGCAAAATAAAACTGAAACGGAAAGTATCCGCGAAAACTTGAACAAACAACTCGTCATCATCGCCAAACGCAAAGAAGATTTGGATGCCGCCAATGAATTGCGTATCAAAGAACTCGAGCGCGTGTCGAATTTGACGGAGCAAGAAGCAAAAGATCATTTGCTGGAAGCCGTTCGCGGAAAAGCGGAAAATGAAGCGATGATAATTATGCGCGAATCCATTGCCAATGCTAACGCCAACGCAAGTAAAGAAGCGAAAAAAATCGTAATCCAAGCTATACAACGCATGAGCGCGGAGTTTGCGATAGAAAATACGGTATCGGTTTTCAATCTCGACAGCGATGAAATGAAGGGCCAAATTATCGGACGCGAAGGGCGAAATATCCGCGCGCTCGAAGCTGCTACCGGCGCGGAAATTATCGTTGACGATACACCTGAAGCGATTGTCATTTCTTCTTTCGATCCTGTACGCCGTGAAGTGGCGCGCTTGTCGCTGAAAAAATTGGTCGCGGACGGACGTATTCACCCGGCGCGTATTGAAGAAGTGGTTGCGAAAACTAAAAAACAACTCGAAGAGCAAATCGTCGAAATCGGCGAACGCACGGTTATAGATTTGGATATCCACGGTTTGCCTGCCGAATTAGTGCGCATGGTTGGTCGTATGCGTTACCGTTCGTCTTACGGTCAAAATTTATTGAAACACTCTATCGAAACCGCGAATCTGTGCGCACTGATGTCTTCGGAATTGGGTATGACACCGAAACAAATAAAACTCGCCAAGCGCGCCGGTTTGTTGCACGATATCGGTAAAGTGGCGGACGAAGAAACGGAATTGTCGCACGCATTGCTCGGTATGAAACTGACAGAGAAGTATAACGAACACGCGGCGGTAATTAATGCTGTCGGTGCGCACCACGATGAAATAGAAATGAACAGCATTATTTCACCGATTGTGCAAGCCTGTGATGCCATTTCGGGTGCGCGTCCGGGTGCGCGACGCGAAATTTTGGAAAGTTATTTGAAACGATTGAATGAGTTGGAAGAAATAGCGATGTCGCACGACGGTGTACAAAAAGCCTACGCGATGCAAGCCGGCAGAGAATTGCGCGTTATTGTAGAAAGCGATAAAGTGACGGACGATAACGCCGACGAATTATCGTTCGCCATTTCTCAAAAAATTCAAGATACAATGCAATATCCCGGACAAATAAAAGTGACCGTGATTCGCGAAAAACGAGCCGTCTCTTTTGCACGATAATGGATATATGCGAAATTTTAAAACAAAAACGCTGCGGAGAGTATTTTCCGCAGCGTTTTTTATTTTTTAAATTTTTTCAACTTTTCCGGCAAATTCTTCGCTTATAATTGTGTTTTTGTGGCGTTCGATAAATTCTCCTATAGAAGTTGATTCGGGCAACTGTTAATCCGATTTATGCAGTTTTGGAAATTCTATCTGTTCGAATTACGTGACGGCCTCGATTGTTTTTTTGTTTCACTTTGAATATATCGAACATTCAGGGCTTTCATTAAGTCTTAAATAAGTTTTTCTCGATTAATATTTTCCGGGAAAATGGCAATCGAATTCATTATAATTTTTTTTAATTTTTTCAATACCGCACTTTCGGATCCAACCACGTGTATAAAATATCTGTCAGAAAATTAATTACGACCAATGCTACCGCACTGAGCATAAAAACCGCGAACACGACCGACCAATCGCGCGCTTGCAAAGCTTGATACGCTGTTCTGCCCATACCCGGAATATTGAAAATATATTCGACGATAAAAGTACCGGTAATTGCCGAAGGTATCAGTTGACCGACGACCGTGATGAATGGAATTAATGCCGGACGCAAAGCGTGCTTTTTCAAACTTTGCATCACCGACAAACCTTTCGCGCGTGCGGTGCGCATGTATTCTTCGGTTAAAGTGTGCAGCAATGCGTTGTAAAAATGCCGAATTAAAATTACGGTCGGATGAATACTCTGGCACAGCACCGGCAAAATCAAGTAAGGAAAATAAGCTGTAATTTTTGCGAAAAACGTTGAATCTCTGTCTACGTCCGGCAAACCGACGGACGGGAATATTTTCAAATGATATTGCGGTGTGGTTAAAAATAAAACCGCCATCGTCGCTATCCAAAACGTCGGCGTAGCGTAAAGAGCCATAATACTGTTCATGAAACGTTTCACGATTTTTAATTCGTGATGCGCCGCCATATAATAACCCACCGACAAGGCTATGATAATGCACAACAGTAACGAAAAAAAAGTCATAACTGTCGTAATCAGGAACGGTTGTTTCAATTTTTTTGCCACCGGTATACTTTCCCGCAGTGTTTTACCGAAATCGCCGGAAATAAATCGCGTCAGCCATCGGTGATATTGATTATTGATGCCGTAAAAATGAAATTTCGGAATATAACACAAATAAAGTTTCGACGATTTTTTCAAATTATCGTAGGCTGTTACGATTTCCTGAAATGCACCGGCGGTTCTGAATTGGTTTATTTGATAAGCCATGCGCGCGCGATCGGATTCAATCAACAAAAAACGCAATGTATTGGTACCGGCAGTATCGCGGTTTTGCGCCAACGCCGACAAAACGGAGAGGCGGTAATTCAATACCGACTCAGCATTGCCATAGTCGGCAATCATATTTTCAACCATGATGCGTTGGTCGGCTCTGATAATTTTATAGAGTGTATCCGGAAAGGCGAAAGAAGTGAGTTGAACATAAAAGGTCGGTAAATCGTAGTTCAGTTCATGTGCTTTAGTGGCATACACGGCATCAGATACATCGGCATCCGGTTTTATTTCAAACTCCGTACTCAATTCTTGCTCTATCGGGTCGCCGGGAACGTAGCAACTCAACGCAAAAATGACGACCGAAATTAAAAATAAAGTCGGTACGGCAATGAGTAGTCTCTTGATGAAATAGATCCACATTTATTTTTATTTCGGCGACAAACGGAACGAACCTAAAACATAACCCGGTCGTTTGGCGGTAGTTTCGGTAATAAATCTTTTATGAATGACCAATCTGTCTTTCGGTTCAAACAAAAATATAGCCGGTGCTTCGTCGCTGATGAGGGTTTGGAATTGCGCGTACAATTGATTGCGTTTTTCCGGATTAAGTTCTGTCCGGATTTGTTGAATCAAGGCTTCCGAACCGGCATCGCCGAATTGAAAACGGTTAGCACCGTCCGGCGTATTACTCGATATGGACCACACTTCTTTCGGATCGTCGAGACCCGGCGCAAAACCCGAACTGCTCAAAAACAAGTCGAAATCGCGTTTTTTCATATTTTCTTTCACCACTTTATCATCTAAACCTTGCAATTTTATACCCACGCCGGCTTTTTTTGCATTTTCCTGAAACAAAAATCCGATATTTTTAGCTAAAACATTTTGCGACGCATAGATATATCGCAACTCCAATTCGGTTTGTTTGCCGCCTATATTTTTATCGAGCGTACTGTCACCGTTCGAGTTTATCCAGCCGGCTTCCGCTAAAAGTGCTTTAGCGCGTTCAATATTCATGCTTACTGCGTCTACGTTTTTATTGTAGTACGGACGTTGCGGTACGAACGGACCGGCGCACGGTTCGGCAAAACCGTTCATCACTTTGGTAATATAGGTTTGCGGATCGGCTAAATAAGTGAGCGCGCGCCGAACGCGCTTATCGGCGAGTTTCGGATCTTTGGTATTAATACCGATATAAGCAATGGAAAATGACGGCGGATTTAAAAAAGTATAATTTTCTTTAGTGGAATCATTTTTTTGTAATTCCATGAATGCTTTGGGCGATATTTTGGAAGCCACGTCCAACTCTTGATTTTTCAGCAGCGATAAAACAGCGACTTCATCTTTTACGGGTTTAAAAATTAATTTTTCCGGCAATTCCGTCAGTATCGGTATTTTTTGAGAGGCTTTATCGCCCCACCAATTTTTCTTTTTTTTCAGCACCAAACGCTGTCCTTCCGACCATTCATCTAAAAAATAAGCATTGCAACCGCTCACGCCCGACGTATCACGCGAAAATTTCGGTGTTTGAAATTGTGTGGCAAATTGTGCCAACGCACCCGTCACGCCCGACGTATCGCGCACTGCTTTCGCCAATTCGGCGACAGTATATTTGCGCAACAAACCGGAGGCATCGTAAATATATTCCGGTAAAACCGGTATGGTTCCACTGTTTGTTTCCGAAAGTATGTATGCTTTATCGGCAATGACGGTAAATTTTTTCGGATTTTTAGCGTCTGTAACAATGTCGCGAATAAAATCGAGACCGGAACGGAAATTATTGGCACCGGATTGTTTGTCCATTACGGCTTTCACCGTAAAAATATAATCGGCTGCGGTGACGGGTGTGCCGTTATCCCAAACGGCTTCGTCGCGTATTTCATAAATATAAGCTAAGCCGCCTTTGTAAATACCGGTATCAATCGGCGAAACAGTCGGACGATTTTTTGCTAAAAGCGGAACGAGTTCCAATGTTTTGGCATCAAAATCAAGCAAAGTCATAAAAATATTATTCATCACTTGCACTGCATTCGCTTCTTCACTGATGAGCGGATTGAGTTTTTCGGGTTCACCGTTCAGCCTTATCGTCACGGTATTGCCTTTGCCGGGTTTATTGAATAAATTGCATTGCGGGAAAAAAAACAGCATTGCCGGCAACAAAAAGAACACTCTGAAGTAAGCAGACTTTTTATTTTCTGCTGCATTTTTTAGCATATTTCTAAATTGAAAAAGTATGTTACAAAGTTATTGAAAATTTCGCCGACGAAAATAATATTTTTTTATCTATTTTTCATTTCAATCAAAATAATTTTGATTAAAAGCAATTTTTTTTGCTAACGGGTTCCATAAAAAAGTAATTGGAACACGGATCACACGGATACGACTGATTTTACACTGATTTCTCAAAAAAGTCTTAATATCATTTATTTTTACTAAACTTCTTACCGGCTGTTACGATTTTAATTTCACAAATAATTCTTCCCATAAAAAGTACAGTGATAACTATTTCCGGTCTGTTTCTCGCGTCGCTCTTCGCGGTACGGCTTCGCGTCTGAAGGCGGCTATCATTGCATTTTACGGGAAAAAATAATTTTTAAAGTCCAAAGTCCAACAATTTATTTATTTTCAAAAGAGACGCTCAAACCGCGTAAACCGAAATCGGTAAGCGGTTCGTAAACGGTCGCGCCCGTGTTAGCTTGCGCTTCAATATCCCATTTACCGTTTTTACGGAGTTTATCTTGCCATTCAAAACTTTTATTGATGCTTAAAGACATTACGACGCTGATGCTTTGCGTTTCAGTGCCGGTAATCGTTAACGGTACCGCAAATTTACCGGTTATCACGCTCGCGCCACTCGGTATCGGCGACGTTAAACGGAGCGGATTGACAACCGTAATAGTGCTGTCCGGAATTTGTCCGTTGTAAATATTATTATACGCGGTATAACCCGGACTCAATTTCGTTTCAAAACTCCACGCGCCTCTTTTTTTTGTGCCGTTAATAGTTTGTGTTTTATCGAACACTTTAAAATTAGTAATAAAAGTATTCGGTGCTAAAAAAGCGGCAACGGCACCGCGTTCATCTAAAAAATCGCCGGCAAAAGGCACGTCCAATAAATTGAAAGCGACATCGAAATTCAAATACGGTACCGAAAGGCGCGCATATTGATACTGCCCCGCCGTAAAGTTTTTAAGCGGCATCGTCACCAAAATATCGCCGTCTGCAAGCATTTTGAGTTGCGAAAAATCTACGGCTTTATCCGTGCTTCCGGCTACGTTAATATCCGGCATATTCAATAAAATATTTCCGGTGCCGAGCAGCGTGTTGGTGTTAGAGGATAATTCAAAATAATTGATACCGATTTTATTGAACACCGGCGTTTGTGCGGAAGCAGTTGTTGATGTTGTCGGTTGCCCGTTAGTATCTAAGCGGTCTTGTAACGCATCGAATTTTACAGTAAAAGTAATAGTCGGATCGGGTACTTTTTTGCACCCGAACAAAATAATAGCTAAAATAGTAAATGTGCAAACTGCAAACATTGCCGTTCGGATGTTCGATAAGGGATTCATGTGTAAGTTATTGGCGCGTTTTTATGTTATAATCGCGTTGTTACGAAAATAATTTTTTGAATTAATTATCAGTTTGCGATTTTGAAACGAAATTCAAAATTATAGTAATGTTTTTTTATAAACAAATGTTTGTGTGTTAATTTTAAGAAATCTGCTTTATCGTGGAAAAGAGCGGCGATTTGTCGAACATGGAAATTAAAAGAAATGCGGGTTGTGCCGCTTATGATGCGGAAGGCGCGCGGGTCTCGGCTTTAATGTCGAAGGGTATGTGGGCTGCGGGTTCTGAAAAGGATAAAAAAAGTCCGAGTGACTTATACTTTGCCGATTAGATTCAAAATTGAGTAGTTGAATGAAAATAAACGCCCTTGACGCCGTATTGAAAAAAAAGTCCGTATAAAATGAATTTTACACGGACTTTTTTCAACGTTTTAATCGGCATTACTCATTTATCTCTGAACTTGGCAGTAAAAAAATCTACGCTTCAACCTAAAAAATTTATTTTACTTCCGTTTTGTACAATTCTTTTTCGGTTACTTTTATCACTTTCATTCCGCTTTTGAGTTTACTTTTTATGAGACTGTACGGCGCGGATACTACTTCTTCGTCGCCTTTCAAACCGGAAACGATTTGTATGAAATCGTTGTCTTGAATACCGGATTTTACTTCTACCATGCGCACCGAATCACCGACTGCAATAAATACAATTTCTTTTGCGGGTGCTGCGGTTGTTTTCTGTTGCTGCGTATTGCTGCTATTAGCTTCGGTTTCTTTTGCTTTTTTCAGTTCCGCATTATCGTCGCGGGTGGTGACGGATTGTATCGGTATGCTGATAGCATCGATCACTTTATTCGTATGAATATCAACGGAAGCAGACATTCCGGGGTGAAACGGCGAGTAACCGCGTTGCAATAAATCGGCGTAAGAGTTCGGATCAAGGCGCACTTTAACCACAAAATTCGTCACTTGATCGGTCGTTAAGTTCACTTGTCCGGTGGCACTGAAAGCGTTGTCGGCTGTGTTGGCAATTTCGCTCACGCGCCCTTTAAATTTTCTTTTCGGAAAAGCATCTACTTCAATATCCACGTCGTTACCGATGGCGATGCGGGCTATATCGTTTTCACTCACGTTTACTTGTACTTCCAACGAGTTCATGTTCGCAACGCGCATAATTTCCGTACCGGACATTTGCGCCGTACCTACTACGCGCTCGCCTTTTTGTACGTTACGCTTGGATACGATACCATCAACGGGCGAATAGATAGATGTTTTGTTTAAACTCGTTCGCAATTCTTTCAGCGACGCTTGCGAACTGCTGAGGTTATACTTGGCCGCTTCTGCATTTTTTTCGGAAGAAGATACGTCCGAAAGTGCTGCCTGAATTTGAGCATCTACGGATTTCAAACCGGCTTCTTGTTGGCGCAATTGCGATTGAGTTGTCTCGAAATCGGCATCTGCGATTACGCCGTCTTTGTGTAATTGGTCGTTTCGTTTGTAGGCGGCGGCGGCGGCGGCAAGTTGCGCCTGAATTTGTTCTCGTTGCGCTTTTATCTGTAATCCGCGCGCTTTAACGCCTTCGATGTTCGATCGCGCATAAGCGTATTGTGCTTGCGATGCACTTACACCTGCTTCACCGCGCAACACTTCACTTTTATAAATTTCGGCATTCACGCGGCACAATAATTGTCCGGCGCGAACCGAATCACCTTCTTTCACCAACATTTCAATGACTTCACCCGACACGTCCGAACTTATTTTTACTTCTTTTTCCGGATAAATGCGTCCGCTTGCCGATACGGATTCTTGTATCGTGCGTTTTTGTACTTTTTCGACGTGAATTTTTTCGCCGACTTTTTTTCCTTTATTCAGAAAAACGGCTGCAACGATGAGTGCAACTGTTGCCGCTCCTAAAATCCAGATCCAGCGGTTACTTGTTTTTTTCTTAGGTTTTATTTCAGCCATATTGATTTTAGATTTTAGATTTCGTAGGAAGTCTTCGCTTCAAGCAAAGACTTCCTATCAATTCAGTACTAATTTTTTTCCTTGATAATAATCTATAATTTTCAGTTTAAAGAGAAAATCGTATTTCGCTGACGTAACGTCGCGTTCGGCATTATCCAAATTGATTTTGGCTTGCGTGACTTCAAAACTGTTGGTATTGCCGATGGCAAAACGTTTCTCAATCGCTTCGTAGGCAGCTTTGTAGGCTTCGTAAGTTTTTTGCGCGACATCAAATTGTTTACGTGCAGCTTTAGCATTCGTCAGTGAAGTTTGAATATCGGAGCGCAATTGTAATTTAGCTTTATCGAGTGCAATATTTTGGCTTTCTATATTCAGTTGCTGGCGTTGCGCATTTATCTGCCGACTGAATCCGCTGAAAATCGGTATTTGCAAACTCAAACCGATTGCTTGCCCGAAATTATTACCTAATTGATTAATATAAGGGGTCGTAGCTCCTTTTGAAATGAGTTGCTGTTGAGTAATCGTAGCATTAATAGGCTTGCCATCCACTTTTACGGGGAACAATACATCAATAGGGCTATAAACATCTTGTGTAAAATCTCGAAGTGAACTTGAATAATTGGAACTGAGTGAGCCTTGCGCATAAAGCGACGGTTTCAATTGTGCTTCTGCTGCTTTCAGACCGAATTCCGCACTTTTTATACGCCACTCCGCCGCTTTTATATACGGTTGAAAACCCAATGCTTGGGTGTAAATACTTTTATAAACATAAACGTCATTGCCGACATCGGCGGGTAACGTGACGTTCGGTTTTTCTACTTTAATGGTTTGTTCGGGCGGTAATTCCAGTAAATTTTTTAAATTCAAGTAGCTCAATTCCGAATTATTATCCGCAATTACGACTTGTTGTTCCGAGCGCGCCATTTGTGCTTTCATATCCAAACGCGCATTTTGTGCCAACGCACCGGCACTAATTTGTTTTTCTACTTTATCGGCTTGCGCTATATCCTGTTCGGCGCGGCGTTTGGCGTTAGCCAATTGCTCATCATTCAAAAGAATTTGTAAATAGGCTTGTGCTACTTGCAAAGCGAGTGCGTTCTGTGTTTGTTCAAGATCCGAGCGCGAGGCTTGCATATCGGCATCGGTCTGACGGATTTCTTGCCTAATAAGTCCGCCCTGATAAATCGGTACACTCGCATTCAAAGACCAACTATTGTAATTGGTCGTACTGTTTTCAAAAGTATAAGTCGAAGGATTAACGCTGCGCCCGAAATTCAAACCCAAATTAGAACCCGCGCTGACAGACGGATAAACTTGCATTCGGTATAACTTATTGGAAAGTTGCGCGCTTTTTACTTGTACCTGACTTTGTTTCACACTGCGACTGTTGTCTTGCGCATAACGAATGCAACGTTCTAAAGTCCAAACTTCTTGCGCGTACACGTTCGGAGCGATAACCGTGAAAATAAATGCCAAAAAAAATAATCGTTTTATCATGTTTCTCTGAAAATTATTGAGAAGATATTTTGCTATAAAAAATCCGGTAATTACCGACTGCGACAACCCGCGTATTGTGCTTTTAAAATCTTCTACAAGATTACGCCGGTTGCGACTAAAAATATCAATAAATTATATGAAAGCAGTAAATTTATAGACGAAAATTAATTTTTCACTGTCCGGTGCTTAAAAACCGATTCCGAACAATGCTTTGCAAAATACCGATTAAAGTTTAACTGAGCGGTAAACATACCGTACAAAAAAATAACCGTAAAAATAAAACGATTATTTATTGAAAAAAATTAAAAAAAAAGATGCCGGAATGTGACTTTGTTGTATATTTGGCATCAAAACTGCGCGCCTTAAAGGCGCAGTAAATTGAATTTTTTCACTTCATTTGTGTTTATCCGCACAAATTTTTAAAACTGACATAAAAATGAGCTTTTCAGATTTATTAAAACAAGCCGGCGACTTACTTAAAGGTGCAAAACACACCATCGAAGAAAAAACCGGTGTTGATATTGACGGCATCGCAGCCAATGCTGCACACAAACTAGACGATGCTAAAAACTACGTTCACGAAAAAACAGGCGTGGACGTGGACGGTATCGTATCTTCTGCTGCCCATAAATTGGAAGATGCAAAAGAAGCTGTTGCTTCCGCTATTTCTCATACGGGCGATACACTTCACAAAGCTGAAGATGCTGCTTCCAATGCCGCCGGTACGGTAGCACACAAAGTCGGCGACGCAAAAGATGCAGTTGTTGCAGCCGTCAGTCACACAATTCATAACGTAAGCAACACTGCAACTACTACTGCAGACGGTGCAGTAGCAGCTACTTCTACACCGACTGATTGGTTACACAGAGCAGAAAATGCAGCTACTACTGCAGTACACAGCGTAACGCACACTGTCGACGATGCTAAAGACGCAGTTGCCGATGCTACAACTCATTCGACTGATTGGTTACACAGAGCAGAAAATGCAGCTTCTTCTGCAGTACATGGCGTTACACACGCGGCTGACGATGCTAAAGATGCTGTTGCCGATGCCGTTGCTCATCCGGCGGATACGATGCACAAGGCAGAAGACGCTATATCAAATGCTGCTCACCATGTATCTAATAAAATTGATACCGCCGTGAACGACGCCCAAAAAGATGCTTAATAAGTGCTTGAATTTAGTAAATAGGTTTTAAAGTTTTCAGAAAACCCGCTCATTGCCGACGCGCAATTGAACGGGTTTTTTATTTTTCTTTTTTTTACAACGGCCTTTGCGTATTTACTTTTCAAAACATTTCTACATTTACGCACGTTTTAAAAAACGTTACATAGTCGTACGCAATTCTATAAAATAAAAAATGGTACATACATTCAGTGAACAGGAAATTGTAAGAAGAGAATCTTTAGAAAAAATACGCGCACTCGGCATAAATCCTTATCCCGCCGAAAAATTTGAAGTTTCGGCACACGCCGCCGATATAAAAGCGCATTATATGGAAGAAGTATTAGAAGACGGCACTAAAAACCGGTTAAATTTTCAGAACATCACCATCGCCGGTAGAATTATGGCGAAACGCGAAGCAGGTAAAGCGATTTTTATGAATATTCAAGATGCTTCCGGTTCCGTACAAATTTATTTGCGACGCGAAGAAGTGATGCATGACGGCGATGCAACTTTTTTTGATGTAGTGATAAAAAAACTTTTAGACATCGGCGATTTTGTAGGTATCAGAGGTTTCGCTTTTAAAACCAAACTCGGCGAAATATCGGTCCACGTACAGGAATTTAAGTTGCTCTCCAAATCTTTGCGCCCGTTGCCGGTCGTGAAACGCGACGCGGAAGGTAATATTTATGATGCATTTACTGATCCCGAAATGCGTTATCGTCAACGCTACGTGGATTTGGTCGTGAACCCGCACGTGCGCGAAATATTCGTAAAACGAAGTAAAATAATTTCTGCCATGCGCGAATACTTCGACAATCATGGTTGGCTCGAAGTGGAAACGCCGATTTTGCAACCGATTCACGGCGGTGCTGCCGCGCGTCCGTTCAAAACGCACCATAATACTTTGGATATGCCATTATATATGCGCATCGCCAACGAACTTTATCTGAAACGTTTAATAGTCGGCGGATTCGATGGTGTATATGAAATCGGAAAAATGTTTCGCAATGAAGGCATGGACAGAACGCATAATCCGGAATTTACGAGCGTAGAAATTTATGTTGCTTACAAAGACTATTTCTGGATGATGGAAATGGTAGAACAATGCCTCGAACACATCGCCCTTGCCGTCAATAAAGATACGAAAGTTACATTCGGCGACAACGTAATAGATTTTAAAGGTCCGTATCGTCGTCTGCCGATGTTTGAAGCCATACAGGAATATACCGGTGTTGACGTTACGGGTATGAATGAATCCGGTTTGCGCAATTTATGCAAAAAGCTGCACATAGAAACGGACAATACCATGGGTCGCTCGAAACTGATTGATGAAATTTTCAGTGAAGCCGTTGAAAAACATCTCATTCAACCGACTTATATCACCGACCACACTATAGAAATGTCGCCGTTGGCAAAAAAACACCGCACCAAAGATGGTCACGTCGAACGTTTCGAGTTGTACATCAACGGAAAAGAAATCGCCAACGCCTACTCCGAACTCAACGACCCGATTGATCAACGTCTGCGTCTTGAAGAACAATTAGACCTCGCCACGCGCGGCGACGAAGAAGCAATGGCAATGGACGAAGATTTTGTGCGCTCACTCGAATACGCCATGCCGCCCACTTCCGGACTCGGTATCGGTATAGATCGACTCACGATGTTGATGACCAACCAAACTTCCATACAAGAAGTGCTTTTTTTTCCGCAAATGAAAGCCGAGAAAAAAGCGGGTGTGGCGATTGAAAAAGAATAATCGGTGTTTAAGAAAATATATTTTCGTTAAAAATTTGATAAAATTTATTTACTTTTTCTCAAGAAATTTTTATAATTTTCAATTAAAAGCCTTTAAAATTATTCTTTCTCTAAATTTTTATTAAATTTATTAATTAATTTGTAAAATAAGCCATACGGGCATTAACTTTGCACTGTAATTATTGTAAAACGTTACGACAATTCGGTTCAATATTGTGAGGTGATGAAATTTGGCAGACATACCCTCTTGTCTCGGGGGTGGGGATAACGGGATAAACGGAAAGTATTTTGGGGTTGACCACCATGCGCGCAAACGTGTTTTCCGGCTAACCGCCTCGTGGAGGTTCGAGTCCTTCCCTTACAGCTTTTTAATTAAAATAAAACAGCCCGTATTACTACTTACGTCGTAATGCGGGCTGTTTTTTTAATGCGTGATTTTTAATGAAAAAAACCTAATATCGTACAAAAAAATTCATGTTCCAACCCGTTGTAATCGTACGTTGCGGCGTTTCGCGTAAACGGATGCGCGTGCGAAAGGAAAAAGTTTTACCTTGAACGATAAACGGCGTAACGTCTACATCGTTCGGTATCAATATGATTTGTGTACCGGTGTTAGGGAGTACGTTGTCGTTATAAAAAATAATTTGCTCGGTGAGGTTCGGGCGCGCAGGATCGAAAATACTGACTTCAACACTGCTGATGTATTCGTAAGAACCGTCTTGATAGACGGCGCGCAAAAACATCGTTGAAGGCGTGATGCGTCCGAGTTGTTTTGATGTGAGGTTGTTGGAAGTAAAAAAAACTGCCGTATCGCTCAGTATATTATTGACGACAAAATAATGCGATGCAAAAATATCCAGTCCTACGGGTATATCGAATTGCGTATTCGGTGTGCTGTGGTACGACATTTGAAAACCGCGTTCCGTTTTTTTACAGTTTACTTGAACGATGCCGAAAAGAAGAATAAAATAAAGCGCAACAAATTTAGTCATGGTGTCCTAACCGGTATTATAATTTCGTATTCAACGAGAAATTATTTTTTTCCGATGAACGCGTACGTCGGAAAGAAAAAAACAATCGCCCCGCCAAAAAAACCGCCGCTATAATGCTGCCTATAGCAAAAAACACAAACTCACTTTTCAGATACGACAAAATAGATTCGCGTTTTTCGAAAGATACTCCCGGCAGCATTTTGTCCATGTCGCCTTGTTCGCGCCAAATCTGAAAATCCTGCATCGAAAAAGTTAACCAAGCAATCAGTGCCAAAGTCACGAGCATGAAGCCGATTTTCACGTAAACGGCATTCGCCAAAAAAGTGTATTTCAGCAGAAAAGCGCAACGGGTAAAAGTAACAAACGTCACAATGTACAAAATATTTGTCTGCTGATATGGAAACCCCGGAAAATCTTTCCAAATCGGTAACATCACCACCGCCACCACAACGGCTGTAATACACCACCAAATTACTTCAAATAAAAATTTGTTTTTTGTCACAGCAAATGAATTATGAATTATGAATTATGAGTTATGAGTTATGTATCGTTAACAAATTACTTTGTTAATTGAATTCATAATTCATAATTCATAATTCATAATTCTCGCAACGTAATTCGTAATTGATTTTACACTGTCATTATATCTTTTTCTTTTTGGTCAACAATTCTGTCGGTTTTTTCAACAAACTTATTGGTGAGTTGTTGCACATTGTCTTCCGATTTTTTACCGATGTCTTCGGGTAAACCGTTTTTTACACCTTTTTTTATATCTTCCATCGCTTTTTGTCGAGCTGTGCGGATACCTATTTTAGAATCTTCTCCAACGGCTTTGGCACGTTTTACAAATTCGCGTCGCCGCTCTTCAGTCAACGGCGGAATATTTAAGCGGATAATCGAACCGTCGTTGTTCGGCGTGATACCTAATCCGGCTTCAAAAATTGCTTTTTCAATAGCCGGCAAAGTTTTTTTCTCCCAAGGTTGCACAATAATCGTACGCGCATCGGCGGCTGAAATATTGGCGACTTGCGCGAGCGGTGTAGGTGCACCGTAATACGGCACCATTACATTGCTGAGCATATCGGGATTCGCTTTGCCGGTGCGGATTTTTGCCAATTCGTTTTGCAGGTGCGTAACGGTTTGTTGCATACTGTCTTCCGCAATATCAATAATTAAACTAATTTCTTCTAAATCCATAAAATATTAAATCAAGATGTTTGTTGAATAAGAAAATATTTTCTGAACAAAAACGCCGACAAAAGTATAAACTTATCGAGTTTTATCTTTAACCGGTTCGTTTTTTATTTCTTTAATCTGAAAATTAATATTTTATCGCAATAAATATTTTATCGCGTGGGAATTAAAATAAGAAATAAAAAAAAAATTAAAAACGAAAACGAAAACGAAAACGAAAAAATTTTCCGAAAAATTTTATAATCTTGCAACCGATACCGTATTTTTTCGATTATCTTTTGATTAAAATTAGAGTGCCACAAATTTCAAACGCCATAATGTATCCGTTTTCATCCGCAAAAACACAAAATTTATTTCCCGTAACGGGCAATCAATTCTCGGAAAAAGATTATTGCCCGATTTCACTATCCGTTTATGACAGTGCGGTTGCGGCAACTGACCTGACAACTTTTGCGGGTTTGGCGGGCTATGTGCAAAAAATTTTGGAAAAAAACAACGCTAAAATCGCTTTCGGCGGTTACGGCGAACGGCGCGCTATTTATACACAAAGCGCGCATTTTAACGATAACAACGATCCGCGCTGTATTCATCTGGGTATAGATTTTTGGACGGCGGCGCAAACGCCGGTGTATATACCGCTCGACGGAAAAATTCACAGTTTCCGTTACAACGACCAACCTTTGGATTACGGGGCCACCATTATTACGGAACATTTGCTCAACGATAAAACTTTTTGGTTGTTGTTCGGGCATTTATCCTTAATTTCACTCGAAAATTTGGAAATCGGACAAAAAATAAATCGCGGTGATATATTAGCAACGCTTGGCGAACCGCATGAAAACGGCGGTTGGTTTCCGCATTTACATTTACAGTGCATCACGGAATTGGGCGATTGGGTCGGCGATTTTCCCGGCGTAGCTGCCGCTTCGGAAGCGGCGTACTATTTAAGTATTTGTCCGCCGCCGCTTCAACTTTAAAAATTGGATCTGTTTATAAAATTAAATTCATGGACAAAAAAATTTTAACCGTCGGCGTTATCGGGTTCGGTTTATCGGGTAGGTATTTGATGATACCTTATTTAATGGTAAACAAAAATTTCAAGGTAAAAACCGTCGTGCAACATACATCGGATACGGCATCAAAAATATTTCCGGGCGTGAAAACGACAAAAAATCCGGATGATATATTGACTGACCCGGAAATTGATGTGGTAATTATCAGTAGTCCGAACAATACGCATTTCGATTATGCCAAAAAAAGTTTGCTCGCCGGCAAACACGTTTTGGTGGAAAAACCCATGACTACTACTTTTGAAGAAGCGCAGGAGTTAATGGTATTAGCGCAAAAGGCAGGGAAATTTTTATCCGTTTATCAAAACCGCCGATTCGATGGCTGTTTTAAAACGGTGCAAAAAATTATAGACAGCCGAATACTCGGCGATATTTTCAACGTCGAATTGCGTTTTGACAGATGGCGACCGGAACAAAATCCTAAAAAATGGAAAGAAATTCCGGCACTCGGCACCGGAATTCTTTACGACTTGGGTGCGCATGTTATTGATCAAGCCCTTTATTTGTTTGGCGTACCGACCGATTTCGACGGTATTGTGCAACAACAAAGACCCGGTTCCGAGATCGATGATGCGTTCGATATTCGTTTGTATTATCCTAAACAAATCGTCACGCTCAAATCGAGTATGTTGGTGCGCGAACCGACACCGCGTTTTGTATTGCACGGTACGCACGGTTCGTTCGTGAAATACGGCGTTGATCCGCAAGAAGATCAGTTGAAAGCAGGTATGACGCCGGATATGCCGAATTTCGGTGAAGATGCACCGGCGTTTTACGGCAGTTTGAACACAGACATCAACGGTTTAAATTTTCAAGGAAAAATAAAAACATTAAAAGGTGATTTCGGAGAGTTATTCCAAAATTTATATGAAGCGATTGCGGAAGGTAAAGAACTTATGGTAAAACCTGCTTTGGTAGCGGAACAAATACGGATTATGGAAACGATAAAAAAAGGCGGAAAAAATATTTCAAACTCAACTCAACTCAACTCAAAATAAAAATGAGCGAAGAACAAAAAAATGCAACCAAATCACCGACAGAAGGGCACCAAAGTAATTGGAAACCGATTTTGTTGGGGATAGTTGGAATTATGAGCGTTTTAATCTTATTGCAAATGCTCGGCGTTTTTAACACGCTCGATAAAACGCGCAATACGTCTGCGATAGATATGAACGGTGCGGATTATCAAAACCGTCCGATGCCGGCGCGGCGCGCGGAACAGCCGAATGCGCAAACCGAAGCTACACTGCAAGAAATTGCCGATGAGTTTCAAGGTCCCGTATTCAACGATATTCATACCGCGAATGCGCAAAAAGGTTGGGGATTAAGCGAGGACCAAGCCAAATATTACGACGATATGCGCAACCTATACGGAAAAAACTCTCCAAATTGGCTGAGTATGGTGCGTAAGGCTAACGATACATATCAAACCGTACAAACCGTTTTCGGCGGTACTTATGATGTATCATTGGTGTTGCAAGATGCGCAACGTACGCAGCAAATTTTTCAACAACTTAAAGATTTATTCGGTCTGCCGATACAAACAAGCCAAATGTTGCAAAAAAACGGTGCGAATAAAGTAAGCGACTGGGCAAGATATATTGAATCTATGAAGAAAAAATAGCTGTTGGCTTTTAGCTAATAGCTGTTGGCTTTTTTAGCACAGCAGACAAAAGATATTAGCTATCAGCCAAAAGCTTTCAGCTTAATAAAAATTATGTCGAAAAAATATACGGTTAAGGAAATTTATTACACTTTACAAGGTGAAGGCGCACACGCCGGTCGTCCGGCAGTTTTTTGTCGTTTTACGGGTTGCAATCTCTGGACGGGTAGAGAACAAGATCGCGAGAAGGCGGTTTGTCAATTTTGCGATACAGACTTTATCGGCACCGACGGTTTAAATGGCGGAAAATACACGGTGCAACAATTGGCTGAAAAAGTACGCAGTGTGTGGGAAAATACAAACGCAATTTCCGACATCTCGATTCAAAAATCCCATATCCGACAAAGTATGAAAGGATACATCGTTTGCACAGGTGGCGAACCGGCGTTACAATTGGATGCGCCTTTGATTGCAGCTTTGCACCTGCAAAATATGGAAGTGGGTATAGAAACAAACGGTACAATTGTACTGCCGGAAAATATTGATTGGGTTTGCGTGAGTCCGAAAGCGGGATCAAATTGTATCGTCACTTCGGGCGACGAGTTAAAATTGGTTTTTCCGCAACTCGGCGCAGAACCGGAATTGTTCGTACATCAAAATTTCAAAAATTTTTATTTGCAGCCGATGGACGGTGCTTTCCAAAAATTAAATTCCGACCTCGCCATTCAATATTGCTTAGCCTACCCGCAGTGGCGATTGAGTGTGCAAACGCATAAATACTTGAATATTCCGTAATAAAAACGCCGCACGAATTGAATCGTGCGGCGTTTTTATTATCCGTTCCTTAATTTTTTTCAAGCTTCTTTCACATCCTCATCCTTCACGAATTGAATATGATCTTTATGGGTTGTCACTTCTTCCGAATGCGCCGGTAAGTCTGCTTCCGCTAAACGCGAGGTATCGTGTTCTGCCATGATGTTCGGCGTTACTTTTATCTCTTGTTCGGGATCAAAAGTAGCAACATTATGAGCAGTATCGTGAATTTCAGTTACGGTATCATGTGCCGGCATATCCTCTTCAGTGTGAACTGTCGCTACCGGTGCTGCCGAAGTGGACGCAACAGTTTCCGTATGCGGTGTTTCCGTATGCACTTCCGCAACCGGCACAGCCGCAGCCGCTTGTTGAGCGGCTTTTTTTTCTTCCGCTTTGGCTTTATCCGCTTCTGCTTTTTCTTTTGCGACATCGTCTTTTGCTTTTTTAGCGGCAAAGCGTGCGTCAGCTTCTTGTTTCGTTTTCACCATATCATCATATTTCACGGTTTTCGAGTTAATACGGTCTTTGATGATATTGATGCGCGCCATACGCAATTGTTCTTCCAATTGGTTGGCACTGTTGTCGGCGCGGCGTTGTTCGTATTCCAAATCTTTTTTGTCGCGGTCTATACTTGCTTTCATTTTACCGACAGCATCTTCCAATCCGCCACCTTGTTTTTGGTTGTTGGCACCGGTTTGTTGTTGGCTGTTAGCGGATTGCGTACCATATTTTTTTTCTTTGAAGGCTTTGAACAGATTATCAATACGCGCCCAAACTTCGTTGCCATGATCTTTGGTCATTTTTTGATCTCTGAACTGATTTTGGGTGTCGCGTAATTGGTCGAAAATTTGCGGAAAACGCGCGTTCATGCCTTCGTTGATGCGTTTTTCTATATCATTGAGTTTGGTACTGAAGTTATCGTACCATTTTTTTGAATTTTGTTCAAACTCTTGCGACACTGCTGTGCGTGCCACTTTCAATTTATCGAACAAAGCATTAGATGTTACGCGCAACTCGTCAGCGTGTTCTCTGAACAAGTTTTTGTCGCGCACGTTGTCTTGCACTTTGTTCCAATAATTTTTCAAATTATCCCATAACTCGTAGTTATATTTTTCCATCGCGTTTATCTTATCGCTTAAACCCGCTAATTCCGATTTCAAAGCATCGTGCATTTTGGAGGAAAGAACAATAAAATGCCACTCGGTTTGAGCGCGCGTAATGGCTTCGGGTTTTTCGGCTTTCAAGTCTTCGGGCAGTATGCTTTCCGTTACGCTCAAATCGCGTTCAATAGACATTGTGTGTTCCGGAAAAGCGACTTCTTTGTCGTTGCGCCATTCATCAAGCATTAGTTGCGTAAATTCGGGTGTTGCTATGGATTCCGGAAAACTCCAAACAGATACTTTATTGGTGTCGGTGTGCAGTTGCAGGGCTAAAAGTACACGCTCATTTTGCGCGTTCTCACCCCATAATACGAGTTTCGTCTTCATGACTCAGAAATTTTTTATCAGTTTTACAATTTTAGACGTTAGAGATTGGGCTTTGAAAAATAAAGTTTTAATTTTCCAACATCTGATATTATTTATGCCAGCAGCAAAATACTTGCCACGAAAATACGCGGTAAAGAATATTTTGCCTTAAAGTACAACAAATGTAAAGCTATTTTTTTTAGTTTAATCCTAATTTTAAAATATTTTTTATTCGATAAAATGTTTGATTGGTTGAAAATTATTACGTGCTAACCTCCTCAGGGTTTAAAACCCTGAAGAGGTTGTACTTACCCGATTAATTTCGCCAAACGATTGCGCAACAAATGATCCGCTAAAACTAATGCCGTCATCGCTTCGACAATCGGGACGGCGCGCGGCAATACGCACGGATCATGTCTGCCTTTTCCGACAACTTCCACCGCTTCATTTTTTTGATTGACGGAATCTTGTGCCGGAATAATCGTCGCAACAGGTTTGAAGGCAGCTCGAAAATAAATATCTTCACCGTTACTAATACCGCCTTGAATGCCGCCTGAAAAATTGGTAGTCGTATGAACTTTATCGTGGACAGCGTAAAACGGATCGTTATGCTCCGAACCGCGCATAGTGACACCTGAAAAACCGGAACCGTATTCAAAGCCTTTACACGCATTGATACTCAGAATAGCTTTGCCCAAATCGGCGTGGAGTTTATCGAACGCGGGTTCACCGAGACCGGTAGGACAATTTTTTACGACGCAAGTTGTAACACCGCCAATTGTATCGCCGGCTTTTTTCACTTCCTGAATAAGGGCAATCATGCGTTCCGCCACTTCCAAATCAGGACAACGAACGGGTGTATCTTCGATTTTAGTAAAATCCAAATCTTGATATTTTTTTTCCGTGATAATATTTCCGACTTGACTGACATAAGCGTTAACGGAAATATCGAAGTGCCGCAGAAACATTTTCGCCACTGCACCCGCCGCCACGCGCGCCGCCGTTTCGCGCGCCGACGACCTGCCGCCGCCGCGATAATCGCGCACACCGTATTTTTCCTGATACGTGAAATCGGCGTGCGAGGGGCGGTATTTATCGAAAATGTGCGAATAATCTTTCGAGCGTTGGTCTTCGTTATAAATCACTAAACTTATCGGATGTCCGGTAGATACGCCTTCGAACACACCGCTTTGAACAAAAACTTTATCCGCTTCGTCGCGTTGCGTCACGATTTTGGATTGCCCCGGTCGGCGGCGATCGAGTTCATGTTGAATAAAATTTTCGTCAATAGATAATCCTGCCGGGCAACCGTCAATAATAACGCCTACCGCTTTACCGTGCGATTCACCGAAAGTCATTATTTTAAATACTGTACCAAATGTATTGCCTGCCATGTTTGGATTTTAGATTTACGATTTTTGCCATCAGCTACAAATTAAAAGTCGCTATTTCTGCTCTTGCACCGAAACGCACCGGAAAAATACTGGTACCGATTCCTTTGGAAACGTACATTACGGGTTTTCCGAAAGCGGATTGCAGGTATTGACTGACCACCGACAATTGATTACTCACCACTGCATTATACCAACCGCTCACATATTTTCCGCTGCCCGGAGGTAAAAACGGCGCGAAACCGAAAAAGTTTATTTGTCCGCCGTGTGTGTGTCCGGATAAAATGAAATCTACGTTTATATTTTTACGCGCCGGCTGCGACAAAGTTTCCGAAATACGGTCGCTGTATTGCGGACAATGGTTCAAAATAATGTGGTAATCACTTTCTGAGTGATTTTCTAACGCCGCATTAATATCAGCATTACCACCCAAAAAATCATCAACGCCAGTGATTGAAATGGTTGCTTTTTGAAATGAATATTTTATACTGCGGTTGATGAGCAATTCCGTATTGTTTTTTTTGTAAACAATATCCAATACCGCTAAATCCACTCCACTCCAATATTCCCAATTACCGAGAATGGCAACTTTTTTTATGTCTTTGTCAATCAGATTCAGAAAATCGTCGAGCAAATTAATCTTAGACGCTTTATCAATGGCATCTCCGGTAATGAGTATTAAATCCGGACGCAGATTATTTATTTTTTTTGCCAGCTGTCTAATCGGATAATTTATTTTTTGAAGATGCAAATCGGAGACTTGTACGAGTTTGAGATTCGGAGTATCGCGCGCGGTATTGCCCCAATAAAAATTCTTGGTTTCAATAAAAAAATTTTCAAACCAAAAAGCATCGGTAAAAATACCGCCGGTAATGATAAAAAATGCAGACCGGAGAAATTTTCGGCGTGTGGGCATGAGGAATTTAAAATCTGAATTTAATTTTTTTATAGTTCCAATTCACCTAAATATTTGTCTTCGAGTACGCGCATTTTTTTTTCTTGTACGTCCGTTTTATCGCCGTATCCGCACAAATGCAAAATGCCGTGAATGATGACGCGGTACAATTCCTGTTCGAAAGTTTGATTGAAATCTTTAGCATTATCCGTTACCCGATCAATACTGATGAAAATATCGCCTTCCATCGGATTTTTTTTGTACGGGAACGTAATAATATCCGTCAATGTATCGTGCTTCAGGTATTCGACGTTCATTTTATGTAAATAATCGTCGGAACAAAAAACAAAAGACACATAACCTATTTCATTCGACTCTTCGTGAGCGACGTTTTCAATCCAAGCCCGTATTTTATTTTCGTCTGCTAATTGAAAATCAATTTCTTCGGAATAAAATTCGATATTACTTTCCGGTGGTCCGGATGTTGTTTCTTCAATCATAATTTTAAAATATTTTCGGGTAAAAATTTCTCTCCGAAATTTGCAATTACAAATTCCCTTCTTCCGCGAAACTGTAAAATCCGGTGTTGGCGACAATGATATGATCAATGACGGTAACGTCCAAGACTTCACCCGCTTTTTTTAATTTTTTTGTTAACTCCACGTCTTGCGGACTCGGCTGCAAATTACCGCTCGGATGGTTGTGTACCAATATAATACCGCTCGCCAATTTATCAATCGCGGCTTTAAAAACCGTTTTTGCATCTACGACCGTTCCGGAAACGCCACCGTGACTGATACTTAATTTGTTTATTATGTGGTTAGCGCGATTGAGCAGGATTATCCAAAACTCTTCGTGGCTCAAATCAATCAGTTCCGGCAAAATATATTCGTAGGCATCGCGCGCGCCTTTAATTTGAGTGCGTTGCGCACCGTCACTGAATTGCCGCCGTCGCCCTAATTCGAGTGCGGCAACTATCGTGATCGCTTTAGCTTCGCCGATCCCTTTAAATTTTTTCAAATCATCAACGGTACATTTGCCGAGTTGGGTTAAGTTTTTGCCGACCGAATCCAATATTTTTTGTGCCAGTTCTACGGCATTGTCATCGGCGTTGCCACTGCCCAATAAAATACCTGTCAGTTCTGCATCGCTGAGCGTAGCTTTGCCGCGCAGCATCAGTTTTTCGCGCGGTCGGTCTTCTTCCGCCCAAGATTTTATCGGATTGTTTAAAGTCGGATATCCCCCCATAGTAAGTGTACTTTGTAAAACAAAAAATTAATCACGGCACTAAATACCAAAAAAATATCCGGATTGCGTACTTTTGGTTGTCGAAATTTTTTATATTATTTTTTGACCGACAAATATGAAAGTACTCATTCCTGTTGCCGGCGCCGGCACGCGATTTCGTCCGCATACGTACACGCAACCCAAATCTTTGATACCGGTGGCGGGTAAACCGATTTTAGGGCATATTATAGATGAGCTCGTGAAAGCTCAATTCACGGAGTTTGTGTTGGTGATAGGGTATTTGGGTGAAAAAATACGGCAATTTATACACGAAAAATATCCGACACTTCGCGTCACGTTTGTTGAACAGCCGCAACGCGAGGGTTTAGGTCATGCAGTCTGGACGGCACGTGAAATAATTCGACATGAAAAAGATATTTTCATCGTTCTCGGCGATACTGTTTTTGATATTGACGTGAACTTGATGCTCGAAACGCCAGTGAGTTGTTTGGGTGTGCAAGAGGTGCGCAATCCACGCGAATTCGGCATCGTGGAGTTAGATAGTGAAGGTTTCGTAAAAAAACTGATCGAAAAACCTAAAATTCCACATTCCAATTTAGCGATAGTCGGGTTATATAAAATAAAAGAAGTAGAACAACTTTTGGCAGCTTTGGAATATAATATTACACACAATATTCGGACGCTCGGCGAATTTCAATTAGCCGATGCTCTACAACGGATGATTGAATCGGGCGTAAAAATATCCACTATTACCGTTAATAATTGGTTTGATTGCGGTAAAAAAGAAGTGCTTTTGGAAACCAACGCCATGCTGTTGCACCGCGATCATTTATATTCGGTAGATTTACCGCCGTACGATAATACGATAATTGTACATCCGGTCTGTATCGGCACCGGTTGTACGATAGATAATTCTATTATCGGACCATTTGTGACTATCGGCGATAATTCCGTTATTATGTCTTCTATCATAAAAGACAGTATCGTCGGCAGTTTTTCAAATTTAAAAGATATCGTCATTAGCCATTCGATTATCGGCAGCGATACGGCGATTACGGGCGTGAGTCGGCAATTAAATATCGGCGATAATGCAGAAATTAATTTCAGTTGAGATTTTTTTAGATTCAAATATCTTAATTAAAACATGAAAACCCGTATCCCAGTTTTACTGCTTTTCGCTTTTTATTTTTCATCGGCACAAAATCAATTGTCTGTCGAGTACGTGACCGGAAAATTTGACCCGACACACCATCCGGATTTTACGGCTGTGGTGGCACCTTATACGCATTTACCTGCGCAATTTTTAAGAAAAGATGTGTACGAGGCGTTTAAAAAAATGTATGATGCTGCCGAAAAAGAAAAAATTTCGCTTAATATAATTTCTTCAACGCGCAACTTCGATTATCAGAAAGGTATTTGGGAACGTAAATGGATAAAATTTGCGGATACTGTGGCGGCAAGTGCCCGCGCCAAAAAAATATTGGAATACAGTTCCATGCCCGGCACAAGTCGCCATCATTGGGGTACCGACGTAGATTTAATCAATTTAACAAATGAATATTTTGATGCCGGAGAAGGACAACGAGCTTACAAATGGTTACAAAAAAATGCACCGACTTACGGATTCTGTCAGCCCTACACCGCCGGACGCACGCACGGATACAATGAAGAACGTTGGCATTGGTCGTATATGCCTGTATCAAAATTATTGACGGCTTGGGCAGAAAAAAACTTGAACGCTACGCTCATCACCGGTTTTTCGGGTGCTGAAACGGCAACTTCGCTCAACGTCGTGCGCGATTATGTGTTGGGTATTAATGAAGGTTGTTTGTAAGGCGCGCACTATCTTGTTGGATTACCGCATCAACGTGACATCGCCTTTAATTAATTCGCTTCTGCCGTCAATGTACGTAATGGTAGCTTGGTAAATATATACGCCGAGCGGTGCTTCAGTGCCGTTGAAAGTACCGTCCCAACCTATGAAGGTATTGTCCGGAAAAATATGCGCCGTCTGATACATCAATTGTCCCCAACGACTGAAAATCTGCAGATTGTCAATGGAAAGTACTGTTTTACCGCCGAAGATTTGAAATAAATCGTTGTTCAAGTCGCCGTTCGGAGAAAAAGCCTGCGGTGCAAAATACAAATTATCGCGCCGCACCAGCACCTGCATTACTGCTGATTTGAGACAGCCCAAAGAATCTATACCGGTAAAAGTATAAGTTTGGGTATCAAAAGGTTTGGCGATATTGCTGAGCTGTTTGAAAGATTTGTCGCTCCAATAAAATGAAGAGAGCGCGTGATTAGCAGTACCGTCAATGCGAAAACTGTCGCCGAAATTCAACTCCAAAGACGGCGTTATACCGACAATAAACGGATCGGGATTGGGTACAAAAACTTTTGAAGAAAAAGTACAGCCTTTTTTATCTATCAGCGTTACGTCATAGTTTCCGGCGGCAAGTTTATCAATAAAAATGCGTTGCAGGAAAGTATCTTTATTTGCTACCAAAAAATATGGCGGAGTGCCGCCGTGCGCGAAATCCAGAGCAATGACACCATCTTTACCGTCGGTGCAACGCGGTGGGTTGACGAGATAACGCGCGGAATCCGGCGAAGTCACCAGCGTGATACTGACATCGGTTTTGAAAACGCAAGCGTCAGTAGCCGTCACCGTGACGGATATTTTTTGAGAAACGGTGGGTTCAATTTTTATTTTTGCTGTCGCGTCGCCGGTACTCCAAGAGTATAAACAATTGGCACAATTCGGTATGGTAGCATCATAGTACAGCGTTTTCGAGCTGCACACGAGCGTATCGTTGCCGAGTCTGAGATCGAAAAAACATTTTATTTTTATAATCCAGAAATCATCTTTGGTATTTTTTTCGTCGAAGCCGCGCGAGTCTTCACTTTTATCAAAACCTTTGTTCGAAGCCGATACGCCGCAAATAATATAATTACCGTCGCTCGTTTTTATAAGATCCTTCGGCGAGTCGTTACCGGCACCGCCGTAGTTTTTATCCCAGATAATATCGCCGTTTTCGTTGAGGTAAAGCAACCAAAAATCCGTTAAACCTTTAATCGAATCTTTTTTGTTACCGCCCGGATTTGATGAAGAGTTGCCGCCGATGAGGATGTAACCGGTTTTATTTTGATCAATAAAAGTTAAATTATCTTTTGCCTTTCCGCCGTAGGTTTTGTCCCAGAGTTTGTTGTAGTTTTTGTCCGTTTTTACTAACCAATAATCGTAGTCACCGAAATTAATGGCACTTTTGTCGCCGCCGATGTCCGATTTAGATGTACCGGCTAAGAAAACGGAACCGTCCGCAACTTGCTGTAATCCGAAAAGCGCATCTTCATCGCTGCCGCCGAATGATTTGTCCGTAATTTTATTACCGGATTCATCAAACTCTACAATCCACATATCTTTTATGCCGCGTTGTTGCGACGTTTTATCGCCGGTGGCGTTCGAACTGCTGCCGCAACCGACCAAATAGTGTCCGTTCTGCAACCGAATAAGTGCCGTCGGATAATCGTCGTTAAGGTCGCCGCCGAAAGTTTTATCCCATATTTTATTACCGTTTTTATCCACTTTCAATATCCACAGATCAAGTCCGCCTCTGTCGGCTTCCGATTTATCGCCCGAAATATCCGAATCCGAATGTCCGGCAATAATGTAATTGCCATCCGGTGTTTTTACGGCACTGAACGGTACATCGTCTTTGTTGCCGCCGTAAGTTTTATCCCAGACGTAATCGCCGGAAGGACGCACTTGTATTAACCAAAAATCAATACCGCCGCGAGAGTTTTGTGTTTTATCGCCCGAAATATTCGAATCACTTTGTCCTATCAATAAATAACCGGCATCATTCTGAATGACTTTCCAACAAATATCTTGTCCTGCGCCGCCGTAGCGTTTATCGAAAATTTTATTGCCGTCGGCATCCGTTTTCACTATCCAATAGTCTCCGCGTTTGAGGGAATTGGGTGTATCTCGCGGCACTTCGGAAATATCATAACCTTTCGGCGATAGTGTAACACCGCACAATAAATAACCCCCGTCTACGGTAATGGAGGCTGTAGTCAAATCGTCGTAATCGGCACCACCGAATGTTTTATCCCATTGAACGCGCGGTTGTGCGACGACGGCAATTGTAAATAAAAATAAAAATACAGTGGGGCAATTTCTTAAAAAAAGTCGTATAAAACGTAATGACTCAGAATAAATGTTCATCGTTACTGTTTGCATTTTCCCTGCCTGTGCAAAAGCGCGTCGTTTTTATCTTTAATATTCAATTATCAGATACATTTTAAACGCCGGATGCTGCTTTTTATTGGGTTTAACTATCCTATTTCGCGTTGACGGCTTTCACGGCAGCTTGAATGCACGCATCGTTTTCGTCTAAAACTTTGTAATACGCCTCGTCGCCGTAAATTTGTCGCGCTATGCGGGCTTTAATAATTTTTTTCACGGCTTCTTTTACCGCCGGCAGATTGCCGGAAGGTTGAATGTCGTGAACGGAAACGTAGTGTAGAAAATCCGAGAAAGCATAATCCGTTACGCGGAAATTATTTTCAAAATCTTCGGCATTCTTGAATTTCAAATCTGCTTTGTGCATCGTAACGTAACGATAAGCATAACCCGTAGTCCAAGATTTCAGGGCGTAAAAGTATTCGCTTTTTTCACTCGGGTCAATCGGCACGAAAATATCGGGCGTAATACCGCCACCGCCGTATACGGTACGTCCTTTGAAGGTATGAAAAGCCGTCGTGTCGGACAGCACGAGCGATGAATCGGTTTTAGTAAGTTCGCCTTTTTCGAGTCGCGATTCTTCGTCATTAGAGTATTCTTTTTTGCTTTTACCTTTGTACGGTTTCTGTATACTGCGACCGGAAGGCGTAAAATAGCGCGCTACCGTGAGGCGTAATTCGGAGCCGTCGCGCAAAATGTAGGGTTCTTGCACCAATCCTTTACCGAACGATCGCCGACCGACGATTACGCCTCTGTCCCAATCTTGAATCGCGCCGGCAACTATTTCGCTTGCCGAAGCCGCGCCTTCATCAATAATCACCGCCACTTTACGCACCGGAAAAAGTTGTCGTCCGCTCGATTTGTATTCGTTTCTGTGAATGGTTCTACCTTGCGTATACACGAGCAGTTGATCCTTTTCTTCAAAAATTTGTGAAAGAAGATCCACCGCTTTATCTAAATAACCGCCGCCGTTACCACGCAAATCAATAATCAAATCGCGGGGTTTCGGTATTTTATCAGCGGAGTTGGAGTTGGTGTACAAGTTTTCGAGTGCTTGAATAAATTCCCGCGTCGTGTTGGCGCTGAAGCGCGTTATTTTTACGTAGGTGGTGTGGTCGTTGATGTTGTAAGCAGTTTCTACGGCATGTACCGGTATTTTATCGCGCTGAATGGTCGGTGTGCGGCGTTTATTATCGTCTTTGTTCGTTACCGTTAATCGGACGGTAGAGCCGATGCGCCCGTGCAATTTATCGTCGAGCCAACGCGCATTTTTTCCGATAGCCGACGAATCGTCCACCATCAAAATTTGATCGCCGGAACGCATACCGACGGCTGCTGCCGGGCTGTTTGCTATGGGTGATACGACGGTGGCCGTGTCGTCAATATAAACGGCTTCTATACCGATGCCGTCCAACACGCCGTCCAACTCTTCGTTTATTTTTTGCAATTGCGTAGCCGGAATAAATACCGAATGCGGATCCAACTCTTGCAGCAAGTTATTAATCGTATGATCCATCAGCACCGAATCATTAACGTTGTCTACGTATTTCGCATCCACATAGCGCATAATTTCGTCCACGCGCCCTTGCATGAGGGCTTGTTGATTGCTGATGGGCTTAATTTCTTTTTTCGGTGACGCTTTTATTAAAGGTTCATTCTGAAGTTTTAAGCCGATAAACATACCGAAAATCATCGCCGAAGCAAGGGCTAAGGGTGTCCAAACATCTTTTTTCCGGTTTTTTATTTTGCTGTCCGCCGTATCATTAGTCATTCTGAATCTTTTTCTCGAAAAATATTTTACAAAAGTAGCAAAACTTCATCTATTTTCTCAATTTTGCTGAAATTTATGGAATTTATGAATCAAGCACCGCTCTTAGAAGAAACTACCGCACTCATCGTCCGCGATTTGAATTTGGAAACACCCTCACAACTCGCCGATGAAGCCGCGCTTCTGAAATATTTGAGCGAAGTGGTGGAGGACATGATTACGCACAAACTCGATTTATTGATGAGTACGCTGTATCGGTTGGATGTAGATGAAAAAAAAATTAATAAAGCCCTGCAACCCGGACAACCCGATGCTGCTAACGTTGCATTGGCAAAATTAATTATCGAGCGACAAAAAAAACGCATCGAGACAAAACGCGCTTATGTTGTCAATAAAAAAAATCTTTTTGAAGAGGAATGAGTTTTTAAATAAAAAAATAAAATCGAAAAATAAAATCGAAAAATAAAATCGAAAAATAAAATCGAAAAATAAAAATCGAAAAATAAAAATCGAAAAATAAAATCGAAAAATAAAATCGAAAAATAAAATCGAAAAATAAAATCGAAAAATAAAATCGAAAAATAAAATCGAAAAATAAAATCGAAAAATAAAATAAAAAAATAAAAATCTTTTCTCGTTTCGATTTAGTTTTAATTTTTACCTTCGCAATAATATCATCTAATATCAAAATGAAAAAAATTATCTTCGTCTTCGCACTTTTTTTCTGCTGCATGAGCGGTAGTTATGCGCAACCTTTACCTGCCGTCAAACAAACAGAACCGATACTCATCACGGATGCTACCGTTCACGTCGGTAACGGAAAAGTGATTCAACACGGCGTAATTGGTTTTGTTGACGGAAAAATAACTTTTGTCGGCACGGTTGTTTCAAGCGATTACAACCGAAATATTTACAAAAAAATTATCAGTGCTGCCGGTAAACACGTTTATCCGGGATTAATTGCACCGAATACGCATTTGGGTTTGGTAGAACTTGAATCCACGCGCGCTACATTAGACAATATCGAAGTCGGAGAACTGAATCCGTCGGTGCGCAGTATTGTGGCATATAATACCGATTCGCAAATTATTCCGACCGTGCGCTCAAATGGTATTCTTATTGCGGAAATTGCGGCGGGCGGCGGCAGAATTTCCGGATCTTCGACGGTCGTTGAATTAGATGCGTGGAATTGGGAAGATGCCGTGCACAATTTGGATAACGGCATACACCTTAATTTTCCGCAACTTATGACGCGCAGTTTTGATGGCTTCGACGGTTTCTCGCTTAAAAAAAATGAAAAATATGCTAAAGAAGTACTTGAGTTAGAAAGTTTTTTCAAAGAATCGCAAGGTTATACACTTGCGAATACAGGCAGCATCGGTACAAAAAATTTGAAAATGGAAGCTATGCGCGGTATTTTCGACGGCTACAAAACCGTTTTCGTTCATACCGAATCGGCAAAAGAAATGATGGAAGCCGTCACAATGCTCTCGAAATATACCGGCAAACTCGTCATCGTCGGCGGACGTGACAGTTACATGATAGCAGATTGGTTGGCAAATAAAAAAATCGGCGTTGTGTTGGATCGTACTCAAAGTTTACCGTCGCATGAAGATGAAGATTACGATCAGCCGTATAAAACACCGGCGCAGTTGCAAAAAGCCGGCGTTGTGTTCGCTTTGAGTAACGACGGCGGTTGGCAAAACAGAAATTTACCATTTATGGCGGGGCAAACCGTCGCGTTCGGGCTATCGAAAGAAGAAGCGTTGAGTGCCGTGACGAATAACACCGCGAAACTTTTAGGTATAGATAAAACACTCGGTACGCTCGAAGTCGGTAAAGACGCCACCCTTATCATTTCCGAAGGCGATATTTTGGATATGAAAACCTCCGCAGTCACGCGCGCTTTTATTCGCGGAAAAGATATTGACCTTAATAATAAACAACGCGACAACGCGGCACGCTTTCAAGCAAAATATAATCATTGAACGATTTTGGATTTCGCATTTCGCATTTGTCTGAAGCAAAAATCCAGAATCGTAAATATTTTTCCAATCATGATCTAAAAAAATGTATAACAGACGACACTTTATTAAAAATGCCATCACTCTGACAGTAGGCGGTATGGCTTTACCGCAATCAATGCGCGCCGATGTTCTTTCGGGGGTGAGCAAAACAAAATCTGCGGGTTTGCAATTGTTTACTTTTTTTCCGAATTTCGATAAAGATGTTGCCGGCAATTTGAAAAAAATCGCCGCCATCGGTTACAAAGAAATTGAATCATCGTTCAGTTTAAAAGGGGATTTTTACGGACTGAAAGCCAAAGAATTTGCTAAAATGGTGAAAGATGCCGGCATGTCGTGGCAATCACACCACGTATCAGGCGCGCCGTTTAGACCGCCGAAAGATATGGACTTGAGCAAAATGCCGAAAATGCCGAAAATGAATAATCTCCGCGACAGCACACCCGAAATATTGGATTCACTTTCGGAAAGCGGGGTGAAGTATTTAGTTTGTGCAAATATCCCGATTAATACGGCAACGGAAGTAAAAGAAGCAGTCGTTATACTAAATAAATCAGGCGAAGCGGTGAAGAAAACAAACATGACTTTTTGCTATCACAACCACGATAAAGAATTTGCGGACGTGGAAGGCGTAAAACCTTACGACGTATTTCTTTCGCAAGTGAGCCCGTATTTAATGAAATTTGAATTGGATTTGGCATGGGTCACAAAAGCCGGCGTTAATCCTGTTGAACTGTTTGATAAACATCCGCATCGTTTTCCGTTGTGGCATGTTAAAGACATCAGTAAAGATTTGAAAACGTTGATGCCCGTCGGTGAAGGTATCGTAGATTTCAAAAACATCTTCGCTCATGCCAAAACAGCCGGTATGAAACACTTTTTCGTCGAACAAGACATGCCCAAAGATGCTCTCGCCAGTATCACGAGCAGTATCAATTATTTGAAAAAAATGCAGTAATTAAATTCGGTTTATAGATTTTTGATTTCGGAAAACAAAAAGTACAAAAGAGATTTATGGTTCATCCAATATTTTTGTGGAGATATAAAAAAACAGGTCGCTCCGAATGGAGCTAAAATACACAAATAAATTTTTCTACCGGCAGGTCGACTTTATGAGCCTTTTTTATTACTCCGTCAGGAGTTTTCTGTCAGTGGCAGAAATAATAAACAAAAAAATTTAGCTCCTTCCGGAGCGAACTGTTTGGGTCTCCACAAAAATGTTGGATGAACCGGATTTATTTCTTTTGTACTTTATTTTATAATTTCACAATCAACGCTTCATAAGGTCTCAAAACCGAATCATTTGAAACAGTCGGATAATTGGCGTTCTAAAAAAGCCGGATTTCATGATGCGCATATCCATTTTTTGACTCGGGTTTTTAATTATACAAAACCGATTGACGGATTAAAAATCCTTATTAATCCGAATGCCAAGAAATTTGAACAGAAATATTAACATCAAACGCCGGCTATGGCGGAAAGAATTATTGATAAATTATTGCCAATCAAAGAACTGTTGCTTACAAGACCTAATATTGGAAGCATAGTTTAGTCGCGCGGCTTCTAAAATACATTTTGCTCTGAAGGCAATTTGAACTTACGCAAAACCATAGCATAGTATTCGTGTATTCTACTTACCATATCCGGTTCATCGGCGACTTTAAATTCATTATATAAAATGACTTTTTCTCCCGAAAACTCTGTTACCAACTTAAAAGAGACCGAAATACGTTCTTTTATGCGTTAAATATCATCGCGGATTTGTTCCAAATACAGATATTAGATGCCCGCTATTTTTTCAACAGCATCGTTAAAACTTTCTCAACCTCTTCTTTTATAATTTTATCGAATTTATTCGCTTCGATTTTGTCACCGACCGTTTTCGATAAAGGTTTCTGTTGATTTTTGTTTGTTTTCTTCAATAGCTTGTATGTTTGAATTAAAATTGAATTTCAATTTTATGATTATTTCAACCGTTTTATAATTTTTTTTATTGAAAATAATGTGGGCATGTTTTTATTTTTGTAATTCTTGTCTGAATTAACAAACTGCTCCTTACCTTTACAATATAATTCAATTATTCGCTTCATACGGTCAAAAAATAAAATTTAAAATGAAAATACTTTCCTTGGTTTTAATACTCACGGTGACGAGCATGCTATCGGTTTTTGCACAAACTGCCAACGCTTATAAAGTTACTAAAACTTTTTATGTAGCAAGTTCAGGTAGTTGGGATTATATTACAGTCGGACCCAATAACAACCGTATTTATCTATCGCACGGAATGCAAGTGAACATTTTGAACGCAACTACCGGCGATTCGGTTGGTGTAATACCCAACACGGGCGGTGTACACGGTATCGCGTTTAATAAAAAAATGAATAAAGGGTACACGAGCAACGGCAGATTAAATACAATTACCGTTTTCGATTTAACAACCAATGCGGTGCTGTCTCAAATACCGGTCGGAACGAATCCGGATTGGATACTGCACGAAAAATTTTCTAATACAATTATCACGTGCAACGGTAAAAGCAATGATTTGACGATTGTAGATGCCGTGACGGAAAAAGTTGTCGCCACCATTCCGGTGGGCGGAAAACCGGAAACAGCTGTTTCGGACCATCACGGAAAATTATTCGTGAATATTGAAGATAAAAATGAAATCGCCGTCATTGATCTCAAATCAAATACCGTCATAAACCATTATCCGTTAGCCGGTGAAAGTCCGACCGGTTTGGCTATTGATAATGCGACGCACCGATTGTTTGCCAGTTGCGACGAAAAACTCGTGATTTTAGATGCCGTATCCGGAAAATTAGTGGATACCGTTAAAATAGGTGATGGTTGCGACGGGGTAGTGTTCGATCATAAATCAAAACAAATATTTACTTCCAACGGTGCCGCCGCTACCGTGAGCGTCATACGGGAAGTTTCGGCTGATAAATTCACAAAATTAGCGGACATACCGACTAAAAAAGGCGCACGCACATTAGACGTTGATACAAAAACGCATACATTGTATTTGCCGACCGCCGATTTTCAACCGTTGCAAGCCGGACAAAATCGTCCTGATATGGTAGCGGGTACTTTTCAAGTGGTAGTAGTAAAATATGATTGAAAAAGAGTGAAAATTTTCAATTTTTTTATCTGTGTTAAGCAGTAGATACGGCACACCGAAATATTAAAATTCACAAGCGAATTTATATTTCGGTGTGCCGTATCTACTCTGTAATATCAGTAAATTCTTAAAAATACTGATAACTGAAATAAAATTTATCCGCATTTGTTGCCTTAAACAAATTTTCCGGTTTTTAATTTTTAATTTTTAGTTGAAAAAACCCCATTCGTTGTATCTTTGCGTGCAATTTAAAACTAATTAATTTTTCAATTGCATCCATGCCGAAAGACGCTTCCATTCGTTCTGTTCTCATCATCGGCAGCGGACCGATTATCATCGGTCAAGCCTGCGAATTTGATTATTCAGGTACACAAGCCGCGCGCAGTTTGTGCGAAGAAGGCATCGAAGTTATTCTCATCAATTCCAATCCGGCAACGATTATGACCGATCCGGTCACTGCCGACCATATTTATCTGTTGCCGCTGACCGTCGAGTCTATCATACAAATTTTAGAAAAACACCAAATTGATGCCGTGTTACCGACTATGGGCGGACAAACGGCGTTGAACTTGGCGATAGAAGCTGACAAGATGGGCGTGTGGGAAAAATATAATTGCCGCATGATAGGCGTAGATGTTAAAGCGATTGAACTGACCGAAAACAGAGAACTTTTCAAAAATTTAATGATTGAAATAGGGATGGATGTGGCACCGTCGCTCATTGCCAATTCTTTCTTGGAAGGTTACGAAGCGGCACAAAAAATCGGTTTCCCGTTAGTCATTCGTCCGAGTTTCACTTTGGGCGGCACGGGCGGCGGATTTGTGCATCAAGAAAGTGAATTTGCAGACGCACTCAAACGCGGTCTCGATGCTTCACCGACGCATGAAGTTTTAGTAGAAAAAGCGGTTTTGGGTTGGAAAGAATACGAGTTGGAATTATTGCGCGATTCGAACGACAACGTCGTGATTATTTGTACCGTTGAAAATCTTGACCCTATGGGTATTCACACCGGCGATTCGATTACAGTTGCTCCGGCTATGACGCTTTCGGATACTGCTTTTCAAACTATGCGCTCAAACGCCATAAAAATGATGCGCTCGGTCGGTAATTTTTCGGGTGGTTGTAATGTACAATTTGCACTCGATCCGGCAACAGAAAAACTTATTGCCGTTGAAATTAATCCGCGCGTGAGCCGCTCATCTGCATTGGCATCAAAAGCGACCGGTTATCCGATTGCGAAAATTGCGGCGAAGTTGGCGATCGGTTATTATCTCGACGAATTGAAAAATCAGATTACCAAAACTACTTCCGCCTATTTCGAACCAACGCTTGATTATGTGATTGTAAAAATGCCGCGCTGGAATTTCGATAAATTTCCGGGTGCGGACGATACATTAGGGCTGCAAATGAAATCGGTGGGTGAAGTGATGGCGATCGGCAGAAATTTTTTGGAAGCCCTGCAAAAAGCCTGTCAAAGTCAAGAAAACGGGCGCGCGGGTTTGGGTGCCGATAAAAAAGAATGGCTCCGCACCGAAGATATTCTTAAACGCCTTGAACGTGCGAGCGACGATCGCATTTATCGCATCAAAGACGCATTCCGTTTGGGTATTCCTACAAAAACGATTCAAAAACTCACAGGTATCGATGTATGGTATCTGCGCCAAATAAAAAAACTCGTCACCTATGAAGAACGTTTGCAACGCTTCAATGTAGCAGAAGATATTCCGCGCGATTTTTTATTGGAACTCAAACAACACGGTTATTCAGATGCGCAAATTGCTTGGGTTTTGCGTATAAAAGAACAGGAAGTTACAAACCACCGGAAAAAAGTCGGTATTCGTCGCGTTTATAAAGTAGTAGATACTTGCGCTGCCGAGTTTGAAGCGAAAACACCGTATTACTATTCAACGTTTGACGGTGAAAACGAAAGTATTCCGAGCGAGCGAAAAAAAATTATCGTTTTGGGTTCGGGTCCGAACCGCATCGGACAAGGTATCGAGTTCGATTATTGTTGCGTGCATGGTTTAATGGCAATTAAAGAAGCGGGTTACGAAGCGATTATGGTGAACTGCAATCCGGAAACCGTGTCCACTGATTTCGACATGGCGGATAAGCTCTATTTTGAGCCGGTGTATTGGGAACATCTTTTAGAAATTATCGAACTCGAAAAACCCGAAGGTGTGATTGTTCAACTCGGCGGACAAACGGCGTTGAAACTTTCCGAAGATTTGCACCGGCACGGCATCAAAATCATCGGCACGTCTTACAACGATATGGATATTGCAGAAGATCGCGGCAGATTTTCGGATATGTTGCGCGAACTCGAAATTCCGTATCCGGAATTCGGCGTGGCGAAAGATGCGGACGATGCTCTAATGTTGGCAAATAAAATCGGTTATCCGGTATTGGCGCGTCCGAGTTATGTTCTGGGCGGGCAACGCATGAAAATCGTTATCAATGATACGGAGTTGGAACGCGCCGTGTTGAACATTTTCAAACACTTGCCGGATAATCGTGTATTGATTGATCATTTTTTGGAACGTGCAAAAGAAGCAGAAATTGATGCGATTTGCGACGGCGAAGATGTACACATCATGGGTATCATGGAACACATTGAACCTGCCGGCGTTCATTCCGGGGATTCCAATGCGCTGCTTCCGACCTATTCTCTATCAGAAAATGTTTTGGCGGAAATGACGGCACATGCCCGAAAAATTGCGTTTGCGCTCAATATTCGCGGCTTAATCAATATTCAGTTTGCGATTAAAAACGAAAAAGTGTATGTGATTGAAGCCAATCCGCGTGCTTCGCGTACAACGCCTTTTATTGCAAAAGCGTATCAATATCCGTATCTCAACGTCGCCACAAAAGTGATGCTCGGTACGCACAAATTATCCGATTTTGTCTTTACAAGGAAGTTGGAAGGTTTTGCGATAAAAGTACCGGTCTTCAGTTTCAATAAATTTCCCGGCGTAGATAAAAAACTCGGACCCGAAATGAAATCTACCGGCGAAGCGATACATTTCATCAAAGATTTAAAAGATCCGTATTTCAGAGAGTTGGAGCGCAATCGTTCGATGTTTTTGTATCAATAAAAAAATCCGCTAAATCCGCGTCATCCGCGTTCCAATTACGTTTTAATGGAACGCGGATGACGCGGATAATCGCGGATTTTTTTTCAATAATATACTGTTATAATTATGCTACACGAAGATTTAACAGAAAAAATTATTGGAGCTTTTTATAAGGTTTATAACGAACTTGGTTCCGGATTTTTAGAAAAAGTATATCAAAATGCTTTGTATTTTGAATTGCAATCCATGGGATTAGATGTAGTCGCTCAAAAGCCCATTAAAGTTTATTATTTTGATAAATTAGTGGGAGAATATTTTGCTGATATTATTGTCAAGGATACAGTAATTCTAGAACTTAAAGCTGTGGAATATTTGCTCGAAGAACATGAATATCAACTATTAAATTATTTAAAAGCTACCAATATAGAAATAGGTCTCTTGCTGAATTTCGGAAAAACACCCGAATTTTCAAGAAAAGTTTTTGGAAATCATAGAAAAAAATCCGTGTAAATCCGCGTCATCTGCGTCATCCGCGTTCCATAACCCGCATAGAGCAATGGTATGCGGATGACGCGGATTTAGCGGATAATCGCGGATTTATTTTTAAAATCATAAAAAGAAATTTGCTTTTTATTTCATTTTTATTTTATGAAGCACTTTACCTCACTTTTAGATGTTGACGATCCGAAAGGACTTTTACGATTAGCTGAAAAATGCAGAGACAATCCCGCCGCTTTTTCAAAAAAAGGAAAAGATAAAACGCTCGGCATGATGTTTTTCAATCCGTCGTTGCGCACGCGCATGAGTACAGAACACGCCGCGCAATTGCTCGGAATGCACGTCATTGCGCTCAATATGAACGATGTTTGGAATATAGAAATGGAAGAAGGCGCGATAATGAACGCCGATAAAGCCGAACACGTGAAGGAACTCGCCGGCGTAATGAGTCAGTATTGCGATATTTTAGGTTTGCGCGCGTTCCCGACACTCGAAGACCGCGAAAAAGATTATTCCGATTACGTTATTTCAAAATTCCGAAAATACGCGCAAGTTCCGATTTTGAGTTTAGAAGGTGCCATCGTACATCCGTTGCAGTCGCTTACCGATTGGCTGACGATAGAGCAATTTAAAAAGAAGAAAAAACCGAAAGTCGTTCTCTCTTGGGCACCGCATCCGAAAGCATTGCCGCAAGCCGTGCCTAATTCTTTTTCGGAATGGATGCGCCAAACGGATTACGATTTCGTGATAACGCATCCGAAAGGCTACGAACTCTCCGAAGAATTTACTGAGGGCGTACCGATAGAGTATAATCAAGATGCGGCATTTAAAAATGCCGATTTTATTTACGCCAAAAATTGGTCAAGTTATACGGACTACGGTAAAATTTTGTCGATGGACAGTTCTTGGATGATAACTGAACAAAAAATGGCACTCACCAACAATGCAAAATTTATGCACTGTTTACCCGTGCGCAGAAATCAAATCGTTACCGATCGGGTTTTAGATTCAAAAAACAGTATTATTATTCCGCAAGCGCGTAATCGCACTTTTGCGGCTATGGCGGTGCTTTTAAATTTAATGGAATCCGGAAGCCGGTAAAAATCAGCACCATAATGAATCAACTCTCAATCATAAAAATAGGCGGCAATGTATTAGACAATCCCGCCACTTTAACGCAGGTGCTCAAAGATTTTTCAGCCCTGAAATCCCCGAAAATATTGGTGCATGGTGGCGGAAAATTAGCAGATGAGGTATTGAAAAAACTCAACATTGTTCCCGAAAAAATAAATGGTAGACGTATAACCGACGAACCGACATTAGATGTAGCGGTAATGGTGTATGCGGGATTGATCAATAAAAAAATAACGGCACAATTGCAAAGTTTCGGTTGCGATGCCATCGGTATTACCGGTGCGGATTTGAATATTTTGCAAGCACACAAACGAATCGTTCAAGATATTGATTACGGTTTTGCCGGCGATATTGATGCGGTGAACATTAAAAAGTTATCAGGTCTTCTCGCTCTTTCAGACGCCGTTGTGTTTGCACCGATTACGCACGACAAGCACGGACAGTTGTTGAACACCAATGCAGATACTATAGCAAGTGCATTAGCGGTGGCACTTTCCGAAAAACAACACGTCACGATAAAATATATTTTTGAAAAAAGCGGTGTTTTGCGCGATAAAGACGACGCCAATTCCGTGATAGAAAATATTTCTTACGCCGACTACATAAAAGGTGTAGCTGACGGTACATTTTCCGACGGCATGATTCCGAAATTACTCAACGCTTTTAATGCTAAAAAACAAGGTGTAAAAGAAGTTTTTATTTGCGGTATCGAAAATATTTTTTCCGACGGCGGTACACGCATCATTTAAAAAATTTCAAAAAATTATTGACCCGGTGCCACGCGCTTCACCAACGATTGAATATCATTGGTCAGTGATTCTATATCGTGCGCTACGCCTTCGGTGTTTTGCGCTTTATCGTGTACATTACCGACGATGCCTTTATTGTCGTTGGCGGCTTGTTGAGCGTTGGCATTTTCTTGAATTTGAGCTTTGCGATTCTCCAACGTAACGACTTGTTGCTTCAGATTCGGATCGTTCGTATTGTCGGCGTGTGTTTTCAGTTTTTGCAGCACATCATCCATTTTAGTTAACGCTTTATCAAAAGTACCTTTGTCATGTTCGGAGCGCAACAAACCGCGCACTTCCGTAAACACCGAGCCTACTCCCTGAAATATGCGTTGAGATTGTGCTTTTTCCTCCGCTTTACCGAAAAAATAATTGTAACAAACCAATCCGGCAATACCTAAAAGTGCAATTCTTACTAAGAAACGTATCATTTGTATTATTTTTTTATTTAAATAAATTAAGAGCAATAGTACGCGATTTTACTCAAATTTTTTTCGAAAAATATCTTTTTTCACTCACGAAAATATTATTCGGTGCATAAAAACGCCACAAACGTTCTGCTGCTTCTTTTCCGGCACCGTCTACGCGAATGCGCGGCGTAATTACCGGATTTTCTACAACTACTCCATCGTCTTCAAACCAAATATTTTTGCCGACACATAAATCCGTGTGGTGCGATTTTTCAACCGATATGCCGAGTGCGTGCGTGAATTTACCCGGACCATTCGTTAATTCAACGAATTTTTTGATGTGCGCTCGGCGCATATACATCGTATCAATACCTTCAAGCGGTTCTATGGCGCGCACCAAAATGCAATGCGCCAAATGTTCGGGTGCCGTGACGATATTGAACAACGGATGGTTTCTGCAATAATAAACATACGCCGTTCCCGCGTTTACGAACATGGCTTTCCCACGCGCCGTGTGCGGAAATTTTGAGGCGTGACTCGCGAAATCGTCGGGTGCGCGATAGGCTTCGGTTTCTACAATGCGCCCGGAAGCGCGCACGCCGTCGTAATCTGTCACCAAAATTTTTCCCAACAGATTTTTGGATATTTGTACTACATCGGTATCTAAAAAAAATGAACGCGGAAGAAGCATTTGAAAATAAATCTTAGTTTAATAATTGCCATCGTATACCGAACCGGAACGGATAATAAGTTGCGCCTTGCGTAGATACGCCGGTTGCCGGATATAAATAACTCGGATAATAAACTTTACCTGTAATATCGCCGGCAATATTTTCCGATTTTAAGAAGAAGCGGAATGTTTTTACTTTCAACGATAAATAAAAATCCACGACGGGTACTGCGGGTACAGATAATTTGTCTTGAATAAAAAACTGCGCGGTGAGCGGCATATAAGCCGGCGCGAACCAAGATGAAATATAACGCACATCGAAACCCGAACGGAAAAGCATGGCATTCTTAAAAATTTTCTTTTCGAAATACAAACTGTGTTTGGTGTAAAGTGCCGGTACGGGTATAAATTTTTCCGACGATTGCTGCAACGTAATCATATTGTCGAGATGAAAAACGCCGACTTTAAAGTTTTTTATAATCACGGCGGATACAACACTTATCGGTACGGCGGCTTGTTGCGCAAGCGCGTTTTTATCGAAATAAATAAAATTGTTCAGGAGCGTATAGCCGACACTGACCGAAAAATCGAAAGCCGGAACAGCTAACGTAGCGTTTAAATTGGTTTCAAGTGTTTTAGAAAAATTATTTTTCCAAACCAAACTGTCGGTGATGTATAACTCGGATTGTAAAAAACCCGGTGTGTACAATTGATTGACGGCGCGCGCAGTGAGCGTTCCGATTTTAGGTAAATTATAAAAAATTTCGCCGGCAAGTCGGTAATCTCCGGCGTTGTAACCGATAAAATTAATAAAAGCATTCGCATCTACCCGAAAATTATCGGAAGGTGTGTAAAGCCATCGTCCGACACCTATTATGTTTTGCGCTTTGCGCGTCGTAATTTCTTGATCTACGGCGTGATACTCGTGCGATATACCGACTTCAAACAAATCGCTTTGGGCTTGTTTCAATATTTTTTTACCGCTCGAATCGCGCGTGATACGCTCGCGCACCGTACCTATGCGAATATCGTTGGAGATTACATTTTCGGCAACATAGTAACGCACACCGCGCGGATCTTTTATAAAAGCCGTATCATAAAAATTATAATTATTAAAGTAATTGATAGAATCGTAAGGAAATTTATTTGCCGAAAAATATTTATCGCTCTTATAAGCAATATTATGCTCGACGCGATATTGTCGTTTCGTTCCCGTAGAATCACTTTTGTTGAGATTAAAAAAATGCCGGTAAGCGAGTTCATACCGTTCTATGCGTGACACGCCGCCGGCGGCGGTTAAACTCAAAGCCGTATTTGTCAACCGCGCATCGGCGGTAGTAAAAGAATTATTAGGAACGGTATTGAAAATTGTATCTGATACAATTCCGCCTTTGTCGGTTTGCGAGGCGAAGTTGGAAGTGAATGTTAAAAAACCATCGTATCGCTCTTTTTTTATCCATAAACCAATGGCAAAGGCGACCGTTCGCGCACGCGGAATATCGTACAGTCTGCCACGCACACTCGGTTGATTGGTGAGATTGAGATTAAAATCGCGCCGGTAATCCACGCTCAAACCGATATTATCGGAGAAAGCTCTACCGAAACGCGCATTGAATACGCCGTTTTCCTGCGTTCCACTGAAAAATAAATCTGCAAAAGGTTTTGTTTGGTTGTAAAACCGAAGCGCATCATTTTTGATGTGATAAATATCGAAGGCGTGAATGCCGAGATCAAAACCTCGATGCACGGTTGGTTGATATAAAATAGGGTGTGCTGCCGTCGCCGTTTGTCCGAGGTGGGCATAATCGTTATCGCGTTGGCGCGTCGGATCGTATTGTTGAAAATTTCTTGTCAACAAAGAATCATTTTCGAGCGTAATGACACCGCGATTGGTCGGCAAAAAAGAAGTGATATACGCCGTATCTAAAGCCACCGCTTCATCTTGTGTAGAGTCAACGATATTCGGTTGGTCTTTAGAATTTTCGTTGTTGCCGCTTACACCTGCCGGCGGACGGTTTTGTTGTGCAAGACAAGTATTTAAGCAAAGAAAAAAAAAGAGGTAAATACAAAATGGTAAACGGAAAACGGAAAAACAACATTTCTTCCGATGGTACTCATTTATTACCTGTTGTTTTAAAACCATTATTTTTTTTGAAAATATCCGTTGTTGCGGGTTATAAAAGTTTAATTTAGCCCGAGTTCGGAGATTTTAAAAGAGCCGTTAGGCTCGAAGGATTTTGTAGCCCAGAAATTTATTTCGGGGTAAAATAAATAGAAATTATTTCAAGTTCCGTAGGAACGAAGCATATTGGGCGTAAATATGTGCCGTTCCTACGGAACTTGAAATAATTTTTGTTTCTTTTCCAACGGATTAAAATCCGTTAATACAATATTGGTCGAGGCTACGCCTCTTCTTAAAATCCCCGAACTAACGATTTCTACCATTCTGATTCGTTTTACCTCACTCCGCTATCGTTAACAAAGCCGGACTCATACCCATATTTGAAAAACCGCCGTCGTGAAATAAATTTTGCATCGTGATATAACGCGTAAAATCGCTGAACATCGCTACACAAAAATCGGCACAAGCACCGGACGAAGCATTGCCGAGCGGCGACATTTTATCCGCGTAATCAAAAAATTCTTTAAAACCTTTTACACCCGATCCGGCGGTCGTCCAAGTCGGTGATTGAGATATGGTATTGACACGCACTTTATTTTTAGTACCGAAGTGATAACCGAAACTGCGCGCAAACGATTCGAGCAGGGCTTTTGCATCCGCCATTTCATTGTAATCCGGAAAAACACGTTGCGCCGCAATATAAGTAAGTGCCACGATGCTGCCCCAATCCGCCATGGCATCTTGCTTATACAGCACTTGCATCATTTTATGAAATGAGATAGACGATACATCGAATGTTTGTTTCATCCATTCGTGATTCAAATCAGTATAATGTTTTCCTTTTCGCATGTTAATAGACATTCCGACAGAGTGCAAAACAAAATCGAGTTTCCCGCCCAGAATTTCACGACTTCTCGTAAAAAGTTTTTCCATATCTTCCACCGATGTCGCATCGGCCGGAACGATTTCGGCATTTATCATTTCACCCAATTCTTTTATTTCACCGAAGCGCATCGCTACAGGTGCATTGGTTAGTACTATTTTCGCGCCATGCGCATTGGCGTGTATTGCCGTTTTCCAAGCAATAGATTGTTCATTGAGTGCGCCGAAAATTACACCGCGCTTTCCTTCCAATATTTTTACAGACATATAAAAAGATTTTTTTCCGAATTTCAGTGCAAAGAACGTAAAAACTTCTTTGATTGTTATTTCTCCGGCAAGAAAATCTGTGTTCAGAAAAGAAAAGGTATTATTTCGGCTCCCGTAATCGGAATTGATAGCTCATGAGTTGGGAGACAAAACAAATTAGTTGAAAAGTTTGAGCGAAAAAACCTTCAGAAAATCATTATTGATACTTTATCGTTACAAAAAAATATTCTGCCTTAAAAACAGTATTGTTTGGCATCATATTTGAAAAATAGTAAAACATAACGCAACAATGTTGCAGTTAAATTAAGAAACAAATAGGGGTATTTTTATGTTTTTCATTGGACTCCGGTTTCCGCAAGAAATCGGAGTTTTTTTTATTGAAAAAATAAAGTACTGAAGCAGAGCAGTCGTAGGTGCAGCGCGCCCGCTGTTCGTAGAATTTAAAATCGAGCATGATTTTACAAGTTGCAGCGCGGTTCTGTGTGTTACACGCAACAACGATAGTTCGCGGAATCCTGCCGTTTTCGTAACAACAGTAAATTACTGAAAATTAGGGCATTATTATTTTTATAAAAAAATATTCAGGCTTATAACGAATTTTTTTTATAGAAAATTTGTGACTAACACCAGTAGTTTCGTCTATTGGTTGTAATATTATGTTAAAATAACTTTTTAAACAAAATAAATAATTAAAAATGAAAAACTTACTTCTTTTATTCTGTACAATCGTCCTTTTCACGGTGAGCGGTTTAGCTCAAACCGACAATGGTTGGGGTGTATCTTTCCGCTTAAAAAATTACGATAACCTTTTCAACGGCAGCATTTCGCCGAACTTGACTACCCTTCAGGGTGTGGACATCGGCATTTTAAAAAGATTAGCCCCTTGGGCGGATTTACACGTACCGTTTACGCTCGGTACTGCAGCGCATTACGACGATTCTAAAAATTTAATTGCCAATACCGGCGTTTTCGGTGTCCATGCTTTACTTAATTTACAACCTGTCGTTCAATGGACTATTGTACCTTTTGTTTTCGGTGGTATAGGCGGACAAGAAATAAAAAGCTCATGGGATTTAGGTATTCCTTTCGGCGGCGGTTTGAACGTGCGTTTAGGTGAAAATGCAGCCTTGAACATATCTACGGGTTATCGCAAATCTTTTACCGCCGACCGCAGCAGTTGGCAAAACAGTGTAGGTCTTATTTTCGGTTTAGGTTACGGCGGTTCGATGGATAAAAGCACGAGCATGACACCGATGGTAACGCCCGTAGACGGTATGGCAGCCGCAAAAGCACGCGCTGATGCAGAAGCCGCAGCTATGAAAGCTAAAGTGGAAGCGGAAGCAGCAACAGCCCAAGCCGAAGCTCAAGCAGCAGCAGCAAAAGCTAAAATGGATGCCGAACAAGCAGAAGCCAATGCGCGCATGGCAGAAGCCGAAGCCCGCGAAAGAGCGACTGCAAAAGCCCGCGCCGACGCAGATGCGGCAGCCATGAAAGCCAAGGCAGACGCAGCAGCACAAGTACAAGTTATAGAAGCTAAAAAAGAAGAAGTACGCAAAGTAATGAACTTCGCCATGCAAGGCGTACAGTTTGAAACCGGTAGTGTGGTTTTGAAAGCCGCGTCTTTCATTCACTTGGATAATGTGTACCGCATTATGGCGGATAATCCGACCGTCAATGTCGCAATAGGCGGACATACGGATGTAACAGGCAGCGAAGCAATCAACCAAAGATTATCGGTAGCGCGCGCAAAAGTGTGTCACGATTATTTGCTCTCCAAAGGTATCAGTAATGCGCGCTTAACAAGTACGGGATATGGTTCAACTCAACCGAAAGAAAGTAATGCTACCGAAGCCGGTCGCAAAGCCAATCGCCGCGTTGAATTTAAAACTTTCTAAAATCGACATAGTACAAGCGAATAAAAAAACGCGCAAAGGGATTTGGGTTCCTTTGCGCGTTTTTTTTGTGATTTTTAATAATTATGATCGCAAATCCACACAGCACTTCGATTTACAAGTAGTTGTCATAATAGGGGCTGCTCTTTTAGTTTTGAATTTGCAATATTTACAGCAAATTCAAAAAATAATTTTATCGCTTTTGTAAACCTAAATTGGTTTCCGTCCCTAATTAATACATTTTTCCTGTGCCAAGTATTAATGAATGAGTTAAAGTCTTTTCCTGCCGAAGTCCTTTCTAATATCACCCACTTTGAAGATTCTCTCAAAAGTTGTTCTGTCTCCGTAATATCAAACGACGTTAGCTCAATTGAATCTTTAAAATTTTTTCCTCTATAATCCAACTCTCTGCAAAGCATAGCGAGAAACAAAGTAAAATCTCTTGTAGATTTCTCAGCTATTTCGTTTGAAGATAGGTATGTAAACTCTGAATTAATGTTCAACTCAAATCCATAAGATTCTTTGAAAAACTCTGTATATTCTTCTTCCATTTTTTTGATTACATTAAACATTGGATTGGGGTAGATTATAAACCTACCATCCAAGAGATTACTTACAATTTCCTTGTGTTCACTCGGATAACTTCTCATATATTTTGACTTTAGGCATTAGAAGAATCGCATCTGAAAGTTCTATTTCAAATCTTGTTTCATCATTATACTCAGCTATTAAATTTTCTTCTAAAATTAAATTTGAAACAGTGAAAAATTTTGAAAGCGTTATGTTGCTTGTATATTCTTTCAAAATATCGGAGCACCATTGATAAAAGTTTGTAACTTCTTTCTCTTTCAATAATAGTTCTTTAAAATGACTTGCATCAGGTAACCATTCTATCAATTCTACAGATTCTTCATGTAATGTTTCAAGTGTATGATAATTAAATTGGTCAATATAAAATTCCGCTTCACTACTAAATATTTTAGAAAGAACATTACCTTTTGTTCTTCTCAATAAAGCTGGCAATTCAATAATATAATTTTCCGATTGATAGATATTTTCTACGAAGTGATAAAAACCACTCAATATTATTGAGTCACTTTTTATTCTTTCTAATAACGGTAGAAGTTCTCTCGTAAGTTTACTCAAAGTTTGATCTAATTCATACTTTGCATTTACGGTACAAGCATAAAGTTTTTCAAACTCTAGTTTTAACTCATAAGTGTCGGACAATATTCTTTTTTCACTTGCATAGCGTTGTGTTTGTACGATAGCATTTATAGCAGAGCTTGGATGGTCTTTGTCAAGAATAGAATTTAAAGGGATAATATACTCGTCAATCCAATAATTTGCTTTCCGAATTCTGATTGTAAAATCAGAATTATTTTCAGCATTTACTTTTAATGATTCAGTATCTCTCAACAAACGAAAAGTCTGTCCAGCAATATCATTCAAAAATTTCTCGACGACTTTAATAATTTCTTGAATCAATGAAATAATTTTACTCTCATTGGTTTCAATTTGTAAGTTTGTAAAGTGATTGAAAATAGATTGATACCTATCCCTCAAAGTATCGGGTAAGTTCAAAATAAAATCTTCAAAGATGAATTCTAAAAAAGTTGTATAATTACCAGTTAGCTTGTATTCACCGGTTGGAAGTTGTCTACAAAATTTTAAGTCTGTAATTTTAGAAATAGAAATTTTGCTTTCGCTATTTACAGTGTTGTACTCTACAATCAGGTTATGCAACTTATCTGAATCAATTATAAAATCGGGCTTACTAAAATTAAAAGCCGATTGAACAAACTCATAGTGTGTCAATAGAAATTTAAGTATATCTTTACCTGAAAGGTTTAATCCGCTCATTTGAATATTGCTTGTTGTTCTAAAAATTTTCCGTGGTTGACAATATCTGTTCTGATTTTCACTACCATTTCTTCTTTACTTTCCTTAACTTGGTTGCTTGCCTGTTGTTTTCTGCCGTGTTTAGTATCAATTGTTCTTGATTTAGTTTCAAAAAGTACTTCATAATTATTTGGAACAAACAATTCTGCATTTTCAATAACACTTTTCACGAGTAAGTAGTTATGCAAACCTTTATAATCATAATCAGGGAAAACGAGAACTGATTTGGCTTTAACTTTACTAACAACCGATTTCCCAATACCACCGTATGTATGTATGAAAGTAAAATCACTATTTATTACTTGTTCAGCTATTAAGTAGGAATCTAAATTTTCAACAAAACAAACTTTATTCGCTTCTAAACTTTTCACTGAAGCAGCAAATGTTCCGAAAAAATCTGTATATTTTTTCAGGTCTGTTTCAATCCCATTTAGTAAAACCATTTCTTGTCCTCTGAGTAAAATCACATTCTGGCTTTCCCTTTTCCCTACTTTCGTATTTCTAAATGTATTCACATTGTCTATTGATGTGAAAGTGTTTTTTTGTTTTTCGGGAAATTTACTGCTAAAGTATTTTTCCAATGCCTCTCTATTTTTTACATGAATACTACCACCACCTGTAATTGTAGGTATATACCCAATAAACCCACCGTTGATTAATGAAGTATAATCTTTTGCACTCTTGATAGATTCACCGACCGAAGATGCATTTATTTTGTTTTCAGCCAATATCTTTTGAATGAAATTTTTAAAAGTTTTATTCTGCATCTCTATAAATTACCGGAAATGATTGTAATTCGCCAAATGTAATTTTTGATTTTTGATTCTTATTTTTTGTTAACGGTTCTTTAATCATATAGTACTTCTGAATACCTTCAACTTTTCTTGGTGCTGCAAAAATTGGAACAAAATTATTTTCAACACAAAACAGAATAAGATGCTTTACATTTTGTTGCCCTATTGCATCTAATTCATCAACATAAATTACAATTTTGTTTTCGAGTGTGGAATGTACTAAATCTTTTAAGATATTTAGAAATAAGTAAAGTTTTAAAACAATATTCGTTCCCCTTGATTGAACTTGTTTTGACAAGTCAATTTCTTCTATTTCGCCTGTAACCTTAGTAATTTCCACTTTAATTGAGAATAAGTCATGGATGTCAATTTGCTTACCTTTATTTCCTGAAAATTGCCTTTCTAGTGCTTTTTTGCCTTCTGAAAATGAATTATCAAAATCAAATCCTTTCGAAAATTTTAATTCTGATATTTTATTTAAATCACTAATTATATCTTCTGCTTCGTGGATCTTAACTTTCACGGTCTGGATATTCGAAACTGGATATTCAGCTAATTTATTATTGTAACTTTTATAAACAAATGTTTTAAAGTCGTTATATTCAGAAAGAAATGTAGAAGTTGGATTACCAATTTCGAAAGCGAGAGTATCCAATAAGGCATTCATTACTTTGTCCGTTTGAGGAATATTTATTATTTCTTCTTCGACTTCTCGAATAAATTGTTTTATATCTTGAATGTCTCTATTTAATCGCTTATTAATTGTATCTTTCAATTCTTTTCGTGATTCCCTAGTACCTCGAAAAGTATCAAATATTTTGCTAAATTTATCATGTATTTTTTCGAATGGCTCATCCGAAATTTCATCCGATACATAAATATCATGCCTTTCAGTTATAAATTGATATTGTTTTGTGAATGTCTTTAATTCATCCTCGTAATTCGCCTTCTCTTCCTTTTTTAATTTAAAGGCAGTTTTTACTCTTTCTATTTCTTCATCTTTTTTATTGATTTGAATTTGTGTACCTATAAGCGATTTTTTAAGAGAATCTATCAACGCTTCATTTTCAAACTTCTTTTTTAAGAGTGAAGGTTTGGTTTTTATTTTTGTAATAAATGTATTCCTTGATGTAATTGATTCTTTTAAAGTTTTAATCTCATTTTGCAAAAGATTTATGTTTTTGATTGCATCTAATTGGATTTCTTTTTCTGCCAACTCTTTTTTGTTGGTTCCAAGCTCAATTTGCAATTCTTTAATAGTGGGTAACTGTTTTATTTCTATGTCGTTAACATCAATTTTACTATCAAAAAAAGTCAATGGGAAATCAGCTTTAGAAATTTCTTTTTTAATTTTTGATTTGTCAAGTTTGGCAACATCACTGCTTAAATATGAGTATACTTTTCTTATTATTTCGGGATCCGTTGAAATATTTTGATAAAGTAAATTGTCAAATATTTTTATTGAACTCTCTTGTGTTTTAATTGTATTTTCTAAATCTTTGATAGTTTTTTCAACTTCCTGCAAAGTAAACTTACTTCTTTCTACTTGTGTAATTTGAGATTCAAGGGTTAATCGTTTATTCTCATCAGTTTCAAGTTTTGAAATTTCACCTTGATACAATAAATTATTTTCATTTGGCTCATACCCCTCGATCTCTTTAAGTTGCTTATCAATTTCTTCATTCGCTTTTTCTGTTGTTGTAATTTGATTTTTAAAAATTCCTATTTGAGTATTCAATCCATCTCTATCTCCTTTTAATGTTACGTCAATTTTATTTTCAAGTGTCCGGATAGACATAGAAAGTTCGCTATCATAAGCAATTTTTTTTGATAAATCTTGTTCTACTTCATTAAATTTTTTGATAAAAGTATTTTTTAGCTTTCCAAGTATGCATTCTTCACTAATAAACCTTTCGTTCAAAAGTTTGAGTGATTCAAAGTCGTTTTTTACTGCAAATAGACTATCCAAATGGGTTTTCTTTTTCTCAAAATCATTTATCTTGTCAAGTATGTAAGGTGAAATTTTCAATAAAACATCTTGTTTGTTATCAGCGATAAGTAAAGCATTCTTAAAAGATTTTTCATTTATTTCACTTGTCTTAATAAGGTGTTTGTAAATATTGGTAAAACTATTGGAAAGTGATCTTCCTCTCCTTATTACGTCTTTTCTAACCCAAACGACTGGATTTTTATTTTTGTCAGAATTGTAAACAAGATTATAGAGTTCTTCACTTTTTAACAAAATTGGTGGATCGGTTGGATCATCGTTTATAAGTTCTTGTAAAATTTTCTCCCATTTTTTTGCTTTGAACCCTTCAGTCGAAGTTTGAATAAAAAAGTCCTCTTTATACTCACCATTAATCTTGTAATACTCTATCGAATTTTCAGGTGTTGCCTTAACTAATATACAGTAATAGCCATTGTTAAAAATTTCAAAAACAATGAAACTATAAATGCTTGTTCCGCTAAAATAATGTTTCATTGACTCAGACAACTTGCGATTATCTTCAAATCTCATTTGGTCTTTGTCTGTTATGTAAAGGAAATTAAGAGCATTCAGAAATGAACTTTTACCAACGTTGTTTTCTGCGGTAATTTGAATGCTTGCACTGTCGCCAATATGTACACTCGCTTTAGCATACAGTTCGGAGTTGATTATTACAATCTTATTCAGCATGATTGTTTATAAGAAAATTTAAACAAATGTAGACTTTCTTTTTGTTTTGCCAATCAAAATTTTTAACAAAATTATAAATAAAAAATAAAATAAATATAAAAGCTAAAAAAATAATTTAAACCTCTATAAGTGAGCATCGAAAATACATCAGTTCAAATATATTGGCGAAATTTCTTAAAAGGAGTTGAGAAAGCACAAAATTCGTGGCAACAAATTATTAACCATTTAGTTGATGTCAACAAAATGGTTGGAGTTGGGGTAGGAAATCTATTTCAACTCCAACCTCAAAAACCGTGCGGTATGGCTCGTTTTATTTTTTGCGATTTTTTCGGGTGTACCGGCAACTACAATTTCTCCGCCGCCGTTACCGCCTTCTAAACCCATATCAACGACGTAATCGGCAACTTTTATAATATCCAAGTTGTGTTCTATCACGATGACGGTGTTGCCTTTGTCTACTAATTTTTGCAGTACGACGAGTAAATGCCGAATATCCTCGAAATGCAAACCGGTGGTAGGTTCGTCAAGAATGTACATCGTGTTGCCCGTATCTTTTTTGGACAGTTCTTCGGCGAGTTTTACGCGCTGTGCTTCGCCGCCGGACAGTGTGGTGGCGCGTTGTCCGAGCGTGATATAACCGAGACCGACTTCTTGCAGCGTTCTTACTTTTCTGAAAATATTCGGAATTTTATCGAAAAAAGTTACGGCTTCATCAACCGACATATTCAGCACGTCGTTGATGCTTTTGCCTTTATACAAAATTTCCAATGTTTCGCGGTTATATCTTCTGCCCATGCAACCTTCGCACTCGACTTCCACGTCGGGCAAAAAATTCATTTCAATTACTCTTTTACCGCCACCTTCGCACACTTCGCAGCGTCCGCCTTTTACGTTGAAAGAAAACCTGCCGGGTTTATAACCTCTGATTTTCGCTTCCGGTAAACCGGCATAAATGGTGCGAATGTCGGAAAAAACATTCGTGTAAGTTGCCGGGTTCGAGCGCGGCGTTCTGCCAATCGGACTTTGATCAATTTCAATGACTTTATCAAGATATTCTAACCCTTCGATTTTTTGGTAAGGCATCGGTTTTTTCAGCGAACGGAAAAAATGATGGCGCAAAATCGGATACAACGTTTCGTTTATAAGGGTTGATTTGCCGCTACCGCTCACACCGCTTACGACGATTAAAGTGCCGAGCGGCAAATCAATGCGCACATTTTTCAGGTTATGTCCGGTAGCACCGATGAGCGATAAAGTTTTACCGTTACCTTTTCTGCGCACAGTCGGGATTTCTATTCGGCGCACATTGTTCAAATATTCCGCCGTTAAAGTATTATTACCTTGAAAAATTTTCGGTGTACCTTCCCCTACTATTTCGCCGCCCAATTTACCGGCACCCGGACCTAAATCTATCAGATAATCCGACGCGAGCATAATATCTTTATCGTGTTCGACGACGATGACAGAATTACCGATGTCGCGCAGTCGGCGCAGAGCATCAATCAAACGTTCGTTATCGCGTTGGTGCAGACCGATACTCGGTTCGTCGAGAATATAAGTAATGCCCGTGAGTTGCGAACTGATTTGCGTTGCCAACCGTATCCGTTGCGATTCGCCGCCCGAAAGTGTTCCCGCCGGACGATTGAGCATCAAATAATCGAGACCGACGTTGAGCAAAAACTGAATGCGCAACCGGATTTCTTTGAGAACGGGAGCGGCGATTGTCATTTGTCGGTTGGTCGCTTTAGGTAAGGGTTCAAAATTTTGAACCTCTACCGGCGAACCGACTAACGGACTAACCGATTCAACACTTTCAAACCAAGATCCTAACGTTCGCATATCCATCGTAGCGAGTTCGCCGATATTTTTTCCGCTGAATTTATAATGCAGCGCTTCGATACTCAAACGCAAACCTTTGCACGTCGGGCATTCCGAAACGGTCATAAAATCTTCTACCCAATTCGCGATACGTTCCGAACCGGTATCTTCGTACCACCGTTTCAGCATCGGCAACAAGCCGGTTGAGACCAAATCGAAAGTAAATAAATCTTGTTGCGGCACCGAAGACGGTAAATTTACCGATTTTTTTTCGCCGCCGTGCATAATGAGTTGCATCGCTTCGGCAGGAATATCTTTTATAGGTGTCGTGAAACTGAAATTATATTTCTTCGCAATTTGCCGCAGTTGTTGAAAAATCAGATTTTCGCGCGGTTCTCCGAGCGGTACGATACCGCCGTCGTTCAGGTTTTTAGTATTGTCCGGAATTACTTTTTCCATATCCGCTTCCGCTACTTGTCCTAAACCTTTGCAATGCGGACAATATCCTTTCGGCGAATTAAATGAAAAAGTATTCGGCGACGGTTCTTCATAACTTACGCCGCTCACCGGATCCATCAAAAATTTGGAAAAAGTTTTTATGTGTTGGTTCGTTGAGTGAGTTGTATTGGTGGAGTTATTCTCAACCGACTCAACTAACCCGACTTTCAAAATTCCGTTCCCGAGTTTTAATGCGGTGTTCATCGAACCGATCAATCTTTCTCGACGCTCTTCGGTAACTTGCAATCTATCCACGACCACATCGATGTCATGCGTTTTAAATCGGTCGAGTTGCATTTTAGGAGCGATGTCCACGATGACACCATCCACGCGCATTTTTGTGTACCCTTGCTTACTCGTGCTTTCAAACAATTCGCGGTAATGTCCTTTGCGTCCGACGACAAGCGGTGCCAACAAAATAATTTTTTGTTCGGCATAATCCGAAAAAATGCGATCGCGGATTTGCTCTTCGGTATATTTCACCATCGGCAAACCGGTGACGTAACTGTATGCTTCGCCGGCGCGTGCAAAAAGCAAACGCATGAAGTCGTAAATTTCGGTAATGGTACCGACAGTAGAACGCGGATTGCGTCCGACAGTTTTTTGTTCAATACTAATCACCGGACTTAAACCCGTGATTTGCTCCACGTCCGGACGCTCCATGCTGCCGATAAACTGTCGCGCATACGCGCTGAAAGTTTCCATGTACCGTCGTTGTCCTTCGGCATAAATGGTATCGAAAGCCAACGACGATTTACCGCTACCACTGATACCCGTCATCACCACGAGTTGGTAACGCGGAATTTTTATGTCAATATTTTTCAGATTATGCACCTTCGCACCGATTACTTCTATGTAATCTTGCTCTTGAACGGTTGCACGATCTATTTCAATTATTTCGGTTTCTGTTCGTTCGGTATGCGTGACCATTTATATTTCGGATAATATTTTTTGCGTCGGGCGCGTGAAATTTCTAAAAACTGCTAAGATACGACAACAGATTTAGGAAAGAAAAGGTTGAGTTAAGATAGTTGATTACCGATCAACAATCATCTGATTCACTGAATTGTATTTGTAATGCATTATATCGCCTGAAAAAAATTAAGGCAATAGCAGAAGAAATGACAGTGAGCGACGCAATTAACCATGAAGAGTCCCCTATTTAAAATTGTATCGGGTTAAGAATATTTTTGGAGATTTAAAAACGTTTAAACCGGCTTTAGTCTTAAGTCTGAAATATGCAGAGAGCAATGGCAATAAAAAAAATTTCGTAACAAAATTATGTAGAATTATTATTTTTCACTTGTTTTTGTCAGAAAAATTAGTTTTATCAAGTATTATCGAATAATTCAGGTTTTTATGGAAGTACAACCGTTGCAGCCTTGCGAAAGATCGGCTCACTAAAACCGAATACGCTGCAATAGAAAAGTTTGTAAAAGGAAGGTTAAAATAAACTATAAATGACATCTCAATACAATATTTCTGTAGATAACTCAACGATAATTTTATTGAAACTTTGCGCGAACATCACCCACACGCAAGTTTGGAAATTCGTTAAAAAAAATCTAATGAAACCGGCGGATTAACCGAAAATAAATTTTGGGAGATTATCTCACTGTTTGACTGGTCGGATTTGACTTTTGAATCTCTTTTAAGTGTAGCACACGATGCCTACAAACAAAATACCGGAAAACAATTTCGCTACGCGCCGATGTATAATATTGAGACTTTTGCAAATAATAAGGGTTGGAATACTTAGTTTCATAAAACCCATCAGTAATTTATTCTAAAATATTTTCAATTTCATCTGACGAAACCAACTCCGGCGGCATTGTTTTTGTATTTTTCGCACCTAATTCTCTGATTTTTTCCGCACGACCGATAAGTGTATCGCCGAAGCGTTTGCCGTCGGTGAGTTTGTGCATCGCGTCTTCGTAAGCACCATTTGCCATATTTAATCTCCGACCGATTTCTTTTAAATCTTCTATGAACGCAACGAATTTATCGTAAAGTAATCCGCTTTGTTTCGCGATTTCCAATACGTTTCGTTTCTGATTTTCCTGACTCCATAAAAACGCTACGGTGCGCATGGTTGCCAACAAGGTAGTGGGTGTAACGATTAAAATATTTTTGTCGAGCGCATCGGAAAAAAATCGCGGATCTTCTTGTTGCGCAAGACTGAATGCCGTTTCTATCGGCACAAACATCATCACGTAATCGAGTGTATTGATTTGAGCAATGTGCGCATAATTTTTTCCGTTCAAACCTTTTACGTGCGTTTTCATGCTGTCGAGGTGCAAACGCAAAGCCGCTTTTTTTTCTTCCGCATCATCGGACGACAAATACCGCTCGAAATGCACTAACGACACTTTAGAGTCAATGACCATTTGTTTATTGCCGGGCAGTTGGACAATGCAATCCGGGCGTTTTTGTTGTCCGTTCTCGTCTGTAAAAGAAAGTTGCGTTTGATAATGCACGTTTTTTTGTAAACCGGCTTTTTCCAACAAAATTTCCAATCGCAATTCACCCCAATCGCCCTGCGTTTTATTATCGCTGCGGAGTGCGGACGTTAAGTTGTGAGCATCTTGACTGAGTTGTTGATTGAGCAGGCGCAAATTTTCTATTTCGGTTTTCAGCGTCACGCGCTGTTTCAAATCTTCAACGTATTTACGCTCAATGTTTTGTTCAAAATCTTTTATTTTTTCGTGAAGGGGCAATAATAAATCGCCGATTTGTTGTTTGTTTTGTTGCGAAAAGCGTTCGCTTTTTTCTTCGAGCAAACGGTTGGCGATATTTTCAAACTCTGATTGAAATTTTTTTTCGAGCACGATGAGTTCTTCTTTCTGTGTTGCCAATTTATCTTCGAGGTTTGCATTAATTTGTTCGAGCGAAGCCGTATCGCGTAGTAACGTCGTGAGTTCGTCGAGTTTTTTTTGGTGTGCGAGCGCGAGTGCATCGAACCTTGTTTTCAGATCGTTCATTAAATCGCGTAGCACGTATTGTTCTTTCACGATGCCGGTTGAAATATATGCACCGCTTTTCAATAAAAAACTTTGCGCCAACAACCACGCGATAACACCGCCGATAACGGCACTGATAATTATGTAAAAAATTTCGTCGTTCATTTTGATTTCGGATTTTTGATTTCGGATTTCGGACGATGTAAAATTATTTAAAAACTTTTTATTTCAAAATATTTTTTCAAAAAACTTTTTGATTTATTTTTTTGAAATTTTTTTTGAAATTTTTCAAAAAAAATTAAATTTATTCTTTGAAAATTTAGGAAAAAAATTTCCCGATTCCCGAAATTCGGGAATTTTAATTTAGCGCATCAAAAATAACAGAACTAACTCCGTAAAAATTCAAATCAAGTTGACACTCACTCTGCAAAATCAGTAATACCATGAAAAATTTCTTTTACGCTTTCGGAATTATTATCGCTTTTTTTATTTTTTCGTGCAGAAGTAAAGATGTTATTGCACCTGACACTACACTTTGTTCCGGTGTTTTGAAATTAGATACCGTTTGGCAGGTAAAATTTGATACGAATACAGGTACATGGGAATTAAGAGTTGAAAATAAGTGAAAACACGAGTGACGCTGCTGTTTTTCCAAAAATACGTAGTAAAGCACCTCTTTCTGACCGGCATTTTGATGCGTTTTGTATATCCGTACGTTCTGTGAGCCGTTCGGAATACCCTTCATCCGTTCGCCGTGATATAAAATTACATCACCGAAACGGCAAACCGTAAAACAGGTGTTTGTGGGGCGCATTTCCCGAGTCTTAATCAAGTTATTTTAAAGTCTTTGAATCCTCTGATTTAACTCTTTTTGTAACTTGAGGAAATTTATTATCAACTCTTAATTCACATGAGATATCTATTTTACACGCAAGGCTGAATGAAGTAATAAAGATTGGTTATCTGAATAATATTCTTGATGAAGTGTCGGTGTAGAGCAAAATCAAGTTCGACTATGAAGAAGATTTATGAACAGCCTATTTTCTTCAAAAAAACATTAAAATCCTATTTACGCCAACACTTTTTCCAAATCCGCGACCATTTCCGGCGTGAGTTTGTATTTATTTTCCACAAAACCGTAAAATTCGGGTTGCAAACGCACGAAAGCCAATTCAGTTGCGGTCGCGATTTTTTTAGTATCCAAACCCGCCGATACTGCTTTTTCTAATGCTTGAAACGCTTCCGGTTTTTGCTCCAACACCGAATAACAGCAACTCAAATTCCAAAAAGCAGTGAAATCTTTAGGTTTGTATTGCAGTGCATCTTTGAAATCGGTAATTGCACCGTCGTAATCGAAAGCGGCAAATTTATCGGCGGCGCGTTTCATCGAATTTTGATACAGCGTATTCAGGTTTAATAACGGCTCTTCCGACGGTTGCAAACTGCGGCGCGCATCGGCATTTTCGTAAAGCGCACTGTCTGTTCGACGAGATTGCGGAACAAATACGGGTATATCAACGGTATTTTTTCTTTTCGGCTTTTCGGTTCTGTAACGCGCTTGAAAATCTTCATCGCTCATACCGATGTAATAAAAAAACAAACCGACCCCGACAACCGCTAAAAATAATTTAAAAGGTCCGTGTGCGAAAACCGTGAGCGCAATACAAACCATACCCAATTTGGTACGTCCGAGATAAAAAAACGGGACACCAAACGGTGTTAAAAATAATGCTAAAAATGCGGCGGTAATTCTATCCTGTTTCATGTTGCTTAAATTATTTTTATTAAACGCTGTTTTTCTATCGCGATACAAGATTACTTTATTAAAGTGCCTTTGACATAATTTTTTCGACCAAATGCGGTTTTTAGCGGTTAAATAAAAATTAAGATTGTTTTTATCGCGTCCATTACTGCTTAACAAACTTCGTTGAAAAAACATTTTCACTACCGCGTACACCTTTCAAAATATATTGACCCGCTCTTAAATAACTCACATCTATCGTATTGCCGGTTAAAGGTTGATATGACATGACTCTGCCGAAAACATCGTCAATTTCTATATTGATGTATTGCGACGACGTTACGCCATCAATACTTAAAATACTATCACTCGGATTCGGATAAATGCGCACTGTTGTTATTTCTATATTCCGTGTAGGCGTTGCAACGGATCGAAATAACCATTTATAAGCATCCGGAAATTCGCGCGCCCAAAACCATTCTGCGTGCTGTCCGTCGGTGCGGGTATTAAAAGAAATTTCTTCGGGTTTAAAACCGGCATCGGTCAAAGTGGTTGCCATACGTTGCATATCAGGTACCATGCCGGCACTTTCGGTGGTACCTGAAACGAAATAAAAACGTATCGGTTGTTGTCTGCCGAGTTGTTTCACTTGCAAGAAACAGGAATCGCTGAACCAAAAAGCCGGTGATAAAACTGCAACTTTTGAAAAAATATTTTGATACTGTATCGCCGCATAAACGGAAATTATACCGCCCATAGAACTGCCGCCGATACCGGTATTGTTTCTGTCTTTCAGCGTTCGAAAATGCGCATCAACATACGGTTTTAAAGTTTCGACCATAAATTTTGTATACAGCGCACCTTCACCGCCGCCATATTGTGTGTTCACAAAAGGTGAAAGTTCGTCCAAACGTTTTGAGCCGCCGTTATCAATTCCGACAACGATACAACCTTTATCGCCCATACTTGCTAAATTATTGAGCGTTTCATCAATTTGCCATTCGCCGGCAAAACTTGTTGATTTATCGAACAGATTTTGTCCGTCGTGCATATACATGACCGGATAGCGTTGCGTGGAATCAGTTTTATAATTCGGCGGCAGATACAACCAAATTCTGCGCGTTCTGTTGAGTTGAGGCATAAAAAAAGCATTGTCAATAATGCTTACATTAGCAGCAGCAGTTGAATTACTCGTGCTTTGCCCTTCCCAAGAAGTAATCGTTTGGTCAATTATTTTCCTTGTGCCGTCGTAAACATAAGAGCGATTCGGCAAAAACCCACCGTTGTCCCCACCTTCAACGGTTGACCATGCGCCGCGCGTATATTTATATTGAATCGCTACGGCGGAAATATTTAAAGTGACAGATAAAACGCCCGTACTATCTTTTCTGAATATTTTTGTCGTATCACTCGGGTTCCAATTATTGAAAGAGCCGGCGATGTAAATATTATCACCGCTCGGCGTATTTATCGGAATTTTTGTGAGGTGGATAGTGAGTTGTGCAGATGCTATTGTTTGAATGCAACAAAGCAAGAATAAGGTGTAGTGTATTTTATTCATATTGTCTTAAGCAAAATTTACAGAATTACTTAAATTTTTAAAATTCTAAATGGTACGAACAAATATAATCATTTTTTCACGGATTGTAAAGTTACGAAAGAATCGGTAATAAAATTATAAATGCCGTCCCTTCGCCTTCAACACTTTCTACTTTTAATTCTCCGCCATGTCCTTTCGTTACAATATCAAACGCCAATGATAAACCCAAACCCGTGTTTCCTTCGCCGGTTGGTTTGGTGGTGAAAAAGGGATTAAAGATTTTTTCTTTGATTTTGTCGGGAATACCGATGCCGTTGTCTTTAACTTTTACTTCAATCGTATCGCCGATTTTTTTTGTAGAGACCATGACAGTGGGTTCATAATCCGTATCACTACCGGTTTTCTTTTTCTCATTCACCGCATAAAACGCATTGTTTATTAAATTCAATAGCACGCGACCGACATCTTGCGGCACGACATTTATTTTCGGTAAACTTTCATCAAAATCCGTTTTGTAATCCGAATTGAAATTATTGTCTTTTGCCCTCAACCCGTGAAAACTCAACCGCAGATATTCGTCGGCTAATTTATTGATGTCTGTCATTGTGCGTTCGCCGGTACTTGCTTGGGAGTGTTCGAGCATACCTTTTACGATACTGCTGGCGCGTTTGCCGTGGTGCCTAATTTTTTCTTGATTGGCGGTTAAATCGCTCATCAAATCTTTGACGTAATCTTTGTCAATCGTTTCTTTCCCGATTTCTTCGTTGACATCTTTTACTAAATCTACACTCAGTTCAGAAAAATTATTGACGAAGTTCAAAGGGTTTTGAATTTCGTGGGCGATGCCGGCGGTGAGTTCGCCGAGTGATGCGAGTTTTTCTTTTTGTATGAGTTGGTTTTGGGCGGATTTGAGTTGTGTAAGAGAATTTTGCAAATTATCTCGTTGTGTTTCAATTTGTTTATTTTGTTTAACTACTTCGGCAGTGCGCTCAGTTACTTGTTGCTCTAAACTTTCTGCGTAATTTTTTAAATCATCTTGGGCTTTTTTTATCGTTTCAGTCATACGATTGAAGTTTTGCGTTAAGTCTCCGATTTCATCCGGCTGTCCTATTTGAACTTGTGTTGTTAAATCGCCGCTGTTTACTTGTTGAACGCCTGTGAGTAAATGCTGCAAGGGTAGTGTAAGTGTTTTTTTGAGTATATACGGCAAAAACAATTGAATAATCATCATAGCAAAAAGCATTATGAGAATTAATTTTATCAACCCTTCTTGTTGAGTGAAACTTTTTAAAATTTCATCGGGTGGAAGAGGTGGAAAAAAAATAAGTGCCACTAACATCAAAACGGACATTACTATTATAAAATTAAAACCAACTAATTTTGTTTGGAAACTGGTTGGCAATGCACCGAAATTTATGAATACAACAATTGATATAAGATTGCCTGTCCAAATCATCACAAAAAATGACCAATAACCAATCGGGCTGTAAAAACCAAAACTTAAAGCAATTATTGCCACTGAAACATATAAAATATTGACTAAGCCCATGTAATAATTTCCTCTCGCTGCTTCCGGCTTTGTTTTTCGCAAATAATAAGCTTTACTAAAACAAACTATCATGTTGGTTAAATTTGCGAACAGACCAAACAAAAAAGCTGTTGAATGTAGTACTATGAGCGTACTGTGATTATAAATTTCATTCCAAATATTAATTGATAGGGTTATTAAAGATAAACCAACCATAACATACAATAATATTTTTCTTCCGCGCGGGAAAGTATCATCTAAAAACCGATACACAAATTGAAGGTAGGTAGTTTGAATAACACAAAATGCCGGTATTGTTAACCCTATTACCGTGATCTGATAAATCAAACTTCCAAACAACGCCGGGTTAAGGCTGTACCTTATCATATCACTAAACTGCCAAACTATTTGCGCGCCATAAAAAACAGTAAACCATTTTTTTCCGGTGACATCTTCTTTTAATCGGATGAGATAAACGAACATTGAACCTGATAATATGGCTAAGAGTAGTGCCATAATAGAATGGGTGTGAAGTAGAATCGGATTTCCCATAAATTGAAAAAATTTTCGTGTTCAAAAATTTTAAATAATCGGATTGGATAGGTGCTGTAGCCGACGCATCTATCCGATCCGATTATTTATAGTGGTATTACTGCGAAATCAGATAATTTTTTATTTTTCGAACATTAGAAAGTAAAATCAAGTAGTTTTTGCTTTTATACCAAACAAATGTTCTGCCCAATAATCGGTTAAAAATAAATTCAACGGGTCCATTTCAGTGCGTAAAGCCGACCATTGTTTCCAAGCCGGGTAAAGGTTTTGAAGATATTTATAGCCTTGCGCACCATCAGCCGACGGCAAATATTTTGCCCAATGCGGACGATAATTGTATTTAGCTAAATTTGTCCAGAAAAGTTGATAATAGTCTTCGGGTTTGTTTTCGTATTCTGCCAACCAAAAAATATCAATGCGTATTACATCTGTTTTATAGGCTGGAGAAAGCCAAAAATCGTTACTGCCTGCTGCATAAATTTCTGTCGAAAAAGTGCCGGCATTCAGAGAGTCTTTTTCAAAGAAATTTCTCAAATCCAACATCACGGCTTGCGTTTGATCTATAGAAATCCAAAGTTCGGTGAACCAAATTGTTGCAATGGTATCACTCGCGGCATTATCCATCGGTAAACCGTTCCACCAAACATCTGTAAAACTTGCCGGGCGATTTTTTTGGGTATTAAGTGGTTGAACAAGTTTCAGAATCAGCTTCAACCAAAAATCGCTGAGTCTGGTTGCAAATCTTTCTATTTCGTCTTTAGTTTGTTCATGAAACCCGAAAAAATTATAAATCCGTACCAACCAATCGGGAAAATTACCGATGAGTAAAAATAAATTTTCCGCAATTTTTTGCGGTAAAGTGTCACTGCCTAAAATCGGTTGAAATTCTACGTACGGAATGCTCTTAAAACTTTGCCAATCCGTAAAAGCGTCGGTGCGTTTGGCTTTCCAAAAATTAATAATTCGTACATTTTCTTGAGGCCACCACAAAAAACGCGTATAGTAAGGTTTATTAAAAAATTCTTTCAAACTTAATTTATCTGCATTATCAGGTCCGAAAATATCTATTTCCTCTCCGTCTATTTTGCAATCATCGTAGTTAGAAGTTACGTCAACGCCTGAAATATTGTAAGCCGGAACGCACTGAAACGTGACTGAAACCACAATACCCATTAAACCTAAATTTACAAAAGCTGCTCCGAAAAACGGATCGCTGTCATTGCCGTCTTGAGGACGCGTGAATGTGCGCATTTTTGCTCTCGTGCCGTCATGATGAATAATATCGACACTTATAATAGCAGATTCAAAAGCGTATTGTGTAGCACCGCCCGATGAACCGGTTGCCATAAATCCGCCGATAGTTTGGTGCGAAATACCGCCTAAATCCGGCAATGCCCAACCGGGAACTTGGTTGCGTTTTCCGGTTTTTAAATCGAAAGGATCGAGTTGATAGACTAAAGAATTTTCAATATTAGAAACGCCGGTTTTATCTTGCGGATCGAGCCCTAAATGACAACCGGCTTGAACGGTTACAACACCGGTAATTTTATTGAATGCCGTAATTTTATCTAAATACGTGAGCATAATAAAAAGATAATCGGCGTGGGTTTCATTTGTTTCCACTAACGGAAACGAATGTGCGGCACCTCTAACAGCGATTTTTTGATTTTTTTGTTTTGCTTGTTCCACTAATTGCATCACTTCGCCATTGCTTTCCGGTAAAAAGTAGGTGCGTGCATTGATTAAAATCGTTTTCATTGTTTAGGTTTTAAAATATTGATAAAATTAAGTTTCGCTCTGTAAATTCTATTTGGTTTGAAACAATTAATATACTTCACAAAGATAAAACTAAATCGGAAATTTTACAAAACTATTTGCGTAACCATTCCTAAGCTTCTTTATTCAACAGAATAATAATAAACTCCGAGCCAACACCTTCTTGCGAAATAACTTCCAAACTTCCACCATGCCCTTTAGTAATAATATCATACGCTGAAGAAAAAACCAAATCCGTTCCTTCGACTGTTGGCATAGCGAAAAAAATATTGTAAAATTCACTTCAAACTCTTCAACTCACCTCATCCAACAGCGACAAAATACTTTTATAATTTTCACCTACCGCTTCCGAAAAATTTATTTCACACGTTTTTGCGGAACTGTAATAACCGTCGTAATGCGTTTGTTTCACTTCATCAGATTCGGATTTTACGGCAGCGCGTGTGAGTTCCGGATAATAAAATCCGCGATCGCCCGCCATACCGCAACAACCGGCGAATTGCGGGATATCGGTTTGTTCAGCGCAGGCGTTGCCGATTTTTTTCATTTTATCCAACAATCCCATTTTATACACAGAACAGACCGGATGAAAAACGATTTTATTTTTCTTGTTTTTAATTTCTAAACGCGGTAAAAGCACATCGGCAGCAAAATCAATACTGTCTAAAAATGTAATTGCTGTATGACGGTGTTTGTTTTCATCCGTTAAATATTTTGCTGAATTGAGCAATGTTTGCGTACAAGAAGTCACGTCTATCACAACCGGAATTTTACCTTGTTCACTCCAATACCACAATTTTTCTATGGTTTCGTTTGCCGTGTGTCGGTAAGCATCCGTAAAACCTTTAGACGAAAAAATTTGTCCGCAACACGCAGGGGCAGAAAATTTTCTGCTCTTACTCGGAATAATTAAATCAACACCCGCTTTTTTACAAACACTTTGAAAAGTATTTAAAATTTCCGGATTCATCATGCGCGAGATGCAGGAGGAAAAGTAAACGATTTTAAATGGTAAATGGTAAACGGTAAATGGTAAATCTTTTTTATCGCCTGATTTACCGTTTACCATTGACCATTTACCATTATCAATTGCATTATTCCAAAGCGGGAAATCCGGCACCAACTTCCTGAAAGTGCCGGTGAGCGCAAACATAAAATTTTCGCCGAATAAACTGTTCAATGTATAACCGGCTTTCAGGGAAATTCGCGCCGTGTTTTCTAAAATGCTGAAATTTTTCGCTAAAAACAAAGCGCGCTTGTTCGCACCCGCAGAATGATTTTCGCGGCGCAAACGTTTTACTAAATCGCCGGTGTTGATATTTACGGGACAATCGGTCGCGCACATACCGTCAACGGCGCAGGTATCTAAACCGTCGTGTTGGTAATCTTTTATTATCTGATTTCGAATATCGGATTTATTAAGGAAGTCTTCGCTCAAAGCGAAGCCTTCCTTAAATTTCTGCTCCGATAAAAGTTTTATTGCTCGACGAACACGGATACGTTCGCGTGGCGTAAGCGTATAATCGCGACTCGGGCAACGGCGTTCGCAAAAACCGCACTCAACGCATTTATCTACTTCTTCTTCCACCGTCGGCATTATTTTGAGATGGCGTAAGTGCGTATTTTTATCTTCGGTGATAATCACGTCCGGATTAAGCAGATTGTCGGGATCTAAAAGTTTTTTCAAGCGTTTCATAATCTTATACGCTTCCGCACCCCATTCGGCTTCCACATACGGCGATACGGCGCGGCCCGTGCCGTGTTCGGCTTTCAATGCACCTTTGTATCTATTCAAAACCAAATCGAAAAGGGCATCGTTGAAGGCTTCAAATCGTCGGATTTCTTCGGGTGTATCAAAACGTTGAGCGATGAGAAAATGTAAATTGCCGTCTTTCGCATGACCGAACACGATACCTTCCGGATAATTATATTTTTCAAAAAGTTGCTGCACATCTACAACAGCTTCACCCAAACGTTCGACCGGAAAAGCAATATCTTCACTCATCATGGCGGTGCCGCTTTTGCGCGCGGCTGCAACGGAAGGATATAAACCTTTGCGCACTTTCCAAAACAAAGCCTGTTCGTCGGGTTCGTTCGTAAAATTCGGCGAAAACAAAAGCGGTAATTTATTGAGTTCAGGCAAAGCGGCATTGAACATCTCGTTTAATTCTTGTTCGGTAGCGGCTTGATATTCGGTTAAAATTACCGAAACATTTTCATCAAGGTTTTTTATAAATACAGGGATACCTTTTACACTTTCTATGGAACGCAAAGATTTCCTGTCCATAAACTCCAAAGCTGCCGCGCCGGTATTCTTCAAAGCGAAAATTGCGGCGCAAGCCGATTGCGGTGAATCGAAAAACAATAAACCGGTGCGTTTGTATGGCAAATCCGGCAAAGTGTGCATGACAGCTTCAGCAATAAAAGCGAGTGTACCTTCCGAACCGATGAGCAAATGCGCTAAAATATCCAACGGATGCTCGTAATCAATAAAAGCGTTGAGACCGTAACCGGTCGTATTTTTGGTGAGATATTTTTTTCTGATTTTATCGTGCAGCCTCGGGTTATCAAAAATTTCTTGTCGCATTTCTTTTAATGCCGAAAAAACCGGTGCAGCTTCGCGCTCAAAACGTGCTTGTTCGTCCGGTGCTTCCGTATTAAAAACTTGCCCGTTCGGCAAAACAAAAGTGATATACTTTAAAGTATGAAACGAATTGTACTGCACGCCGCAACACATACCCGAAGAATTATTCGCCAAAATACCACCCATCATCGCCGCATTGATACTCGCAGGATCGGGACCGATTTTTCTTGAAAATTTCTTCAAAACCCTGTTCACGTAATCACCAATCATCGCCGGTTGTACGCGCACCGAAGCGCCGTTTTCTTCGACAGTAATATTGCGCCAATGCCGCGACAAATCCACGAGCATACCGTCGGTAATAGATTGTCCGCATAAACTTGTTCCGGCGGCGCGAAATGTCATCGGCACCTTTATTTTTTGAGACAGCGCAAACAATTTTTGAATTTCTTCAATCGTAGTCGGTCGCACGACAACTTGCGGCACCATCATAAAATGACTGGCATCGCTCGAAAAAGCGTAACGGTCTATCCAACGCGATTTGATCCGTTCGGCTGGAAGTATTTTATGGAGTTGTTCAACAAGTTGTGTATTTGTTTGGTCGGCGGTTTTGAACATGATTAGAAGCGATTTCGGAAAATTTATTAGAACTGAAACAAAGATAAGTAACGGAGAATTAATTTCTTACTTGACAAAAGAAAGACTTTATGTTTGAATAAAAACTTCATCAATCAATTTACAACTCTAAATATGAAACTCCAAACTCAGAATCAGGTGACAGTATTGTACAGATTAAAAACTCAACCATGCCTGTTTTCGCTAAGCAGATTGAATATAAAATGGATATACCGATTGTTGATGAAACCGGGTTAACTAAAACATACAATCTTAAAACGGAATGGCATGATGAAGATAAAAACGTTTTTATTTCAGAACTGAAAAAATTAGGTTTAGAACTCGTTGACGGAAAAAGAGAAATAGATGTTTTGGTATTTTACGAAAAATAAAAAATCCGGCACAAAGAAACTTATTCTTTGTGCCGGACTTTTTATAAAGCAACTGTTTTATTTTAATTCTTAAAATCCAAAACACCTTCAAAAATGTCTGTGGCGGATATGTCTAAATCATTAAAAATGCCGACGCGAATGGTATCGCCTTTAATATATGGACGATGATCGCTTTGATAACGCCCGTCTTTATCTAATCGGAAAACAATAACGACACAATCTTCTACGCTTACAATCCAATATTCTTGAACGCCAGATTCTTCATAGACTTCAAATTTATCTTTGATGTCTTTTTCAGCCGTTCCTTTGGAAAGAATTTCCACGATTAAATCCGGTGAACCTAAACAACCCCGCCTGTCAATTTTTGAAATATCGCAAATGACGCAAATATCCGGTTGAACGACCGTAATTATATCCGCGTCGGTTTTTCTTTGAGCAAGCGGTTTTGTTAAACGTACATCAAACGGCGCATGAAATACGCGGCAATTTTTTCCGCGTAAATAAAATTTTAAAAAACCGTAAATATTCCCCGATATCTGTTGGTGATTGGATAAAGGGGCTGCCATCGTTGATACGCGCCCTTTAATTATTTCAACAACTTCCTCGAAAGTCCATTTTACATAATCGGCATACGAGTAAGATGCACTGATATCTAAATCTGAAAATTTCATTTTGCACTGATTTTAAGATGCAAAGATAAGCAGATTTGTAAAAAATACTTTCTTGCCTTTACTATTCTCTTTCTCTTTTCCTCAATGCGCTTCCGACGCTGCTTTTGCTGTTTCCGCATCTACTTTTTTATTTTTCAAAAAGAAAATTAATGGAAATACAGCAATATAAAAAAGACTGATAAGGCGGAAAGTATCCAAGTAACTCATCAAGTAAGCTTGTTTATCCACTGCAAAATTTACGCTTGCCGTTGCTTGCGTGGCGGCGGTAATGGCATCACCGGTTTTTGCAACGATACCGTTGGTAAGTGCGCTAATACGCTCTTGGTACAACGGATTAGTCGAGTAAACATTCGCTATCAGATCATTACGGTGTTGTGCGTAATGTGCCGCGATAAAATTATTGGCTAACGCGATACCGAAAGTGCCGCCCAATTGCCGAATCATATTGTTGATGGCGATGCCGGCAGGCAAATCTTTGGGTGCTAAACCCGCCACACCTTGACTGATAAGCGGTAATTGCAAAAATGCTAAACCGAAAGTCCGCAACACCAAAACGTAAAAAAAATCTGCGCGATTGGCATCCGCCGTCATAGTACCGCCGTAAAAACCGAAAGCAATAAAAAAACACAATCCGATAAAAATAAAATAGGTAGGTTTTACGCCTTTAGCCATAGCGGTACCGACCATCGGAAATAAAACGACGGCAACTAATGTGGGTAATAATATAGATAAACCGGTCTCTAATGCCGTAAAGCCGTTGATACGCTGCACCAAAACCGGAAAAATATACACCGAAGTAAATAAACCGATACCGGCTACGAAAGAAAAAACATTCGTGAAAGCTAAATTTCGGTCGCGCAAAACGGATAATTTAACCGCCGGGTTCGGTATCACGAGTTCGCGCCAAATAAATAAAATCATACCGGTTACTGCCGAAAAAGTCAGCCAGCTAATCGTTCTCGAAGCGAACCAGTCGTCTGCTTCGCCGCGTTCCAAAACATATTGCAAGGAGCCGATACCGATTGCCAAGAGTAAAATACCTAAGTAATCAATTTTTATTTGATCTTTTATTTGTCCTTCGTTCGGTTTTTTATCAATGAAAGTAATAGAAAGTATTGTTGCCAAAATACCGACGGGAATATTGATAAAAAATATCCACGACCAATTATAATTTTGAATCACCAATCCGCCGACCGTCGGTCCCAATGTCGGACCTATAACGATTCCCATCCCGAAAATGCCGGCGGCAATCGGTTGTTGATCTTTGCGGAAAGTTTCAAATAAAATAGCTTGCGACGTAGACAACAAAGCACCGCCGCCGATACCTTGTATGAATCGCCAAAAAACCAACGTCACCAAACTACCGGACACGCCGCACATATACGAGGCGAACGTGAAGATGATCATAGAAGTAACGTAATAATTTTTTCGTCCGAAATATTGCGCCAAAAATCCGGTTAAAGGAATAATAATTACATTGGCAATCCCGTAGGAGGTAATCACCCACGCCACATCTTCGACATTCACACCCAAACTGCCCGCCATATCGAACAAAGCTACGTTAACGATAGATGTATCGAGTAATTCCATCACCGCCGCCGTAATTACGGTGAGAACGATAATGATTTTGGCTATCTGAGAAGTATTCATAAATTTAATTAATAATTAATAATTAATAATTAACGGTTGGAAATTGAAATGAGGAATCACAATTAGATGACTTCAATTTAAACTCACTCAAAATTGATTTGCGAAAAATAAATACTTTATATGCATTTTGTAAGGCTTCAAAACTTTGAAGCCAAAGTTTATAACGCCGATAAGGGTGGGGTTCAAAATTTTGAACCCTTACAAAACGTGTTTTTTTTTCAAAAAATTATGAGTGAGCATAAAGTTGTGTGACCTGCTTTTTGATTAAGTAGATGAATAAAAATAAACGTGTTTATAATATTTTTAAAACCTTATTAAATTCCTTCATCTACTTATTACTTATTTAAAAGTGAAATTTAATTATTAATTGTTAATTAAACTCATTTCACCGGCACCACAACACTCACGCTCATTCCCGGACGCAACACGAAGTTCGGATCTTTTTTGTCGTCGAGGATAATTTTTGTGGGAATGCGTTGCACTACTTTCACGAAATTACCCGTAGAGTTATCGGGTGGCAGTAAACTGAATTTCGCGCCGGTTGCACCGGCAAAACTTTCAATCGTGCCTTCAATTTCTTTATCTTTGTAAGCATCTACTTTTACACGCACTTTTTGTCCGATCACCATTTTCGCTACTTGCGTTTCTTTGAAGTTGGCGATTACCCAAACTTCGTTGTTTTGTACTAACGCCATGAGCGGTTGACCGGCATTCACCAATTGTCCGAGCTGAACGCTTTTACGGGAAACTTCTCCGGATACCGGCGCAATGACGGCGGTATATGAAGCCTGAAGTTTGGCTAATTCCAATTCCGCTTTGCGTTGTTCAATTTGCGTTTTGGCAACATCTACTTGGCGTTGTGCCGCGCCGACTTGCGTTTGCGATGCCGATTTTTGGAAACTGCCGATGTCGGCTTGCTTGCGCGTTACTTCCAAACCTTTTTCTGCCGTTACGACTTGGCTTTGCACAGCCGTGAGTGCCGACTCTGCCGATTCTTTTTCCGCTTTCGCGATTTCAAATTGTTGCGGCGTAATGGATTTTTCGTCCAAAAGTAGTTTGTAGCGGTTGTAGTCCTGTGTCGCTTTCCAAACGCGAATTTTTGCGGTTTCCACGTTTGCGTTGGCAGTTGCAATGGCTGCGTTGGCACTTTCTATGCCCGCGTTTTGCGCTTGAAAACTGGCATTACTCGTTTTTTCGTTAGCACCCGCCGTACCTACGTTTGCGGAAATAAGTGCCAAATTGGATTCCGCGTTTTTCACGGCATCTTGCGCTTGCAACACTTTAATTTTCAAATCGCGATCATCAATTGTGATGAGCGTATCGCCGGCTTTCACGACTTGATTGTCTTTAATGCGCACACTGGTTACCCAACCACCTACTTTCGGCAGCACCGGAACGATGTTCGTTTCGAGTTGAGAGTTTTCGGTATCTTCGTTGTGTAACATATAATTGACTTTCTGAAAACCGAAATATCCGGCTACCAAAACTGCCGCTCCCAAAATAAACGGGAGCGGACTGAATTTCTTTTTATTCTCTTCCATTTTTATTTTCTTTTTTATTGGCTTTTGAGCCGATTTATTTTAATAGTTTATTTACAATTTTCAACTGCCGCTTAATTACCCCCGAAAAAAAAATTCGTTATTCGTAAATGATTACTATCTTCCGCTTGCTTTCAATAATTTTCTGTATGCTAATTCCGCATCGGCTTTTGCATTTTCCAAATTGAGTTTGGCTTGTATAACTTGAAAATCGGCATCCAATAAATCGTTGATGGTGGCAATTTGTCCGTTATATCTGTTTTTGGTCACGCGCTGATTTTCGAGTGTTTGTGTTATGGTTTTTTCGTACAGTTTTATTTTTTCAAAAGCCGTTTGATAAGCGTAATAACTGCTGCCGATTTCCATTTTCGCGCCGTCCGTTATTTGTTGTTTGGCAGCATCGGCTTGCGCCAAATTTGCTTTTGCTTCATTCACTTGATATTTATTGGTAAATAAATTACTTAAATTATATGAAGCAGTTATACCGGCATCCCAAGTAGATTTAAAAGCATATTCCGACGGAAAAACGCGCTGATTGGGTTGGTAATCATACAAATTAGCACCAACGGAAATTATGGGCAAATAATTTCCTTTCGCTACTTCCAATAATTTTTCGGTGGCTTGACGACGTAAATCTTGCGCCGCAATATCCGGGCGTGTATCTGCCGCTTTCAAGTAAGTATTCAAATCGACGATGGATCTGTCGGTAATTATCGATGTGTTATCCAATTCGAGTTTTGTATCGGTCGGCAAACCCAACATCAAACTCAAATTGAAACGCGCCGTTTCCACCAAATTGTCAATTTCCTTTTGCGAAGTTTGCAATTGCGTGACCGCCAAATCGGTTTTCAGGACATCGTTTTCCAAAGCGGTTCCGTTTTTGGCGAAATTTTTAATGTCGGTAAGTCTGCCGTTCAATACTTTTGTATTTTCCTGAAGTATGCGTTGCGACCCTTGCAGTTTGTATAAATTGAGAACTGCCGCTTCGATGTTGTTTTTAATTTCTAACTGATCTTTGTTAACATCAAACTGCACCGCTTTTTCCAAAAATTCCGAAGATTTGTAAAAATTATTTGCCCTGCCGCCGGCATAAATTATTTGTTGGGCGGAGAGTCTGAAATAATACTGATTTAAAATCTGCGGATTCAGCGCAATGGCACTCGAAGCTCCCGGAAGTTGCACCGAAAAAGGTGTAATATTGTCGCTGATGCGCGTGTAATTGGCGGATGCCGTTACGCTCGGAATTTGTGCGCTCCAATATTGTTCGCGTTTGGCTTTAGCAATATCCAATTTGGTGTTACTTACTTTTAATTGCCGGCTGTACTGCAAGCCTAAGCGCACGGCTTCGTCCATTGTAAGGGGTTTGCCGACGGTTTGAGCCGATATTGTTTTGAAACAACTCAGGAGCAAAAACACCGCACAAAAAAACAGTCTTGTTCTTTTTGTCTTTAGCATTTATTATTATTTAGTTATTAAATTTTAGTCGGTGAGTCGGTGAGTCGGTGAGTCGAAACTTAAACTCTCTGAGTCACCGACTCACCGGCTATTTTATCCGGTATTATGTTCAATTGACTGAACATTTCTTTAAAATAAGTCTTTACCCGGTGTTTAAAATCTTCTTTACTTAAGTTGTCTTCACCGGTGCTTAACATCATTGCGCATACGTTCGTTGTATTAACGAGCATTATTACCGTAGAAAAAAATGAAAGCAATAACATTTTATAGTCCAAATCGCTACGGAATTCTTTTTTTTCTTGCCCTTCTATAATAATGTCTTCCAAAAGTGTTTTATTTTTTTTAAAAGCCTCCAACAGTTTTTCAATATTGCGCGAACGTTTTTTTAAGGATAATTCTCTGTAAACTAATTTGGCAAAATCTCCGGAAGATAAAATTCTATCCACGTAAGCATCTAAAGCTAATTGCAGTTTTTCAAAAGAATTAATTTCTAATTTTTGAATACTGCGCAATTTCGCACCGAAAACAGGAATATGCTCTTCAATAATCGTATCAATCAAACCGTCTTTTGAATTGAAATAATAAGAAATCAGAGCCAAGTTCACACCGGCATCCGCAGCAATTATGCGCGTCGTCACGGCATCAAAGCCGTTTTCCGCAAAAAGTTTGATGGCAGAGCGCATCAATACTTCGCGTTTATCAATAATTTCCGTCGCTATTTTTACTTTATACATCACGCTGTTTTTTTTAAAGCTGCAAAGTTAATCATTTGATTAACTTTGTCAATCATTTGATTAACTTTTTTTCAAAAAAAATTGAAATTTATTTGAAGTGCGGTATTTTTCTCAAAAAAAAATCCGCAATAGCTGCTGACAATTATTGCGGATTTTTTTTATCGGGCTTATTAAAAAGCACTCGGCGGATCTTTTTTCAAAATCAGAGCACTGATTAAACCGAAAATCAGAGTGTAAAACAAAGTGCCTAAGAGGGCGAAAACCGCAATCATTGCCGGATTAAACATCCAACTCATCATTTCCACTCCTTTTTTTGCTTGTTCCGGATCTTGTCCTTTGTTTTCCATTTGGGTAGTGACGGCATCCAATATTTTTTCTTTCATGTCGGGCATCATGAATTTTATCATGATAAATGCGGCTATTGCACTGATGATACCGGCTATTAATCCTATCCAGAAAGTTACGCCTAAACTTCTACTGATACTGATGTAGCCGCCTAATTCAGTATCTCGATGTTGTTTTACCGCCATATAACAGCACACTGCCACAACCAGCCAAGTCAGCAAACTCGGTAAAAAATTGCTTTTTGTTCCGGTATAGTCCACCATACCGGTCATTTGTTCTACGATTGCAAGAACTGCACTGATACAACCCAAAATAAACCCCCAACGCATGCCCGTCGGTCGCGGAGAAACGGTAGCGGGGTCTATGTAAATACTGTCTAAATTTGCCATAAAAAAATGTTGGTTAATGAAATAAACTTGTTTTGTTGCACGTCGAATTTAAACTTTAAATTTTTATAACTCGAAAGTACGCGAATTTTTTCTTTTGAAATATTTTTTAGAAAAAAAAATTAATTTTTCCGAAAAAATATTTTCGCACGATAAAAAAAATTTAAAAATTTAAAAAAAAAAACTCCGGAGGTTGGGCTATTAAGAATTTTTTTTTCGTTTCTTTTTTACAACCGAAAATTAATATCGGTGCAATTCATCAAAATTTCTCAATAGCTATTTCTTAGACTGCTTTGAGATTATCTTTGCATCATTTCGGATTTCGGAACAAAATATAATTTTTTAAATCCGAAATCCGAAATCCGAAATACGAAAATATGTATAAAGGAAAAAAAGTCATCGTCGTTATGCCGGCGTATAATGCCGCCAAAACACTCGCAAAAACTTACGAAGAAATTCCGTTTCCTTTAGTGGACGAAGTGGTTTTGTGCGACGATGCCAGCCGCGACAATACCAAAGATTTAGCGCGTGCCATCGGCATTCAACACGTAATAGTGCACGAAAAGAATAAAGGTTACGGCGGCAATCAAAAGTCATTGTACAACAAAGCACTCGAACTCGGCGGCGACATTATTATAATGTTGCATCCGGATTATCAGTACACCCCCAAACTTATTCCGGCGATGGTGAATATCATCGGCGACGAATTATATCCGGTAGTGCTGGGTTCGCGCATTTTGGGTAAAGGTGCATTGCGCGGCGGAATGCCGGTGTGGAAATATATTGCCAACCGCGCCTTAACGATGAGCCAAAATTTATTGATTAATTATAAACTTTCGGAGTATCATACGGGTTATCGTTCTTTCTCTGCGACGGTGTTGCGCACGATTAATTTCAATGAAAACTCCGACGATTTCGTTTTCGATAATGAAATGCTTTCGCAAATTATTTATGCCGGATTCGATATTGCCGAAGTTACGTGTCCGACCAAATATTTTGAAGAAGCATCGTCCATTAATTTTTCGCGGAGCATGAAATACGGTTGGGGCGTGGTGCGCGTATCGTGGGCACATTTTTTTCAGCGTATGGGTTGGGCAAATTATAATTTGTATAAAAAAAATAATCCGCAGGCTGCTCTCGTTAGTAAATAACCCGTCGATTTTTCCGAAACCCGCTAATTTGCAGTATAAACGGTTTCGGAACGTTAAATGAATAAGCCGTAAACGGATTGAAGTTTCCGGCCTAATTCAATAACCCAAACACATTAATATGTTCGTTCGATTATTTATTTTTTTATTTTTCGGTTTAATGGTGTCGGTGTCAGCATCCGCGCAAAAAATAAAAGCCGTAAAAAAATCCGATTTTGAAGGTTATTGGTCCGGCACGGGTACAGAGGACGTGAACGCGCATCACAGAGACAAATTCGATTACGAATTACAATTGCGCGTTACGGGTAATAAAGTGGCAGGTTTTTCTATTACGACGCTCACGATTGACGGCGAAAGATTTGTGGCAAAGGCGAAAATTGCCGGCGAAATTCACGATAATTATTTAAAATGCCGCGAAACCGAAAACTATTACGAAGAACGTTTGCCGATGGGCAGCGGTTGGGTACCTTTTGATAGAATGGAACTGATATTGAGAAAAAGAGGCGAAAAATGTACGCTCGAAGGTTTGTATGAAGTAATGAAAGGAAAAGAGTTCGGCAGATTGAAATTGGATAAAACGCCGCCGCGCGTATGAAAAAAAATATTTACGATATACTTATTGTAGGTCAAGGTTTAGCCGGTTCTATGTTGGCAGAGGCGTTATTGCAACGCGGACAAAACGTGTTGGTCATAGACAAAAAAAACAGAGGCATTACGAGTTCTTCGATTGCCTCCGGCGTGATTAATCCGATTACCGGAATGCGTTTCGTAAAATCGTGGCGCATTGATGATTTTTTGCCTGTTGCGCGCAAAGTTTATCAAAATTTAGAAAAAAAATTAAACGTTCCTTTATGGTCGGATAAAACCATTTTGCGTACCATAAGACTTGCTGAAGATGAAAATAATTGGTTACTGCGCGCCGCTTATCCGGAAAACGCATACTATTTCGGTGATTTAAAAAAAGTAATATTGCCACACGCCAATGCCGATATTATTAAATTAGCAGAAATAAAAAACGGTGCGCAGGTGAACGTGCCGCTTTTGATAAAAACTTATCGGCATTATTTGCGCCGCGAAAACCGTTTAATTTACTGTGAAGCCGATGCGGAAAAAATACAATTTTTTCTAGATTACGCTGTGTTGAACGGTATCTGCGCGCGAAAAATAATTTTTTGCGAAGGCGAACGCGCGCGCTTCAATCCTTTTTTCAAACATCTGCCTTTTACGCCCGACAAAGGCGAACTCATCATAGCCGAGTTGCCGGCGTGGCAGTTTACGGACATCGTGAAAGATAAATTTTCGATAGTACCGCTTGCCGAAAAAAATAAAAGTAAACCGCTTTTCTGGATAGGCGCAACCGACTCATGGACCTTCAATGATGCCGAACCCACGCCCGAAAAACGTGACCACATAGAAAAAGAACTGAAAAAAATGTTACCCGATTTTCCGGAACAATACAAACCGATAAAACATTTAGCCGCTATTCGTCCGACCGTAAAAGATCGCCGTCCGCTCATTGGTTTTCATCCGGCACATCCCCGGATTGGTATTTTCAACGGTTTCGGAACTAAAGGGGCGTCGCTCGCGCCGTATTGGGCAGCGCATTTTGCGGATATTCTAACGAAAAATATTTCTCCCGATAAAGAAGTGGATATTAAACGGTTTAATTAATGTAAAGGAGTTCAATTATCATTTGCCTTGTTATTTGTAAAGTACAGCTTAAAATTTACAAAGTAAAAGGAACAAATTGATTTAACTAAAGGCGCAGTTCACCGAAGTATTTATAGAAACAACTGAAATTACACAGAAAGATGCGCTGCACCTCAAAGGTAACATCAGTAAATAATTGTAAAAATATTTTGCCCGACCCGACCGAAATCCGTCTGATTTTACCCGAAAATCATTTTCGTCTAATTTTTTTCAAGTTTAGTCTATCAATACACTGATATGCGGCGGAAAGGCGTATTTTTAAGCCGTAGAAATAAAAATAAATGCAGACAATTGAAATTTTGAAAATGGCGTGGTCGTCGGTGCGCGCCAATACGTTGCGGTCAGTACTGACGCTGATGATAATTGCTTTCGGTATTATGGCGTTAGTGGGTATCTTGACAGCACTCGACAGTTTGATTTTTTCTTTGAACGATAATTTTAACGAACTCGGCAGCAATTCGTTTACCATCGAACGCAAGTTTCAGGATTTAAAACGGCACGGTCCGGGTCCGCAACCCAAAGTCGGCGAACCGATTGATTATGCGCAAGCAATGGATTTTAAAGACCGCTTTAATTATCCGTGTAAAATATCTATCAGTCTCTCGCCTACGCAAAGTGCGACGGTACAACACGACGAAAAAAAATCGAATCCGAATGTAGCCGTTTTAGCCGTCAACGAAAACGGTTTGAGCGTAAAAGGTTTTGAAGTGCAGTACGGGCGGAGTTTTTCGGATGGAGAACTGCAATCGGGTGCCAACAAAGCGATTATCGGTACCGACATCGTAAAAATGCTTTTCAACAATAATGCGGAAAGCGCGCTCAACGGTGATATTCTGCTCGGTAACGTACGATACAGAATTGTCGGCGTACTGAAATCCAAAGGTTCGGGCGGTGGTTCGCAAGGAGCCGATCGACAAATCATGATTCCGCTCTTGAATGCTAAAAATGTTTTCGATACCAAAGGACAAGATTACGGTATCACCGTCGGCGTAACTTCGGCAATAGAAATGGAGCAAGCGGGTGATGTCGCCTCGGGCTTGTTTCGACAAATCCGGAAATTGCGTTTGGATCAAGAAGATGATTTTGAAATTTTTAAATCCGACAGTTTACTCAAACTTCTGAAAGATAATACCGTGTATATTCGCTGGGCTGCCATCGTCATCGGATTGATTACGCTGCTCGGCGCGGCTATCGGTCTGATGAATATTATGCTCGTGAGTGTAACAGAGCGCACGCGCGAAATCGGTATCCGCAAATCGCTCGGCGCAACAAGTCGTGGCATAATGACGCAATTTCTCATCGAAGCAGTTGTTATTTGTCAGTTGGGCGGTTTTGTAGGTATTTTTTTAGGTGTATTAGCCGGTCTCGGCGTAGCAGTTGCTGCAGGCGGGCATTTCGTGATGCCGTGGGCTTGGATTATTATGGGCGTTTTGACGTGTTTATTCGTCGGTTTATTCGCCGGTTTATATCCCGCAATGAAAGCCGCACAATTGGATCCGATTGAAGCGTTGAGGTACGAGTAATCAATTACGAATTACGAATTGCGGTCAGTTTGAAATTAAGTAATAATTTAAGTATTAATAATTTTGAAATAGTCCGAAGAAATTTAACCACATGTGGACACATCAGGCCGTACATAAGTTCACATAACCGCTTATTATTCTTTTTGGATTTAATATCAAGTCTTATGTGAACTTATGTACGGCCTGATGTGTCCATATGTGGTTAAAAGTTACAAAATTAATTAAAAATAAGTCTTTGATACATCTGCCACTTGCACCTTATTGTACTGAAAATTTATCGGAAGCAGGCGTAGATGAAGTCGGACGCGGTTGCTTGTGCGGCGATGTGTTCGCAGCTGTTGTGGTACTACCGAAAAAATTTGATTTAAAGGGTTTGACGGATTCAAAATTACTCACAGAAAAAGAACGATACGCTTTACGACCGAAAATAGAAGCGCAGGCAAGGGATTTTGCCATCGGTATCGCTACGATTGCGGAAATCGACGCGCTCAATATCGCCAATGCGTCTTATTTAGCTATGCACCGCGCAATAGATCAATTAAGATTAAAACCGGAATTACTGTTGATTGACGGAAAGTATTTCAAACCACCTCATTTTAATCCACCTTATTTCATTCTGCATCAATGTATTATTAAAGGTGACAGTAAATTTGCATCTATTGCTGCTGCGTCCGTTTTGGCAAAAATTGCGCGCGACGAGTATATGAAAAAACTACACGTCGAATATCCGGAGTACGATTGGATAAATAATATGGGTTATCCGACAAAAAGACACCGCCAAGCCGTTATGAATTTCGGTATCACGCCTTATCATCGCTTATCTTTTAATTTGCATTTTGTTTTCGAGCAACCTGCCGCGCTTCTAACGGAAATATGACAGTAAAAAAACTGCAACAACTCACCGGACACAATGCTGCGGTATACGCTATCGCGGAAGGTACATCGTCTGAAAAAATATTTTCGGGTGGCGGTGAAGGTTGGATTGTCGAATGGGATTTAAGTAAACCAAATACCGGCAAACTCATTGCCACCGTTCCAGACAGTATTTTTTCTTTGTATTTTGATGCCGTCGCGCAAACCATTTACGCCGGCGATAAATCCGGCGGTTTGCACACGATAGGTACCGATGCGTTGCGCATGGTCACGTATCAAAAAAATCACCGAAAAGGTATTTATCAAATTTTTTCCGACGGTAAAGATTTGTTCACGTGCGGCGGTGACGGTGTATTGACGCGTTATATCGGTAAAATTTTAGAAAATTACGAAAGCATTCAACTCTCTCAAAAAAGTTTGCGCAGTATTTGTTTGCTCGCCGATGCCGTTTTATGCGTCGGTGCAAGCGACGGTAATATTTATTTTCTTGAAAAAAATACGCTCGAACTGCTTTATACCCGAAAAAACGCACACGCCGATTCCGTATTAAGTCTCGCTGCGCAAGATAATTTTTTGGTAAGCGGCGGTAAAGATGCACACCTGAAAATTTGGACTTCGGGCTTCGGACGTTGGAAGTTGGACGTTGGGAAAAATACTTTGGACTTTGGACTTTGGACTTTGGACAAAGAACAAAGTATTACCCGCGAGGAATATACTTTTCCAAAATCCAACGTCCAACTTCCAACGTTTAACTTCCAAAGTCCGACGTCAGAAATTGCAGCACACCTTTCCGCAATTTACGCCATAGCGTTTCATTGTACAGAAAAAAAAATATTCGCTACCGCAAGCCGCGATAAAACAATAAAAATCTGGGAAATAAATCCGGAAAGTGAATTGCCGGAAAATACATTCCAACTTCTCAAAGTGATTAATACCGTAAAAAACGGCGGCCATATTCGTTCGGTGAACAACTTGATGTGGCGCAACGACGGTACACTCGTTTCCGCCGGCGATGACAGTACTTTAATCGTTTGGGAAATTAACTCGCAAGTCATAAAACCGAAATTATAAATGCGACATCCGATTTCAGAACAATAAAGTTTGAGTGGAAGTCGGTGGCGGTACTTCGCCGATGTGTTTGTAAGCTTTTTCTGTCGCTTCGCGCCCGCGTGCTGTTCTCTGAATATAGCCTTCCATAATGAGAAAAGGTTCGTGAACTTCTTCAATGGTGCCGGCTTCTTCGCCTACGGCAGTGGCAATGGTGGTTAAACCTACCGGTCCGCCTTTAAATTTAAGAATAATGGTGGTCAAAATTCGGTTATCCATTTCATCTAAGCCACTTTCATCTACATTCAGCGCGTTCAAACCGAATTTTGCAATCTCGATATCTATTTTACCGGTACCTTTCATTTGTGCGAAATCGCGAACACGGCGCAAAAGTGCATTCGCGATACGCGGTGTACCGCGACTGCGGCGCGCAATCTCGAACGCACCTTGATCGTCAATCGGTACTTTTAAGATACTCGCCGAACGGAATATAATATTTTTCAGCGTCTGCACGTCATAATAGTCGAGCAAACAATTGATACCGAAGCGCGCGCGCATCGGCGCCGTGAGCAACCCCATGCGCGTAGTAGCCCCTACTAAAGTAAACGGATTGAGTACAAGTTGGATCGAGCGCGCATTGGGTCCGGAATCAATCATAATATCAATTTTATAATCTTCCATCGCCGAGTACAAATATTCTTCTACAACGGTATTGAGTCGGTGAATTTCGTCTATAAAAAGTACGTCACCGGCATCAAGGTTGGTGAGCAAACCCGCTAAATCACCGGGTTTTTCCATCACCGGTCCGGAAGTCATTTTCATTGTCGCGTTCAATTCGTTACTGATGATATGCGCCAGCGTCGTTTTACCCAAGCCGGGCGGACCATGCAGCAGTACGTGATCAAGTGCTTCGCCGCGCAGTTTGGCGGCACCGATAAAAATTTTCAAGTTCTCGACCAATTTCGCCTGCCCCGAAAAATCTTCCAATGCACGCGGTCGCAACGCTTTTTCAATCAATTTATCTTCGCTCGATTGCGCTTTATTACTCGCGTCTAAATTTGCGTTTGCCATAATGATTTTTCCGGCATCAACCTTTAAAATTGCGCACTAAAGCGGTTAATATATTGCCTTCTTTGACGAGTGCGTCGCGGATATCGGTGATGAAAGTCACCTGAACTTCCATAACATCGGCAATATCCGGAACGGAAAATAACCCGCGCAAAAGCATTCGCGTAATTGCTTTTTTAGTTTTAATTAATTCACCTTCGACTTTACCTTTTGCTTCACCTTTTGCTTCACCTTTTGCTTCACCTTTTGCTTCACCCTTTTCGATTCCTGCTTCTAAAATACTTTGATAAGATGTCATAGCCGTTAATTTTATATGTGGCGGTAATATGGTTTGAATGATGTGATAAGTTTCTTCCTCCTTTAAATTCGCGTTGTGTACAAAATAAGTCACGAATTTACGCCAAAGTTCTGTTTTTTTTGGATCATTTGCAAAATATTCAAACAATTTCGGCGCGTTTTTTTTCAAATATTCCGTATCATCTATTTTCTTAAACATCAACAACAACGCACCGAGAGCCGATATTTTATTCAAATCCAAAATAATCTTATCGGGAATATCGTGCACCGAAATTAAAACATAATCGAAATGCGGAATAAAAAGCTTCCATTCGGCTGCTAAATCTTTGAAACTATCCGATAATTTTTGTTTCTCCCATTGCGTTTTACCGTGATAGAAAACAATGGGTATAACGGCGGTCTTCGCGCGTTTTTCGGCAATATCCTTTTGCCAAATGCTCGACATATACGAATTCAACTGGAAACAAATATCCGGATCGGGATAGCTTTTATGTTCCCACAACAGAGCTAAAGCCACTTTTCCGGTGCCGTCTTTTTGTACCGTTCGCCAAACGACATCGGAAACCGTTTCTTTCAGAAAACCGGAGACGTAATGCGTATCGTCAAGTGTAAATTTGGATAAATCTATTGCGTCGGCGAATGAGGGCGGCAATAAATGTTGAACGCAATCAAGAGTCGCGTCGAGTATTTGAAAAACAACTTTGAATAGCTTATCGTGTGTGTTGTGAGAGAAGCCTGTTTTTGTGCGTCGTGTATTTTTAATTTTCATCGAAGTATGTTTGAATTTAATCCGGTAAATTGAGAACACAAGATAATTATTTTCGGTTTATCCGTTGAGTTTTTCATCATCACTTAACTTAAACCGATTAAATTAAATTTCAAGATAGTAAGCGTTCAAAATTTTTTTTTCGCACGAAAAAATTTCAAAAAAAATTTCCGAAAACAAAATCGCGTAAAGAAAAAATAAATTTTCTCTACGCGATTTTGTTTAGAATTTTAAAATTTTCAATAAAACAATTTATTTTTCATTTATTTTTGTTTAAGCGAGTTAAAAAATATAATTTTGCGCCGCAAAAATTAATTTTTAATTTCCGGTGAAGGCTGCAACGACGGCCTTTTCAAAAAAAAATATCATGGCAAGTACAGGCGATTTAAAAAAAGGCGTATGTTTCAAACACAGTAACGATATTTTCAAGGTAGTGGATTTTCAGCATATTAAGCCCGGAAAAGGAGCAGCTTTTGTTTACGTGAAAATGAAAAGCGTGACGCGCGGCAACGTTTTGGAAAATAATTTTCCGGCAGGTCATAACATAGACATCGTGCGCGTTGAACGCCGTGCGTGTCAGTTCCTGTACAAAGACGATATGGGTATGAATTTTATGAACAACGACACATTCGAGCAAATTGCGATTCCTGAAGATATGGTCGAGAACGGCGACTTGATGAAAGAAGGTATGATGGCGGAAATTTTATTTTCATCGCAGGACGATTTGGTTTTGTCAGTCGAATTGCCGGGCTTTATTACTTTGGAAGTCACGTACACGGAACCGGGATTGAAAGGTGATACTGCAACCAACACCTTGAAAACCGCAAAAGTAGAAACCGGAGGCGAAGTAAAAGTGCCCCTTTTTATAAAAACGGGCGATAAAATCCGTCTCAATTTGGAAACGCGCGAATATATGGACAGAGAAAAATAAGTTCGCCGGCGTAAAAATGCGCTGTTTGCCGTCGTTGCAAGCGGCGCATTTTTATCGGATTGTACTACAGTGTGCATCAATGTTAAAAAATATTTGTTCCTTTGAATGAATTGTAATTAAATTGTGCATCTTTACGATTGAAAAACAATTTATACAAACAAAGCGTGTTGAAAACATCGTGTTAGAATAAATTTAGGGAAGTTGTAAAAAATAATCTACTCGAATTGGCAACTATTTTTTTTTTAATCAATGCAAATTGATTGAGATATAGTGAACAATTTAAAAGTAATTTAACGAAGAGTAAAGGAAAGAAAGTTGTTAAAGCGGGTACTTCATTTTTTACAAATCCTCTTACGACTGCGTTTCACAAACCTGTAAAAAAACTTAAACCATTCCGATGACATTTGAAGAAATTAAATCACTCATTCAATTAGTCAATAAAAGTGATTTGGCAGAATTTGTCTTTGAAGACGGCGATCAACGTATCGTCATCCGTACTTCCAAATACAGCAAAAATATAAAAGGCGGCGTGCAAATGCAACCGACTTATTTGCAAGCTCCGATGCCGACGGCTTTACCGTCACCTGTCATATCATCCGCATACGCTCACGAGACGGAAAGTGCAAGTGCTAAAAAAGAAGAAGCGACACCCGTTACTGCGCCGCCCGTTGCTGCGCCGCCGCCGCCGGCAACGCATTTAATACCGATTAAATCGCCGATGGTTGGTACTTTTTATCGGGCATCTTCGCCGGATAAACCTGCACTTGCCAAAATCGGTGATGTTGTACAAGTCGGTTCACCGGTTTGCATCATTGAGGCAATGAAACTTTTCAACGAAATAGAATCGGAAGTAAAAGGTAAAATAGTAAAGGTGTTGATAGAAGATGCTACACCCGTAGAGTACGAGCAAATACTTTTTATGGTAGATCCGGCAGGTTAATTTTAATTTACGATTTACGATTTACGATTTACGATTTTTTTTGTAAATCGTAAATCGTAAATCGTAAATCGTAAATCTCTCTATGTACAACGATAAAAAAGAATTTAAAAAAATACTGATAGCCAACAGAGGCGAAATTGCTTTGCGCGTCATCCGGACGTGCAAAGAAATGGGCATCAAAACGGTAGCCGTTTATTCTACCGCCGATGCCGAGTCGTTGCACGTGCGTTTTGCAGACGAAGCCGTGTGCATCGGCCCGCCGTCATCAAAAGAAAGTTACTTGAACGTGCCGCGAATAATGGCGGCGGTAGAAATCACGAATGCCGATGCTGTTCATCCGGGTTACGGTTTTTTGGCGGAAAATGCCGACTTTTGCGAAATCTGTACGGCCTATGGTATAAAATTTATAGGACCCACGCCCGAACAAATTCGCGCGATGGGCGATAAAGTAACGGCGAAAGAAACCATGATTCGCGCCGGCGTTCCGGTTATACCCGGTTCCGACGGTCTGGTAACGGATGTAAAAGCCGGTTTGAAAACGGCACAAACTATCGGATATCCGGTCATTATAAAAGCAACTGCCGGTGGTGGTGGAAAAGGAATGCGCGTAGTCTGGAAAGAAGAAGATTTTGAAAATAATCTCAATATGGCGCGCACCGAAGCCAAAGCGTCGTTCAGTAACGACGGGGTGTATATCGAAAAATTCGTAGAAGAGCCGCGACACATTGAGTTCCAGATAGCCGGCGACAGATACGGTACCGTTTGCCATCTTTCCGAGCGCGATTGTTCCATCCAACGGCGCCATCAAAAATTGGTCGAAGAAGCTCCTTCACCGTTTATGACACCCGAGTTGCGCGACTTGATGGGCGCTGCTGCCATTAAAGCCGCAAAATCCATTAATTATGAAGGCGTAGGTACCATAGAATTTTTGGTGGATAAACACCGGAATTTCTATTTTATGGAAATGAATACGCGCATACAAGTGGAACACCCCGTTACGGAGGAAATTATAGACTTTGACCTCATAAAAGAACAAATAAAAATCGCGATGGGCGTACCGATTAGCGGTGTGAATTATTATCCTAAAATGTGGGCAATGGAATGCCGCATCAACGCCGAAGACCCGTTCAACGATTTCAGACCGAGTCCGGGCAAAATTACGTCGTTTCATTCACCCAAAGGACACGGTGTGCGTGTGGACACACACGTGTATGCCGGATACACTATACCGCCTTATTACGATTCTTTGATTGCAAAACTTATCGTGCGCGCACAAACTCGTGACGAGTGTCTCGCCAAAATGGAACGTGCACTCGACGAATTTATCGTTGAAGGCATTAAAACCACCATACCGTTTCATCAAAAACTCATGCGCAATGCCGATTTTCGCGCCGGTAATTTCAATACGGGTTTTTTAAGCCACTGGAATTTTAAAGAAGAATAGTTAAGATTTTAGATTTCGGATTTTTAGGCTAAATAAAAAAACGGCTTCTCCGCCGTTAAGCGGAAGAAGCCGTCAAAGTCCCGTGAAAAGCTTTTCGGACGAATTTTTTATTTACGATTTTAAATTAAAGATTTACGATTGGACTAAAAAATCCGAAACCGCAAATCCGAAACCGCAAATCGAATTATCCGAGCAACGTGCCGTAATCTGCCGGATTGATCATACCGACGGATACCAAACCTTTAGCCAATTTTTTCAGTTCGGCGTATGCGGTTTTTATGGCGGTAAAATCGGCATTCACGCCGCCGGCTTTGGTTTCAATGACCGGTACTTCGGCATTGAAACCGTCGAAAGAGTTGTTGTACGCACCAATGAGCGTTTGCACTGCCGTGGCTTTGTCTTTCAATGTTTGCGGTGCTGTGGTGTTGGCAATTATCGCCGTTGTCACGTCGGTTGCCGTTCGTACGGTTGCGGGTTTCGTAATTGTTTTAGACCCGTGCGCATGTGTACTCATAGTTGTTAAAATTTTTTTTGGACTTCAGCTATCGGCTATCAGCCAACAGCTATCAGCCCGATTAATAATTTGGGTTTAAAAAATGTTTTTAATTCTGCGTCGGATTCGGATCCGGTGTCGGTGTCGGAAAAAGACCTTGCAAAACTTGCAATACCAAGTTTTTGAAAAACTCGGCGAGTTGAGCCAAAAGCCCGTTTAAAAAATCGGAAATCGTCATGTCGTTCATTTTCGAATGAAAAATTTAAAAGGTGAAGAAAATTTCGGATGTCAAATGTCGGATGTCGGAAAATTTCTTAAGTCCTGAATTTTATATCCAAAAAAAGAATTCGACAACCGCGCGCTGTTGCTTTATTCTTTTCATGGAACAAATTTACACATATTTGTTTTTAATTTCCAAATAAATAAAACAAAATGTTTTAAATAGTTTTCCACATCCATTTTTTTCAATTGGTAAGCAATGAAAATACACGGCGATATCGGCAGATTTGAAATTTACCTCCGCACTGCAAATATTTTTTTGTCGGCTACGGTAAGCCACTCTTTTTTCCAAGATTTTATTTTCGCGTAGTTGAAAATAACGAGATAACCTTCCGCGGGTTTAAGGCGATTCAAATAATCAACCAATTATTCCAACCCTTGTTTTAAAGAAGAACTTGCGCGCAACGGTATCAATGCCGTCATATACGCAGACAGTGCTAATGTTGAAGGACCGGCGCACCGGAATTGCCGGAAAAATACAATGTCGCGGTTTGTCCCGTTCAAAAACGTAAAAAAAGTCAAAAAGAGTTGTTTTACGGCCGGAAACTTCAAAATACTTCCGTAGGCCGTATCAGACAACCGTTTGAAGGGTATTCCGAACGGTTCACAGAACGTACGGATATACAAAACGCATCAAAATGCCGGTCAGAAAGAGGTGCTTTACTCCTGTTTTTGGAAAAACAGCAACTTCTCTCGTGTTTTTACTTATCTTCAACTCTTAATGCGCATATAATATAAAACCCAAATTACTCTACGGATAAAATTTGTTTGACGGTGTAATAACCATCTGCTTTGGGTACGTAAATTTCGATTTCGGTGTACGTGATTTTAAAAGTTTTGCCTTTAGGCATTTCGGCTTTACCCATAAATTGTTCGGAGTTGGCGAAATTAGTGAACCAGATGTACGGCATTTCTTTACCGTCTTCTTTAAAAATAATTTTTGCCAACCCGTCTTTTTCTACACGCAAAAAAGTACCGGTTGCCGTTTTTCCGGCGGCACTATTTTCTTTTTCCAATTCTTTAGTGGCTAAACCTTCCGCCAATTCATGGAATTTCGGACAAGTTTGTACAAGTTTTTCACCGATTTTTTTTCCGTAATTTGCGGCTTGTTCTTGATTCGTAAAATCAATTTTACTTTGTTTTTGTATCACTTCCAAATTTGAAATAATGGAGTTGGTAACACACTCTTGCGCGCCTTTCAATTTATCTTTCCTATCCGCATCCATTTTATTGATACACGTACAAGCATCTGCCAACAATTTTTCATCCGCCTGCGTAAACGTCTGAGCCGATATACCGGCGTAAAAAAACACACACAATAAAAAAGCGAGAGAAATTTTTTTCATGATAAAATATAAAAATGTGATTGTAAAAGAAACGAATACCGGTTTATAAAGTTTAAAAAAAATTTGAACACGTACTCCTGAAGCGTGTAATTATTTTAAGGATGTAAATTACTTCGAGAGATATTATTTAAATTTATTTCACTTCATATTTTTTAAGAATTGATTTTGCCAACGCGATTTTATGCACTTCATCGGCACCGTCGTAAATACGGGAGGCACGTTCGTGGCGATACCAAAAACTCAATAAAAAATCGTCGGTAACGCCTGCCGCACCGCCGGTTTGTATTGCCCTATCCACGACGGCGAGCATAATGGGCGCGGTAAAAAATTTTATTTCCGATATATTGCTGCGCACGGCTGCCGCACCGTATTCATCTATCATGCGCGCGGTGTTTAAAACCATTAAGCGCGCCGCATCAATTTCGGCTCGACTTTCGGCAATCCAACCTTGAACGAATTGTTTGTCACTTAATTTTTGTCCGTCGCCCATATTTCTACTCACGGCTCGACGGCACATAATATCCAAAGCGCGCTCGGCAATACCTATCCAACGCATACAATGGTGAATGCGACCGGGACCTAAACGCTCTTGTGCCAACAAAAAACCCGACCCTTCGGTGCCGATTAAATTTTGTTTCGGAACACGGCAATTTTCAAACGATACTTCTGCGTGGCTCAACCACGAATCACCGGCTTCGCCCATAATCGAAATATTTTTCACGACTTTAAAACCTTTTGTATCTGCCGGTACCACGATTTGGCTGGCGCGTTTGTGCGGCGCATTGTCCGGATTTGTAATTGCCATAACGATACAAAATGCCGCACCGTCCGCCGCCGTCGTAAACCATTTATATCCGTTGATAACATATTCGTCGCCATCCGAAACGGCGGCAGTATCCATCAAAATCGGATTCGAGCCGGCATTTTGCGGTTCTGTCATCGCGAAACAAGAACGAATTTTGCCGGACATCAACGGTTCCAAAAATTTATTTTTCAGCTCGGCGTTGGCGTGTCGGTCTAGTAATTCCATATTGCCGATATCCGGTGCTTGACAATTGAAAACATAATGCCCGAACGGTGTCATCGCCAACACTTCGCTCACTTGTCCGAATTCGCACAGCGTCAAATGGTGTTGCAAACCCCACAAACCGTTTTTTTTTACGAGCGCACGTTTTTTTTCGAGCGTTTTAATTATTTTTGAAAACGGACGCGACAAGTTTTCCGTCGTTTCTAAAGGTACGAGTTCTTGTTCGATAAATTTTTTTATACTCGGAATTAATTTTTCGGTTTTTTCTGTCGCAAAAAAATTTTTCATACTGTACTTTTTTTTATTTTTTTCCGGAATTTTTTTTCGGGAATTTTTTTTCGGGTGCAATTTAAAAAAATAAAAAATATTTTTCGGAGATTATTTTTTTTATGTTTTTACCGGTTCAAAAAATAATCTTTGAACAAAGCCGTTTCGTCATCTTCTACTTCAACGTATTTTTTAAATAATTTATCGCCCACTTGTTTTTTCAAAGCGGAAATACCGACATCAATCAATCTCAATCCGGTTTCGGTAAGTAAAATATTATCGAAAGCAGAACCCGTAATATTAGACGGGCGTTTTAAATAGCGATGCACAAATCCGTTATGGTGTAATTTTTTTAAGTCATCTGCAAAAACATCAAACCACAGTTCTCTTATTTCAACTTCATACGCCCGAAAATCTATCGGCTTGATGCGCTCCATGACCAACATTTCGGCTTCAATAGCGTCGTTATAATCCAAGCGGACAAACTTTACGACTAAGTCATTTATCGCATTTGCAAACTTCATCTTCTCGGCTTCCGAACCGATATCGGAGCGTGTATCGCCCGTAAATAATTTCGCCACTTCCGTTTCGGATAATACGATAACGGTGTTGTTTGCGCCGGAAGAAAGTTTGCGTGGATATTTCATTTTATCTGTAAAACAGGCGGTCTTCCATCAAAATTTTATCGGACGTAACCTTGTGGCAAAAATAATAATAAAAACCCAATTCGAGCAGAGATATTTCAATCCAAAGCCTCCTCAACAAAAAAAATTTGACAAACCCCTGACGTTTTACATTGAGCGAATTCCTATCTTTGCGCATTAAAATACCCGTCATGAACAAACGCGTCACAGACCTATTGACAATTATTTTTTGGGCATTTTGTTTTTCACTTTCTGCACAAAAAATCACCATTAATTTTAATTCCGCACCCGTTGCCGCGCCCGGTATTTCCGTTGCTATTTTAAAATACGACAAAGACTTTGCATACAGTTTCACTTTCGACGATGCGACGGACGATGTTTTCACCACCGCAATGCCTTTTTTCAGAGGCGGATTTTTGAAAGGTACGAGTTCTACGTATCAAGGACTGTCGTATACGGATGGTTGCGGTAACAGTATTCCGTTTAAAGCCGGTATTGCCTGGAATACCGCGAATCTAGCCGGCATCAACGTGCATACCGGCAATGTGGCCGGGTTGTTAACTTGGAAACAATTAGATACGCTTGCCGACTACGATTGGGATGTGTTCAATCATTCTTATTCGCACAAAAGCGTAAGCGTTTTACCGAACATGACCGCCGCCGATTATTCAAATGAAATAGATTTGAATCCGCCGGCGATACAAGCCTATACACAAAAAAAAATTCAAACACCTTTTTTCGTCGTGCCTTCCGGCGATACAACTTACAATAAACAAGCCTTTGCGAAAAATTATAAAGCCGTTTTTAATCAATCCGGCGATGTCATCGGTTTCAGAGGATTAAACTTGAGTAACGGCATAGATTTTTCTTCGGGCGTTCTTCACAGACAATTGTTTGAAGAAAGTCTCACGTCGCTGCACGTTTTCGATAGCATTGCCGCAAAAAGCAACGCCGCAACGCACTATTGGTATAACGAGTTTACGCACCGCATAGACGATTTTTCGCCCGGCGGATTTTTCAGCAAATTTGAAAACGAACTTAAACGGATGTATTACGCACACGGAAAAGCCGGCAGCGACAGAATGTGGATGGCACCGTTGCAGCAAGTAGCCGAGTACATCGTTACGTCGAAAAATATTTCTTACTCCACCAAACTCATCGGCAGCCGTTTGGAAATTACGTTTAACCTCAGTAAATTACCTGCGTGGATACAGCACCGCAACATTACAGTCAAAGTAAATGCTGACGAAAGTTTCAGTACAGTAGATGTTTCTTCGGGCATAAATACTACTTTCAGAGGCACGGGCGCTAATAAAATTATTAATATTGATTTCGATAATTTTCTCACTTCCACACAAGACCCTGAAATAGAAAAAACAGCTTTAAAAGTTTATCCGAATCCCGCACAACAAAAAATATTCATAGAAATACCAGCCGATATTGTTTTTCCCGCACGATTAATTGTTTTTGATGCAACGGGAAAAATTATGCTCTCCTCTGAAGTAAATAATGCTACCGTACAAAAAGATATTTCCGGATTTACCACCGGTTTTTATACAGTACAGGTGCGTAATGCGGAGAAAATATTTATAGGAAAGTTTGTGAAATAGATTTTTGGAATAAAGTAGTGTATCTTTTTTTTGGTTAATTTTTCAGGTTTTGCAACCACATTAAAAACCCGCGCAGAGAAATTTTTTCTTTGCGCGAGTTTTTAATGTAGTAAAGGCTTACACTTAAAGATGCTTATGCGCTCATCGAAGTTTAAAGTTATTTTAGTTTTGAAAGAGCCGTTAGGCTCGATACATATTGTAGCAACGGATTTTAATCCGTTGAAAAAAATAAAAACGGTTTGAGTTCCGTAAGAACGGCACATATTACAACGTCAAACAATAATCAAATCAAATCACTAAAAATATATTGTTCATCATAATCAATATGAAAGATTTTTAACAATTCAAGATATTCTTCTCTGAAACTGTGTTTTTGGTGATGCACTTCTTGATTAAGAATATATTTGTACGCACCATCTACCTGCGATTGTCCGTAAGAAAACACGCCGTAACCTTCCTGCCATTCAAATTTATGCGTTGTAAGCGCTTTGTCATTTATAAATTTTGATGATTTTGCCTTTACTGTTTTCATTAATTCGGAAACCGAAACAACCGGTTTTAATCCGATGAGACAATGCACATGATCTTCAACACCATTGACGATTAAAGTTTTACAATTTGCTTCATTGATCAAATTGCCGATAACACCATGCACTTCGCTTTTCCATGATTTGTCAATTACGGCTTGCCGATATTTTACCGCAAAAACGGTTTGGATATAGATTTGGTGATAGGTATTTGCCAATTCAGTTTTCTTTTTATGTTCATAATATGTGCCGAGCCTACGGCTCTTAAATTAATTTTATCGTTTTTTCAACGGATTAAAATCCGTTGCTACAATATTGATCGAGGCTACGCCTCTTTTTAATAATCAATTTTATTTTGTTTTTTACAAAATTACACTTTTTTTGAAATAATGCATAAAAAACCGTGCGGAGATTTTTTTCTTTACGCGGTTTTTATTTCTCCCAAGAGTGTATTTTTTTTAAATTAATTTTTGATTGAAATAAAAATTCTGTATTTTTGTTTAAATTGTTTTGATATGGTAACAACGCTTTCAGTGTATGATGAGGTTGCAGATTTTATGGCAACAATGAATCCGGCGAAAGTTATTGCATTTAAACCTTCCGTCGCCAATCAAAACCGTTTTGATTTTTTGTTAGATAAACAAATGGAAAAGCAATTATCAAACGAAGAAAAAAGCGAATTAGAGCATTATCTCATACTCAATCGCGTCATCGGGCTTGCTAAAGCACGAGCTTTGAATCTTTTGGGTGAATGAAAAGAAAATATTATGGCGAAAGATAGCATACACACAGCCGTAAAAAATGCTTTAGAAAAAGATGGTTGGTTAATCACGAATGATCCCTTTTATATTGAAAGTGGCGGAATTGAAATAGAAATAGATTTAGCAGCAGAAAAATTTATTGTTGCAGAAAAAGGTTTGAGTAAAATACTTGTCGAAATAAAATCTTTGAAAAGAAGGTCGCTATTATATGATTTTCATGCTGCAATCGGACAGTATATTGATTACAGAGGTGTTTTATCGGATGAGCAAATTGAAAGACAAATATTTCTCGCAATTCCGGATAATGTTTACCGGTTGATGATGTTGAAACCGTTTTATCAAAAACGGCTCAAAGAAAATCAGGTTAATCTTATCATCATAGATACTTTAATTGAAACAGTTGTACAATGGATAAAATAGCACGATATAAGAAAATAGTTCGAGAAATGCTCGAAGTTTTGGCTACACGTATTCCCGTGAATGCACCCGCAATAAAAAAAAGATTGGTAATAAATGCCGAAGAAACCGAATTTATTTTGGTCTCTGTCGGACAACGTTTGAATGCCTATCATTACAACGTTTTGGCGCATTTAGAAATTAAAAATGGCAAAATTTTAATTTATGCCGAAAGTATTGATCCTTCTTTCTATGAACGCCTAACCGATAAAGGCATTCCGGAATCCGATATTTTGCCCGTTTATTTACCTGATTTTGAAATCGAAAACGCCGGTGTTGGGGTTTGAATTTGGTTGGCAAAATAAAAACCGCGCAAATATTTTTTCTTTGCGCGGTTTGTAATTTATAGAACCTTAAATTTTTTACCAACGCTATTCTTCACACACCTAAGAAAGACTAAAGCATTTACTTTTTATCTCCTCCAAATTGATTTTCTCAAAATACTCATCCATGGTTAATAGCCAATCATCCATGTTTGCTTTTTTTATAGTTTTTATGTTGTCTCTATCTCCCGTTATAAATATTCTTTTTTCAATTGGACTCAAACTAAATAAAATAAAAGAATCTATAGTATTGTTTGATTGCTTCGCATTTGGATTATCTATATATAGATTATCATGGTCAAGTAATTTTTCATTGAAATTATTATTCTTTTGAAAAGCTGCTTTATGATTATCAAATAAATACTTAATATCATCAGGATTACCATTTGGGCTGAATCCTGCTAGGATTGTCACTAAGATATAAAATTTTTCTGCATTTATTTTATAATACTCTTCGTATTTCCTTAAAATGTTTCTCACTTCTCTTTTTTTTTCTTTATCTCCCGGATGAATTGCGGATTTATTCTCTCGATCAGGATTACCTGCAAATTCTATACTTGTTTGGATATTATTTTTCGCTCCTTCTTTTAACCACATATTGTAATCAACTAATTTTTCAATATAATCAATATTTTGAGCAATCTTATGATCATTACCTGTTGCTATATTTTCTAATAAATCATTTAGTTGTTTTTTCCAATTAGAATATTCTGGTTTTTGAGGATAATTTCCGAGAAAAAATTTATCCGCAAAATAGATAAATGGTGGATGTAAAAGTCTTGATTTTGAATGTTGAATCGCAAATACGATTGCTTCTTTACATTCTTTATAAGATTTATCGTCTTTAACTTTACTTAAATGCCGAATGAGTTCCAATACTACTAATGCATTTAATAGTGCTTCATATCCAAGTTCCTTCTCTACCTTAAAAAAATAATGCCTAAAAATTCTTTTTTCTTCCTCTGATTTACCAATTAGTAGTCTTCCGATTTCCCGGTAAACCATAGTGTCGAAAACGACAATTACTTTAGTTGCTAACTTTTCCTGTATCATATAAAATTTAAAAAAAATGAAGTACAAAGTTAGATATCAAGTTGATACAGTAACAATAATAAATTATAAACATATTGTTACTAAAGTACTCATGCTAAATAAATTTTATAATAAAATTTTTACCACCAAAGTTGGTGTTGAGTACTTTAGGAAGAGCGTGAATTTTCAGTATCGAAAGCGCAATTTAATACTATAGAATCTGAATGGATTGTGGTAAGTCGTTTTTATTAATCCATTCATATTTACTTTAACTTCTTTTGCTCATAGTTCAGTCCGGACAACGCAACGTCTCAATGGAAGGTGAGGGCAACGCGAAAGCCCAAAGTGTTGTGACGAAACGAAGGCGCGTCGTCTAAGCGATCCGCCACGCGCGAATACGTTGCGCCTTTAGTCCAACCGCCGCCACGAAGCACGCGACCAGAGCCTGAACTTGCACCTTTAGGATTTTGAGAAGGGATGTTTTCATAATCTTTATCATACCAATCGCTGCACCACTCCCAAACATTGCCGGACATATCGTAACTACCTAATTCATTGGCTTGCTTTTGTCCGATCGGATGTGTTTTATTACCGGAATTTTCCTCAGTCCAAGCTACACTGTTTGCTTTATTCGAACCACTGAATTCGTAACCATTTGATTTATTTCCGCCGCGCGCTGCAAATTCCCACTCAGCTTCTGTTGGTAAACGATAGTGCCCACCTATTTTGTTGTTGAGTTTATCCAAATATGCTTGGATGTCATTCCAAGAAACTTGTTCAACCGGTAAATTATCGCCTTTAAATTCTGAAGGATTGCTGCCCATAACGGCTTTCCATTGTGCTTGCGTCACTTCGTATTTACCGATATTAAAACTACTCACCGTAACAGGGTGTATCGGTTTTTCATTATCATAGTGATCACCACCCATTTGAAATGTGCCTCCTTCTACGTTTACCATTTCCGGCTCAATTGGAGAAGATGAATTTGCAACCTCTCTTGATGCTGCAGTAACAGGAATTTCCGTATTAGTGGCATTTCGCGTATTTGCGCTTTCATCATGAGTTGAGTTTATATATGAACCGGAGTTGGGATTTTTATTATTTAGAGTCATCATTATTGATATAGCACTAATTGCGATAACTCCTAAAATAATAAAAAAAACAAAATTATTAGAACGAACTATAGGTGCAGTTGGCGGTGGTGGTGGAGTATATTTACTTTCGCTTTCACGTTTTTCATTCTGTTTTTTTTCAAAATCTCTTTTTTGTTTTTCTAAATCTTCTTTTTGTTTTCTTAATTCTTCTTCACGGATTCTATCATTTTCCCGTTGCTGATTTTTTTGTTTTTCAAATGCTTCTTTTTGTTTTTTTAATTCTTCCTCACGAGTTTTATCATAGGTATTTCCACCGTTTTGAGTAAACTTAAAAGCAGCATCGTATTGTTTACGTTTATCGGTATCCGATAGCGTTTCATACGCTTCTTGAATATCTTTGAAACGTTGTTCAAAAAATTTATCGCCTTTATTTAAATCCGGGTGGAATTTTAGAGCCAATAATTTGTGGGCTTTTTTTATCGCATCAAGCGAAGTATTTCTTTCTAAACCGAGTATGTAGTAAAAGTCTTTCATTGGGTAGGTTGATATTTTAGCGCAATTTAAAAATGAATATTATTTTTACAAAGTTGTAGATTTTTTGGGCATAAAACAAAATTTTAGCAAACATTTTTTTTAGAATATAACTTTAGGTTTGAACCAAAAATTTTACAAAAACCCAAAAAAGAAACACGTAGTTTTGTTTTCCTCCTCCCAATCACTATTTTTGAGGCGATACTAATAAAAATGTTTTTTTAGCGTACAGAGTGGTACCTGATAGCACCTGACCACTCCTACCAATAACTATTTAATGACTTATTTCATCGGCATAGATATGGGTACTACTTCCACTAAAGCATTAGCTTTTATGGAAAGCGGTGAAGTTATTTTGCGAAAAAGCAACGGCTACACCATTGAACACACCCACGCCGATTGGAACGAACAAGATCCGGATTTAATTTTTGATGCCGTCGTGAAAGGAATCAATCAACTTCAAGCCGCACTTTCCGATAAAGGCACTTTGCAAGGCATCAGTTTTTCGGCGGCGATGCACGGTGTTATTGCGGTAGATGCCGATTACAAACCGCTCACGCACTGTATTATTTGGGCGGATAATCGGGCGGCAAATATTGCCGATCATTTGAGACAACATTGGAAACGGCGCGGAAAAAAAATTTTCGAGAAAACCGGTACGCCGCTACACGCTATGTCGCCTCTGATGAAAATTATTTGGCTCAGAGAAAACGAACCGGAAATATTTGAAAAAACAGCGAAATTTATCGGCATAAAAGAATATGTTTTCCAAAAACTCACCGGAGAATGCGTCATAGACGAACAAATTGCTTCCGCTACCGGCTTATTAAATATCAAAGCGCGCCGTTGGGATAAATCTGCTTTAAAATTGGCAGATATTTCTATAGAAAAACTTTCGCGTATTGTGCCTTCCGTTTATTATAAACGGTTCAAAAAAAGTAATTATTCCGGCACTATACCGATTGATTTAGCCGACGACATACCCTTAGTCGTCGGAGGCAGTGACGGTGCATTAGCGAATTTAGGTTCGGGCGCGCATCAATCTGGCGACGTTGTTGTTTCCGTCGGCACAAGTAGTGCCATTCGTATGCTCACCGATACACCGTATTTTGACGGCGCGATGCGCACATTTTGCTATATTGTAGATGCCGACAGATACATAGTAGGTGGCGGTACAAATTCGGGTGCGTTTGTGTTGCAATGGTTGAAAGAAAGTATTTTACTCAATAATCAATCTTTTGATGATTTTTACAACACCTCAACGCTCATACCTGCGGGCAGTGACGGTTTATTATTCCTACCCTATATATTAGGTGAGCGCGCGCCGATTTGGAATGCCCGTGCCCGCGGTATTTTTTTCGGTCTCGATACCACGCACACACAAGCGCATATTATTCGCGCAGCTATGGAGGGTATTATTTTTCATTTATTTACGATCGGTAAAGTGTTGAATAAAGAAGAAAAAATAAAAAAAATTTATGCCGGCGGCGGTTTTGCGAAAAACGGCACTTGGGTACAAATGCTTTCCGATGTGTTTAATTGCGAAGTAGAAATAACCGAAACCGTTGAAATTTCCGCTGCCGGTGCTGTTATGGTAGGTCGTTTGGCGTTAGGTTTATCGGCTATGTCGCCACCGGATATTGTGAAAGTATATCAACCGAACGCGGAAAACCACGCCGTATACTCAAAATGCGTAGAAAAATTTGAAAAAATTTATAAAGCTAATGTAAATTTGTTTTAAATCCGTGTAAGATCCGTCTAATTTAAAGATCTTGAAATTGACATTTATAAAATTTTAAAAGTTACCACGCTTTTTAGAGGATGGGCAAATGGTATAAAGCATTTTAGGGCTTCAGCCTTTACGAATTATTGAGCATCTTCAAAAGGGCTGAAGCTTTTTAATAAAATTTCATACTGCACCACGCCCCAAAGGGCGTGGCAACTATAAATATTTAATTATTAATTACCAACATGACTTTTCTCAGTACCAAAACCCAAACATACCGCGCACAAATCGAGCAAATCATCAACGATTTGCACGGGCTGACGATTGATATCGGACACCAAAACTTGGCGCAAATTGTGAACGAAATGCGCTCGCATATTCACGATCCGTTTTTATTTGTCATCGTCGGCGAAGTGAAAGCCGGTAAAAGCAGTTTCGTGAACGCGTTGCTGTCGTCGGGAAAAGAAGTATGCAAAGTAGCACCGCAACCGATGACCGACACGATTCAGCAAATCATGTACGGCGAAGAAGAACACACAGTTGAAGTCACGCCGTTTTTGAAAAAAATATATCAACCGGTTGAAATTTTGAAAGAAATTTCAATCGTAGATACGCCCGGCACTAACACGATTATAGAAAAACATCAAGAAATAACCGAAGGCTTTATTCCGTCAGCAGATTTGATTGTGTTTGTGTTTGAAGCTAAAAATCCGTACCGACAATCGGCTTGGGATTTTTTCAAATTCATTCATACCGATTGGCAACGGAAGGTGCTGTTCGTACTTCAACAAAAAGATTTACTCTCGCCAGCCGATTTGGAAGTGAATATAAACGGCGTGGCGGCGCAAGCGATAAAATACGGTATCGCGCAACCGATTGTTTTTTCGGTATCGGCAAAAGAAGAACAGGAAGAACATTTCGATATTTCCGGATTTTCGGCAGTACGCGATTACATCAAGGCAAATATCACGGGTGGTAAAGCGGCAATGCTGAAACTTATCAACAGTGCGGATACGTGCGCCAATATCAACGGAAAAATTATGGACGGTTTGCACGAACGCAAATTACAATCTATGTTGGACGTTGAATTCAGAAATGATATTCGCGCGACACTCGACGCGCAAGAACGCAAATCGAATAATCAAGTAAAAATGCTTTTGGAAAATATTCTGGCGGGTTACGACAAAATTACGCGCCGCACGGAAATTGAAGTGGGCGAGGAACTCTCGTTCATCACCCTGATTAAACGCTCCGTGATGGGTATTTTCGGTTCGAGCGACAATATTAAAGTCAGATTAGACAATATTAAAACAAAATTCGAAGCGGACTTGAACAACGAAATGCGCGACAAACTACAAACCGGCATCACGGATGTTGCGGACAGTATTCAGCAAATGGCGAAGTTAGTGGAGTATAAAATCAAAGGTAGTAAAACGATATTGAAACACGACCACGAAATTTTCAGCGATATTGCCGACCGTCGGGCGAATGTGCTGAAAGATTTGCAAGACTCTTTTGCCAAGTTTTTGCGCGGCGGTGATAATTTTTACGACGATTCCCTCTTCGACCAAAGAAGTTCGATTACACCTAATATAGCGGCGGGTAGCGGCATTGCAATTGTCGGTATTGTTTTAGCGGCGGTGGCAAAAGGCGCGTGGTTCGATGTGACGGGCGGTTTGCTTACGACCGTCGGATTGGTGTTTGCGGGCGGCACGGCGATTGCGAAACGCGGACAAATTCTGAATAATTTCCGGCTGGAAATTGCGCGCGCGCGCGAACAATTGGAAACCGAAACGTCGGAACGCTTGAGCCAATACATCAACAATATTAAACGGAAGATAGACCTGAATTTTACGGAATTTGATCATCAATTAGAAAAAGAAACGACTCAAATCAACGCGCTTGATACGCGCTGCAACAACATCAAAGACCGGTTGACTGCGATAAAACAGGAAATAGCAGAGTAACGGTTATTTTTATTTTTAAAAATTCATAAGTTTCAATTTTATTTGAAAATAAAAAAAATTTTTTTCTTTTACAAAAAACGGTTAATAAATTGATAATCAATTTATTAACCGTTTTTTGTAAAAGAATGTTAAACAAGATAAAAAAAATAATGAAATTTTGTTTAATAATTTTTTGGTTATTGTTTAAGTGTAATGTACCTTTGTATCATCAGAAAAGGACAGGAGCAAAAGTACTAGTTTATAAAAAAATTTATTGCATTCTTTAAATATTAAAGCTATGACAGTTTTAGAATTCGATCAAAGTTTCAACAAATTATCACCGCTACTCCACTCGTTCGGCTATAACTTAACGAAGAACAGCGAAGATGCGAAAGACCTGTACCAAGAAACAGCTTTCCGAGCTATCACCAATAGAGATAAATTCAGAGAGGGTACAAACTTTAAGGCGTGGTGCTTCACGATAATGAAGAATATTTTCATCAATAACTATCGCAAAAAGATAAAGGCGAATACTATCATGGATGCTACGGACAATCAGTTCTACATCAATTCTATAATGGTATCCACCGGAAATCAAGCGGAAAGTGACATGATGATGAATGAACTTAATGGCATGGTAGACGAGTTGGACGAAAGTATTCAAGTACCATTTGTGATGCACTATCAAGGTTTCAAATACCAAGAAATTGCCGACGAATTGCAATTACCGCTCGGTACCGTAAAAAGCCGCATCTTTTTTGCCAGAAAAGAATTGAAAGATAAAATCAACGGGCGTTATGATAACTTAGGTAAAATTTATGGAAAAGCAGGTCTTTCTTTAGAAGCATGAAAGATTAAAAATATTTAGTTTGATTTTCACAATAAAGGGTGTAATTTAGAGCGGTGCCGACAAACGACACCGCTTTTTTTAGGTGTTAGATGTTGGACTTTGGAAAATCCGAAACCTGAAATCCGAAATCCAAAGCCTTTTTTTAGATTTTTCTTGCAACACACGGTATAAATAATTACTTTTGCAACGAAAAACGGTTCGGTAGCTCAACGGATAGAGCAACTGCCTTCTAAGCAGTAGGTTATTGGTTCGATTCCAATCCGGATCACGAAATAAAACGGTCGTGCATGAACCTTCATGTGCGGCTTTTTTTCTTTAACCGGCAAATCGCGCAGGCAGTTATGACAAAAAAACAAAAATATTATGTCGTATGGGTGGGTATAAAACCCGGCATTTATTCGGTTTGGTCGGAAGCGAAAATGCAAATTGATAATTATCCGAAAGCGCAATACAAATCTTTTGAAAGTTTGGCAGAAGCGGAAACGGCTTTTAAAAATAAACCCGCCCCGTTTTTCGGTACAACGGTAAAAAAAGAAGTATTCGGCGATAAAAAAAATATCGTTTATGAAAGTATTTGTGTAGATGCCGCGTGTTCCGGCAATCCGGGTATTATGGAATACCGTTGCGTAGATACGCGCACAAAAGAACAAATTTTTCATCAAGGACCCTACAAGGAAAGTACGAACAATATCGGCGAGTTTTTGGCACTTGTTCACGCCTTGGCGATGTTAAAAAAACAAGGCAGACATTCCTTGATTATATACACCGATTCTATCACCGCGATAGCTTGGGTGCGGAACAAAAAAGCAAAAACTACCTTAGCATCTAATCGGCACAATGCCGATTGGTTCGATATGATACACCGCGCCGAAACCTGGTTGAAAGAAAATACTTTCGGAAATCCGATAGTGAAATGGGAAACGGAAATTTGGGGTGAAATACCGGCAGATTTCGGCAGAAAATAAAATAATGTAACGCTTGAAGCGTCATTAAAAGCAGTTTTAATTTTACTCAAAAATAAATAAATGAAAATAGGTATTGTTTGCTATCCTACTTTCGGTGGTAGCGGTGTTGTAGCTACGGAATTGGGTTTAGGATTGGCAAAAAAAGGACATAAAATTCATTTTATTACTTATCGTCAGCCCGTGCGTTTAATGCAATACCATTTTCACGAGAACGTAACGTTCCATGAAGTTAACGGATCTGATTATCCGCTTTTTGAATATCCGCCTTACGATACGGCATTGGCGAGTAAAATGGTGGACGTTGTGCGCTACGAAAATTTGGATCTGTTGCACGTACATTACGCTATTCCGCACGCGATGGTAGCGTACATTGCTAAAAAAATTTTACTCACCGAAGGGCGTTACGTGCCGGTGATTACGACATTGCACGGTACCGATATTACGCTCGTCGGTACCAACCGTTCGTTTGCACCTGTTGTCGAGTTTTCTATTAATAAATCCGATGGTGTTACAGCCGTTTCTCATAATTTAAAACAAGAAACTTTATCGCTTTTTAATATCACGGGCGATATAGAGGTGATTCATAATTTTATTGATTTCAGTCGTTTTAAAAAATTAGATAAAGAGCATTTCAAACGCATCATTGCACCGGAAGGCGAAAAAATATTAGTGCATACGTCCAATTTCCGGAAAGTGAAGCGTGTGGCGGACGTAATTCATATTTTCAAAAGGGTACGCGAAAAAATTCCTTCAAAATTATTACTCATCGGCGACGGACCGGAACGGCAAGATTTAGAAGACCTGTGTCGTCAATTAGGTACTTGCGACGATATTCGTTTTCTCGGCAAACAAGAAGCCGTTGAAGAATTATTGGCGATTGCAGATGTTTTTGTTATGCCATCTGCAAATGAAAGTTTCGGTTTAGCGGCACTCGAAGCAATGGCGTGTGAAGTACCGGTGATTTCAACCAACGTTGGCGGTTTGCCCGAAGTAAATATTCAAGGCGTTACCGGATTTATGAGTAATGTGGGTGATATAGACGAAATGGCGGCAAACACGATTTATCTTCTGAGTGATGATGTTATATTGAATCAATTCAAGAAAAATGCGCTCGCTCAAGCCAAAAAATTTGACATTCACAACATATTGCCGCTATACGAAAACTATTACGAAAAAGTGATCCGGCGCAGTGTATATGCGCACGCGGAGTGATTACTGAAAAATGCAACATAGCACCATGAAAACCGTTACACGCAATATCAAACGTCAGTATGAAAGAATCTGATTTCATAGAATACAATCAGGAAAAATGGCGGCATTACGAATCTTTTCTCGAAGACAATGCCCGACCCGGTGCCGATGAAGTACATCAAGCACTGATACAAACCGCAGACGATTTGTCGTATGCGCGTACTTTTTATACCAACCGCGCCATTAAATCTTATCTGAACGGATTACTGCAACGCATCTCCGCAAAAATTTTTGTGCCGCGCCGCACTTTCGGGCGCAGTTTAAGTATTTTTTTTACAGAAGATTTGCCCTACGCCGTGTATCAATCGCGTCGCGCTTTTCAATGGGCATTTATATTTTTTTTAGTCGCGTTTGCTGTCGGCTATTTTTCGAGTGCGATGGACGAAAAATTTGCGCACTCCATGCTCGGTGAAAGTTATGTGCGCATGACAGAGGAAAATATTAAAAAAGGGGATCCGTTGGGTGTGTACAATTCCGCCGGACATGCGGAAATGACTTTCGGTATCATGTTCAATAATATCATCGTTTGCTTCCGTTATTTTTTGGCAGGAATATTCGGCGGTATCGGTTCGGTGGCTCTGATGATGTTGGAAGGAATAAGATTGGGTTGTTTTTTACAATTTTTTGCGCGCCACAAATTGCTCGTTGAAGCAAATTTAACGGTGTGGATGCACGGCGTTCTCGAAATTTCCGCCATGGTTATCGGTTGCGCTGCAGGTATGACACTCGGCAAAGGTTTATTGTTTCCGGGCACGCTCACGCGCATACAAGCCTTCCAAATTTCGGCGCGGCGCGGTACAAAAATATTTATCGGTACGATGCCGATGCTCGTTATAGCGGCACTTATTGAAGGTAATCTTACCCGAGTGACGAAAATCGGTGACGGTTTTCGTGCTTTTTTTATTTTTTTCTGGGTTTTTGTGCTTATTTTTTACTTTATTTGGTATCCGTATCACAAAAATAAAAAAGGATTTAAATCTGAAGAACAATCCGATAAAATTCCTTTCGATGACGCGCGTCCGCTCGAAGTCAATGTGCTGAAAACTTCGGGCGATATAATCGGCGATACTTTCGGTTTGTTGCGACAAGGCAGAGGATTTATATTCGCGCTATCCGGTATTTTAACCGTATTTTTTTGCTTGTTTTTTTTCGCACTTTCTAAAAAACCGGCAAATGATACACTTAACTTAAATACATCTTTTTTTCAGCACTGGTTTAAGATAGGTCAGTTTTTCGATAATGAAAATGTGCCGTTTCTTTTTTTATTGAATACGGTAGTACTTACCGCATTGCATTTATTTTTATTTCACTACTTTTACACAAAAGCATTCCCCGCAGCAGTGAAACCGCATTTATTGGCTGGGCGGCATTTTGTTTTAACGGTATCTATTCAGCTCGTTTTTATGTGGTTAATAAGTATTACCGGCGAGATGCTTTTCGTATATTTTCTGACCTTACCTTATTCGGTGATGTGGCAATATAATTTTCGGGAATCAGCCGACGGTAATGCACTTGATGCCCGACATGATATCTTGAACCGCTTGAAACAAAATTTCGGATTCATTTACGGAACTTACGGCGTTGTGCTTTCGCTTACTTACTTTTTGTATATGCTCTCCGATTCTTTATTTTCGCAAATATATTTAGATATAATCAGTTGGCATTTAACTTTTTTGCCCGACAGTTGGCACACACAAGCAGCCACGGTTTTGACGACCGCCGTTTCGGTTTTTACTTTTTACGTTTTTTATGCCGTTAATATTTTGGCACTTATTTCCGTATATTATGTAACCGGCGAGATAACCGATGCGGGCGGATTGAAAGAAAGAATCGCCGGTGTACAAAAATTAAAAAATATCAGAGGCATCGTTAAAGAATGAAGGGATTTACGATTCACAATTTTTTTCTCACCGGAATTTTCACACAAAAATCGTAAATCGTAAATCGCAAATAAAAAAACTATGGGTTTAATCGGCAGAATAGTAAAGCGTACTTTTAAATTTGCAAATCGCGTTCAAGGTTTGGGCATGACACCGCTCGAGTTGCAGCGCAAAACGCTGCGCCGATTGTTGCGCAAAACACAATTTACGGAGTTTGGCTTGGCGTTCGATTTTTCAAATATTTTATACGCTGCCGATATGATACGCGCTTTTCAGGATCGCGTACCGATTTTCGATTACGATAAAATGCACGACGAGTGGTGGTTTCGCGCTCTGAACAACGAACGCAATATATCTTGGCCCGGCAAAATAGAATATTTCGCGCTCAGTTCCGGTACATCGGGTGCGCCGAGTAAATTTTTGCCTATGACGGATGAAATGGTAAAATCTATTCGTAAAGCCGGTTTTAAAACTTTTTTTGCCGTTACTAAATTCGGGCTTGAGTCGGAATTTTTTACTAAAAAAGGGTTATTCATCAGCGGTACTACGTCGCTCAAAGATAAAGGCGGTTATTATGTCGGCGATATGAGCGGTATTAATCTGAAAAAAAGACCGTTCTGGTTACTCAATTTTTCAAGACCCGGCAACCGCATTCAAAGCATTCCGGATTGGAGTCGCCGCCTGAACGTCATAGCGCGCAATGCGCGCAAATGGGATATTGCGTATATTTCCGGTATCCCGTCGTGGGTGCAATTGATGATTGAAAAAGTAGTCGAGTATAATAAGGTAGAAAGTATTCATGAAATCTGGCCCAATTTCCGCGTTTTCGTACATGGCGGAATTGCTTTCGAGCCGCATCGCAAAGCATTTGAAGCGTTGGTACGCAAGGACATGATTTACATTGATACTTATTTGGCGAGTGAAGGTTTTATTGCGTTTCAAAATCGTCCGGAAACCAATTCCATGGCTTTGATACTCAACAACGGTATTTTTCACGAATTCATTCCGTTTAACGACCAAAATTTTGATGCCGACGGGCATACCATCGGCAATCCGCGCGCGTATCATGTCGGCGAAGTGGAAACTGGAAAAGAATATGCTATTGCAATCACTACTTGTGCCGGCGCGTTTCGTTATCTCATCGGCGATACGGTCCGGTTTACGGATGCGAAACGCAAAGAACTCATTATTACTGGGCGCACCAAACATTTTATCAGTGTTACAGGCGAACATTTGTCGGTAGATAATATGAATCAAGCCGTTAAATATGCCGCCGAAAAACTCAATATCGATGTAAAAGAATTTACGGTATCGGCTGTGATTACGCCCACCGGATTTGCCCACCGTTGGTACATCGGTTGCGAACCTTTGGCTGATGCGACAACTTTCAAAAATTTGCTCGATAAACGCCTGCGCGACATCAATGACGATTATGCTACCGAACGAGATAATATTTTAGGCTCACCACAAGTAGAACTCGTGCCGCCTAAAATATTTTATGAATATTTGAAACAGCAAGGCAAAGTCGGCGGTCAAGCAAAATTTCCGCGCGTGATGAAAGCGGAAGCCTTCGCCGATTGGGAAAAATTTGTCGTCGGTTTTTTAATCCGCAATTGATTTTGTGTGAATAACGACGATAGAACTGTTTTCCGGAAAATATTTCCGCTCCAACAAATCCATGATACCAAAAAACATTTTACCGGTATAAACATACTCCAACGGAATACTGAAACGGGTTTTAAAGTTTTCCGTAAAGTTTATCAACGCGGGTGTACTTTTCGCGTATCCGCCGAATATATAATCGCTGCAAAGCGTAAAATCTTTCAGAATTTCTTCAGCATTTTTTTCCGGATCGTTTTCCGAATTATCTAAATACTGCTTTAAAAGTACGACTACTTCCGCTTTCAAAAAATCGCCGTTTAAAGCCGAAAATCCGATGACTTTTGTTTTTGTATTTTTACCAACTAAAATTCCCGTCACCGTTCCGCCTGTTCCGCACGATACGCAGACATAATCCGCCACCAACGGCATTTCATTTTCCAATTCAAACATTATTTCCGCACAACCCCGTATTGCCGCGTTATTTGTTCCGCCTTCGGGTAACCAGTATTTTTTTGAATCCGGTGGCGCGTATTTTTTTTGCAGCGCGACTTTATCTTTATAATGGGTACGAGCGATGAAAATTAATTGCATACCGCTTTGTTCCGCAAATTGTAAAACATCGTTCAAAGGTTCTACGCGCTCGCCGCGAATAATACCTATTGTTTTGAAACCGTAAATTTTTCCCGCCGCCGCTACCGCATAAATATGATTGGAAAATGCACCACCCACCGTCACAAGTGTATCGCACAACTCGTTTTTCGCCGCCGCCAAATTATATTTCAGTTTTCGGTATTTATTTCCCGTCAAAACCGGATGCAACAAATCATCGCGTTTCACGAATAACCGAATGTTTTGGTTTTGCCATAAATCGGCGTGGAGTTCTTGTAAAAAATTCATGAAAAAAAATTTTGCGGTACCTAAATCCCCGTTCGCCACAAGTGCTCTCCAGTTAAACAAAAACAATGTCACACGTTCCTGTTTTCACACAAGTCGTATTTGAATACGGAAACGCTCCACACGTTTTTTTTATTTTTTAGACTTTCTAAACGAGCAGAGAGATTTAGTATTAAAAAAATCGCGAAGAGATATTTCTTTGCGCGATTTTTTATAACTACCGTATATTTGTCGAAAAAAATTCAACCTGTTATGATAACATCACTTGATCAATTAGACTTGAACGCGCGTTATACTTATGCCGATTACTTGAAATGGCAACTCGAAGAATATGTAGAATTAATTCGCGGAAAGATATTTAAGATGGCTGCACCTTCGCGACATCATCAAGATATTAGTATGAATTTTTCTAAAATTATTGCCACACACATAGATGATTCGTCTTGTAAAGTCTATGCAGCACCTTTTGATGTACGTTTACCTCACTTTTCCGAAAAAGCGAATAAAGAAATAATTACGGTTGTTCAGCCGGATATTTGTGTTGTGTGCGACAAAAGCAAATTAGACAAAAAAGGTTGTTTAGGCGCGCCGGATTTAATTGTCGAAATACTTTCACTCGGTAATTCAGCAAAAGAAATGAAAGATAAATACAGTATTTATGAAGAATCAGGCGTAAAAGAATATTGGATGATTTATCCCGAAGAAAAATCAATATTGCGCTATATTTTAAATGATTTAGGTAAATACATAGGGCTTCAACCGCTTACCGAAGGCGATGTTTTAATCACACCAATTTTAGCCGGATTGGAAATAAAGCTGACGGATGTTTTTAGGGAATAAAATAGTGTAATAGACATCAGAATTTAAAAATATACCCTATCCCAACGCTCCACCACTGCAAAAAAAGCTGTTCATCAGGAGATGTTTTTAAAATTGTGGAACTGTAGGCATTTGTTAAACCTTTATTAAATCGCGCATCCGCAATAATCGCACCTTTCGGTAATTTCAAATTCACTCCTATTCCTAATGTTATCCCGAAATTATTTGATGAAAAATTATCGGAATAAGGGATATTGGCAGTTATTACCGTGTTTGAGTTGGGTACGGCATTAATACTCGATATACCACTTGTACCTCCACCTATCAGCAAACTGTAAAAAGGTCCCCCTAAGAAATAAATTTTTGTGTCCTTCTTTGAAGGTAAATTGTATCTGAATAGTAAATGTAAATCTATATTGTCAATTTCAGTTGAACCGATAAGAAACCTTGTTAAAACAACAGGTGACTTTTCATTTTTTAAAATAGCAAGAAATAAAGATTTAAAATTCAAATGCACTTCAGGTTGGATTGTAATTATTTTACTTTTAGAAATCGGTAATTGATATCCAATACTTAATCCGAATCCGAGTTCCGATCTAGTGGTATTGTCTAAACTATTGGCGGTAGAATTATAAGCACTATTTCCTTTTAAATCAGCGAATATAGTTTCGAGTTTAATTTCTAATTGGGCGTAAAGGGTCTGAAAATAAAAAATAAACAAAAAAAGGATAAAAAGAATTTTGAAAGATTTCATAAGCAAAGAGTAGTAAACAAAAGCGCTGTATAAAATTCAGAATAAGTATTTAATTCTTAAGTTTTATGGAATTTTTTAAAATAGGTTGTCAATCTATATACTAAAAAACAACTATTGTTAAAACGTCAAACCCGGGTTGAACTACTTAAAAGCGTTCCCTCTTTTAAATAAAAACATTACATATTCCAGCGTTAAAACCATACAAATTGAATGGCGTTTTCTTTCCGGAAAAATTTCGCATTTACATTGCTGCTTGTTTAAAAAATGCCGGGTCATAAAAAAGCGGTATCTAAAAATTATACCCTAAATTTACAACACGTTTTGAAAAAATGTTGGTTGAAAATGGAAATATTTCAAAGAATTACTTGCGCAATGTTACCTAATTGGATACCTTTGTATTGAATTTATAAAAGTATTTATTTTTTAAGATTTTCAATATTGCGACTTTTATGATCATTTTTTTTTAATTTAATTATAAATTTTTATGCCGGTAGTTACAAAACTAAACGGAGTTAAAATTTCTATTTTCAGTAACGATCATGTTCCTCCGCATATTCATGCCCATTGTGGCGAGCATGAAGCGCAAATTAATTTGAGTTCAATGGAAATTATGCATGGATTTTTGCCAAAGAATAAGCATCGTATCGTCAAAGATTATTTATTGGACAATGCAGAAGAATTATTAGAGTTATTTTATGAACTAAATCCAAATATTGAAAGAATCTGAGAAAATTATTACTACACTTAAATTATTGAAGAAAAATACTGCCGATAGTTTTTAATTTCCTTAGAAGCCATTGACAGTGTTTTAAATTTTAAATACTCAAATAATGTTACCACGCATCACTAAGATACTTGACATACAACCATTCAAACTTCAACTACTTTGGAATACTTCCGAAGTAAGAGAAGCTGATTTTAGTAATTTTTTTGACAAATGGTCAAAAGAAAAGAATGAAAGTTTGTTAAGACTTAAAAATTTTGAAGATTTTAAACAAGTACAAGTTTCCGCTGAACGTACTTTAGTTTGGAATAATTTACCTGTATCATTTACTTTTAGAGGTGAAACTAAAACAGCAGGACTTGATTTAGATCCGGATGTACTTTATGAAAATAGCCGCTTGATAAAAAAAGTTGAACGCATCTCAATCGGTAGTATTTTAAAAAAAGCACGAGAGGAATCGAATTTAACTCAAACACAAGTTGCACAAAATTCAGGCACCACACGCAATTATATTTCACGCATTGAAAACAATCAATCCGAAATACAATTAGATACACTGCAAAAAATTATTGAACTCGGCATCGGACGTAAACTAAAATTGGAAATTGTTTGAAGCAAAGTAAATTGAACAAAATTTTCATAAAAGTAGCGTGTCAAAGTTAGCAAACTTCGATGATAACCAACAAATATCCATGTCGCGTTTTTCAAAAATAGAATTTAACAGGAATATTCTTTCTGATATTATAAAAGAAAAAAATACCGAGACGTTTCAAACGCCGGAGGAAATAAATATTAAATCGGGGTACACTGCCGATGATGTTGCCGAACTCACGCATTTGAATTTCGTTGCCGGTCTACCACCGTTTTTGCGCGGACCGTACAGTGCGATGTTCACCTCGCAACCTTGGACCATTCGGCAATACGCCGGATTTTCTACCGCCGAAGCATCGAACGCTTTTTACCGGAAAAATTTAGCCGGTGGGCAAAAAGGTTTATCGGTCGCATTCGATTTAGCGACGCATCGGGGTTATGACAGCGATCACGAGCGCGTGCGCGGCGATGTCGGAAAAGCCGGTGTAGCAATTGATTCCGTCGAAGATATGAAAGTTTTATTCGCCGATATTCCGCTCAATGAAATGTCTGTATCCATGACGATGAACGGTGCAGTATTGCCGATAATGGCGTTTTATATTGTCGCAGCCGAAGAACAAGGTGTTGCACCGGCACAATTAACGGGTACGATTCAGAATGATATTTTGAAAGAATTCATGGTGCGCAATACGTATATTTATCCGCCGGCACCTTCGATGCGTATTATTGCGGATATTTTTGCTTACACCGCGCAAAAGATGCCGAAATTTAATTCTATTTCCATTTCAGGTTATCATATTCAAGAAGCGGGCGGCACGGCGGATATTGAATTAGCCTACACGCTTGCCGATGGTTTGGAATATTTGCGCACGGGTATCAACATCGGTTTGGATATTGATGCGTTCGCGCCGCGATTGTCTTTTTTTTGGGGCATCGGGATGAACCATTTTATGGAAGTAGCAAAAATGCGCGCCGGACGACTATTGTGGGCAAAAATAGTCAAGCAATTTAATCCGAAAGAGGCAAAAAGCATGGCGTTGCGCGCACATTGTCAAACATCCGGTTGGTCACTCACGGAACAAGATCCGTTTAATAATATCGGGCGCACGTGCATCGAAGCGATGTCTGCCGTGTTAGGCGGCACGCAAAGTTTACACACCAACTCTTTGGACGAAGCGATTGCCTTACCGACCGATTTCTCTGCTAAAATTGCGCGCGATACACAAATTTATATTCAACGCGATACGGGCGTGACGCAAGCCGTTGATCCGTATGCGGGTTCTTATTACGTCGAATATTTGACGGATCAACTCGCAGAGCGCGCTTGGATGTTGATAGAAGAAGTGGAGACACTCGGCGGTATGGCAAAAGCGATAGAAGCGGGCGTACCGAAATTGCGCATAGAAGAAGCCGCCGCACGCAAACAAGCGCACATAGATTCCGGACGCGATGCCATAGTCGGCGTTAATATTTTCAGGACGGAAGAAGAAAATAATTTAGATGTGCGCGATGTTGATAATGCCGCCGTGCGCGATGCACAAATTGATCAGTTGGAAAAAATAAAAGAATCCAGGGATAATATTGTAGTAAAAGCAGCACTCGCTGAATTGGAAAAAGCAGCGCGCGGTAACGAAAATTTATTAAAAGCAGCCGTTAATTGCGCCCGTTTGCGCGCTACGCTCGGAGAAATTTCTGACGCAATGGAAAACGTTTTCGGCAGATATACTGCTACGAACAGAATTATTTCGGCCGTGTACGGCAGCGAAAATAAAAACAATACGGATTTTAAACACGCGCAACACTTAACAGATGTGTTTGCCGAACAAGCCGGTCGCCGTCCGCGTATTCTGATAGCAAAACTCGGACAAGACGGGCACGATAGGGGTGCAAAAGTAATTGCCACAAGTTTTGCCGATTTGGGTTTCGATGTGGATATGGGACCTTTGTTTCAAACACCACGTGAAGCGGCGAAACAAGCCGTTGAAAACGATGTGCATATCATCGGCATTTCGAGTTTGGCGGCCGGACATAAAACCCTCGTTCCGGAAACGGTTGAAGAACTTAAAAAATTAAATAGAGAAGATATTTTAGTTATCGTCGGCGGCGTAATTCCGCCTGCCGATTACGATTTTTTATACCAACATGGCGTTGCCGGTATTTTCGGTCCCGGCACAAAAATTCCGACTGCGGCATCTGAGATATTGGGGTTGATGATGCAGGGGTAAAATCAGAAATCAAACAGACACACATACTATGCTGAAATACTTACTAAAAAGCACTATCTCGTTGCTGTTTCCGAAACTGTGTTTATCTTGCTCCCAACCGTTAGCAGATGACGATGCGTACATCTGCTTGTCGTGCGAATTGAAATTACCGGAAACAGATCATTGGCGGGTAAAAGAAAATCCGTTTCTGCACCGTTTCGCTTACGACGCACGCGTTGAAGCTGCAGCCGCTTTATATTTTTATACCAAAACAAGCAGCGTGCAACACCTTATTCATAAAATAAAATACAAAGACCAACGCGCACCCGCATTACAACTCGGGCGTTTGATAGGTGATAAAATAAACGGGTCGGTTTTTTTTAAAAACATAGATTTCATCGTTCCCGTGCCGATGCACCCGCGCAAAGAACGCGAACGCGGTTTCAATCAAGCTATGATTTTGACGCAAGGTATTTCAGAAAAAACGGGTTGGCGGATTGATAATAAAATTTTGCAAAAACAAAAATATACTTCGGTACAAGCACACAGCAATTATTCAGAACGATTGAAAAACGTGTCGGAATCGTATATCTGTACGGGCGGCGAAAAATGCGCGCATAAAAATATTCTGATCGTTGACGATGTAGCCACTACTTGCGCCACATTGCAAGCCTGCATTGATGCGATTGTAGAAAAACAATCGGATTGTAAATTATTTATCGTCACATTGGCTTTCACGACATTTATTTAATTTTGGATTTCAGAAACAAGAGGAAGGCTTCGCTTTGAGCGAAGCGTTCCTTTAAATTCCAAATTCACCGTTCTACAGTTCCGAAGCGCGCATCGTTGGGGCGATTGGCTAATTTTTGTACGGCTTCGATAATATTATCCAATGCCGGCGGATAGTCCACGTAGCGTTTTTTGCGCGCGTCTTCTCCCCAAATAGAAATGGTAATTACTTTTTTCTTGTCGCCGTAACAAACCATGAGGCGCAAGGGAATGGGTGTCGGTTTCAAAATTTTTCGGCGTTCACACCCTTCGGCGTCACAATCGTAAAGGCGTTGCATCTCAAAAAATTTGTTGTCGTTAATAAATTCGGCGAATTGTTGGAGTTCGGTGCGCGGAATATTTTTTTTCACGAGGTGCAAAGGCGCATTCACGGTTTGAAATTCGTGCACCAAGCGTCCGTCGGTATTGATGCGCGTAAAATCTTTTATCACCGGATCGATACCGCCGTAATAACCGCCGCCGATGAGTTCGACGCTGATATATGGTATTTCTTTTTTAGCGGAAGCGGCTTCGGATTTTTTTTCGTCGGTATTACTCAAAAAATCCCACCAATGTTTCCGTTTTTTATTGATATTCGGTGCTTCGACAATAATTTCGGGCAATTCGTTTTCCGGACGAATGAAAGGTGCTTCAGAACTTTCTACCGCCGTAAAATGATATTGATACGTACCACTTGCGTTGGGTTGTTTAAATTCGAGAATCAAGGTTTTATTGTTCACGGCGGCGATATCAAATTTCGGAACATTGCGGAAATTATAAAAAAGCGTATTACCGCTCAAACTCCAATTCCCTTTCGAAAACTTGCCGTGCAGATACTGCTCGAAAGTATAATCGTACTTAAAAAATAAAAAATATTGATATTCTTTATCCGCTTGATGCACGGTCGTGTTCGATTCTACTTGTAAAGTATAGGTGTACCGCCATTTCGTGCCGATGAGTTGCCGCTCTTCGACTTTAAAATCGCCGAATTTTTGCCCGAAAACGGAAATACTTACAAATAAAATTAAGGGTATCAATGTCAAAGTAACTCGAGTCATTTTTATCGGTATTCATGGTTATAGTGAATTTGCAAATATGCACAAATTTTAATCCGGAATGTGTTTTTTTTTCGGATATATGAAATAAAATAAAAAACCCTGACAAAAAATTTTTATTTTTTATCAGGGTTTTTTTATTCGAGCGGATTTATGTAGCTCGACCGAAAACTATTCGCTCATATCCATAGTATGAAATACGTTTACAACATCTTCGTCTTCTTCCAAACGGTCGAGGAGTTTGATGAAGGCATCAGATTCGGCATCGGAGAGTTTTTTTGTCATCGTCGGCAAACGTTCGAGTTCGGCTTGTTCGATATCTATATTTTTTTCTTCCAAAAATTTCTGCATGGTACCGAAATCGGAGAAATTACAATAGATGATGTATTCGTCTTCGTCGGATTTAATTTCATCTAATCCGGCATCAATCATTTCGAGTTCAAGATCATCTACGTTGGGCAAATTTTCTTTTTTTACTTTAAAAACGCCTTTGCGTACGAACAAATAATCCACGCTGCCCGAAGTACCGAGCATACCACCGGTTCGATTGAAATGCAGACGCACGTTTGCTACCGTGCGCGTCGGATTATTGGTTGTAGTTTCTACCAATACCGCAATACCCGCCGGTCCGTAACCTTCGTACACGACTTCCGAATAATTTTCAGCATCTTTTGATGTCGCTTTTTTAATCGCCGATTCGATGGTGGTTTTCGGCATATTCACTTTACGCCCGTTTTGCAACGCCATGCGCAAACGCGAATTGTAAGCGGGTTCCGGTCCGCCTTCTTTTACGGCAATCACAATTTCTTTTCCGATTTTAGTGAATGCTTTTGCCATAGCACCCCACCGTTTGAATTTGCGCTCTTTCCGGTATTCAAACGCTCTACCCATTTAGATTTACGATTTACGATTTACAATTTACGATTGGGATTTTTTTACGAGTTCAGAATTTTTGTCCGTATCAGGAATTAAAAGATGAAGCATGCACAAAATTTTTATTTGTTCATTTTGAAAATCTTAACATCCCTCTAATCTTAATTAAGGCAAAAAAAATCGTAGATCGTAAATCCAAAATCGTAAATCGTAAATCCGGTTTACATGTTTTTTATCAGTTCATCACCGAATTCGCTGCATTTCAATTTTGTTGCGCCTTCCATAAGACGTTCAAAATCGTAAGTCACGCGCTTAAGCGCAATGGATTTTTCTAACGCTTTTACTATCATTTCCGCAACTTCAAACCAGCCGAGATACTCGAACATCATGACGCCGGAAAGTATCAAAGACGACGGATTCACGATATCCAAGTCGGTATATTTCGGTGCCGTACCATGCGTGGCTTCAAAAATTGCATGACCCGTAACGTAATTAATATTCGCGCCCGGTGCAATACCGATACCGCCCACTTGTGCCGCCAACGCATCGCTTAAATAGTCGCCGTTCAAATTAAGTGTAGCTATGACATCAAAATCAGTCGGTCGAGTAAGTACTTGTTGCAATGCAATATCGGCAATGACATCTTTTATTAAAGTTTTTCCGGCGGCGAGTGCTTCATTTTGCGCGTTGTCGGCTGCTTCAGCACCTTTTTCGTCTTTTATTCGGTCGTGTTGCGCCCAAGTAAATACCTTATCACCGAATTCTTTTTCAGCTACTTCATAACCCCAATCTCTGAAAGCGCCTTCAGTAAATTTCATGATATTGCCTTTATGTACCAGCGTCAAAGATTTGCGTTTGTGTTCGAGCGTATGTTCAATCGCGGCGCGCACCAAACGTTGGGTACCCGCTTTCGATACCGGTTTTATGCCGATGCCTACCATCAAATCGTTAGAAGCGTCTTTCAATCCTGCGGCTTTATTGTATTCTTTTACTTTTTGAACTGTACCGAAACGCACTTTATCGAATTGTTTAGGAAAATTTTTCTTCAAAAATTTTAAAAACATTTCCGCTTCCGGCGTACCGGCAGCATATTCTATTCCGGCGTAAATATCTTCGGTATTTTCGCGATAGATAACCATGTCAACGAGTTCGGGATGTTTTACCGGCGACGGAACACCTTCGAACCAACGCACGGGGCGTAAGCAAACGTACAAATCTAAAATTTGGCGCAACGCCACGTTCAGGGAACGGATACCGCCACCGATAGGCGTTGTCAAAGGACCTTTAATCGCTATTAAATGTTCGCGTATGACATCCAAAGTTTCGTCGGGCAACCAATTTTTAGTGGCGACAAATGCTTTTTCGCCCGCAAGCACTTCTTTCCAATGAATTTGTCTTTTACCTTTATACGCTTTTTCAACCGCCGCATCGAATACGCGTACCGAAGCTTTCCAAATATCGCGCCCTGTGCCGTCGCCTTCAATGAAAGGAATAATCGGATCGGTGGGAACTTTTAATTTTCCGTTTTTTATGGTAATCTTTGAACCACTCATCGTAACTGTGTTTTTAGATTGAAAAAAATATGTTTAAGTTGATTTTACGATTACGGATTACTTGACTGATATTAAAATGAAAAGATGCGCTGCCGCCCGCGTAACCTCAGTAATTCATCATTTAATTAATAAAATCCTAACCATCAATCTTGTAAAGGGTGTACTGCAAAACGGGGGCAAAGATATAAAAATCCGGTTTGTTTTGAAGTAAATTAGATTTATTTTATTTCTGAAGTAAAATGCCGTAAAACTGCGCAATAATATGAATACGGTTGAATAAAAACATGTAGTATCGGGTTTGATATTTTTGAAAAAGATGTGCAAACGATTTGACAAAAAACAAAAGCGGTCCGTTACCGAGCCGCTTTTGTTTTTATGATTACAGTTCAAACCAAAAAAAATCAAACCAAATCGAAGCGATCAAGATTCATCACTTTATTCCATGCTGCGACAAAATCTTGCACGAATTTTTCGTTAGAGTCTGAACACCCATAGACTTCGGCGATGGCGCGTAATTCGGAGTTCGACCCGAAGATGAGATCAACGCGCGTGCCTGTCCATTTCACTTTACCGGTTTTTCTGTCACGCCCCTCAAAAGTTGTTTGAGATTCGGAAGCAGCGTGCCAAGTCGTACTCATATCGAGTAAATTGACGAAAAAATCGTTGGTAAGCGTTTCCGGGCGGTTGGTAAAAACGCCGTTTTTCGAGCCGTCGAAGTTTGTGTCAAGTACCCGCAAGCCGCCAACGAGTGCCGTCAATTCCGGTGCGCTTAGCGTCAACAGTTGTGCTTTATCAATCAGCAATTCCTCTGCCGATGCGGTATGTTTGGTCTTTAAATAATTGCGAAATCCGTCTGCAGCCGGTTCCAGTGCAGCGAATGATGCTACATCGGTTTGTTCTTGCGTCGCATCTGCTCTTCCGGGTGTAAAAGGTACTTTCACTGTAATTCCTGCATTTTGCGCGGCTTTTTCAATACCTACACAGCCACCCAGAATGATGAGGTCAGCAAGAGAAACGTTTTTATTTTCATTGTTAAATTCATTTTGAATACCTTCCAGCGTTTCTAACACTTTAGCCAATTGAGACGGGTTATTCGCTTCCCAATATTTCTGTGGTGCCAAACGAATGCGTGCACCGTTAGCACCGCCGCGTTTATCGGAACCGCGGAACGTTGAAGCGGATGCCCAAGCAGCAGATACGAGTTGAGAAACAGAAAGTCCCGATGCTGATATCTTAGCTTTAAGTGTAGCAATATTTTCAGCGTTAATCAGTTCGTGCGTAACCGCCGGAATCGGGTCTTGCCAAATCAATATTTCCGCCGGTACTTCTTTGCCGAGGTAGCGTACACGCGGACCCATATCACGGTGCGTGAGTTTGAACCATGCGCGAGCGAAAGCATCTGCCAACTCATCCGGATGCTCGAAAAAGTGTCTTGAAACTTTCTCGTAAGCTGGATCTTCGCGCATCGAAAGGTCAGTCGTCAACATAAAAGGCGCGTGTGTGATAGACGGATCGTGTGCGTCAGGAACTGTATTGGCACCGCCGCCATTTTTCGGTTGCCATTGATGCGCACCTGCCGGACTTTTTGTGAGTTCCCAATCAAAGCCGAACAGGTTTTCAAAGTAGTTATTACTCCATTTCGTGGGTGTTGTTGACCACGCGCCTTCGAGACCGCTGGAAATAGTATCACCGGCATTACCGGTGCCGAAGGTATTTTTCCAACCGAGATTTTGAGCTTCAATATTTGCACCTGCGGGTTCTCTACCGACGTATACACTCGGATCGGCAGCACCATGCGTTTTACCGAAGGTGTGTCCGCCGGCAATGAGTGCGACGGTTTCATAATCGTTCATAGCCATACGCCCGAAAGTTTCGCGAATGTCACGTGCAGCAGCCACCGGATCCGGATTGCTGTTAGGTCCTTCCGGATTGACGTAAATCAAACCCATCTGAACAGCACCGAGCGGATTCTCCAATTGACGATCGCCGGTGTAACGACTATCTCCTAACCAAACCTTTTCCGGTCCCCAATAAATGTCTTCCGACGGTTCCCAAACATCTTCACGTCCGCCACCGAAACCGAAAGTTTTTAAACCCATAGATTCCAAAGCACAATTGCCGGCAAGAACAAATAAATCTGCCCAAGAAAGTTTTTTGCCGTATTTCTGTTTAATGGGCCAGAGCAGCAAGCGCGCCTTGTCTAAATTCGCATTGTCGGGCCAGCTGTTGAGTGGCGCGAAGCGTTGCGTACCCATACCTGCGCCACCGCGACCATCGGCAATGCGGTAAGTACCGGCACTGTGCCAAGCCATACGGATGAAAAAAGGACCGTAATGACCGTAATCGGCGGGCCACCAATCTTGTGATGTGGTCATTAAATCGAAAATATCTTTCTTCACTACATCCAAATCAAGCGATTTGAATGCTTCTGCGTAGTTGAAATCCTTACTCATCGGATTGGACAATGCAGAGTGTTGACGCAGAATGTTCAACTTTAACATATTGGGCCACCAATCAAGATTTCTCGGGCTGCCACCCGCACTTTGTTTGAGCGCACCACCTGAAAACGGGCATTTGGCTGCTCCGTTTGTTTCATATACTTTGCTTACACCGTTTGTATACGGGTGGTTGTTTGCGGTCACTATTGTATTATCCATTTTTTATTGATTTTTGATATTAATATAACATCTCAGAGGCGAGTTTAAGATAATCGTTTTCTACTAAACGATTAATACAAATACAAAGATAGGCAAAATAAATGATAGGCGTTATTGAAAATATCTATCTTTGTCATTGATAAAATCTATACCGATGAATATTCAACAATTAGAATACCTGATAGCCGTTGATAGACTTAAAAATTTCACAAAAGCGGCTGAGCTGTGTAACGTAACTCAAGCTACATTGAGTGCGATGGTTAAAAAATTAGAAACAGAGTTAGGCATAATAATTTTTGATAGAAAGGCGAATCCGATAATCACTACGGATATCGGGCAGACTATTATTGAAGAAAGTAGAATAATTATCGCACACTGTATGCTGTTAAAAGAAAAAGCAAAGAGAATAGATGCCGTAATAGAAGGCAAAATAAAAATAGGCATTATTCCGACAGTCGCCAATTCACTTTTACCCAAAATAATTAAGTCGTTGTTGGTTACATTCCCTCAATTGCAAGTAGAAATTATTGAAATCACGACTAATAACATCATCAAACAACTCAAAGAAGGAACAATTGATGTCGGCATCGTTGCCACTCCGAGTATGGATGAAAGTATTGAGGAAGAAATTCTATATTACGAAACCTTGATGTTATATGGCGCAGTGGATAAAAAAGCGGACTATATTATTCCGGAAGAAATAAAAAAAAATAAAATTTGGCTTTTAGAAGAAGGACATTGTTTGCGAGAGCAATTCGTAAAGTTATGTTCCTTAAAGAAAAAGGATTTGATGCCGAATAACCTCACCTTTGATGCCAATTCGTTTGATACCTTACTGAATATGGTAGATGAATTCGGCGGTCTGACATTGATACCCGAACTCTATTATCAAGGTTTACCCAAAGAAAAGCAGCAAAAGGTGATTTTTTTTAAAAGTCCTGTCCCTGTTCGTGAGGTGTGTATGGTTTATTACCGACCTTATGCTAAGCAAAGAATTATTAAAGTTTTGGCAACGTTTATCAGACAAATAATCAATAAAAATCTGATGTCAAATCAATACAAAAATTCGGAATTGGTGATTGCAAAAATTTAATTTAACATGAGTTCGGAGATTTTTTAAATTAATCGCGAAGCGGTTAAATGTGAACAGTCTTCGGTGAAACCCGCGGAAAACAATACCCAAATTTACAACCGCAACGCGGTTGGATGTGTGTACGCGTTTTTCGTGTGTTTAAGCCACCCATCCGCAGTCGTTTAGTAAGTCATTCAAAACAAAAACGAATTTTCCGCCGCTTCAATTCAGAAGTTCGTTCAATAACAACTAAAAATAAATTTAAAATGAAAAATGCAATCTTATTTGGGGCAAGTGGTTTTATAGGTTCGCATCTGCTACAAGAATTGTTGGACAACGATGATTATCAACAAGTAATTATTGTTGTTCGCAAAAACCAAAATATTACCCATCCTAAATTAAAAACTTTGGTTGGAGACTTTCACACTTTACCCCAGTTGAAAGAAAATATTGGGGGCGATGAAATTTTTATCGCATTGGGAACAACAAAAAAAAATACACCTGACGAAAAGGAGTATTATCAAGTTGACCACGACTATCCTGTATTAGCTGCAAAAATTGCAAAAGAGAACGGAGCAAAATCGGTTTTTATAGTTACAGCTGTTGGTGCAAATTCAAACTCTACGGTTTCTTATATGAAAACTAAAGGCGAAGTAGAGCGGGATATTATTACCTTGAATTTTGAGTATACCCATATTTTTCAACCTTCAATGATTACGGGTAATAGAAAAGAAACCCGATCAGGAGAAAAAATATTAATAAATTTTTTTAAAATAATCAATCCGCTTCTTTTAGGCAAATTCAATAAATATAAAGGTATTGATGGAGCAGCCGTTGCAAAAGCAATGAATAACGCAGCAAAAAACCAATCAGAAAAAGTAAAAATTTATCAATGGAACGAAATGGATAGTTTGATATGAAAAAACTTTCGAGGAATCGTGACAAGTTGAAAGGTACCCAATACCATGATAGCATTGGATATCCCCCTCAGTATTTTCCCGTTTTTAGCTAAAACAACATAGGCAAAGGTATATTTTTTCACATCATGTTAAAAGTCGTTGAAAAATAATTTACGGCAGGCGATTTCGTGAATAATAACTATAGTTTTCTGGCAGGCAAACCAATCGAAAATAATTGCCGCTTTAAAACATACCAATTCAAAATATTCCGGATTTAAGTCTTAACTTTGTTTTCTAAAAAATTTTAAAAATGAGTACAGTTGCAACAGCCGCTTCACCACCGAACATTGTCGAAAAAGTTTCGCGCTATATTTCGTTTGAAACTTTTTTAAAAAAATATAACGAAAAGGAAGACGGCTATAAATATGAATGGAACAACGGTATAATTGAGAAAACACCTTCTATGAAACAAGATGAATTTTTTATTCTTAAATTTTTGAATAAATTTTTTTATGCCCAAATTCTACCAAACACCGGCGGTATGCTGATAACGGAAGGCGATACTTGGACGAGTGATACCCGTTTTCGTAAACCGGATATGGCATATTACAATGCAGAGCAAGAAAAACTTATCGCTGCCGGAAAAAATGCGATACCGGATTTTGTGATTGAACTGATTTCTAAAAACGATGTAATTAATAAAGTGCACGAAAAAGTGGTAGAGTATTTCGATGCCGGCGTAAAAGTCGTTTGGCTGATTTTTCCCGAAGGTGCTTACGTTCATGTTTACAATTCTATCAATGATATACTTATTTGCAGGAATGATACCTCATGCAGTGCCGAAAAAGCGGTTTCGGGATTTTCAATGCCGGCAAGTGAGATTTTTAAAAAAGATGTTTAGCAAACAAGTAATAAACTTGAACACAACACCTCAAAATATTAAATTGTGTAAATGATTCCAATAAATCAATGGTCGCCGGAAACGGGCGGCTTTTTTTTGATAGATAAACCCAAAGGTTGGACTTCTTTCGATGTCGTCAATAAAATGCGTTTCAGATTGCGGATTTTATCAAAAGATAAAAAAATAAAAGTAGGTCACGCCGGTACGCTCGATCCGTTAGCAACCGGGCTGCTCATCGTTTGCGTCGGTAAAATGACCAAACAAATTGACAGTTTCATGGGTTTACCCAAAATTTATACCGGTGAAATAACTTTCGGTGCCTCTACGCCGAGTTACGATGCTGAAACCGAACCGGACTCGATAATGCCTTACGACCACATCACACCCGAAATTTTAGAACGCGCGCGTTTAAGTTTTTTGGGCAACATCGAACAAATGCCGCCGATGTACTCCGCCATAAAAGTAGCCGGAAAACCTTTGTACGAATCAGCGCGCCAAGGCAAAACAATTGAAGTGCCGGCACGCCCGGTTTTTATAGAATCATTTATTTTGGACAACGGACAATGGACAACGGACAATGGACAACACCAAACTCCGATGACTTTAAATTTTGAAGTGCATTGTTCTAAAGGTACTTATATTCGGTCTTTGGTGCATGATTTCGGAAAAGCGTGCGGCACCGTAGCATTTATGAGTGCGCTTCGGCGTACTGCAATAGGCGGATATTCTATCAGCGATGCTTTGACGGTAGAAAAATGGGAAGCGTTGTTTAGTTATGAGTTGTGAGTTATGAGTTATGAGTTTTTTTTTAAGTTTTTACACCTTTGCTTCTAAAAATTAACTCGTAACTCATAACCCACATTTCAAAAGCGGATATATTCCGCCGGATTAACCGCTCTGCCGTCTTTCCACAACTCGAAATGCAAATGCGGACCGGTGGTTTGTTCGCCCGTATTACCGATAATGGCAATTGCTTCTCCGGATTTCACGTGGTCGCCGGTTCTTTTCAGTAATGTTGCATTGTGTTTATAAAACGATACCACATTATTAGCGTGTTGAATGGCGATGGTATTTCCCGTTTCCAAAGTCCAATCACTGCTGATAACAAAACCGTCGGCAATAGCTTTTACGGCAGTATTTTTAGGGGCTATAATATCAACACCGTAATGTTTTTTGTCGGGTTGAAATCCCATACTGATGGAACCTGAAACGGGCGTTATTAAAAACATACTTTCCAATCGTTCGTTGCGCCGCAATGTACTCAAGGTTTTCGCGCCGTTAGCATTTATAGTTCCGGTATCCAAATCGCCGGAACCGTTTCCGGCGCGCAAAATAAGTTCCGCTTCCGACAACGGAATGTCGTTCGTACTATCTTTTAAAAGGTGCGATGTATCGCGCGGAAAATCTTTTTCTGTTTCGGCGCCGTTGGTGAGCATTTTCCGGAAACCGGCATTATATTTTTCTTGTGCGTGCAGGACGCGTTCTAAACTGTCGATGCGTTCTGTCAAATCGAAAACGGCGCGGTCATTGCCGTAACCTTTATATCCGGGGACTAAATTTTTGAGCGGCGTAAAAAGCACTAAAAAAATTCCGAAAATAGTAAGTCCGACCAACAAACTGCTGATAAGTACGTACACGTTCATTAACGACAGACGGTATGAACCGACTTCTTCAAACGTATCGTTGTTCAGTACCACAACCCGGAAATACGTGTGTTGTGCTTTTTCGAGAAAGCCGCGCAAACGTGTCCAAATATTTTCGATACCGTGTACCAAATCGCGCGCCGATAAATGGCGTAATCTCTGGAAAAAATCTTTGAATCGGTTGTTATCGGGAGCAGACATATTTTTGATGAATGAAAAACATTGGACGTTGGACGTCAGATAAATATCGCTATACTTTTTACGGAAATAAAAATTCAAAAAAAATGTTTTCGCGCTTTGAAGACAAAATTTTCATTACCACAATTTCTAAATTTTTTAATAAAAAAATAAAAATTTTTTTTTCGCGTTCAATAAAATTGAAATTAAAAACAATTTTTTTTTCGAGAATTAATTTTTAATAATTTTTTCAAGAATAATTTCAAAAATAATTTTTCAAAAAAACTTTTATCTTCGACAGAAAAATTATCGAAAAAAATTTCACCACCGATTGTTTAAAATGCAAAAGTATTCCATGAACCCGTATTTTTACACCCTCAATAATAAAATTTTTTGCGCCGTGAAGTATTTTACTCGTTATTTAAATAAGTCGGTCGGTATTTTTTTGTTTCTTGTACTGCTCGCGCCCGCTTGCGTGACGCAAAAAAAACAAGAAGAACCGAAAGGTTTCAGTAAGTTTATGGGAAATATAACCGCCAAATACAACGGTTATTTCAATGCTGACGTGCTTTTAAAAGATGCGAACTTAAAACTGACGGCACAACACGTAGATAATTTTTCAAAAATATTGGACGTTTATCCGGAAGCTGCCGTAGAAAATCCTAAAAGCGTTGCACCGGATTTGGATAAAGCGATTGAAAAAATCGCCGCAGTAGCCATGTATCACCGTAAAAGCGATTGGGTGGACGATTGCTATTTGCTGCTCGGCAAAGCACAATACCTCAAACATGAATACGACAATGCACAAGAAACGTTCGAGTATCTGGCGGAAGTATATAATCCGGCTATGAAAGGCAAATTAGGAAAAAGACCTTCAAAAAAACAAATAGAAGCGGTACGTAAAGAAACACAAAAAGAACGCGAAGACGCACTTAAAGAACGCCAAAAAGAAAAAAAAGAGGTACTGAAACAAAAACAAGAAGATCTTAAAGAACGCGTAAAACTGCGCGAAGATGCCGCCAAACAACGCAAACGGGAACTCGAAGAACGCATAAAACAACGCGAGCGCGACAATAAAGAACGTGCGCGACTGCGCAAATTGGGTATAAAACCGCCGCCGCGCGATACGTCCACACAAAATCAAACGTCCGGCGCAACGGTATCGAAACCCGGCATAGTGCGGTCCGGCACCAACGGCACACCCGTATATAAAGAGCCTGTTGTGCGCGACGTGGTGAATAAAAAAGATAAAAATCCGAAACGCCCCGACCGGTATTTTCTTAAACACCGCCCGTGTTATCAGGAAGGTGTGGTATGGTTGGCGCGCACTTACACGGAACGGCAAGATTATGACGATGCCGATTTGTTGTTGGCGCAACTCGAAAAAAGTCCGAAAACGTTTAAAGATATTCGCGCTATGGCATCGGTAGCGCGCGCCGATTTTTATTTGAAGCAAGCCAATTTCGAAAAAGCCGTACCCGCACTCGAACAAGCGATTGCTTTGTGCAAAAATCGCAAACAAAAAACGCGCTTGATGTACATCCTCGCGCAAGTGCTGCAAAATACCGGCGATACCAAAAAAGCTTTTGCTACCTATAATAAAGTTTTGAATTACACCACGCCTTACGATATGGAATTCAATGCGCGCCTCAATAAAGCTTTAACGAGCGACGGTGCTTCCGTAGAAAATACGACAGCCACGCTCACGAGTATGAGTAAAGATTATAAAAACCGCGAGTTCTACGATCAAATTTATTTTACGCTCGGACAAATCGCGCTCAAAAATAATCAACCGGATAAAGCGACGGATTATTTCAAACAATCTTTAGCAGCGTCATCCGGTCGCAACCAAGCCATAAAAGCGGATGCTTATTACAATTTGGCAAAACTCCAATTCGCGGGTGAGCAATATGCGGCATCTCAAAAATATTTCGACAGTACCGTCACCGTAATTGCTAAAACCGATGAACGTCTGTCGGAAGCGACAAAAATGTCGCTCAATCTCGTAGACATTGCGCACAATTACGAAGTCGTGTTGTTGCAGGATAGTTTGTTGCGCATCGCCGCGCTGTCCGAAAAAGATAAACGCGATTGGGCAAAGCGGATGTACAAACGCAAACTCGCTACTGCTATTGCCAAAGACAATAAAAATAAAGCGGATAACGCGGCTGCCATTTCCGAAAATAATTTTACGCTGCCGAATCAAATTAAAAGTAGTTTTTGGGCATACAATACTGACATCGTAAAAAAAAGTAAAAAAGAATTTGAAAAAAAATGGGGAGACCGGCGTTTGGAAGATAATTGGCGACGGACAAATAAAAAATCAAGCATTGCAGGTAATGGGAATGATGCAAAAGCCGGTAACGACGGAGGCGATGCCGCACTTTCGGATATTATAGAAAGTGATTACTCCGAATTTTTGCGCGATATACCCAAAACAAAAGAACAAATTGCGGCGGCACAAGAAAAAGTCGACGAAGCTCTCTTTAATTTAGGCGCGGCGTATCACGACAGACTTCAAAATTATAAAAAATCCGCGACTACTTTAGAGCAACATTTATTGCGTTTTCCTAATTCCCGCCACGAGCCCGAAGATTATTTCTATCTGTATCAAAATTATACGGCTTTGAGCAATGCACCGGCGGCACAAAAAAACTACGACGCACTGCTTGCCAAATTTCCCGGAACGCCGTTTGCCAATGCTTTGAAAGACAATAAAATGCCGGGTAAAACGAACGAAAAAAGTATTGACACTTATTATGCCGCTACTTACACGCTGTTCAAAAAAGGAGATTATCTGGAAGCGTCAAAACGCATAAAAGAATCGCCGACGCTGTTCGGAACTTCGAATATTTATGCCGCCAGATTCGCTTTATTGGATGCCTACTGCGAAGGCAGATTGAAAGGGCGCGATGCGTATATCGTCGGACTTAAAAGCGTGATTGCCAAATTCGCCAACAGTAAAGAAGAAAAACAAGCGAAAGAAACTTTGCGCATCATAGAAACCGGCGTACCGACTTCGGAAAGTCCGACCGATACTTTGAAGAAAGATGAAAACTCGGACGTGGCAAAATTCAAACGCGACGATGATAAATTACATTATGTTCTCATCGTTTTGCCCAAAGATGCTGATTTGGAAGTCGTAAAAATAAAAGTATCTGATTTTAACGGCAAATATAATCGATTAGATGACCTGAAAATTTCGAGCGTTTTCCTGAATACCGATCCGGAAATACCGATGATCGTCGTACGTAAATTTAAAGACAGAAATGCCGCATTGGCTTTTACGGACAATGTGAAGCAGAACAATAAGGAATTTGCCGGCGATTTTAAATTGGAGGTGTTTGCCGCTACGCAAGATAATTACAGAGAAATTCTGCGACAAAAAACGACAGAAAACTATAACATTTTTTATAAAAAAAATTATTGAAGGGAGTTGAGTTAGATTACCAATAAGAACTTAAAATCTAACTCAACTAAAGTAACTAACACAACTAACGGAACCGACTTAACCAATCCGGTTCACTCAACTTAACTATTATGACAAATACGCAAATAAAATTAGCAGAGCGTCCGCTCGGTCAACCGACTAAAGCAAGTTGGTTAACGACGACCGAAACTTTACCCGCACTCGAAAAAGGCGATGTATTGGTGCAAGTCATTTATATTTCTTTAGACCCCGCTATGCGCGGTTGGATGAATGCTGCCAAGTCGTACATCCGTCCCGTAGAAATCGGTGAAGTAATGCGCGCCGGCGGTGCCGGAAAAGTGGTAGCATCCGAAAACGCTAAATTTAAAGCCGGTGATTATGTCACAGGATCGTTTGGTGTTCAGCAATATTTTTGTGCTCCGGAAGGAAAAGGCTTAACAAAAGTGGATACAACCGTTGCACCTTTAAAAACTTGGCTCGGTGCGCTCGGCATGACGGGTATGACGGCTTACTTCGGTTTGCTTGATGTCGGAAAACCAAAAGCCGGCGATGTCGTCGTCGTTTCCGGAGGTGCGGGTGCAGTCGGTTCGTTGGTCGGACAAATTGCAAAGCAAAAAGGTTGTTTCGTAGTCGGCATCGCCGGCGGCAGCGATAAAACGGCGTATATGAAAAATGTTTTGGGTTTCGATGAAGTGATTGATTACCGTCTGGGCAGTGTGCGTTCCGCTTTGCGTCGCTCGTGTCCGGATGGTATTGATGTGTATTTCGATAACGTCGGAGGCGAAATTTTAGATATTTGTTTGAGTATGTTGCGTCTTCATGCGCGTGTAGTTATTTGCGGTGCTATTTCGGTTTATAACAGCAAAGAAAACGCGCCCGGACCGAAAAATTATTTGTCGCTGCTCGTCAATCGAGCACGTATGGAAGGTTTTGTCGTATTCGATTATGCCAAACGCTATGCTGAAGGCATAAAAGAAATTTCCCAATGGATTCAGGAAGGCAAAATAAAAACCCAAGACCATGTCGTCAAAGGTACAGTCGAAGATTTTCAAGACACGTTAATGGTTTTATTCGAAGGCGATAAAATCGGAAAATTATCGTTGCAGATTGCGGAGGAGTGAATTAACGTGAGTTCGGAGATTTAAAAAGAGGCGTAGTCTCGACCGATTTTGTAGCAACGGATTTTAATCCGTTGAAAATGTTAAAAAAATTGATTCGGGTTCCGTAGGAACGGTGCATTTTAAACGTTAGATATGTGCCGTTCCTACGGGACTCAAAAAATTTTTTATTTTTTTCAACGGATTAAAATCCGTTGCTACAATATAAACCGAGCCTAACGGCTCTTTCAAAAATCTCCGAACTTAAGTTAAATTAAAATAATTTTTCAGAATATTTTGTGCGCGCCGCCTTAGCTTAGATATTATAACACATTTTGGTGGCGAAAACTTGAGAATAGAACGGCGATGTTTTTTAACAAACATCGCCGTTCTATTTATAAAGATACAACTTCATTGATTCGATAAAAATATAAAGAACGCATAAACCTAAAAAAATGGAAATTAAACGGATATTATTCAACGAAATTTCTGTGGTTGCATAAATCCATCCGGAATAACAAAATGCCAAAAGCAATATAATAAACGGTAAACCTGAAATTAATTTAAATTCCAAACTACTTTTTAAATGCGCTTTACTTGCATCTAAAATTGTTTCTTCTTCTTTTAACATTTCGCAATTGGATTTTTAAATTAATTCGATATCGAAATAATTGAGCAAATATAGTGCCTGCGCTAAAAATATTACATATGACTCAGCAACTTTTACCCAAGTTAAAAATCTTGAGTGTCATTTATTCTTAGAGAATTGTTAAATTTACTTATAGAAAAATATTTTTCCGAAATAATTTGCACGTCTGAAATAAAAGTATGTAATTTTAGCGAAAATTCGCTGATTTATAAAAATTTCATTTCACAATAAATTTCTAACACACAATTCAATAAAAAATGTCTGAAACTTTAGTAAAAACCGATGTGTTAAGAGGCGGTGCTTTTCTGATAAAAGACAGCACGCCCGATTCCGTTTTCATTCCGGAAGAATTTAACGAAGAACAACTTATGGTACGCGACATGGTGCGCGATTTTGTGAAAAACGATATTTATCCGGTACGCGAAAAACTCGAGCACAAAGAAGAAGGGGTTGCTGTAGGTTTATTGCAAAAAATGGGTGACTTGGGTTTGCTCGGCACCAATCAACCGGAACAATATGGCGGCTCGGCGATGGATACCAACACCAATACCATGATTTGCGACACGATTGGTCCCGGCGGCGGCTTTACGGTATCTTACGCTGTTCAAACCGGTATCGGTATGTTGCCGATTTTATATTACGGAACCGAAGCGCAAAAACAACATTATCTGCCGCAACTCATCAGCGGAAAATTGCTTTGCGCGTATTGCTTAACCGAACCCGGTAGTGGTTCAGATGCACTCGCAGCAAAAACACGCGCCGACCGTTCGGCAGACGGTAAAAATTTTATTGTCAACGGACAAAAAATGTGGATTTCCAACGGCGGTTGGGCGGATATTTTTATCGTGTTCGCCAAAATTGACGGCGATAAATTCACGGGCATTATTATAGACAGACACACGAAAGGCGTAACACTCGGTGCGGAAGAAGATAAACTCGGTATCAAAGGCTCGTCTACGCGCCAAATATATTTTGAAAACGTGGAAGTACCGGTAGAAAATGTTTTGGGAGAAATCGGTAAAGGGCATCTTATTGCTTTTAACGTGCTGAATATCGGTCGTTTCAAATTGGGTGCTTTGTCCGTCGGCGGTTCAAAAGCCTTGGTCACAATGTCCACGCAATACGCTAATGCGCGCGTTCAGTTCAAGCAAACGATTGCGCATTTCGGTGCCATTCAATATAAATTGGCTGAAATGGCAATCCGTTTATTCACAAATGAATCTACGATTTACCGCGTATCGAATCTCATTCAAGAACATATTCATGCGGATATGGAGCAAGGTAAATCTTATTCGGAAGCCACATTAGATGCTGCCGAAGAATACGCGATTGAGTGCGCACTCATTAAATTCGGCGGTTCGGAAGCCTTAGATTATTGCGCCGATGAAAATGTGCAAATTCACGGCGGAATGGGTTTCAGTGAAGAACTCGGCGCGGCGCGCGCTTACCGCGATGCGCGCATCAACCGGATTTATGAAGGTACCAATGAAATTAATCGCTTATTGAGTGTAGATCAATTATTGAAACGGGCGATGAAAGGCACGATTGATATTACAACTCCGGCCTGGGCGGTGCAAAAAGAATTATCTTCGATGCCGTCTTTCGATAAACCGACCGGAGAATATGCCGACGAATACGCAGCGGTTAAAGATTTCAAAAAAATCGTTTTAATGGTTGCCGGCGGCGCTGTAAAAATGCAAATGGACGGTAAACTCGATTTGCGCAGTGAACAGGAAATTTTGATGAACGTTGCCGACATCATGCTCGACATTATTAATTCGGAATCTACGCTCTTGCGCGTTCATAAATTGAAAGACTTAACGGATAAAAAACATGCGCAAGCCGTCTACGATGCGATATTAAAAGTTCAAATAGCCGATGCAACGGCACGCATATCGAAATGGGCTACCGATGCGTTATCATCATTTGCCGACGGCGATTTACTGAAAACTTTTTTGATGGGGTTAAAACGCTTTACGAAATATCCACCGGTAAACGTAAAAGATTGTCGCCGCAAAATCGCACACGTTTTGATTGAAGCGAATGAATATTGTTTTTAGTGGGTTAGCTTGTTGGTTGGTTGGTTCATTTCAACAAACAAACAAACAAACAACTAAAAAGAGTTGTTCCGAAATTTCGGAACAACTCTTTTTAGTTTATAAAATTTTTTACCACTCATTTCGTCGATTTATTTAGAACTTTAATAATTTTAAAACCGGCTTTTACACCTTTTTTTAATCAATAAAACAAATTTTTTATGGCAAAGAAATTCATCCTACTCACCGGCGCATCAACAGGTATCGGACGCGCTACCGCTTTGGAGTTAGCGAAAAACGGATTCACGGTTTTTGCCGGTGTGCGCAACGAAAAAGACGTGACGGCAATTAAAAGTGAAAATATCGATACGTTGCAACCGATTATTCTCGACGTTACCAAACCCGAACAAATAGAACAAGCCTTTCAAACACTCACAAAAACTTGCGGCGATGACGGTTTGTGCGCACTCATAAATAACGCCGGTATCAATTATATCGCACCTTTTGAACTTTCCGATGAAGCGAAAGAACGTCAATTGATGGAAGTCAATGTTTTCGGCATGATAAACACGACGCGCAAAATGATTCCGTTGTTACAAAAATATGTGAAACACGATACTGCCGGCGCAAAAATTATCAATATCGGTTCTATCGGAGGAGCTATCGGTTTGCCTTGGGAGTTCAGTTATCACCTATCGAAATTTGCGGTCTTGGGATTGAGTCAATCTTTGCGTTTCGAATTGGCACCGCTCGGTATAAAAGTAACATGCGTGATGCCGGGCGGCGTAAAAACGCTGATTTTCGATAAATCTATTTCGGAGGGTAAAAAATTTCCAATACCGGTGGGTCATCAAAATTACGAATACTACCGAAAAAATATAGATAATTTCGCCGCTATGGCCGAAAAACTTTCAAAAAACACCATGCCGGCCGAAAAATTAGCACGCAAAATTTTAAATTTAGTCAACTCCACAAATCCGCCTTTGAAACTAATAACAGGTGTAGATGCTAAAGTGATAAATTTTTTAGCGAAACTTAATTTAACGGATTTATTGGGGAGACAATTAGCGAAAAAATAATTCTATTTTACGATTTTACGATTTACTTTTACAATCTAAAATTGTAGATTTAAATATGATATCAAACATAGAGGAAATACTTTTTAAAAGCGTACCGTTTCCCGCAACCGATTTTCCTAAATTCAAATTTATAGATTTATTCGCCGGCATCGGCGGATTCCGAATAGCGATGCAAAATTTAGGCGGTGCTTGCGTGTTCACGAGCGAGATTGATGCGTATGCTCAAAAAACATATCAAACCAATTTCGGCGAAGTGCCGCATGGTGATATTACAAAAATAGACGAAAAAGATATTCCGGATTTTGATGTACTGTGTGCAGGATTTCCTTGTCAAGCCTTTTCGATTGCCGGTAGACGTGGCGGATTTGCGGATACACGCGGCACTTTGTTTTTTGACGTGGCGCGGATTATAAAAGAAAAACAACCCAAAGCATTTTTTCTCGAAAACGTAAAAGGTTTGCGCGGACATGAGAAAGGTAAAACGCTTGCAACCATACTTAATACCCTGCGCGAAGATTTGGATTACTACGTACCCGAACCGCGCATCATGAACGCCAAAAATTTCGGCGTACCGCAAAATCGTGAACGCATTTTCATTGTCGGTTTCAGAAAAGATTTGGGAATTGATGAATTCAGTTATCCGGAACCGTTTGAAGAGAAACCCGCTTTTGAAGATATAAAAGAAAAAGATTTAGTGCCTACGCGGTATTATCTGTCCGAACAATTTTTGCAGGGTTTAAAAAGACATAAAGAACGACATAAACTAAAGGGCAATGGTTTCGGTTATGAAATCATTTCGGATCTCGGCATTACAAATGCTATCGTTGTCGGTGGCATGGGTCGTGAAAGAAACTTGGTTTACGATGACAACATAACGGATTTTGAACCAACAACTCATATAAAAAGCGGCGTTAACAGAGAATATATTCGTCGATTAACGCCCAGAGAATGTGCGCGTTTACAAGGTTTTCCCGATAATTTTATTATTCCTGTTGCAGATGTTCATGCTTACAAACAATTTGGCAATTCAGTGGCGGTACCGGCGATTCAAGCAACGGCTAAACGAATAATTGAAGAATTGCTCATGTTAGGTAAAGGTGCAGCGCACCAAAATATTTGTAGCATAACCGAAGAAGTTATTAAGTGCAGCTCACCGGAGTATTAAGATATCGACGACACGTTTAATATTTAGGAGCACCATTCTATTTCTACTCAACATCAGTAAATTTCAGAATCATGGAATCGGTCATAAAAAAATTAAAATTTAAAGATGCCGGAGTAATTATTAACGCGCCGATCGCCATCGAATCCGAATTTTTGAAAACAGGGTTCTCTCCTGCCTTTGACTTAAACGCGAAAAGCAAAAACACCATTGTATTTCTGAAAAGCAAAACGGAATTTATAAATTTCCTTACTCACGGTTTAAAAAACGCTGAGTACGACAGTGTTTTGTGGTTTGCGTATCCAAAGGGTGCTTCAAAAATAAAAACCGATATCAACCGCGATATTTTGATGGTTGCCGGAAATGAATTTGGAATGGATACGGTTGCAGCCGTATCAATCGATGAAACTTGGAGCGGCTTGCGCTTTCGTCCGATTGAAAAAGTTGGGAAATAAATTTAAAAATGATTAAATCGGAAATAAAACCTTTAAATGTCGGAACGTGCTACTTTGTGTTATATTTTTTATAGTTTTCTCTTTTATAACGTATTGGTTTAAAAATTTGGATGGATACATAGAAACTGATTTAACACAAACATGATATGGCACTTACAGAGTTTTGTCTTTAGTTCAAAAAGGACACTTTATTGAAACAATTTCCGGTTAGACCTATTCAAACATGGAAGAATTAGAGACCGGTAGAAAAAATTAAATTTTTAGGTTTTTAAGATACTTCGTTTATCGCATGGTTGAAAATTTTATTCAACAAGCAAATTATAGAACCACAAAACAACAAATAATTTATGTCTGAAGACGAAATTGCCAAGCGCACCAAAAAGATTTATAAAATCTGGTATAGCAATGAACACACCATGTTGAACAAGCTCAAAGACTTTATTATTGAAGTAGCCATTATTGTTTTTGCCGTTTCGGTCAGTATTTGGTTAAACAATCGCAATGTACATAATACCGAGCAAGCGCAGGTAAAGTCTTTTTTAATCGGATTGAAAGAAGATTTAAGAGATGATATTGACGAAACGAAAAAATTAACTATTGCTTACCAACAGTGTGATTCAGCTTACAGATATTTGCTGGACCTGCAACCAAATTTAAAATACAACAATGATAGCCTGAATAATGCGACGCACGTCATGTTTATAAATGCTTGGTTGCGCCCAAATTCCAGCCGATACGAAGGTTTTAGAAGCAGCGGCAAACTCAGTAATATTGAAAATGACACGCTGCTTCAAAATATTTTAGATTTTTATCAGGAAATAATTCCGAGGATAAAAAGTTCTGAATCAGGTTGGATAAAAATTCAAGACAGATTGTTAGACTTTGCCGATCAAAATCTCGTCACTTACAGAAGTCCTTTAAAAAATAGATTAGCAATGATTTCAACACCGCGCGGTAAATATTTATGCGCCAGAATGATCGCTCAACCACAACTATATGAACGTTACAACGAATTAATTACTCAGGCAGAAGTAATCTTAAAAAAAATCAACGCAATGTATAAAATTAAGGAATGACTTAGTCAAATCAAAACGCTTCGCCCAATGCAAAATACAAGCCGGTCGGATGTATGCCTTGACCGGCTATTTTGTCTAATCCGACGGCGTAATCTACGGATACGTTGATGCGCTGTTTGATGTGCAGCGCGTAACGCACACCGACTCCGAGCGCGACGTGAAAATCGCCAAAACCGGTGTAAAGATCCGAGTAATTGCGCGATACTTTTACGGCACTTGCAAAACCGACTATGCCGATGCGTTTCCAAAATTCAAAAAATTCGGCATCGTCCACTATATTAATGGGCAAGCGATATTCTGTTTCGAAACCAAGCAAATTATTACTTCTGAACGTACCTTGATAATAACCGCGTATAGTACTCACGCCGCCGTTATAAGATAAACCCCTGAGCGGTATATCCGATTTATCGTTCGCCTCATGGTACTCATTCACTAAACGTAACGCCAAAGTTTGACTTTTGAAAGTATGAATATACTGTCGCGCATCAAAAATAACGCCCTGATAATTGACTGTACTGCCTATAAATTTGCGATACACCATACCCGTCAAACTGATATTAGTACCTTTTAATGGGTTTTCAATAATGTCCCGCGTATCGTAAATTAAATTTACGCCGATACCCACTCTGCGTGCATCATTTCTTTTGAGGTCAAATTTTCCGGAAATAATACTTAAACTGTCAGCTTGAAACTTACTGTCGTAAGACACATCGAACTCTCCGGACAAGCCGGCGAATAAATGCGGTACTATTTTTCTGTCTAAGTTACCTGAAAAATTAGCAAAAGAATACAAATAATTCGCGTAATTAAATTCTATGGGTTTTCCGCCTCTGTATTCTATCACTCTGGCATTTGCTTTGTTACTGACCGGATAATACCTATCCACCCATAAACCGACATGCGCGTTGCCGCTGGAGTTGATGCGTTCGTGTTGCGTAAAAATTTGCCAACTGCCGTTCGCACCGTATTGATTTTTGGTGGTATAAAAAGCCCAAAGAAAAAAACGCGAAGTTCGTGCCGTTGTATCACCTTTGGCAAAATCAAGAAGACCGAAAAAATCAATGCCTAATTGTGTACCTGTTTCGGGTGTTTGTCCGAATGTCGGCAATACTTCGAAAAGAGCTTTGCGATAGGGCGCATTTTGTGCTGTCGTAATTACGACAGAAAATACACTCAAAAAGACAAGAAAAATTGTTTTCATGTTCATTACTGTTTATTTCCTCGCTATATAAGTATGTTTGTCAAGACTACGGAAACATAGCTTTAGAACAATTAGTTGCGATTTTATTTAAAAACAAAAAAGCAAACAACTGCATTTCGCCGCGTTTCTATCATATACGACGATTCAGAGTTAAAACAATTTTAAAATAGTATTTTTTTTAAGAAAATAATCCTTTATCGACACAATAAATTTCAGGCAATGAACTTTAAAACCGGTTCGCCCGTTTTAAAAATTAGATAAGGCAGGAACATAAATTTCGGAATGAGTTTTCGTACCTCCTGAAAAATAATTAAAAATTGTTTTAGATTTGCGGATTAAGCGGATTTACACGGATTTCTCAAACTATACATACCATAATCTTTTTTTCAATCCAAAATTCCCACTAAATAAACCCATGCTCAAATTCCTCTTTACCGTTTTCGGCATATTTTTTTTTGCGCACCTGCAAGCGCAAGATTTCAATAAAGGCAATACCTATTTTTTTCTCGGTCTGCGATTGCCGATGATTGCAGTGCGCGATGTCGGACACTCGCCGCTTATTTATCGCGGATTAATGCCGACTTTAATTGTGGGTTACGAAAAAAGCGCACCTGATTTCGTGTCGCGTTTTCAGGCATCAATCGGTATCGGCGGTGCTGCACCGAGTATGAAACCGCGTACCGATCGAATGTTGTCGAGTGCGGAAGTAAATAATGTCGAATTGACTTACTCTTATTTTCGCGGCGTAAATACTTACGCGCTTGCGGACTGGAACAATTATGTCGGCGGACGTTTCAGCGTGCTGGTAGATATGCGCGTATACAATTTACCAAGCAATAATTTGACGGGCTATCACGTGAATACGTCGTTAAATTTGGCGGCGCGCACTCAAAAAAAAATTTCCGATACGTGGTTGTTTCAGTATGAAGCCGCCGTACCGTTGTTGGCATATTCGGTGCGCCCGAATTACAACGGCACTTTTCCGGATGTAGCTGCGGAAGTCGGCTTGGCAAAAAAGTTTTTTAAATCCGGTTCTTTAGTAACTTTTCCGACTTATTTCCGATTCACCAACAATTTTTCCTTTACTCAAAATATCAACGACGGACGCGAACGCCGCTTGTCCTATCAATGGGATTATTTGCACCACACCAAAATAAATCCACTCACGTACACATCCGGCGGATTGGGTTATGAATCGTTGTTTAAATTGTAAAGACGGCGATTTATCGCGTCTCACACGCGAGCGGATATCGCATTTTGCCCCATGTACTGTAGAGACGGCGATTTATCGCGTCTCATACGCGAGCGGATATCGCATTTTGCCCCATGTACTGTAGAGACGGCGATTTATCGCGTCTCATACGCGAGCGGCTAACGTATTTTGCACTGTGTACTGTAGAGACGGCGATTTATCGCGTCTCATACGCGAGCGGCTAACGTATTTTGCACTGTATACCGGAGAGACGCGATAAATCGCCGTCTCTACAAAATGCACTGTGTACCGGAGAGACGCGATAAATCGCCGTCTCTACAAAATGCACTGTATACTGGAAAGACGCGATAAATCGCCGTCTCTACAATTTTTATGAAAAAAATATACACTGATTATAAAAATCTGCTTAATTTAGCAGCCTTATGAAAGAGGCAATATCCGACAACTTGGGAAACGAACTGACGGCAGACCAAAAATCGGTGCTGAATGCGCTGAGGGCTTCACGTATGATTATTCCGGTGCTGCTCGGTTTGGGCGCCGTAGCGTGGTTGGCATTGCGCAATTTTGATTTCTCGAAACTCAAAGAAATTGATTATAATTTTGAAACTTTTTCTTGGATTGCGCTTGCATCCGGGCTTTTGGTGGTGCGGCATTTAGCTTTCGCTACCCGAATGTTTATTTTGGCACAAGGGCATTTCAGCTTCAGGAAATGTATTGAGTTGATTTTTATTTTTGAATTCAGTTTGTGTGTTACACCTACTACTGTCGGTGGTTCTGCCGTGTCGTTGTTTGTTCTGACGCAGGAAAAACTATCCGCAGCGCGTACCACGACGATTGTTTTGTACAAAGTGGTATTGGACACGCTGTTTTTTGTAGGTACTTTTCCGATTTTATTTTTTTTGTGCGGTACCGAAGTCATTCATCCGGGTATGACGAGTTTGCGCGACGGCAATTGGGAGTCGCGGTTATTTTTCTTTTCCTATATCGGCATGGTCGGATATGGTTTGATGCTTTTTTACGGATTATTCGTTCAGCCGAAACTGATAAAAAATATCTTGGTCGGCTTCACGCGCCTACCTTTTCTCAACCGCTTCAGAGAGGGCGCCGAAAAACTCGGAACCGAAATTATAACGGCTTCCGTTGATCTGAAGAACATTTCTTGGAAGCAACACGCCGCCGCTTTCTTGGCTACTTGGGTGGCGTGGACGTGCAAATTTCTACTCATCTCCTGCATCATCTACGGTATAGATGCGCCGGAACTCACTTACGGACGCGAACTGCTTTTGTATGCGCGTTTGCAAGCCATGTTTATTATTATGGCTTTTTCACCCACGCCCGGCGGTGCCGGTTTTGCCGAAACATTGTTCTATCCGTTTTTAAAAGATTTTATTTCGGGAGTGGAAATCGCCACCGTCATTGCCTTGATATGGCGATTGATGTCATACTACGTATATTTAGCCATTGGTGCGATGATAATTCCGAGTTGGATAAGCAAGGTTTTTATTGCAAATAGGGAGAAAAACGATGAATAATTCTATAGATATGCTTTTACAAATTGATGAAGTGGAAAGGATTGCCGGTTTATCTAAAATTAAAAGGCTAATAAACAATCCGTATAAGTACATTTCAGCTGTTTTATTCAGGCGATTCATTTATCCGATTACTAAAAAAGAAAAATTAGTAACTGCTACTTTATTCTATAATAAAAAGATGCAAATAGCCTTGCCGGCATCAACGGATATATATTTAACGGGTGGAAAATCTCATGACTCTGAAATCCGCCTTGCTAAATTTATCATTACACACTTTAAGTCGGGAGATCATTTTCTAGATATCGGTGCGCATTTCGGGTACTTCACATTGCTTACTTCTGAATTAATCGGAAATGAAGGTTTAATATACGCTTTTGAACCTTCTGATAAGAGTTATCAAATTTTAAATGAAAATTGTAAAAACTTAAAACAAGTAACTACATTCCAAAAAGCCGTTGCCGACACAAATGCTTCATTAGTGTTTTATGAATTTCCTAATCTTCAATCCGAATATAATTCATTTGATATTGATCAATTTAAAAATGAAAAATGGTTTGAAAGTTCAAAACCTGTAAAAATTGAAGTGGTTGCAACAACTATTGATGAAATTACAATCGGAAATTTATTCAGTCCTCAAATCATTAAAATTGATGTGGAAGGCGGAGAATTTAAAGTCATCAGTGGAGGTGTTAATTATTTTAAAAATTATGCGCCTATAATTGTGTTGGAGTATTTAGAACCCAAAAGATACAATGCCAATCATAAAAAAGCTATAGAATTATTAGTGTGTTTAAACTACGCACCTAACATAATTACTCAAAACGGACAATTAGCAACTATTGAAAACATAGACGAATATTTATTAAAAAACAATTTAGAGAGCGATAATATCGTTTTCAAAAAAAAGATGGGTTGAGGTCTTTTTTGTCTCTCAAACTCAAAGTCACTCGTTATAGAACCCATGTTTACATATTTTATATCCGATTTCCATCTCGGTATTCCCGGACATTTAAGCAGTCTCGAGCGCGAAAAACAAATTTGCCGTTGGATAGATGCTGTAAAAAATAATGCCGCCGCCATTTATTTCGTGGGCGATATGTTCGACTATTGGTTCGAGTACCGCGAAACGATACCGCGCGGTTACAGTCGGTTTTTGGGTAAAATTGCCGAATTACGCGATGCCGGCATTCCGGTTTATTTTTTTACGGGTAACCACGATATGTGGATGTTCGATTACTTCACCGAACAATTCGGTATTCCGGTGTATCGTCACCCGATTGTGCGGACAATAAATAATAAAACTTTTTTTATCGGACACGGCGACGGACTTGGTCCCGGCGATTACGGATATAAAACTATTAAAAGAATTTTTGCTTTTGTGCCTTTTCAATGGCTTTTTGCGCGACTGCATCCGAATTTTTCCTTGGGTTTAATGCGTTTTTTTTCGCAAAAAAGCAGAGGGGCGCAAGATTTTGAAGTAGAAACCCGCTTTCACGGCGCAGAAAAAGAAAGGTTATTAGTGTTTTCGGAATCTGAATCGCAGAAGCAGAAGGTAGATTATTTTATTTTCGGTCATCGGCATTTACCGATTGATTGGTTACTCTCGAATAAAAAAAGCCGGTACATTAATCTCGGGGAATGGATGTACGCCACAACTTACGCCGTCTTCGACGGCAACGAACTGACGCTGAAAGTTTTTGAAAACGATGCAGTCATTATTCATAAAAATGCGGCGCAATAGATTTTTAAAAATTCAAACGATTTGTTATTGTCTAAAATTTTGCGTCTTGTTTTTATAAAAGCATTAATTTTGTTTTTCTAAAATAAAAAAATTTTAACTGTCTATCAATTGCCACGACCTTAAGGTCGTGGTATTATGAAAGAAAGATTTTCAGGGCTTCAGCCCTTTTAACGCGATACAAATTATTTTGAAAGGGCTGAAAGCCCTAAAATATTTTATATTCATCAATCCACGCCATAAATGGCGTGGCAACTGATAATAATTATAATAATTCATGAAATACTTAACGGTAATTGCATTTTTTTTCATTACCACGAACATTTTTTGTCAACAAAAAGAATGGCAAATTTTCAAAAAAAACGATAACGTCAATTGCCGTTTGTTCGAGACCGATGCGCTCGGCGATATATTTGTGGTCACGACGCGCAACGAAATTTTAAAATTCGACGATACGGGATATTTCGAGGGCAGTTATGCGAATAAAAAATACGGTACGATTACTTCCATTGATGCCACCAATCCGTTCAAACTATTGATGTATTTCGGAGATTTTCAAACCATTTTGCTCATAGACCGGTTACTGAATCCGATTGTGACCATCTCTTTGGGTGATTATTCCGCTGTGCAACCGCAAGGTGTTGCTGCGGCAGACGACGGCTCGATTTGGGTATATGATGCCGGCGCGCGCCAATTTTTGAAATTTGTTTTGGAAAACAACACCGTGACACTTGCCAATACTTTTGTCGTTAACAATTCCAATCGGTTTAATTGCGAACAAATGGTCGTTACTACCTCAGGAATTTATATCAACGACAAACAAAAAGGAATTTTTCGTTTTGATTTATTCGGGCGACTTATCGAACAATTGGATATCCGCGATGCGTTGCATTTTCAAATTATAGACAACTCGATTTATTATACCGATGCGATGGGTTTTTATGTTTACTCGTTGGCTGCCAAAACAAAAACTTTAATCAATATGCCGAAAGGTATCGAAACGACGCAAGTAAAACGCTTGCAAAAAAATAAATTATACATTCAGCGCGGCGGTTCTATTGACGTGTACAATAATTAAGAAACGAAACTGCAATAAGATACTCCATTGATACTATTCTTTTCTCACCTGAAAAAATTTATTTTGAATCAAATATTCCCGATATTTTCTTAAAAATAAATTCTCTCAAACAAAAAAATAATTAGCCTGAATAGAGTACCTCATTGCAGTTTCGTTTCTAAGAAAGTATTTCTACCATTTCCAATAATTTTTGTTGAATACCTTTGTGGTATTTTATGGCTTCTTCAAAAGGAACATGAACGATAAGGTTTTTGCTTTCACCCAACATTACACCGCGCTGTCCGGCGATTAAAGCGCGTACAGCCTCTATTCCTAAACGACTCGCCAGCACGCGGTCTAATGCAGTCGGTCTGCCGCCGCGTTGAATATGACCGAGTACGGTCACGCGAATATCCTGAGATAAAAGTTTGGGTTTCAGTTGTTCCGCTACACCCATAGCACCGCCCGCTTCATCCCCTTCGGCGACAATAATGATACTCGCGCGTTTTTTATTCAAATAATTTTGATTCAATACATTTACGAGGTGATCTAAATCCGAAGATTTTTCGGGTATTAAAACACTTTCCGCACCGGTAGCAATGGCACTGCGCAAGGCAATAAATCCCGCATCGCGCCCCATAACTTCTATAAAAAAAATGCGATCGTGCGAGTTGGCGGTATCTTTTATATTATCGATGGCATTCATCGCGGTATTAACCGCCGTATCATAACCGATGGTGTAGTCGGTACCGTACAAATCATTATCAATCGTTCCCGGTGTACCGACGATAGCAACTTCGGGAAATTCTTTCATAAACACGTTTGCTCCCGTAAAAGTGCCGTCGCCGCCGCAAGCTACAATTCCTTCAATTTCGAATTTTTTTATATTTTGGTAAGCCTGCTGTCTGCCTTCAACGGTCATAAATCTTTTCGAGCGCGCCGAATGTAAAATGGTGCCGCCCAATTGAATGATATTGGATACATCAGTGCTTTGCAAATCAAATATATCGCCGTCGATTAAGCCTTCGTAGCCGCGCCGAATACCGAATACTTTCAAACCGTAATGTAAACCCGTGCGCACGACTGCTCTGATATTGGCGTTCATGCCCGGCGCATCTCCGCCGGAAGTAAAAATGGCTATATTGTTCATATTTTAATGGGTGAATTTTATTCAACTGCTGCACCCCGATTGTTTTTGCTTTTAGCAGAATATTTCTCAATTATCGGACGCAAATTTTCTGCTTCCAATATGTACATCAGATAAATAAAACCGCAAAATAAAAGCGTATTCGCGAAAGTTTCTAATATCCCCGTTAAATGAAAATTATCTTTTAAAAAATCACTCATTATATAAACACTCAATGCGGCGAATAAATACGCGAAAATTCTTTTCACGTTGTACGGTATCGGATAATATTTTTGTCCGAGATAATAACTCATCGCCGCCATCGAAGCATAACAGATTAAAGTTGCCCATGCCGAACCGGTATATCCGTATAAAGGAATCAAAATTATATTCAGAGTAATCGTGACGGCAGCACCGATAATACTTACCAAAGCACCCAAACGCGTACGGTCGGTAATTTTATACCACACCGACAAATTGTAGTACGCACCTAAACAAATATTCGCCATCAATAAAACCGGTACGACGTGCAAACCTTCGTAATAACGTTCGGAAATTAAATGCTTCAGTATATTGAGGTAAAGCAAAACGCCGGCAAATATACAGGCGCATAATAAAATAAAATATTGCATCACACTCGCATAAGTTTTCGGTGCATCGGCTTTTCCGGCTTCCGCAAAAAAGAAGGGTTCGGCGGCATATCGAAAAGCTTGGATAAAAAGCGTGATAATGATGGATAGTTTGTAATTACCGGAATAAATACCGATTTGATAATCTGCTACCGAAGGGTCGGCAATCATATATTTCAAAAGTACGCGATCTAAAGTTTCGTTTATCATGCCGGCAAAACCCATGAACAACACCGGAAAAGCATACTTGAACATCTGTTGCCATAAAACTTTATCGAACCCTTCTTTCAAAAATTTTAATTCGGAAACGAAAAAAGGCAAAATACAAACACTGCCTATCAAATTGGCAACAAACATCCAGACCGAACTCACGCCTGTTGCGTCCATCGGTGCAGCTAAACTCCGACTCGCCAAAAAAGGTACTATCAAATAAAAAAGTAAATTCAATCCGATAATGACACCGATGTTCAACAACCGCAATAATGCAAAACGCATCGGACGGTTTTGCTGACGTAACCACGCAAACGGAATAGTCGTTACAGCATCAGCAGCTAATATAATGGCAACGAGTCGAAAGAAATTAGCACGCCCTTCGTTTTTTGAAGCATGGGCTAATGCCGGTGCAGAAAAGAAAATTAAAGCACCTAAAATAATGGATACAAGAGCCACCGCCGTAAAAGCAGTAGAAAAAACTTTGGCTTTGTTGTCTTCTTTTTGGTAAAATCTGAAAAATGCCGTCTCCATACCGTAAGAAAAAAAAACCGCAGCAAAAGGAATAAGTGCATAAAAATAAGCCGACACACCGTATTCTTCTACTGACATGACACGGGTATGCAACGTTACGAGCAAATAATTGAGAAATCTGCCCGCAATACTACTCAAACCATATACTGCCGTTTGCCCCGCTAATTTTTTTATGATAGACATGAATGCGAATTGGAAGTCGCAAATCTAAGGAGTTGGAACGTTAAATTATTTACTCGGGTGAATATTTGTACAGGATTGATGGATAAATTGTAACTCAGAAAAAAATTTAACGATAATGGAAGTTTTCGGCGATAAAAATCATAAAATTATTCTCGGAGATGCTTTGGAGGCACTAAAAAGCCTGCCCGATAATTCTATTGATAAGTGGCTTATGTAAAAAATTTCGTCATTCATTTTAATTTCGGATTTTCTTATTTCGGAAAACTTTAAGTAAAACTTTTCGTAAAATTAAAACAAGTTGTTAAATTATTTTTGTTTTTGTTTTAAATTTTTTAAATTTTTAATTTTAATTTATTATTTTTGTATTTATTTATTAAAATTTTTCAAGAATGAGTAAAAAACATTTTTTTTTAAAATTAAATCCGCCACGACCAAGTTTCACGGTGGATATGACGGATGCCGAGCGCGGCATTATGTTTCAACACGTTAATTATTGGCAGAAATATTTGGAAAACGGCACAATGATAATTTTCGGTCCGGTCATGGATCCGAAAGGCGGATACGGTGTCGGAATAGTAGCTGTTGATAGTGAAGAAGAGTTGCAAGAATATATTGCCAAAGATCCGGCGAACGGATTAAATACATACGAAGTGTACCCGATGCGTGCCGTTATGAAACCACTCATTTAAAAATGTTTTAATAATGACAACACCTCTTTATTATTTGCCGATCATGCCTTATATCATCGTAAAGGATGCGCAAGGCTTTATAAAATTTTTGAAAAACGTTTTTAAAGCTGAAGAAAAAATAATTGTGCCGCGAGAAGACGGCAGTATTCAGCATGGCGAAATGGCTTTCGGTAAAGCAGTAGTTATGTTTGCGCAAGCGGACAAAACGTATCAACCGTTTCCGTGCAGTATGTTTCTTTTGATAGAAGATATTGACAGCGTGTATCACTCAGCTTTGGAAAATGAGGCAAAATCTTTGCAGGAACCCACCGATCGAGATTACGGACGTAGTGCAGGTATTATGGATGCTTTCGGAAATATTTGGTGGTTAACACGACCTGTGAAATAAAGAAATTTTTATCCTCTGTTGCGTGCATCTAAACCCCAAGATAATTTTTCGCGGAGAGTTTTCAGGTAAGTATCACCGTGCAGTTGAATGAGTTTTATCGTGAAATCGCATTTGCGAATGGCTAATTGATAATCGGCATTAATGGATTCAAAACGCGAATCGAGCGTGCAGAGAAACGAATCCGTGCGTCCTTCGACCTCAAAACTTAAAATGGAATCATCGGAAACGACGATCGGGCGCACGTTAAGGTTGTGAGGCGCAACGGGTGTGATGAGAAAATTACGCGAATCCGGAAAAGCAATCGGTCCGCCGCAACTCAAAGAATAGCCTGTCGAGCCTGTAGGGGTAGCGATAATCAATCCATCCGCCCAATAAGAATTAAAATACGCGCCGTCCAGAAACGCATGAATCGTAATCATGGACGAAGTATCGCGTTTCAGAATCGTAAAATCATTGAGCGCGAAACGACAATCGGCAAAAATATCTTTATTGGTTTCGAGGTATAACAACCGGCGTTCTTCAATCAAAAACCTGCCTTGAATGAGGAGTTGAAGTGCATCCGAGATGCGTTTTTTCGGGATACTGTTCAGAAAACCCAATCGCCCCAGATTAATTCCCATCATCGGTACGTTCGAGTCTCGGACTACCGTAACAGCATCTAACATCGTTCCGTCGCCACCTAAAACAATCACGAAATCGAATTTGTGCGTTTTAAAATCCAGATGACTTTCAAAAACCGCCACCGGTTTGCGGAATGCGATTTTATCTTTCAGTTGCTCGAAATACGGCGCGAAAATGTACGTGTTCACCAATTGATCGTGCAACACATCGAACAGCGTTTGAACGTGTTCAATATCCTCGCTGTGCAAAATTTTACTGTAAATAACGACTTGCATTTTTTTTAATGGTAAATGGTAAATATTTTAATGGTAAATGCTAAATGGTAAATATTTTAATGGTAAAAATTAAAAGCAAAAATATTTACCGTTTACCATTTACCGTTTTGAATTAAAATATTTACCATTTACCATTTTGCATTTACCATTAATAATTAACAGATTTATTCTTATTCATATAAAAATACAACGCGCCGAATGCGATAATCAACAATACAGGCAACCATTGAATGCTGTGCAAAACGCTTTGTCCGGCAAATAATTCTACGGCGTTGCTGTCTGTGATACCGTTTTGTGTGGCAGTAAGTTTGGCGGTATCTAATTTAGGTCCGATAAACATATTTTGCATCAACGAACTGCCGAACATACCGGCACCGCCCGTTAGAGACAAACCCAAAGCTCCGCTTTTCGGAATATTTTCGGAAACGAAACCCAACATAGTGGGCCAAAAATAACATACGCCGAGCGCAAAAATAATGGCTGCAAAATAAATCGCCACGCCGGTTGTATGTCCGAACCAAAAAATACCGATAAACGCTAAAATTGCCGACATCAATAAAACACCGACAGGTTGCAGGCGATGAATAATTCCGCCGCCGAAATACCTGCCGACCGCCATAATACCGGTAATCATGGCTAAAATAACGAGCGGTTCTACGCCGGCGTTACCCAATAATTTTTCTATGTATTGCTCGGTCGTGAGTTCGGTATTGGCGGTTAAAACCATGCACACAATCATAAATAAAAATAACGGCGTCAAACACGCGGCGAACATATCGGCGGTGGAAAAACCGGAAGTGACGCGCTCGGTTTGCGGAAATTGTTTACCGAAAAACATATAGCCGTATATCAAAGTCGGAATTAAAAGCATCGCTACTTGCGGTTGCCAGCCCAACCCCATTTTACTCATTACGAGCGACAGCAAACTGCCAATAACGATACCGCCCGGAAACCAAACATGAAATTTATTGAGCATCGTCGTTTTATTTTCCGGATACAACGACGTTATAAGCGGATTACAAACTGCCTCCACCGTTCCGTTGGCGAAACCGACAAAAAAAGTGGATATAAACAGCGTCCAGAATCCGCCTGCAAAAACGGTGAGTAAAATACCCAACAAATGCGCGCCGAAAGCGAGCCACATAAAGCGTTTCATACCGAGCGCGTCAACGAAAAATCCACCAAGTGTTGTCGCTACCGGAAAACCCAAAAATGCCATCGAAGTTATCCAACCGAGTTCAGTATTAGATAAACCGAAGTCAGTTCCTAATTTTGTTAAAATCCCCGCTCTTACCGCGAAGGAAAGTGAAGTCACTAAAAGCGCCACGCACGAAGCGTTAAAAAGTTTTTGCCTGTCGAAACCGCTAACATTCGGCACCGGCGGGTCTAAAGTAATTGAAGAAATTGCCATTTTTTTTCGTATTGATTTGATTGGTGAAAGATACGTAGAGACGGCGATTTATCGCGTCTCCTCTCAAGATGTACAAATTACAGGTAGAGAATGCGATTTTATCGCGTCTCCTCTCAAGATGTACAAATTACAGGTAGAGATTGCGATTTATCGCGTCTCCTTTCAAGATGTACAAATTACAGGTAGAGATTGCGATTTATCGCGTCTCCTTTCAAGATGTACAAATTACGGGTAGAGAATGCGATTTATCGCGTCTCCTTTCAAGATGTACAAACTAAGGGTAGAGAATGCGATTTATCGCGTCTCCTCTCAAGATGTACAAATTACGGGTAGAGACGCGATAAATCGCCGTCTCTACTAAACAAGATTTAATTCCATTTTTATATTTGCGCGCTCGAACAGTGATTTAAAGTCTTTAACTTCTTGAAAACCGAAACTTCGATACATCGTTATTGCCGGTACAAGTACTGTATTGGATTCGAGGTAAATTTTTTCGGCTCCTGCGGTTTTTTTTGCTTCATCAATTAAATGTTGCATCAATAGTTTGCCTATTTTTTTACCGCGTGCTTTCGGCGCCACTGCCATTTTAGCAATTTCATACAAAAAATCTGTTTCTTTAATCAGGGCTACGGTTCCGAGAATTTCGCCGGTAGTTGTATCTTGCGCAAAAAAAATGCGCCCGCCGCCGGCAATAATATGTTTGTCGGCGTGTTCTAATTGATCTCTGTCGTGTTGTTCTACGACAAAATGCTTTTCAATCCACTCCAAATTCAATTGTTTGAAATCATTTTTCAGTTCCGGTGAATACTCGATAATGCGCACGCCCATATTTTTTACTTTTCGATTTTAATCGCTGACCCATCGGTGTTTTTTTTCGTTTCGTAAAAGTAAAATATTTTTCGTTGCAATTTGAATTAGATAAAATTATTTTAAAAAAAAGTCTGAAAAAAATATTTGCTGTTGATTGAAATCATTTATTTTGAGTGATCGTTTAAGTTTTAAACCGATGAATAAATTTAAACGGTTTTTAGTTGTTCATTCATTCGTTCATTTATTATCACGCACTTGAAACCACGTTTTACTTTCGGCGGCAGCATTATCGGTGCAGCTTTTTTGATGGCAAACTCTTCTATCGGTCCCGGATTCTTGACGCAAACGACCGTGTTCACGAAAGAACTCATGGCGAGTTTCGGTTTCGTGATATTGGTATCGCTTGTCTTGGATATCGGCGCGCAGCTCAATACGTGGCGTATATTGACGATGAGCGGTTTGCGCGCGCAAGATTTGGCGAACAAATTATTACCGGGATTGGGTTATGTACTCACTGCTTTGGTTGTGTTCGGCGGATTTGCTTTCAATATCGGCAATATTGCCGGTTGCGGTTTGGGTTTGAATGTGTTGACGGGTTTAGATTTCAGAATCGGTGCGGCTTTGAGTTGCGGTGTTGCGCTGTTACTTTTTTGGTACAAAGAAATCGGTGCGATGCTGGATGGATTTACTAAAATCGCCGGGTCGGTAAAAATTTTATTGACGCTTTTCATCGCCATCAAAGCCGCACCCCCGCTTTTGGAAGCTGTTCACGGTACTTTTATGCCCGCACAATTATCTTCAAAAGCCGTTATTACGATTGTCGGCGGAACGGTGGGCGGCTACATTACTTTTTCGGGTGCACATCGTCTGCTGGATGCCGGTATAGGCGGCGTAAAAGATTTGGCACAAGTGAACCGCAGTGCCGTAAGCGGTATTTTTATTTCGGGTTTTATGCGGTTTATTTTATTTTTGGCGGTGTTCGGTGCTTTGGCGCACGGTGCGGTTTTGGACGTAAACAATCCGGCGAGTAGTGTGTTTAAGTTTTCGGGCGGACAAATAGGCTACACTGTTTTCGGTATCGTGATGTGGTTTGCGGCAATTTCATCCGTTATCGGTGCATCTTATACGACCGTTTCCTTTTTCAAAACGTTTCATCCGATGCTTGGAGTTTATGAAAAATCGAGTATTTCTTTATTTATCATTATTTCAACGCTTGTTTTTATTGTCGTCGGCAAACCCGTGCAATTACTCATTGCCGCCGGTATTATTAACGGACTGATTTTACCTTTTGCATTAGCGGTTGTACTTCTCGCCGCCACTAAAAAAAGATTAATGAACGGTTATGCGCATCCGGTTTGGATGCAAGTTTTCGGTTGGTGTGTAGTTGCCGTTATGGGTAGCATGAGCGCTTGGGCAGCTTTTTTTTATGTCGCGGCGGCTCGATAGAAATATTTTTTTAAGTTTAAAAATTTACCGGATTAGTAAGAAATAATCTACCCTATCGGGTAGATTATTTCTTACTAATCCCCTTACTTCACACAATACTTTTAAGGTTTAAACGACTTTGAAGGCATAAGACTTTTATTTTTTAAGACACTTTTTTTTCATAATACTGCTTCAATAAAATGCTCAACGCACATTTACATCATTCGCATGCACACCACGAAGAACATTTCGCCGGTTCCGATTTGCTTTCCGATATTATTATCGGTATGAGCGATGGTTTGACGGTACCGTTTGCACTCGCTGCCGGCTTGAGCGGTGCGGTGAGTGACCCGCACATAATCCTGACGGCGGGCATGGCAGAAATTATTGCCGGCTCGATTGCTATGGGACTCGGCGGTTATTTGTCGGGCAGAACGGAGATTGATCACTACAAAGCCGAACTCGTGCGCGAACACCAAGAAACAGAATTATATCCGGAATTAGAAAAGCAAGAAGTGCGCGACGTTTTCAAAGAATACGGTTTGAGCCATGTCTCGCAAAATTTAATTGTTGATGAACTCTCCAAAAATCGCGATAAATGGGTGGAGTTTATGATGCGCTTTGAACTCGGTTTGGAAAAACCGGATGAAAAACGCGCCACCCGTGCGGCTTTTAATATCGGTGCATCTTACATCGTCGGCGGTATCATTCCTTTAATGCCGTATGTTTTTTCAAAAAATGTGCATGAAGGTTTTTATTTGTCGGTCGTTATTACGCTCATTGCTTTAACTGTTTTCGGATATTTCAAAAGTAAAGTTATCGGACAATCGCCTTGGAAAGGAGCGTTACAAACGGCGGCTATCGGTGCAGCGGCAGCAGCCACAGCTTATGCGGTAGCGAAAATGTTTAATTAACGTAAGTATCGTAAATCGTAAATGACCGATAAGCCGAATATAAAAATAAATTTGCCCGGCGGATTAGTATCACCCGCGCATTTGAATAATATTTTAGAAATTGCGAAGCAATGCGCAGTGGATACCGTGCATTTCGGTGCGCGGCAACAATTGCTTTTTTTCGTGCATGAAAGAGAACGGGTATTGTTCGGTAAAAAAATGAGGGAAAACCGTTTCGATTTCGATACTGATTCTGAAACCAATCCGAATATCACCAGTACTTTTGCTTTTGCGGATTTATTCTCCTCGACCGGCGAAAATTGGTTGTCGGAAGGAAAATATTTGGATATATTTAACGATTTGGATTTCCCTTCCGCCTTAAAAATAAATATTTGCGACAGTACACATTCTCACGCCCCGTTTTTTACGGGACATCTCAATTTTGTCAGTTCCGATGTGCCGCATTTTTGGTTTTGTTATGTCCGATACCCGAAAACAAATACGGTCGAGCGTTTTCATTCTCTCGTTTATACACAAGATTTAGGAAAATTTATTAGGCGGATTTTAGCCAACGGTAAATTTTCAACGGTAAATGATAAATCCGGGGATTTACCATTTACCGTTGAAAATTTACCGTTGAATACGGAAGGCATCATTTTACGCGAAATTTTTACGGACTTGGACATTCCGCGTTTCGTAATGCCGTATTACGAAGGTATTAATATTTTACAGGATGGCAAATTGTGGCTCGGTATTTACCGGCGCAAAGACGATTTTCCGGTACAATTTCTGATAGAGCTTTGCCAACTCTGTGAAGAAACGCGCATCGGAAATATAGGTATCAGCAATTGGCGCAGTTTAGTGATTAAAGGTATCGAAAAAAGCGATCGCTTGAAATGGGAAAAACTTTTGGGCAAATACGGGATTAACGTCCGCCATGCTGCCAATGAATTAAATTGGCAAACCGAAGACGATTCGCCGAGCGGCGCGGCGTTGAAACAATATTTAGTAAAAAAACTCGGTCGGATGGATATGCGCACATTCGGTTTGGTGTTTGCGATAAAAATGCAACACAAATCGGAAGTGTTCGGCTCGGTCATTATTCGTCGAGAACCTATGTTTCGTTTCGGTAAATTTGAGCCGAGTTTTTTTGGCTTTTTCGACTCTTACGACATTTTTTATGCGCAAGACTTTAACCCGCAAACGCGCAAACGCAAAACTTTCCGATTAGGTATTCCGAAATCCAGATTACCCGAAGAACTTGCCAACCTCAGCAAAAAATATTTCGACGAACTCACCGGTACCAAAAAAAACCCACGTTCGGTTGTAAAATCGACTTCTAAAATAAATCCTAAACCGCAAACCCTTCATCGGTGCAAAGATTGTTGGACCGTTTTCGACGAAGCCACCGAAGGTATTTTGTTTGAAAATACTGCCCCCGGTTATGTTTGCCCGATGTGCGAAGCGGGAAAAGCTGAATTTGAAAGTATTTCGGCAGATTAATTTCAGGATTTTCGGTAGCTATTCGGCTATAATCAAACGTGTCGAAATTACGAAAAACTTGCCGCAACCCAACTTCAAAATCCAAAAACAAAAACCATTCGGACAGTATTTGCAATCGTTCAGACAAAAATCAATTACATTCGTCCTGAAATTGATACTCTGTATGTATCGGTTTTGTATATTTGTCGCAATCATTCGAGCAAGCATTATGGTAAAAATTTTTTTGATTACAAAGCATTATTTTTATCTTTAAATCCATGTTTTTTTAAACCCAAAGTGGTATTTCTAAAATCAAATTATCATTTCGTTTTTATCATCAATTTTTTTAAAAGTTTATTATGCAATTATTGCTACCCAAAAATGCGATTATCGTCTCGATATTCTGCATGATTTCTTTAAGTGTGAACGCGCAAAGCGATTTTTTCAAACCGGTCTCGCGCTTTCGCAGTGCCGATGTAAAAGAAAAAAATATCAACAAGTACGTGCTTTACGACATCCGCGAAACAGCATTAAACACCTATTTGTCGCAAGCACCACTCGAGTTTTATAATCAAGGCATAACGCTTCCTTTGGAAGTGCCGCTACCGAACGGTACGACAGAAATTTTTAAAATGACGGAGTCGCCTGTCTTATCTCCCGAAATTGCAGCGCAGCATCCGGAAATAAAAACTTACACCGGTAACGGTACGCAAAATCCGAATTACATGATGCGGGTAACCATAACACCTGACGGTTTCAACGCCATAATTTTGGGCATGGACGACGGTGATGTAGGGTATTTTGAAAAAGCCGTTGAAAATAATTCGGGTAACACATACCGTACTTATTTCGCGCGAGATGCTGTGCGTCCGAAAAATGCGGACGGAACATCCATCAAAATGCGCTGCGGTACAAAAGATGCGGGCGTGGATACGTACAAAATATCGCCCACCAACAAAAGTCGGTTCAGAAGTACTATTGGTGCGAATTTGCGCAGCTATCGTTTAGCTGTGGCTGCCGATCAAAATTTTACGACCAATAAAGGTGGAGGAAACGTGACTACTGCATACAATGCACTTGTCGGTTATGTGAACAGAGCTATTGCTGTTTATCGTGTAGAACTTTCAGTTACTTTCGTTTTAGTAAGCGGCACTAATGTTGTGTACACAACCGCTAATCCCGGACGTTATACGAATAATGATCAAATTAAAAATTTGGACGAAAATACTACAAACCTCGATTCTGTCATAGGTGCGGCAAATTATGATATCGGTCACTTATTCGGTTATGTCGGCGGATCGGGTGGTGGTGTCGGTATCACACCTTCCGTTTGTAGAACATCCAAAGGCGGCGGCGTGTCCGGCGTTGGTAACGGTTCTTTTGCAGCGGTTTTCGATGATCAACTCATTTCGCATGAAATGGGTCATCAATTCGATATGTCGCATTCTTATAACAGTGTTATACCGGTGTGTACCACGCGTGCTGCCGGTACTTCCGTTGAGCCGGGTGCAGGTACTACGATGATGAGTTATGGTTATACATGTAGTGATGCTACCGGCAATGATGACTATGAAGCTCCTTATCAACCGCTCTTGAATTTCCATACCGTTAATTACGAACAAGCAGTAGTTTATTTTACTACAGGTGCCGGCACCTGTAATTCTTCAACCGTGACCGGTAATACACTGCCGGTGATTACCTTCACCACCGGTGCCACCACGATTCCGAAATCTACGCCGTTTTCACTGACCGGTACCGCCACCGGTACCGGGCTTACTTATTCTTGGGAAGGTACTAATGTCGGTACGGTTACGCCCACTTCCGCCACATTAGCCGATCCTTCGCAGCCGCCTTTTTTCAGGACTTACGCGCCGAGTACCGGTCCGACCAGAATTTACCCGCGATTGGCGGCTATTTTAAACGGCACTAATGCAGCTATCGGCGATAAATTACCGTCGGTCGGTATCGTAACAACCCACCGTTTGACGGTGCGCGATAACGTGACGGGCGTAACTAATCAAGACGTAACTATTACTGTTGACGGCAATTCGGGTCCGTTTTTAGAAACAACCAATTTATCGGGTGCTTATGATAGAGGGACTACACAAAACATTACTTGGTCGGTAGCGAATACAACAGCCGCACCGGTGAGCTGCCCGAGCGTGGATATTTTACTTTCAAGAGACGGCGGACAAACTTTTCCGTTTACGATTGCTACCGCTGTACCGAATAACGGTACGTATGCGATGACTGTTCCGGCTCAGCCGACAACTCAAGGGCGTATTATGGTAAAAGCAAGCAACAATATCTTTTTCGATATATCGAATAATAATTTCACGATTAACGCTGCTACACCGGTAGAGTTAACGGATTTTAATGCGCGATTAGAAAATAAAAATAATGCGCGACTAAATTGGGCTACGGCTTCCGAGAAAAATAATGCCGGTTTCGATATCGAAATGAGTAAAAGTTCGCTTGCGGATTTCAAAAATATCGGCTTCGTTATCGGACACGGTAATGCGGCAACTGCGAATACTTACGGTTTTATTCAAAATAATTTGTCAGGCGGTATTTATTATTTCAGGTTAAAACAATCGGATAGAGATGGCAGTTTCACTTATTCGCCCATAAAATCCGTTGAAGTCGTGAACGATAATTTTGAAGTTACGGCTTATCCGAACCCGGTTAAAGATAAATTGATACTCGGTGTAAACGGCGATGCACATCAAAGGCTCAATGTGCAAGTGGTGAATCAAATCGGCCAAGTTATTTTTTCGCGGACGGGCGAAACTTTTAAAGAAGTTTACGAAATAAATACGGCGCAGTTAAGTGCCGGTCTTTATTTCATTACGGTTGAAAACGGTAATGCCGTTAACCGATTGAAATTCGTGAAAGATTAAGTGTCGGCAAATAAATTTTAAAAAACTTCGAGTGCCTTGTGTTTGATAAACCAAATACAAGGCACTTATTTTTTAAACGTTTCTCAATTCGCAAAAAATGATATATTATCCATTCAAAAACAATGATTCGGCAAGTTCAATCCGATTTTTTTTGATGAATAATATTGTTTTGACCAAGCATTTCTAAAAGTTCACCTAACAGCAGATGCACTTTAGTTGTTTTAAAATCCGGCATAAAACCAGCACTTTCCGTTTGTTTAGCTTTATCACAAGCTGCTAAATAATATGCAGATTGTGTAAAAACATTCGGATTATATTGAAATGTTTGGCTTATTTCAAGTTTCAATTGTTTGCAAGTTGCTGACTTGGAAGCAGACATTTCCGCAAAATGCAACCACAACCAAACTTCAAAACAAGGATTACTCAAAGCCAATTTCCATCCTTTTTTCTCACACTCTTGTTGAACGTAATGAAAAATTTCATCTTTCCATCTGTCAATATCTAAAACAAACCAAAGTTTATCGCCCGTTTTTATATTGATATTATTTTTCTCAACGAATTTCACAACACGCTCTAAAACTTTATTCGGTGCGGAATAAGCTCTGTTATCATCTTCGTCATCTTTCGGGCTAAGTATCTTAATTTTTAAACGGCGCGTGTTTGGGAAGAGTTTTTCAAAATATTCTTTCTCACGTTTTGCACCTTCACAGGCAATTACAAACAATCGCGCATCTCTGAAAGGTTCGCCTTTTTTGTAACTTTTATTATATTTTTTCATCGGTAGATATTAAATCTTTTAAATTTCCGATAAAAGGAATTGCACCGAACCGTCCTGCCAAATAACCTTTCTGAATATCCAAATCGTATCGCGGTTTAAAATCACTGAGCGGATACATGCGCGTTGCGCCTTCCTCATTTTTTTCAGTAAACCAAATTTCATCTTGTCTGAAAATATCTAAATCCAGTAAATGACTTTCGTGTGTAGTAAAAATGAGTTGCCCTTTTGTCGGGCGCGACATGAAATAGGCTAAAAGTTCTTTTATCATTGTTGGGTGAAGGTTTAATTCTATTTCGTCAATGAAAATCGTGCCTTCTATATTATCTAAACGTTCCAAAAAAGGTAAAAATCTTAATATTGTCTTAGTACCTTCTGATTGTTCATAGAAGCCCAGTTCATAATGGACATTGTTTTTTCCTCTATTATATACTACCAATTTTTTGATTTCGATCACCTCATTTATTTTTGTTGCAAAATATTCTTCATTATCAAAAACAAATTCGTAAGGTAAAGAATCCGATGTAAATTTCCGCAAAATTTCATTTTGTAATTTTACATCATTAATTTGATTCAATTGTACTTTCTTAAATTCAATTTTAGAAATTCCTGTACTAAGTTTATTTATTGTTTCTCCAATATACTTTTGACTACCCAGATAATCATATAAAAAACTCAATCTTCCTAATTCATTTTTTTCACTAAAATTTACAATAATAAAATGTCTTAAAAACCAAATTACAACCCAATTAGCATCCATAGAAATCTTAAAAAAGCGACCCAAAAACAATTCTGCTGCAAATAGCTCTTCCTCATAAATTTCAAATCTTAATTTTTCTTTTTCATCTTTTAAATATACTTTATTTACAGAAATTTTATTTTTAGATTCAAATGAAACTTTTTCCCTCTCGTAAATCAATTCTTGTTTGTTTTTATTAGGGAAGCTCTCATAAAGCCATTCTTTTTGAATCCAATTTTCAAAAAATGAGATTCCAAATATAAAAAAACGGGAATTGGTTTTAAATTCTACTTCGAATTTAGTAGGAAATTTCTCATATTCCTCATCTAATTTAAAAGAAACCTTTTTAGTTAGTAAATATCTTGACCTTACTATTTCTCTTAAAGTCATTGCCGCCTTCACAAAATTCGATTTTCCAGAACCATTTGCGCCGTAAATAGCCGCAGCTTTTAGTACATCAACGCCGTTACCCAAATTATAAACATGATCTTTATGTATTTTTAAATTTGAGGGAAACATATTAAATTCAACTTCTTCGGCAAAAGAAAGAAAATTGGAAACGGTGAAGCGCAGTAACATGATTTTATAGTTTAAACGAAAAAAACTCTTTAATAAATTTATTTAACCAAAAATACTATAATTTTTATTAAAAATAAAACTTTAAGAGATTTTTTCGCATAAATGGATAAAATTTTTTTACCTTCAATCATTCCCAATAATTATCAATTCGCTTTAAACCATAAATTCCAGAACGGAATATCCCAACTTGCATTGATGTTGAAACGAAAAACGAACGGGCGCAATGTCAGATTTTGTCCGCTGATGTCGTACAAACGCGGTTGTGCTTGATAACCTAAACCGATGTTCAAGGGCGTATTCAGTAGCCTGCCGAATTGCAGAAATATACCGGGTGAAAAAATATTTTCTAAAGTGATTTTAGGAATATCGCTGCGATTATTTGTAAAACGCAAACCGGCTAATGCGCCGATATCCACGAGACTCGCGAAAACTTGAATCGTGTGCGGCGATACGAAATGCCAAAATTTTTGAGATCGCGACATATATGCGTGTAAATTTTTCGATAAACCGAAACTCAAATTAAGCCCCAACGGTACCGACACGCTTGAAAAACCGGACGAGTCGCCCGCATTAAAATTGTGTTGCAAACCCAAATAACCGTTTATACCGAGCATCGTTCCGGTTTCTTTCAAGCGCGTACCGCCCGGCGGAATCATCGTTGACTCTAATAATTCCGCCACTTCATCACTCGAATGCGATTCAATGAGCGATGCGCCGAATGAAGCATATTTCAAAAATTTATCCGTAAGTCTGTAATCCAATTCTTTGGTGGCTGCCGAATCAATAAAAAGTCTTTTTATGCGCACGGAATCCTTACCGTATTTTACGTATTTTCCGGTCAGTTCACCGTACTCACTTTGCGGTACCAATCTGCCGATTTCGTTCACATAAAAAAAACTGCGCATCGTATCTACGCGCACAATTTTCGTCTCGCTTTTTATGTACAAATGTCTGAAATCAAAAGCCTTTATCAATCCGGCGATGTGCTGAACGGCGGAGTGGTATTGTTTGCCTTTTGTTTCGGCGTAAATACGCGGCATGGTTTCGGCGATAAATAAACTCCTATGCCAATAACGTGGCGGCTGGTAATCAGGTTCAAAAATGGTTCTGAAATCGGGTACGAGTTTTATAAGCGACACGGCGTTTTCGTACAATGATACAATTTGCGACCAATTCACTTTGTCGCCGTTTCCCTCTGCTGCTTTTATATCCGAAAAAGTAAGTTCAATTTGATTCACTTGATTGAAAAAAGTACCGAAAAAGTTTTTCGATTGAACATAAAATTCCGGTTGATCGGACATTTTATTTATCATACCGCGCACAGTGACTATATGGTTTTTCACTAAGGCATCCGTATCCACATCTTTAGCGGATTCGTACAATAAGCCCAACCAAATTTTTCCGACCGTTGTATCGGTTTTAAACAACAAATTCAAACTGTCCAAACCTTTTATCCAATACCGCGCCGTATCCTTGGATTGCAAGCCGCGCGAAAAAAGTTGCAGCATTTGCAAACCCGCTTTTATTTTAATGCCGTCAACTAAAGTATCGTAATCGTTATTCAGATTCAACTGCTCAATGATGAGACCGGGATGTTTTTTATTCACCAATCCGTCGGATACTTGCAACATCGTAGATACTAAACTTTGAACGACGACATCTTTAGTGAATAAGTGTTTGTATTTCGGCGTTTCGAGCAGCGCGTTCGTGCCGGCAAAAACATTTGAAAAATCTTCTTCCAATTTCTCGCGCAAGCCGTCAATATAAGTTTGAAAATTATAAATATCGTGATCCACCAATTGCAAAAGTTGATGCGTATGCGGCAAAAGCGTTTTCAGTTCCACACTCGAATCCATCGCCGTTTTCATTTGCTCAAAAAAAAGCGCGTTCAAATCTTGTTTGAAACGCTTGACCACGATTTTTGCAAACGCATCGGCAAAAATAGTAGCATCAAGCGCGCCGATGGACTTCATCACGGATTTTTTTTCGGACGATGACGATACGGATTCTAACATCACGCCTCTCCCTCTCGATGTAACCGGTACAGTGTCTGTCGCAACTTTGTACAAATACGCGCGATCAACCATATCTTTTTTGAAAAATACTAATTGAATAAATTTATTATCAGAGTACAATTTCTGTAATTCTAAAGGCTCTATCGCCGTATTACTGCCGACGCACTTACTGAGTATCCGGACAACTTCATCGGGATTTTTTTTTTTCAAAGCATCCGAAATCGCCAACGCCGTGTAATAAGGATATTTTTCAAAAGGTTCGTTACCGACTTCGGCTTCAATGTTAGCATCTGCTTCAATAGAATGATGTGTACCGGCGGGAGTGCGTCCGACAAATTGCGCGTTTGTAAAGTCCGCAAAATAAACCATCAGAAAAAAAATACACACGCAAGTAAAAGTAGTTTTCATAAGCCATTATTAATTTCATTTCGTAAAAACAGTAAAAATTTATCAGAATAAAAAAAAATATTTTTGTAAAATTAATTTTTTTTAATTAATTTAAAAAGAAAATATTTTCTATATTTTTTTTTAATTAATTTTGGAAAAAAAAAGCCGGTGCGAAAACGTACCGGCTGATGCTGACTTTGCCTGAAAAAAAAATTGTGGGGTAGTGGGGTTAACGGTCAATAAAAAAAATTGTATGGTTCCGTTTTCTGATTTGGTGTTTTGTTATCGTATTTTTTATATTTTTTCGAAAACTTTTTTGGGTTAATAACGCTGCTGTTTTCTGCGATTAACAGTGTATGTAAAAAAGTGATTTTTGTAAACAAATTTTCGGAATTATTTTCTCATTATTTTTCAAATCATTTTCCGGTTACTTTTCCGGTTTAAATTTTTCAATTTTTTCTTTTTTGTTTGCCTATTGTTCTAACTTTTTTTTAATTTTTCTATGATTTTTCGTACAAAAAACGGCACAAGTTGAAAATTCGGCACTCTTGTTGATTTAGCCTATTTGAGATATCTCAATGTTATTTATCAAATAATAATTTTTATCTTCAATTACAAAAAAAACAACTATTTTTGTAATTTAATCTTTCCTTGAACATTATCCCCGCCGAGCATTTTCTTTTTGAAAACAAATTTTTTTTCTGTTAAACATACTTATTTCCATTAATTTTTATAAAATTATTGCCGAACCATGATAGAGAAACGCAACTCAAATGTAAGTATTATTATTGCCGACGATCACCAACTTTTCGTGGACAGTTTGAAATTATTGCTCGGTGCATCGGAATCACCGAGATTTAATATCCAAGCAGTTGCTTATACCGGCGACGAATTATTGGCTGTACTGAGAACACACAAACCCGATTTACTTTTATTGGATATTAATTTACCGGCTAAAAACGGTCTCGAAGTTTTGCAGGAAGTGAAAAAATCTTTGAAAGGTACGCGTGTTTTAGTACTGACCATGTACGACGATCCGAAAATAATAAAATCAGCTTTCGATAATAAAGTTGACGGTTATTTATTGAAAAATTGCGGTAAAGATGAATTAATGAAAGCCATCAGCACCGTACTTGAAGGCGATGTATACGTCGGTAAAGGCGTGAGTGTGGCGAACCAACATGTAGAACCGACTTCGTTTGAAGACATTTTTCAGAAAAAATTTCAACTCACCAAACGCGAAGTGGAAGTTTTGCGCCTCATTACGCAAGCGCGTAATAATTTGTCTATTGCACAAGAATTGTATATCAGCGAACAAACGGCTGCTGTTCACCGCAAAAACATTATGCGCAAAATCGGTGTAAACTCAACCGTCGCGCTCATCCGCGTCGCTTACGATAATAAGTTGATTTAACGGGTAAAAATATTTGTCAACAATCCACAATAAAAACGGGTTTACGACACATCGTAAACCCGTTTTTATTTTTTTTTACTTCGTATCTTTTTAACGTGGGTATACAATTTTATTTTTTATTAGAGGCGCAATGCTTTGCGTCTTAATCGAGAGCGGGAATTTACGTGCGCCCTATCAAACACGAGACGCAAAGCATTGCGTCTCTACAAGATTATCCATTTTATTGACTACCGAATACTTTTAAAAAATCAAGTATCTTATTTTGATAGAGTATACCGCCGACTGTCCAAACATCTTGGTGGTGCGCATTTTGCACAGTTTCAAAAAATTTGTGGATGGATACGCAGTGGTTAAAATTATTTTTGTTAAATGCGAGCGGAATTTTTTCATCCGCATCACCATGTGCAAAAAATATTGGTTGGTGAATATGTTCGGCTGATTTATCCGGTTTTACTTCATCCGGATTAAAGTGGGCAATTTCTCCTGATTTTTTTAAAACAGTGTTTGCTAACCACACAGAATTAAAACCGAATAAATCTTTCCCATAGGCTTTCACTACATTGTTCAATTCATCGAAAGTACTTTCAATGATACCAAACTTGATGCGTTCATCAATCCCCATCGCTTGCAATGCAATTGCACCTCCAAGCGAACTGCCCCAAATGCCAATATTTCGGTTTGTGTCCTGTTTCAAAATAAAATTTATAACGGCGCGCACATCATATTTCTCGTAAAAACCGAGGGTACAAAAATCGCCGTTGCTTTCACCATGCGCACGCCCATCGAATATCACTGCATTATATCCGGCATCACAAAAAAATTTTGATCTTCCTAAATTTCCTTCTTTACAATCGGAAATACCGTGCAATAAAATCATAGTACCGAGTGCTTTCGGTTGTGTAGTTTTCAAAATATAACCCGCTAATTTCAAACTATCAGAAGTTACTATTTCTATTCGTTTTCCCGACAAACCGTAATCGGCAGGAAATATTTTGTCTTGAAAAAATGCCGGATTATTTTTAGCCACTCTGCGCATGGGTTTTATGGGCGAATAAGGCAAAACGTGTTCGATGGCGATATAAGACAGAATAAAAAAAACGATTAGAAATACAGCACTAATTTTTAAAAATTTTCGCTTCATATCTCAACATCTTGAAAAGTTTTTTGAAAAGTGGATGCATCTGCTTCTTCCATATAAATTTCCCAAGACGGCGGTACGTTAGCATCGGTCAATAAACAACCCGTGTGCAGGTACGGAAAAATTTGATCGTATCGGCGGATTTCGGAAGCCGATACGCGGCGGTTTATCATCGAACGGCGAATTTGATTTGGATTTTCCAAACCCGCAGCACCCAATAACTCTACGAAACTATGTACCGTTGAAGCATGAAAATTAGCAACGCGCACTTTTTTATCTTCGACTACCAAACCCGCTACCAATTCCGGTATCTGCGTCGCAACACCCGTCGGACAAGTATTTTTGTTGCATTCCAAAGCCTGAATACAACCCAAAGCCATCATCATGGCGCGCGCCGTATAACACGCATCGGCGCCCAAAGCCATCGCCCGAAACACGTGAAAGCTGCTCAAAATTTTGCCGGAAGCGAAAATTTTTATTTTTTTACGCAAATCGAACCCGGTGAGCGCATCGTGTACGAAAGCTAATCCTTCTTTCATCGGCATACCGACATAATTTGAAAACTCCAACGGTGCTGCACCCGTACCGCCTTCACCGCCGTCAACGGTAATAAAATCGGGTATAATACCGGTTTGTATCATGGCTTTGCATATCGCCAAAAATTCGGAACGATGTCCGACGCACAATTTGAAACCGACGGGTTTACCATTACTCAGCGTACGCAATTTTTGAATAAAATAGCACAATTCCATCGGCGTACCGAATGCCGAATGATACGGCGGCGACATCACGTCGGTATACGGCGTGACACCGCGAATAGCGGCAATTTCCGGCGTATTTTTTTTGGCGGGTAAAATACCGCCGTGTCCGGGTTTCGCACCTTGAGAAAGTTTCAACTCAATCATTTTTATCGCCGCGTGGTCAACTGTTTCCGCGAAATGCACGTCGGAAAAATTACCGTCAGGTGTTCTGCAACCGAAATAACCCGTTCCGAATTGGAAAATAATATCGCCCCCTTCCTGCAAATGGTATTTACTGAGTCCGCCTTCGCCGGTATTGTGAGCGAAATTACCGATTTTTGCTCCGCCATTCAAAGCCATTACCGCATTTACACTTAACGAACCGAAACTCATCGCCGATACGTTGTAAATACTCGCGCTGTACGGTTGCCTGCAATCCGAACCACCGATGTTTACACGCGGATGATTGTTCATTTTATCGAAATTTTTAGCGGCGATGCTGTGATTCATAAACTCATAACCTTCTCCATACACATCAAGTTGCGTTCCGAACGGCGTAGTATCCACTTCCTTTTTGGCGCGCTGATAAATAATGCTGCGCTCGGTGCGATTGAACGGGCGACCGTCAATATCCGACTCCACGAAATACTGATAAATTTTCGGGCGCAACCATTCCATCCAATATCTGCCGCGACCGAATACCGGAAACGTGCGCCGAATAGCATGTTTGGTTTGTATCATATCGTAAATACCCATGACAACGAGCGGCACGATAACGAGAAACAACCACCAAATACCATGAAAAAAATAACCCGCAACGGCAACAACAATTACCGAAATAACAGCATAACGAATAAATTGTGAGCGCATGTTTTTAAAAATATGAAGTATGAAGTATGATAAAAATGACCGACGAACTTGAAAATGTTCGCCGCTCGTTTTCAGTTTTACAAAAATTCTATGGTTGATTTATGAACAAATTCATTGGTTTTAAAACCCGCATAATTTTTCGATAAAGGTAAATCTTTTTTCAAATCAAGAGCATCTTGAGCGACTGCGTAAAAAATATTTTCTTTTAAAAGTTTATCTGCCAGATATTCTTGTTCGGTTTGTCCGGGGGTTGGTATCAGAATGGCGGGCATTTTCAATACCGTTAAATCCATAATTGTGCTGTATCCGCTCCGTGCGATGAGGAGTTCGCTTTGCATGAGTACTTCGTTCAATTCGCCGGTGGTTAATAAATGCTTCACCTCAATAGATTTTCCGACATTCGATATCGGAAATCCGACATCCGAACCGGTACCTCTGACAATACACAATTTTTTTTCAGGATGCACTAAAGTATATTTTTGAAAAGCGTTCAATATTATTTTTTCGAGTTCGGTGCGTTGCGGTTCCGGACCACTTAACACGGCGGTAACAGTATAAATTTTCGGTGCATCGAAATTTTTCATCCGCGTTAAAGCACCGATGTAGCGGGTTGTATTTTTTTTAATGATCGCTCCGTGCGATAAACTACCCGCCAAATTCGGAATGCCTTCAACGTCCGGAATCCAACACGCATCGAATCTGTTGATAAAAAAACGGTTGAAAATATTTATGAAAAAATCAAGACTGCGATACGGTGTTTTTATGTTGTACTGATGAGTGATAAAAATATTTTTTTCAGCGACACAATTAAAAAAACCCAAACGGTTATCGGAAATGATAGCATAAATATTGGACGGAGAATGATGATAGACTAAGGATGAACTTTCTTCTTTATCCGTATACTTTTGTTCGTCGGTTAAAAATTTATAGGTCGAAGTATTTTTTTGAGAAGTATTTTTTTGAGAAGTATTTTTTTGAGAAGTATTTTTTTGAGAAGTATTTTTTTGAGAAGTATTTTTTTGAGAAGTATTTTTTTGAGAAGTATTTTTCAAAAATTTTTTCAAAAAAAAATATTCGCGTACTACGGCAAAAAGAATTTTAAACGATTGCAACGCAACGCTCAAAGCTAAATTTTTTCCGGCGTAGTGAATATTATATGCCGGCAACTCTAAACTTTCGAGCGCAGGAAATTCTTTTTGCAACAGCGTTAAAGCACCGCCGTCGGAAGCGATGATAACTTCATATCCGTTTTCGAGCAACGCATTTATAATCGGAATGCAGCGCGCCGCATGACCCAATCCCCAATTCAACGGTGCAACAATAATTTTTTTCTTTTCTTGCAATTGAATAATGGCGTTTAACTTTTTAATACAAGGTTAATTTCTTGCAAAACAAACCGGGAAATTGTAAATTTGCATGGAAAAATAAAATGCATAATTTATGCCGATCTACATAAATCCATACACTGATTTCGGTTTTAAAAAACTTTTCGGCGAAGAAGCTAACAAAAGTTTATTGATTGATTTCCTCAATCAATTGCTTCCCGAACGCCATCAAATAGCGCAATTAGATTTTCGCAACACCGAAATAATTCCTGACACCGGCGAAGAGCGCAAAGCTATTTTTGATATTCACTGCATAGCGCAAACCGGTGAACGATTTGTTGTGGAAATGCAAAAAGCAAAAGTAAAGTTTTTTAAAGACCGTGCTTTATTTTATTCCACTTTCCCGATTCGCGAACAAGCAGAAAAAGGCGAATGGAATTTTAACTTGAAAGCCGTTTACTTTGTAGCCGTTCTTGATTTTTTATACGACGAAGAAGAAGAACGCGCTAAATTTCGAAGAGACGTATGTCTGAAAGATCAAGATAATGAAGATTTTTTCGATAAATTGGATTTCAAATTTCTCCAGATGCCTGCGTTTAAAAAACAGGAGCATGAACTTGTAACGCACTTTGATAAATGGGTTTATTTGCTTAAAAATTTAGAATCGTTTGAAACAATTCCGAAAATACTCAAAGAACCTGTTTTTGAGAAAGCCTTTGAAGTTGCTAAAGTAGCAAACTACTCCCAGAAACAACGCGAAGCTTATGAAATGAGTCGTTTGGATTATATCGGTGCCAGAGAAATGGTTATTACTGCTCAAGAAGATGGCATGGAAAAAGGCATGAAAGAAGGTCTTAAAGAAGGTCTTAAAAAAGGAATGGAAAAAGGAATGGAAAAAAGAGACGCAGAAATAGTGAAAGCATTTATACTTGAGGGGTCTACTTTCGCGTTTATTTCAAAAATTACGGGACTTTCAATTGAAAAAATTCAAAAAATAGCCGACGAACTCGATAAATAAAAGTATCAATGAAAAAATATTTTTTAGGTTTAATTTTATTTTTTGCCGTTACAGTTTTAACCGGTTGCGGATTATTTAAAGAAAAATGCAATTGTCCGCATTTTGATGTGAAAACAATTTCCGGTGATGCCGGTATAAAAGAAACGTCTTACAACAAATAATCAGCTAATAGTGTTAAAAGAGTTGAAAAATAAGTTTAAAAATAAGTTTAAAACAAATTCAAAAAAGGATGAAAAATTTAATTTTGCTTTTCGGGCTATTGTTCATGGGTCTCCAACTTTCTGCACAGGAAAAAGCACCTGCAAGTCCGCCGGCAACGGCTAAGGCAACAATTGCCGGTAAAACAGTTACTATTAATTACAGTTCTCCATCTGTTAAAGGACGCAAAATTTGGGGCGGACTTGTGCCTTACGGCGAAGTCTGGCGCGCCGGTGCGAACGAAACTACGGCTTTTTCGGTTTCAAGCGACGTAACTTTGAACGGTCAGGCTTTAAAAGCAGGGAAATATGCTTTTTTTGTAGTGCCGAGCGAAAAGGAATGGACAATCATTATCAATAAAACTATTGCTTGGGGTGCGTACAGCTATAAAAAAGAAGAAGATGTGATTCGCTTTACCGCGCCTGTAAAAAAAGCAAAAACATTTACCGAAAAATTAACTTACGAAATTTCGGATAAAGGCGAAGTATGCTTGTCTTGGGAAAACGATATGGTATGTTTTAATGTGAAATGAGTATAGCTTTGTCTATCGAAAAAAAATCCGCAGCTTTTGTATAGGTTGCGGATTTTTTTTTTGGCAAATACAACTCCGGTTAAAATTTTCGTGCTTATCTTTATTTCAAAATTAAGCGATGATGACACGTTTTACCTTTTCAGCAATAATGTCTGTTTTTCTATTGGGTAATGTTTTACAGTCCGATGCTCAAGGATTGTATTATCCGGATTCCGTTTGGCAAACTCGGCAACCCACAGAAGTAAAAATGAATGCGCACCGCTTGGACAGTGCCGTCAATTTCGCGCTCAATAACGAAACCAAAACGGATTACGATTTGAGAATCGCCAATCTGAAAGCATACGCCGGCGAACCGAATTATAAAATATTGGGACCGATGAAACCGCGCGGAAAACCGGCAGGGATTATTTTAAAAAACGGTTACGTGATAGCACAATGGGGTGATGTGAATCGAGTGGATATGACTTTCAGTGGTACAAAAAGTTTTCTCTCTACCGTTGCCGGCTTGGCTTTGGATAATCATCTTATTAAAAACGTCGATACACACCTGAATGATTATATTTGGGACGGCACATTTGATGGTGAACACAATGCAAAAATAACTTGGCGACATCTGTTGACTCAATCTTCGGATTGGTCGGGCTGCCAATTCGATGTATGCGATTGGGCGGATCGCCCGGGAAAAGAAGGCGGTTTGGACGATTGGAAAAACAGAAAATTGTTTGAACCGGGCACGCATTTTAAGTACAATGATGTGCGTGTCAATTTACTGGCGTATTCGTTATTGCAAGTTTGGAGAAAACCCTTGCCGCAAGTGTTGAAAGAAAAAATAATGGATCCGATAGGGGCTTCCACAACTTGGCGCTGGTACGGTTACGATAATTCTTTTGTGAACATAGACGGTCTGATGATGCAATCGGTGAGCGGTGGCGGACATTTTGGCGGTGGATTGTTTATCAATACGCTTGACCAAGCCAAGTTCGGTTTGCTTTTTTCGAGAAACGGTAAATGGAAAAATCAACAACTTATCTCAGAGTCTTGGGTAAATTCTGTCAATCAACCTTCCGAAGCCAATAAATCTTACGGGTATATGTGGTGGTTGAATGAAGAAAACGCGCTCGGTGGCAATTTGTCAAAAAATATTTACTATGCTAACGGTTTCGGCGGAAACTTTATCGTCATTGATAAAGAACACGATTTAGTAATTGTTGCACGTTGGTTGGAACCGAACAAAATCGGCGAATTGGTTCGGTTAGTGATCAATGCAGTTGAGAAGTGAAATTTTAAAATCAATTGACAATCTCAACTGCATCTCTCAAAATTAATTTCTCGCGTTCGGGACCGACGGATACCATCGTGACCGGAATTTTCAAAAAATGTTCGATAAATTTGACGTAAGATTTCAAACTGTCCGGAAGTGCATCAAAATTACTCACATCGGTTGTTGTGTTCCAACCTTTAAAAGATTTATAAATCGGATCTATTTTCGTATTGTTGACATCGTAAGGCAGTTCGTCGGTTTCTTTACCGTCATAAGCATATTTCGTGGCTGCTTTTATTTCGTCAAAAACATTCAACACGTCAATTTTTGTTAAACATAATTGCGTTACGCCGTTGAGCATAATCGTGTAGCGCAGTTGCGGCAAATCAATCCAACCACACCGACGCGGACGACCGGTCGTGCTTCCGAATTCCGCGCCTTCGACGCGCAATTTTTCGCCGACAGCATCGTGCAACTCTGACGGAAACGAACCTGAACCGACGCGCGTACAATACGCCTTTGTTACGCCGATCACTTCGCCGATGCGCGACGGCGCAACACCCAAGCCGATGCAAACACCCGCCGTTAATGTGTTCGACGACGTAACAAACGGATACGTTCCGAAATCAATATCGAGCATGGAGCCTTGTGCACCTTCGGCAAGAATTTTTTTACCTTTTTCTAAAGCGTGATTGATATAATATTCAGCGGCAATGAGATGCAGCGTTTTAATTTTTTCGATGCCGGCAAACCATTTTTTTTCTTCGATTTCCAAATCGAAATCAATTTCCGGATAGAGGCGCGCCAAATCGAGGTGTTTTTTCTTGAGGGCTTCGTATTTTTCCAAAAAATTATTTTCCAAAATATCGCCGATGCGCAAGCCGTTACGCCCGGTTTTGTCCATGTAAGCCGGTCCGATACCTTTTAAAGTTGAGCCTATTTTCTGAACACCTTTCGAGGCCTCGCTTGCCGCGTCGAGCAAACGGTGCGTCGGCAAAATCAAATGCGCTTTGAGTGCCAAGAACAATCTTTTTTTATAATGCACGCCTGCTTCATCCAGCATCGTCAATTCTTTTTCGAGTGTAATCGGATCAATCACAACACCGTTACCGATGATATTAATAAGGTTTTCACGAAAAATACCCGAAGGCACCGTGTGCAGCACAAATTTTTTACCGCCGAATTTCAAAGTATGCCCGGCATTCGGTCCGCCTTGAAAGCGCGCAACGATATCATATTTTTCAGCTAAATAATCTACTATTTTTCCTTTACCTTCATCGCCCCACTGCAAACCGAGAATAACATCAATTTTCATTATAAATACTTTTTCAGAAAAAAAATGCAAAAATACGCTTTTTTTTAGAATAAGAGAATAGCAATTCAAAGTATGCGACCCGATTTATAAATTTTTTTTATTTGAATCAACCGGATGTTTTTATACGTATTCGAAACAGGTTTGCAAAAAAAATCTAAAATTGTTTCCGGTCAAGCATAAAATCAGGTACCAAAAAAATAAAATAAAATAAACTTTAAAAACCATTTGACAAATAGAAACTTACGACTTACTTTTGCACCGCTTTATAAGCACACAAATCATTTGACTTTTTAATTTGGTTTGGTAAGATGGGTGAGAGGCTTAAACCACCAGTTTGCTAAACTGACGTACGGGTAACTGTACCGAGGGTTCGAATCCCTCTCTCACCGCTCTTTTTTTTAAGTAGAATGGTGTGGCGTTTAAGTAAAGCAAAAAAACTCGGGGCGTAGCGCAGCCCGGTTAGCGCACCTGGTTTGGGACCAGGGGGTCCCAAGTTCGAATCTTGGTGCCCCGACTTTTTTAAAACAAACGCCCATCGGTATTTATTTGCCGGTGGGCTTTTTGTTTTCAATGGTAAACGGTAAATGGTAAATTATTTTTTTACTTGTTAAATTAATTATGCTCCGCAAAATGAAAATATCAAAAAAAAATAAACAAATTCACGGCAATATCACGCTCGACGGTTCAAAAAGTATTTCTAATCGGGTATTGATGATACAAAAGATGTGCGATACGGCTTTCGATATAAAAACCTTGTCTACTTCAAAAGATACGCGCACACTCGAAAAACTGTTGACGCAGCGCGATAATATCGTTTTCGATGCCGGTCACGCCGGTACTACTTTTCGTTTTATGACCGCTTATTTAGCTCTGCAAAACGGTACACAAATACTGACAGGTTCAGAACGGATGCAACAACGCCCGATAGGAAAACTCGTGACGGCACTCAACGCGCTCGGTGCGGACATAGAATATACTGAAAAAGAAGGTTATCCGCCTTTGAAAATAAATTCTCCTCGAACTTTCGATAAAAACGAATACACTATCAGTGCCGATACAAGCAGCCAATATATCACGGCTTTGTTGCTCATTGCGCCGACTTTACCGAACGGATTGAAATTGACTTTGGAAGGTACTATTGTGAGTCGTCCGTACATAGAAATGACTTTAGCTTTGATGCAATATTTCGGTGTGATACATACTTGGGAAGATCAAACCATTCATGTTGCACCGCAAAAATACATCGCAAAAAGCATTACGGTTGAAGCGGATTGGTCGGCGGCATCCTATTATTTCGCGCTCGCAGCTTTTTCAGATGATTTGAATTTGCAACTCAACGGTTTGTTTGAAAAAAGTATGCAAGGAGATGCTCAAATAGTACAATTCGGAAAGGAATTCGGTATTCGCTCGGTGTTTAACGAAAAAGGTATCCATTTAACGTGCTCGAATGAAGAAGTTACGCCGCTTTTTGAAGCCGATTTTATTACGTGTCCGGATATTGCTCAAACTTTGGCGGTGATGTGCGGCGGTACCGGTATTCAGGGTTTGTTTACGGGTTTGGAAACGCTGTTTATAAAAGAAACAGACAGAATAGCGGCATTGAAACAGGAATTGGAAAAAGTCGGTGTGACGTTCAGTAAGTTACCGAAAAAATTCTCTAAAAAAATTCCGAAAGATTATTTTATGGTCTCCGATAAAGCGGTTTTTAACGATGTACCCGTTTTTGATACTTACGACGATCACAGAATGGCAATGGCTTTCGCATCTTTAGCCATGTTTCACGAAATAGAAATTAATGATCCGGAAGTAGTCGTGAAATCGTACCCGAATTTTTGGAAAGATTTTGAGAAACTTGGGTTTGATTTTTAAAACTTTAAAAAAAATTGTTCACCTGTAAGCCGGATTCTGTCACCCGCAATAAAATTAAAGCGGGGAGTCTATCATTTATCTACCCGCACCGTTACCGATGCAGTGTATCTGCCTACCCCTCATGGCTGCGCGAGCCGCACAGTGCCGCAAATAAATTTGCGACTCCAAGATATATTTGGCATTTCAACACACAAGGTTTACCCGTCCCGAACATTACTGCCCGGCACCGTGCGCTCTTACCGCACGTTTTCACCCTTACCGCGAAATAAATTTCGAGGCGGTAATTTTCTGTGACACTTTCTGTTATCGCTCTGGAGCGATACCCGGTCGTTATCCGGTGTGTTGCTCTGCGTTGTCCGGACTTTCCTCATTGCCGAAAAATTTCGGCACCGCGATAGACCGGTGAACAATTTCGATTGCAAAGGTAAGGAAATTTTAAGCTATTACTTTATAAAGGCGCTTTTCCAAATTGACTTTGCGACCTTTGCCAACTTTTCCTGTCTTTTTTGTAAAGTTATGGGTGTAAAATCATCGTACAAACAATATTCACTGCTTAATTTATATTGTGATAATTTATAAATTTTTAATTTTTCAGAAAAAGGAACATTGTTATCTAATTTTTTATTAATGCTTGCTTTGAGTAAAGTATAGTTTCCGAGTCGAGAAATATATTCTTCTTGTACATCGTGTGGAAATGATTCGTCCCAAGCTCCGCCGGGATTGTCAGGCAATATATGTTCTATTGTAGCAGTAGCATCGTCGTATTGGTAATCGGTTCCGCTAATCTGGTTTTCTAATTTTACTAAAAGATATTTAACAAACGCTTTTTTCCTTTTTGTCTTTATTTCGGCTGTTGAAAATGCAGTTTCAAAATTTTCATCCGCCACATAAATTGGTTTTAAGGCTTTCACAACTGATTTTACATCGGTGATTTCTTTTTTGTAAATTTGATTTGCAACTTTGGAATATACTATTTCAGCCGTGTTCGGATTAAGTTCCGAAATACTGTAACGAAGTGATATTGATGAAATTTCTCTTAACAATACGGCAAATTCATTTCTAGGTAAATTTTCTAAAAAGGCGAGAATTAGTGAATAGCAAGTAGAAACGTTTAATAGATCAAGCACTAATAAATGAACGCGCTCATCTTTATCCCATAAATCTGTATCATACGGTGTTTTAAAACCGTTGTAAAATGTCGCTTGCTTTTCTAAAATATCCAGTAAATCGAATGCAGCCGTTGCATCATCTACAGTTTGCTTAATTCTTTTAAACAATTCATTTTCTCTCGCTAGTCCATATTTACTGTTCCAAAAGTGCCGGATATAAGTTGTAATGTCACTGTTCGATAAAATTGCATTTAAACTATTCCATCTCCTTTCGGCTTCATCCAAATCTGTTTCTCCCAATTGACTTACCAATTTAAAAATATAGTTTTTCAATAAGTCGGCGGGTGACAATTTAACCCCTCTAGCATTTAGAGTTTCAAAAACTTTAAATGCGTCTAAATCATTTTCGACTACTATTTCAGTAAAAATTATTCCATTACCTATTATTTTTTCTAAAAATATTGTCAAATCGGCACCAGATTTATTATCAATGAATTTTACTTCTAGTTTTTCAAAAAAATATGTATAAGCACCGTACAGAAATCTATTTGTCTCTTTAAGTTTTTTTACGGCAGTCGGTTGCCCGAATTTCAGAAGATAACTTTTATAAAAATCATCGTTATTTCTATTAAGTGTCAATTTTGGGGTGATGGATAATTTAGAAGTAGAATAATTACCTATATATCGTTCAAATTCTTTTTCTACACGAATAGTGTTACTTTCTTTTTCAATATTTTCAGCTGCCCATTTTTTTAATAAACCAATTACTGCCAACGCCAATATTGATAAAGTTGTAAGCCTTTGTTGACCATCAATTACCCAAAAAGATTCTTCGTCAGCTTTATTAGCTTGTAGAACCAAATATCCTAAATAGTGCGTCTTATCTTTTGGTATCTCTAAAATATCTAGCCATAAGTCTTCCCAATCTTCTTTTGACCAAGAGTAGTCTCTTTGATAGATAGGAACTTGGTAAGATTTTCCGTTCCCGATAATTATATTTAATGTAGTAAATTGAGACATAATAATTGAAAATTATTAAGTTTAAAAAATAAAAAAATAACTTTATTCGCAAAGTGAGGTGATTTACTTCGCCACCTCAAAAACCCGCAACGGACCTTTATTTTGAGCAAAAATCCAACGTTTCTTTTTGCCGATATTGATCGGTTGAATATCGCGCACGGCTCCTTTTATGAGTAATCCGGATTCGGCGAACGGCACGAAACTGAAATTACCTTTTCCATCGCCTAATAAAACAGTGCCTTGGTTGGCATCGTATCGCCCCATTTCGGGTTTTACTTCAAAAAAATTACCGCCGAGCAAAATATCCGGTATGCCGTCGTGATTGAAATCGTCTACACCAATACCGAAAACCGGAGCATATTGCGCTTCTATCGGCAAATTTTTCAGCATGAAATTACCTTTACCGTCATTGATGGCAACGGCAGAGGATAAAGTGTAGGCACTGTATTTTTTTGCTGTATTGTAGGCGTCACCCAAAATTTCCTGCGGGGTTTTGTTGGCGTAATCACTCCAATGCAAAAACTTTTTTTTGATACTCGGCATTTGCGTCGCCAAATCCTGGCGCAGTGTGCACGGATATTCTTTATCGCCTTCGTATAAACAAATCATTTGTTCGTAAGAACCGTTGTTGTCAAAGTCGCCGTAATATAAAGTTACAGGATGTTTTTCGTCGGCATGAAAACGGCTATTCAAACCCCAATTACCCAAAATTAGATCCGGAAAACCATCGCCGTTGAGATCTGCCACTTTTATGTTTTGCCACCAACCTGAAGAAGTAGTCAGCGGTAAGTTGTCAGTGGCAAGCGACGCGTGTAAACTATCTGCTTGCCACTTGCCACTTATCACTGATTTCTTGAATTTTCCTTTATCGTTGATGAAAACCGTTATCGGCATATATTCTCCGACAATGACCAAATCCAAATCTTTATCACCATCTACGTCCACCCATTGCGCATCTGTTATCATACCTAAATCTTTCATTTCGGGAGCGAGTTCGTTCGTGACGTTATCGAAACCGCCACGTCCGTCGTTTCGGAACAAATATCCGCTTACGGCTTTTCCGTACTGACCCGGCACTAAACGCATACCGCAAAACAAATCCGGAAAACCGTCGCCCGTAAAGTCTGCCACGCGCACAACACCGGTCGCTAAATTCGTTTTTTCGGGTAATGCTTTATAGTTGCGCGTAAAATTGCCTTTACCGTCATTAAAATATATTCTATCGTTATAGTTTTCACCGTCGGAACCGCCGGCACCGATGAATAAATCTAAATCGCCGTCACCATCGGCATCGAAAAAAGCACACGTTACGTCATCGGCGGCTTTGTCTACGACAAAATCTTTTTGTTCGCGCTGTTTAAACGTGCCGTCGGATTGTTGAATATACACGGCTCCTACCTGATTTTTACCGCCGCAAATAAAAATATCATCGAGTTTATCGCCGTTGATGTCGCCGATACACATTTTAGGTCCGAGCGTCGAGTTCATGTGAAACAGCAAGCGTTCGACATCGAAATCGGAATACGGGTTTTCTTTGTGCAAAAAATCCAAACCCGTTTTCTCTGAAATATCTTTGAACAATGCCACAATTTTTTTATTGGGTTGTAGCGCCCAAGGAATATTTATCAGTTTGGCATCGCGTTGTTTTAAAAGTAAAACGGTATCGGTTTTTACGTTTTTAAGCACCGTTTTTTTACCGTTCGGAAATTCGGCGACTACGGAATCTAATACCGGATGTTTACCCAAACCGAACGTGAGCGTGTAATCCATACTCGATTGAAATCCGCGCATCGGCATTTGCTGCTGATAAAACATTTCGTTACCGACGTAACACGTTACATTGGTACCAAGCGCGAATGTATTTTTCAGTTCACCTTCGAGTTTTATTTGCAGGTAACGGTTGTCCGGAAATTGTTGTCTCGCCTCGTTGCGGTACACAAATGCTTCGGCGTTGGTATTGTTCACGACCAAATCTAAATCGCCGTCGCCGTCCAAATCCGCGTAAGCGGCACCGTTTGAAAATCCCGGTTCAGCCAAACCCCATTCTTTTGCTACATCGGTAAAAGATAAATTGCCGTTGTTGTGAAAACAAAAATTCGGAATCGGTTCGCTCGGAATGGCATCAATCAATTCTTTAAAATTGACGCTGCTGTCGTGTCCGATGACGGCACTTTTTGTTTTATCGCTTGCCGCAAATTGGAGATAATCTTGGTCGGTCAAATCTTTGTAAATGCCGTTAGCGACGAACAAATCTTTTTTGCCGTCGTTGTCGAAATCCGTTATCAATGCACCCCAACTCCAATCCGTTGCACCAACGCCCGACAAAAACGCTACTTCGCTAAACATTCCGTTGTGGTTATTTATTTGCAAACAATTATGCGTAAATTGCGGAAAAAAACCGTAAGACGTGTTCAGGATGTACCGATTCCAACTATCGAAAGTGGTTTTTGTTTTCAAACGCTTTTCGGTAGCGGGTAACATTTCGGTATTGAAAATATCCGGATAACCGTCGTTGTTGATGTCCGCCAAATCACTGCCCATCGAAGCGGCACTCATGTGCGCCAATTGTTCGGTCGCCACTTCTTTAAATTTTCCGTTGTGCTGATTAATGTAGAGATAATCTTGTTCAAAAAAATCGTTGCATACATATATATCATCCCAACCGTCGCGGTTCACGTCGCCCACTGTCACGCCCAAACCGAAAGCCTGAACGCTGCCGTAAATTCCCGCTTCCGCACTCACATCTTTGAATTTGCCGTTGTCGTTTCTGTACAATTTATGTCCGCCTTTCACGTCGCGTGTGCCGCGCAAATTGTTTTGCAAATTAAAAGAACCGATGGCTTTATACGAGTTGTTCAAGACATAACAATCCAAATCGCCGTCGTGATCGTAATCGAAAAATACCGCGTGCGTCGAAAATCCGCCGTCAACGAGTCCGTATTCTGCGGCGCGTTCCGTAAAAGTACCATCGTGATTATTTATAAAAAGTTCGTTGCCTCTGCTGTCGCCTTTTACATCGCCGGAGTTGCACACATAAATATCTAACCAACCGTCGCCGTTCACATCTGCCATTGTACAACCTGTTGACCATGCTTTTGTGCCGGCGACACCGGCTTTTACCGTCACTTCTTCGAACTTGAAATTGCCTTTATTGATGTACAATTTATTGTGGTTCATGTTCGATGTCATGTAAATATCCGGCAAACCATCGTTGTTGACATCGCCGATAGCAACGCCGCCGCCGTTATAAAAATTTCGGTATTTATAAATATTGAAATCCGGATCGTAGCGCAAATCGTTCCGAAAATCTATACCCGTTTCACTCGCTTTCATGCGCGTGAAAAGCGGTTTGGTATTAGCTGCCGGCTGTTGGTTGTTGGTTGTTGGCTTATTATTGCAACTGAAAAATATAAGGGCGAAGAGGAAAAGGAATGGTATTTTTTTCATTTTTACTTTAACGTTTGACTTTGAACTTTAGGCGTTGGACTGTAGATTTATTCCAATATCCGGCTTCCAATGTCCAATGTCCGAAAGAACAACAAAGAAACGAATTTTTAGTTGAAACCGGTAAATGAAGATGTGATTTAGGGTTTGAAAAAACTTCCGCTTATAATTTTAATGCCGTAAAATTTTGAAAAAAGGAAAATTTTTCAATATTTACTTTCGCACGCACGCAAGAAAGTAGATACAAAAAATTTATTGAAACGTATCCGGCGTATCCTTTAACTTTTTACGCTTGGAGAGAATCAATACTTTTAAATTGAAGTTTCATTTTATCCGGGTAATTTTAAAATTCAATTTCGTATTTGCTAGAATAAAACTACAAAAGAATCTTACAAAGGTAAAAATTCGCTAAAAAAAAATTTGGGCGAAAAATCAAATTCGTTGAAAGGCTGAGGTATTTAAAATAATTTTAAAAGGATAAAATCCATGTGAGTGAGAATGGTAGTATTTTCAAATTTTCCGACAGTCAGTAAATCTGCATCGCCGGTTATCAAATAGTCTGCTTCAGCATCCTTAGAGAGTGAGAGTAGAAAATTATCTTTCGGGTCTCTGCACAGAAGAATATTTGATTGAACTTCGACTAAAATACCGAAAGCCGAAAAATAAATGAGCAAGTTTTCTAAATCTTTTGAGGAGAAGTATTTTTTGAATTTAGGTCGTTTGGCTACCTCAATAAATTCTTCCAGAAGGGCTTCGCTGAATACAAAAACGATTTTTTCATTTTGAAATAATATAGCTTATCCATAAGTTTTGTATCTAAAATAACTTTAATTTTGTTCATCAGTGTACCTTTTTGCTCGCACAGCTTCTACCTCTAAAGTGACAGCTTCCAAAGAAATAGGAGCGTCGGATTTATTGCGAATTTTTGCCAACAGTTTTGTGAAACTTGTTTTAATATTATCCGATTTTCGAAATTTTATAAGTTTTAAATCAACCAAACTGTCCAATAACGCTTTCGCTTTCGGGTCTAATAACTCAATTTGATAAGTATCCATGATTGTTTTGTTTAAAAGTGACATTTTAAGTTCTACGATACAAAACTACACAAAAATACAAAAGTTCGCAATTTAAAATTACTAAATTATCAAAAAAATTCAAAAATTAAAGCTAATTTCTAAAATCCCTATTAAATTTACAGTTGAATGAAAACCTGCTAAAAACTCCATTATTATGCGTTGCTTTATTGTATTCTTGTTTTTTATTCCGATTTTTTCCTTCTCTCAAAACAGTTCCATTTTTAAAATAGATTCATTACCAACACAGGGCATTTTGTTGGATAAAGATTGGAAATGGCACGCGGGCGATAATCCGGAGTATGCGCGAACGGATTTAGATGATTCCGGTTGGGGAAAAATTGATCCGACGTTAGATATTTTTGCTTTGCCGCAATTGCCTAAAACCGGTGAAATTTTTTGGTTGCGTTTGCATTTAAGTCTTGACAGTGCGTTGAACCAACAAACCGTGATAAAAATTGAACAATCCGGTGCAACCGAAGTGTTTTTGAACGGTAAACAAATTGCGGGTTACGGCTTACTGAGTAAAAACATAACAGCAATAAAAGCCGCCAATTCAACGGGTTGGTCCGTTTCGTTTCCGATTCAAAAATCGGGCGTTAACGTTTTGAGCGTTCGATATGCTTTTCAACCGCATATTTTATACAACAGCCATTGGGGATACCGGAATAAATGCTTTGCAGCCCGAATTAACTCGCCGGAAAATGCTAACGCAGCCTTAGATATAGTGCATTCGTCAGATAAAATTTATATGCTCTTAGTTGGCGTGTTTGTGATTTTATGCCCGCTTTATTTTGTTTTCTATATTTTTTATCCTACTCAAAAATTCAATTTGTACTTTTCAGGTTACGCACTTTCTCAAATCTTGTTTTGGTCTTGGTTAATTTACTACTATTCGGGCTACTCATATCAACTCGAAAACTTAGTTTTACAAAGTACTTTATTCTTGACTGTTGTAGTGTCGGGTTATTTATTTTTATTATTGGCAGTTTATCGTTTATTAAATCATAAACTTGGTTTTTTCTTTTGGCTTACGGTTGTGTTAACTTTATTAAGTATGCCTGCCGCTGCATTCATATATGGTTGGGGTTGGTTAATACATCACATTTTAATTGCAAATTTTTACAACATAATTTTTGTTGCAGTGGCTTTTAGAGGTGTCAAAACCGGAAAAAAAGGTGCCGGTATATTGCTGGTCGGCGGACTTCTTGCTTTAATAATTTGGGGATTTTTCGGATTATCCGCCGTTTACAACACTTTATCTAAATGGTATTTTTTAATTCAACCGCTTTCGGTAGCCATTTTTTTGGGCTACGAAATGGCATTGGCTAATCGCAAACTCCAACAAAAATTAAAAGAAAACGAAAAGCTCGCCGAAGAAAAACAACAAATCCTCGCCACACAAAACAAAACTTTAGAAAAAAAAGTAACGGAACGCACCGCAGAACTCGAACAATCTTTAAAGGAGTTAAAGCAAACTCAAAACCAACTCGTGCTAAAAGAAAAACTCGCATCGCTCGGAGAACTCACTGCGGGTATCGCACACGAAATTCAAAACCCTTTGAACTTCGTCAATAATTTTTCGGAATTGAGTGTGGATTTGGTCAAAGATGTCAATGAAGAAATAAGTAAAGAAAAGATTGATAAAGATTACGTCAAAGATTTAATGAGCGATTTAACTGCCAACCAACAAAAAATAAATCACCACGGCAAACGTGCGTCAAGTATAGTAAAAGGAATGCTCGAACACTCGCGCGCAAGTACCGGCGAAAGAGAAATGTTGGACATCAATAAATTAGCCGACGAATATTTACGCTTGAGTTATCACGGATTACGCGCCAAAGACAAAATGTTTAACTCGGATTACAAAACGGATTTTGATGAAACGATACCGAAAATGAATGTCGTGCCGCAAGATATTGGTCGCGTATTATTGAATTTAATCAATAATGCTTTTTATGCGGTGAATGAACGCGCAAAACAATATGCGGATAAAAATTATGCGCCTTTGGTATCCGTTTCTACAAAACGCCTCGCTGATAAAATAGAAATAACCGTTAAGGACAACGGCACCGGTATTCCGGACAAAATTAAAGAAAAAATATTTCAACCCTTTTTCACAACCAAACCGACCGGAGAAGGAACGGGTTTAGGTTTGTCGTTGGCGTATGATATTATTACGAAAGGGCATGGCGGAACGCTTGAAGTAGAAAGTAGAGAAGGTGATGGTTCAGAGTTTATAATTCTATTATCTATTAAAACCAACTAATAACTCAGTAGACCCTTTAAAGTAAACTAAAAATGCCTTGCGGAAAAAATTTCCGCAAGGCATTTTATTTGTATAAAGCAAAGCCGCGAACAAAAACTGTTTGAGCGGAGCGAGTTTTTTTGTTCTTGAATTTTTCTTTGTTACTTTCATTTGTTTCAAGACAAAAGAAAGTAAAGACACTTGAAGGTACAACCTTAAAACGTACTCCGTTTTATATTTACTTTTTTGTCTTGACACAAAAAAGTAACAAAAAAAGTCAAGAACAAAAAAAGTCGCTCCGCTCGAACAGTTTTTGTTCGGGCTTAGCTTTTTCTTGGCTCAATAAGTTTGATTTAGTAATAAAAAATGCGTAGTGAAAAATATTTTTTCACTACGCATTTTTTATTACTAAATCAAACTTAAATTTTACGCTGCTTGTGCCATAAAATTGTGGCGCACGGAGTACATAAAAATGGCACCGAAACCGAAGGTCAACATGGCATGGAAAATTTGAAATTCGTGTATACCCGTTTCAATACTCGCGTACAAACCGAATGCAAAATACAACATCAAAAATCCTTCAACAAAAGTGGATGCGGGCAGACGGCGCGACAAATAAGCGCGTTGCGTAAAAGAACCGGTTTTGCCTTCCAACCCGTATTTCGGTGTGCGCACGAAATCGGATTTACGTCCCGAATAACCTTCTATCACGGCAATCGAGTTGTGTACGCACATTCCCATCATCATGGATAAAAATATCGGAAAAATACCGATGAGGTAGATAAATTTTTGAAATTTTGTTTCGCCGTGTAAATTGTAAGGTTGCATATTGGCAGTGATGCTCAACAAAACTATGGAAAACAGACCGGCGAGCGAAATGAAAAATATTTTAGTATCGAAAAAGAAATCGTCTAAAAAGAAAACGAGCGGTACGCTGACAATCGCCGCAACGAGGAGCGTCATAAACACGCCACTCGCTAAAAGGTGTTGCGAAGCGTGAATTTTTTGCGAAGTATTGAGTGTAGAACCCCACACTAATTTCAAAAGTTTGCGCGCATTTTCGGCACCGCCTTTCATCCAACGAAATTGTTGAGCTTTCAAACCGTTCATTTCCGCCGGTAATTCTGCCGGTGTACCAACGTCTTCCAAGAAATCTATTTTCCAGCCTTTTAATTGTGCGCGATAACTCAAATCCAAATCTTCGGTCAGCGTATCGGAGTGCCAGCCGCCGGCATCTTCAATTGTTTTTCTGCGCCAAACACCCGCCGTACCATTGAATTGCAACCAAAATCCACCGCTTTGTCTGCCCGCTTGTTCGATAGCAAAGTGTACATTCAACTGCATGGCTTGTAAACGGGTAAGCAAAGAAAAATCTTCGTTCAAATGTTCCCAACGGGTTTGCACCACGCCGATTTTCGGATCTTTATAAAAATGCGGAATTGTTTTAACTAAAAAATCCGGATTCGGCAAAAAGTCCGCATCGAAAATAGCAACGAATTCGCTGTCGGTGAGCGTTAAACCGTATTTCAAAGCACCGGCTTTAAAACCGGAACGATCCGTGCGGCGAATATGTTGAATATTGAAACCCTGTGCTTGATATTGCGCTACTTTTCGCGCCACAATAGCCACCGTTTCGTCGTTGGAGTCGTCAAGAACTTGAATTTCGAGTTTATTTTTCGGATATTCCATCAGCACGATATTATCGATCAAACGTTCTGAAACGAACTGCTCATTATAAATCGGTAACTGAATCGTCACCATAGGAAATTCATTTAAGACAGGTAACGTAGATTTTGTGCGCTGGCGGTACCAATACAGTAAATCCAATTGCATCACGCAATAAATGGTCGTAATAAGGATACAAATACAATAAACAACAAGCAAACAGTATTCAAAAAACATGAAGCAATTATTTTATGAAAGATTTCAAGAAATTTTTATCATACTCAACTTATAAAATAAGTCAAAATAATATTTTGTAGGTTTCGATAATAAAAAGACAGAAAACCTTTAAATACGTCACTTTTTTATTCAAAATAATTTTTTAAGAAAATACCTCTTTTTGATACGCTATTTTATTTGGAAAATATTTTTAAATTCCGTTAAATATTTTTGTAAATTAATTTATAATTTTAATTTTTTCTGTGCCGCCGTTCACACTTTATTTTTAATATGGCTTTCCTTAGGAATGAAATTTTAATAAGGTACTTATATCATGCACGACCTCGTTTAGTCCGCAGAGAAACTATCCGCGCGTGCCGAAGTAGATTTGACTGCCGCTCCTCGAGAGTGGGTGAAAAAAGGGGATTTGTTGAGTGGGTTTATTTATTTTTTCGGCAAGCCGAAAAAATAAATAAACCCACTCAATAAACATAATTCTACCGGTGTCGGTGATTATTTGCGATAAAAGTCTTTTATTTTTGTACACGTACAAAAATCCGACCTTCTCTTTTCATCCGCTCCGGAGGAGCGGCAGTCAAATATACTTTAGCACACGCAACAAGCAATATTTATGAGGTTGTGCGTAACATCAGTAACTTATTAAGATTTCATTCCTTTTCCATCAACCTCAAAATATCTTTTGCCGTAGACGTAAAGCCGGGCAAAGTTTCGTTCGGCAGAAAAGTTTCGATGATTAATTTCAATTCGTTTTGTAAATCCGGTTCTTTTTTTGAAATTTTATACAAGACGCGCATGGAAAATGCGCGAACGGCCACCGCCATTCTCGGGTTTTCTAAAAAATTAAATGCAGTATCGGCAGCTAAACCCTCAACTGATGCCGGAATTTCCGTCAAATTGCGTAAAATGCGCATCGTGTTGCGTTGTATCGCGTTGCAAATACCGGGTGCGCGCGACAACAGCAACATTTTTTCCAAATACGGCTCAACCAGAATTGGATATTTTTCCGCCACCAAACATATACTGCCGGCTGCGAGTTGACTCACGCGCGTGTCGGCACCGAAAAAACAATCCATAAGTTCTCCCATCCGCTCTGCATCGCTACTTACATAATTCACGACACGATCTATTTTTGATTTTGAATAAACGCCCTGCAAGACTTCCGAAATAATAAAATTTGATGGTTCGCTCATTATTTTTAATTTTACAGTAAAATTAGTTAGATCTATATTGTCTGATAAAAGTAATCTTCGTTAAAATAGGCTCGGAAATTTTAACCGGACTTAATTTTTTATTATTATTCTATTTTTTATCGCCCTTACTCAATGCGTTATTTTATTACCAACAAACCTTACGACATGATTTGCCAATTCACGCAAGAAGTGGACGGGCAGATAACTTTGGCGGATTTGGATTTCAAGTTTGATAAAGATATATATCCCGTCGGTCGTTTGGATCTCGACAGTGAAGGACTTTTGCTTTTAACGAACGACAGAAAGCTGACGCATACTTTACTCGCCCCGCAATTTCAACACCCGCGCACTTATTTAGCACAAGTAGAAGGTATAGCGTTGGAAAATAATTTGGACAAATTACGCAGCGGCGTAGATATAAAATTGGATAAAAAAAAAATTCATTGCACCTTACCGGCAAAAGCGCGCAATATTACGGATATAGATGCTTATTTTGCGCCAACCCAACTTTGGCAGCGCGTTCCGCCCGCACGACCAAGCGGACGAAATCCGATGTCTTGGATAGAAATAACGCTGTCCGAAGGCAAAAACCGCCAAGTGCGTAAAATGTGCTCCGCCATCGGACATCCCTGTTTACGACTGATCCGCGTCGGCATCGTAAATTTAAAACTCGGCGATTTACAACCCGGACAAGTACGCGAAATAACAAACGAAGAAATACAAAATTCAGCATTCAGCATCCAGCATTAAAAATTATGACTATAAACGAAAAAATTGCACTTGTACGCGAAGCTATGCAAGCAGAAAATATTGCCGCTTATATTATTCCTTCGAGCGATCCGCACCAATCGGAATACGTTGCTGATCATTGGAAATTCAGAACTTGGATTTCCGGGTTTACGGGTTCAATGGGCTATGTCGTGATTACACAAAATCATGCGGGAGTCTGGACGGACGGACGGTATTTTATGCAATGCGAACGCGAAATTGCCGGAACCGAATTTAAAATGTACAAACAATTGCAACAAGGTGCTCCGGAACATATTGATTGGATATGTTCAACGATTTCGGATGTCGGATTTCGGATGTCGGGTCAGGAAATCACACCCGAATTACCTCATCCGACATCCGACATCCGACATCCGAAATCCGTCGTCGGCTGCGACGGTAAATTATTTTCGCCGGCACAAATCCGTGTCATGCAGCGTGCTTTTAAAAAACACGATATCGAATTGGTAACGCACGTAGATATGGCGAACCGTGTCTGGGAAAACCGTCCGCCGATGCCCGCCGATAAAATTTTTGAACACCCTATAGAATTTAACGGCAAATCAAGCGCGGAAAAAATTGCCGACATCCGAAAAAAAATGTCGGAAAGTGTAGTTTCAACCGCCGGAATCCGAAATTCAAAATCCATTTTTCATTTAGTCACTACCCTCGACGATATTGCTTGGACACTCAATTTGCGCGGTTCCGATGTGGAAAGCAATCCCGTTTTTTATGCGTACATGGTTGTCGGAGAAGAAAAAACTTGGTTATTCGTTGATTTTAATAAATTAAGTGATCTGAAAAATGCTCAAAAAAGAATCTCCGCTCTCCACTCTCCGCTCTCTCAACTCATAATAAAACCTTACGAAGATATTCACGCCTTTCTGAAAAAACTGACGCGTAATAATACGGTGATATTAGATGCCGCTAATGTCAATTTCTCTTTGATGAGCGAGATAACAAAAGCTACCGTCATTGAGCGCGAAACATTTTCGATACGAATGAAAGCCGTTAAAAACGAAACCGAAATAAAGCATATTCGCAACGCGATGGCAAAAGACGGCGCGGCACTCGTAAAAGCATTTATGTGGTTGGAGCAAACGCTGGAAGTGCGCACGGTACGCGAATACGAATTTGCTTCCATGTTGGCGCAATTTCGTAGTGATCAACCGTATTATTTCGGTGAAAGTTTTAGTGCGATAGTCGGTTATAAAAGCAACGGTGCCATGATGCACTACAGACCGGACGTGACCGATTCGGCGGAAATAAAAAAGGAAGGTATTTTACTCGTTGATTCCGGCGGACAATATGCCGACGGTACGACCGATATTACGCGAACGATTGCTCTGAGCAAACCGACAGACGTACAAAAAAAACATTTCACTTTGGTTTTGAAAGGACATATTGCTCTGGCGCGCGCCGTTTTTCCGACAGATACGAAAGGTATTCAATTGGATATTTTAGCACGGCAATTTTTGTGGCAATATAATTTGAATTACGGACACGGCACCGGTCATGGTGTCGGATTTTTTATGAACGTACACGAACCGCCGCAAGGTTTCGTCTCCGTCCTCAACGCACGCGGTACTACTCCGCAGGAACCGGGGATGTTGACATCGAATGAACCCGGATTTTATTTGGAAGGACAATACGGTATCAGGATTGAAAATTTGGTGTTGTGTGTAGAAAAAGCAAAATCCGATTTCGGCTCGTTTTTATGTTTCGAGACCGTGACTTTGTTTCCGATGGATAAAAAATTGATTGATATAGCACTTTTAACGCCGGAAGAAACGGATTGGTTGAACGACTATCACGCTATAGTTTTCGGTAAACTTTCTCCGCTCTTGGATGAAAAAGAAAAAAAATGGATACTTTCACAATGGGATTTTATCTCTAATTTTTAACGGAATTGATCATCATGCAATTCAGAAAAGCCGAAAAGTTTATAGTCGCGTTGTTGAAGCAACATTTACCTTCTACCTTGTGCTACCACGACGTGAAGCATACATTCGATGTATTGGAAGCTGCCGTGCGTATTGCCGGCGCGGAAAAAATTTCAAAATCGGATTTAAAGCTCCTCAAAACTGCCGTACTTTTTCACGACTGCGGGTTCTCGCAAATTTACAATCAGCACGAAGAAGCCGGTTGCCGATTGGCGCGCACCCGATTACCGGATTTCGGCTACAACGAGCGGCAAATTGAAATCATTTGCAATATTATTATGGCGACTCAAATGCCTCAAACACCGCACAACTTACTCGAAAAAATAATGTGCGATGCCGATCTGGATTATCTCGGTCGCGCCGATTTTGAAACTATCTCTATGAAATTATATAAAGAATGGCGGACAATGGGATTGATTAAAGACGAAAAAGAATGGCATGAACGACAGTCTGCTTTTCTCCTTGCGCATCATTATTGGACCGAAACTTCCATTCGGGAAAGAGAAACGCAAAAGCAAGCACATTTAAAAGAGATGAGCTATGAGTTTTGAATGCAGGCTGATAAATGACAGCAAAAAAACTGACTACTGCTCCGCTAAGTTAAATATTGTTTTTGTTGAGAGAATAGTGATATTTGAATCAAGTGGAGTTTATTTGGCGGAACAATTTTGTGTTTGAAAATAAATGAACCTGAAAATAAAAGAAAACCACAATTCTAAAAAAAAACCAAATCTTAAAAAAGGTACGGCGCAACAAATTCTAAATAATTTTAAAAAAAATCAGAAAAGTTTTTGAAGTTTCTTGATTTCGTCATTAAAAAGAACCAATTGTCTTTACCTGAAATAGCTTGATATCAATTAATTCCTCATTTTTGTTGCAAAACAATATAATTTCTGTAACTTTGTTGTATCATAAACTATTGTTTATGATACAGGAAAATACCTCCTCCCACCTGATGAAAACCGAGAAGGCGCGTATGCCGAAAAGCGTATGAGTAGGCATCACACAAAATTTTTTAGATCAATGAAAACTTATTTGCAATTTAAAAATTCTTGGATGTCCGTTAGTTTTTTAATTTTAACGGGGTGTACTTTTTTTTCTATACGTTTATTCTCGCAACCACCTGCTCAAGGACCGCCGCTTACCGACAATAAATTCACAGAGTATAGTTTGTTTGTCGTACTCAATTTCATTGAATTTACGCTTCAGAAAAATATTGACGCCACGAATGCGCATATTCAGCAAAAAAAAGATTCAACCAATATCAATGCGCATTTGAGTTATACATATATTGCTTATCAACCGAATATGACTGTAACCACTTTGCAAGATGCACCGAATCAAAACATCGTTCATGTGCCTTTGATAGTCACATACAATGTTGATAATATTTCGTGGCACGGTATACCTTATTTCTCCAGAACGATTACACAAAGTATAGATGTTTATGTGTCTTGTAATAACTGGTTCACTACAAAAGGTGCGTTAAACTTTACAACCGTACTCGGTGCGCCTTATTTAGAAGGTACCGGTTTCGGTGAAGGCGCATTGGATTTTTTCATCGGGCATTCGCTTACCGACTATGTGAACAGCAAAATGCGTGCATCGCTGCCTCCGCAAAAGCAATATTCAAGCGGTGGTGGTATCATACCGCTAAGTTGTAATTGTTTGGGCTTAAATCCGGGTACAAATGCAGCCAATCATTACAAAGATGCTGTAGTAAAATATGAATACAAAAATCCGGGTTTTGGTGGAACTGATGGAAACAATATTTTTAATACAATTGATGTCAATTTAGTGAGCATTAAAAGATTGCAAGCACATTCTATTCCCGACAATCAAGCACTTTATCGTCCTATTGAGGACATACAACTCAGTTTTTATGTCAATCAAACTTTGAAAGCGACACAAATTACCGGAATTTCGGAAGGTCAAGTACGCAATTTGAATTTGGGAAATTTCAGATTTACAAAACCTGACATCAACGGTTCTGTCGTTTTAATTGCCAAGATTGAACAATTACCCTTAGCGAGCGTGAGCGATAGTCAATTCGAAGTGTTTTACAAAAATAATAATTTCGGAAACGGTACTCAAAAACTTGTCATTCAAAAAATTTATTGGCTCCCACCGCAACATCTGCCGGGCGGCGGAACAACAAAACCGCAAAAAGTCAGCGTAGATGCTTATGAGTTAACTATAAGTATTAATGTTTACGATCCGGTTATCAAAGGTTCAATGAATAGATAAAACCGATTTTGGATTTAAGATTTTGAATTTAAGATTTTTTTTGTCTGAATCAGAATTATCGAGATTAACAGAATTTTAAAATTATAGGGGATAATCTATCAATGAACTCAGCGAAACCTTTTGCTCAAAGACCGACTTTGAGTACCATATCATTTGTCCAAATGTTGCGTTCTTATTTAAGAAGGACAGTGAATAGGGTGAACCCGCTTGTAATCTGCCTTTTTTAAATAAAAAAATGCAAGAACCGGCTAAAATTTCAAACTTTCGTTTACTTTAGAGCGCATCTCACACAAGTGTGAGTTTGCTTAAAACCAAAAGCGCGCAAAGAAAACTAAATGTCTTTGCGCGCTTTATTAAACCCAAAACCTAAAATTAAATTACATCACTTTATTCTCTGATTAAAGAGAGTTTACTTTAAATAAAAAACGTAATTGCAACAGCAATTCTTCAAACTCTTATCTCTCTATTTTATAAGCAATTCATTTTGGTGACGGATGCGGCGGCACAAAATCCTCAGAATACTTCTTAAAACTTCGGGGCGTTCTTCCATTAATTCATACCATTCTTCTTCATCAAGCTTCAGTAAAAGCGTGTCTGCGGTGGCGGTGGCGGAAGCGGAACGCGGTTCGGGGTCAAGGAGCGCTAACTCGCCGAAAAAATCGCGCCGACCGTTTACAATAAAAATTTTATCGCCGTCGTGAATTTTTATACTGCCTTCATAAATAATGTACATACTGTTGCCGATATCGCCTTTATTGAAAATAATATCGCCGACTGAAACGACCATTTCTTTAACAATCGGCACAATTTCGGCAATAATGTTTTCGGGTGTTTCGGAAAACAATTGCGTGCTTTTCAAGACAAAAACTTTTTCAATATCCGTTAATCTTTGATGTTGCACGTGTGGTTGCATAATTTTTTCCGTTTTATTTATGTTTTTGAATCTTTGAATCGCCGCGCCGCTGCTTTGCACCAATAATTTTGATTTATTATGCAGATAAAACGCGCAATCGTTGAAACTTTCTGCCGTGATATTGTAGTGTTGCAAAGCGACGCTGATAGTCCATTTCGTAAATTTTTTTTCGCCTTGTTGTATTATTCGGAGCGGTAAATCCGTAATTTCATTAACGTCGGCATAAATTTTCAGTTGTTGAAGTTTTGCCGTATCGGGTATGTTATCAATGAGTGCAGAGAGTACAATATAAATTTTTTTCGGAATGATATTGTCCAACATTTCCAAAGCATTCGCTTTTTTTTCTTTTTGCGCCAAATACACTGCAGCCTCCGCTTTTTTTACAACTTCTCTATCGAACAAAATGCGGCACAATTGAAAAATACGGGCGACACACAATTCAAATTCGTATCGGATACACGCTTCGATATGCTTGGATATTTCAAGCGATGTAGCCGCATTTAAAAGCGTATGCGCATGTACAAATTCTTGAGTCAGGGTTTGGTTCAATATTTCTTTTTCCGATTTTCCGGGCCTAAAACCCAAAATATTTAATGCGACAACGGCGGCACCGCGCACCGGAATACTCTCCTCATCCGAAACCGAATGTCGTAACGTTCCGCCTGTCGTATTGATTGATAATTGCCGGAATAAAAATGCGGTTGAGGATTTACCGCCGGCTCTTTCGGCTATTTTTATGCCGTCGAAAATATCCATTATCATTGGTATTCCCACGTTGTCAGTTTGGCATTTACCGTTATCGGAAATCAAATCCGCCATATCCAATTTATTGCCGAATAAACCTAAACTACGGACAGCATATTTTTTGAAAATCGGCGATTGTGTATGCTGCAACAAAATCGGAATAAGTTTATCCGCTTTAACTTGTCCGGCAGCGTTAATGGCGGCGATACAAACCCCACGATCTTTATCGTTAAGCAAAGCCATCAATTGCTTTTGCAAAGACGGATCTTTTAATGCGCCGATAATATTACAAGCCGTTACTCTATCCGTATTTTTTTCGGAAACAATAAGTGCTATTAACTGTTGCCCGGCAATAATACGCGCATTCAAATCACCGGTATTAATAAAACCGGTGATGAAAGCCGACTTTATAACCGGATCGTCGTCGGTGAAAAAAGATTCCGGATAAGTGTACGTATCATCGTCCAAATGCGCACAAGCCGTTATCAAATGCGCTTTTTCGCTTCGTAATTTTTTTTCTTCGTCAGCATACGGACGTACGGATAATTGATTATTCACTTCGTTCAAACGGGTATACAGATCCGGTAAAAACGCCGACCATTTATGTTTTGCGATAACGTCAATGGTTTTATTTCGAATGCCGCCGTTCGTATTGCGCAATAATTCCGGTATTTTCGCTTTAATCGTGTTCGGTTCCGATTTGTCAAGTGCGTTGAGAGCAAATAATTGTTCATCCGGTAAATTACTATTTAATTTTTCGGTGAGGACGGTATTGTAAGCAGTGTCATTAAACGTCAGTTCGTTACCGGTAATAAAACGTTTTTTTATGGCTTCATTCAGTACCGAGATATAATTTTTGTAGCAGACATACACCCACAGAATCCAGACGGCAATCAGCACAAAAAGTTCAAAATTCAAGTAATAAAAAAAATTAACAGTATCGCCCCAATACACATAAGCCGCCCACAAAGTAAATCCGGACACTGCCAACGCAACCGATTGAACAAAAGCCTTTATGACGGTATGTCCCTGCAAACGATAACGCACGGGCATCGGCTGAAAAAGCACTAAGATTGTCGGGTCGTTAAGGGAATATTTTAAAACAAAAGCCGTCATCGCCATAATGCCCATGAAAAACAGATTGCTGCTGTTTTTTTCTGCCGAACCGTAAAAAAAATAGACAAAAGAAAAAATGCCCAACACCACCGGCATTGCCAACAAAGCGCGCTTAACGCCGATGCGGTTGAGTAATTTGCCGGAATATGCTAATTTTAAGATAAAAATCAGCGCATAAGATATACTTAAATACCGGCTTAAAGTATGTGTCAAACCCCGCTCGGTGTTCGTTCCCTCCCCGTGAATATGTGCTTGTATGTTGCAGTAAAATAAAAACTCTATAGTAATAAACACGGCGTAATACAAAAAACTCAAAATCGAAAGATTGAGGATAAACCGATTACCGAAAAAAATTATCAGATTTTCAACTTTCGATGTTGACTGCGACGCATCTGTTAAAGGCTCATGATTATCGTTAGAGGTATGATGATGATTGCCTAAATCAACTTTGGGTAATAATTTTTTGAGAATAAAATAAGAAACAATAAACGCAAGAGCCGATATAATGAGTAAGTTTTCTTCTTGTTTCGGGGTAAAAACAGCTACAAACAGATAACCCAGCATTTTTGCCGGCACATCGCCGGAGCTGATAAGACTGAATAATCTTTTCCCTTGCCGCACATCGAACACGAGCGCGGACAACCCCCAAAATTCTAAATTACATAATAAGTAAACTATGAAAAAAGCGGTTTCTAAAATTACGAGTAGGATGCCGCCGTTAAAAAAGTGAAATGCCAACCGAAAACTTATCGTCAGACCTGCCAAAAACAATAAAACTTTCGGAGATAATTTTTTAAAAGGTAATCGGTGTTCATAATAAGCGTAAATGCGACCGACGATTAACAACACCGCAGCAGAAAACACAAATACTTGAGAGAGATATTCGGGGTTGAGTTTTTCTAAAAATTTTGATATGGCGACAATGAAAAACATCGCCTGACCCAAACCCAAAAAGAAATGATGCAAAAAAAACATCCCTACCGTCTCGGACTCTTCGCGCCGAACACCGAAAAAAGATAAAAAAATGTTTCTCGTTTTTTGCATTACGGAACTTTGGATTTTGGATTTTGGGTTTTGGATTTTGCAGTGACGATTTTCTCGTCAGAAGCAGAATTTTAAGAATTTTTAAAACTTTTAGATTTCAAAAAGATTTCAAAAAGATTTCAAAAAGATTTCAAAAAGATTTCAAAAAGATT
>JBBRQS010000005.1:0-229222 GCA_038226035.1 Chitinophagales bacterium | reverse complement strand
ATCGCGTCTCCCCCTCGCAATCGGCAAATTACGAGGGGGAGACGCGATAAATCGCCGTCTCTACAAAAAAATAAAATCATGGAAGAACAAAAACACACAGGCACCGGCGATAATGTACAAGGCAATAAAACCGAAATTGACCGCCAAATAAATTTGGGTGACGACAGCACTTACATTGAAAAGCAGACAATAATATACGGTGATAAAAAAATTCTAAAATACCTGACCAACCCACCTTTTTTCCCGGACATTTTTGAAGGCAGAGCCACCGACCTCGAAAATATTCACGGAAAACTTTTCGGGACGGAAAATTCTTTGCTTTTGGTGAACGGCGAAGGCGGCATGGGTAAAACTTCGGTGGCGGCGAAGTATTGGGAAAAATATGCGGACGCATACTCACATTTGGCGTGGGTGTTTGCGGAAAAAAATATGCGCGATGCTTTATTGAACATGGCATCGAAACTGCACATCACTTTTCCTAAAGAAATGGAAGCCGATGAACGTTTTTCGGAATTACTCGTTGCTTTAACCAATTTGAAAACACCGTGTTTGCTCGTGATTGACAATGCCAACGACATCGAAGATTTGGAACGATATTACAACGCCATTGCGGGTTGCAAAAATTTTCATGTGCTGTTTACATCGCGCATCACCGCGTTTGAAAATGCACCGGCTTATAAAATTCAACCTTTGTCGCCGAAAGAATCCATAAAAGTTTTTAAAAAACATTTTTCGAAACAACGCGAAAGCGATAACGATTTGCTGCTGCAATTGCGCGATGCCGTCGGCGGAAACACGCTTGTAATGGAGCTTATGGCAAAAAACTTAGCCGTCATAAACTCCGACGAAGTTTTTTATGGTTTGAACGATTTGGTAAATGATTTTAAAAATTTAGGTTTGCTGCATATTTCGCAGGAAGAAAAAGTATCGGTTGCAGAAAAAGGCAAACACCACGCTTACCTGAAAATTGAACCCACACGTGTAATTGCGGCTTTATACGACGAAATGGAACACATAAAACAACTGACCGATTATGAAAAAGAGCTTTTAAGTAATCTCGCCGTATTGCCCGCAGAAAATATCGGTTACGAGATGTTGAAAACACTTTTAACACCCGACGACACGCGCACGTTTTCAAAAACATTGACAAGTTTGGCGCAACGCGGTTGGATTGAAAAAAGTAACACAGACGACGATGCGGTACATTATAAAATAAGTCCGGTGGTGCAGCACATTACGAGAGAAAAAAATAAAAATTTAATTTTGGAGCATAACGACGCTTTAATTTATACGCTCGCTGATAAATTAGCTTATGAATTGGGGACAGGGCACTTTATAAACGCGACTTATGAAGAAGCAGATTTTTTTTCAAACTATGCCGAAAGTGTTATCGGTAATGTGGATGACGTTAATAATAATTTATCGGTACTATGTGAACGCATCGGCAACTATGAACAATCAACCGGCAATTTGGAAAAAGCACTCTGGTTTTATGAAGAATATAATCGTTTAAAAAAAGAACTCTATGCCGCATACCCGACTAATGTTTCTTTTAAATATAGCTTGGCGATTTCTTACTCAAAACTCGGACAAACGCACACCGCTTTGGGCAATTTGGAAAAAGCACTCGGGTTTTTTGAAAAAGATTTAGAATTGACAAAAGAACTCTATGCCGCTAACCCGACTAATGTTTCTTTTAAAAATAGCTTGGCGATTTCTTACTCAAAACTCGGAGAAACGTACACCGATTTGGGCAATTTGGAAAAAGCACTCGGGTTTTTTGAAGAATATAATCGTTTAGAAAAAGAACTCTATGCCGCTAACCCGACTAATGTTTCTTTTAAAAATAGCTTGGCGATTTCTTACTCAAAACTCGGAGAAACGCACACCGCTTTGGGCAATTTGGAAAAAGCACTCGACTTTCTTAAAGAGTGTTCTCGATTAATTGAAGAACTCTATGCCGCATACCCGACTAATGTTTCTTTTAAAAATAGCTTGGCGATTTCTTACTCTAAACTCGGACAAACGCACACCGCTTTGGGCAATTTGGAAAAAGCACTCGACTTTCTTAAAGAGTGTTCTCGATTAAGTGAAGAACTCTATGCCGCGTACCCGACTAATGTTTCTTTTAAAAATAGCTTGGCGATTTCTTACTCTAAACTCGGACAAACGCACACCGCTTTGGGCAATTTGGAAAAAGCACTCGGGTTTTATGAAGAATATAATCGTTTAAAAAAAGAACTCTATGCCGCATACCCGACTAATGTTTCTTTTAAAAACGGGTTGGCGATTTCTTACTCTAAACTCGGAGAAACGTACACCGCCTTGGGTAATTTGGAAAAAGCACTCGGGTTTTATGAAGAATATAATCGTTTAGAAAAAGAACTCTATGCCGCATACCCGTCTAATGTTTCTTTTAAAAACAACTTGGCGATTTCTTACTCTCAACTCGGACAAACGTACACCGCTTTGGGTAATTTGGAAAAAGCACTCGGGTTTTTTGAAGAGTTAAATCGTTTAGAAAAAGAACTCTATGCCGCATACCCGACTAATGTTTCTTTTAAAAACGGGTTGGCGATTTCTTTTGCAAAATTGGGTGAGTTTTATAGAGACAACAAAAAAGATAAACACGCTGCTCGCGGTTATTTTCAATCCGCCGAAAAATTATGGCTTGAATTGGTACGCGATGCGCCGCAGTTTGTGGAGTTCCAAAAAAATTTGCTTCGGGTGCAAAATGTTTTGGCGAAGTTGTAATTTTTTTTTCTTTTGTCTGAACCAGAATATTCAAGATGAAAGAATAAATAGGATAAAACAATCTTGAAAATCCTTTCATCTTGGATATCCCGATTCAGACGAATAATTAAACCGTTGCTGTCGGATAAACATTTATAAAACTACTTTTCAAATCAACCTCCGGTAAAATTTGTTTGAGATGGTGTTTCAGGTGTTCGACATAATCCGTCATTATAAATTCGAGCGTGAAAGGTCCGTCATCTACAATTTTTATCGTGTGCTGCAATGTTTCTTTCGGTGCATTTTCTATGATATGCGCGATATGTCCATTCCCGCTCACCCACCAAGCGATTAAATTTTTCCAATTCACGGCATTATAATTTTGCAGCGACACCCATTCGTTTTGTTGATAGCCGACAAATTGCAATTCGGGCATAATCATGGTGCGCAAAAATTTTTGTTGATTGTTGCACGCTGAGTCGAGCAAATGTCCGAGAATTTCTTTTTTTGACCATTTATACGGTTGCGGTTTTTCTGATGCCTGCTCGTCCGAAATATTTTTTAATAACGGCAAAACTAACTCAACTGTTTGACGGAGGTGTGTGGAAACTTTTTTCATGTTTTTAGATGACAGATATTAGAAGAATTTGCAAAATTTAAAATAAAGAATCTTATCTGTTCTTTTTCTTTTCAATTTCTTTTCGCAACAAATCATTGATATTCACTTTGGCATTTTTCAATAAATAAATACGAGTGCCGTATTCACGCGCATAAATGTTTTCAATTTTTCCGCTATACTCCCAAGTTTGAAACAAACTTTTTTCGAAATCGTTTATAGTACGATTGGAGGATCTGACTAAAATAATATTTTTAATCGGATTTTTATCGAGTTGATACCAATTGATGTAATCCGCATTTTCAGAAAGTGCTTCAAAGTTTTTTTGTTTTGTATAAAAATTTATCGCGCCGGCTTGTCCGTAATTATCACAATGAATGATTGTATTTTCTTTATCGGGAATTAAATTATAAACGCTGTCCACTTTGTGTGCCAATTCGCTCCAACCCAACATATCGGCGAAATCTTGTGGCAATGCGTGGTCTTTGCCGTCTTCCCAACGCACCTGATTGAATTTTTTATAACGCGGCGAAATTTGCGCAATTTTTTCCGGACTATAAATCGGAAAAACAATTTCGTACAGTGGCAAAAACGCCAAGAGCGGAAGTGCAACCGCTAAAGGACGCAAATATAATTTCCAGCCGCTGTTCAAAATTTTTTCTAAATACACTGCGCCGAACGCCAACAAAACCGGATAAAGTCCGATGGCGTAATAGGGTTTGGCTTTGAAATAAATGTATAGCGCGAGTGTAAAAACAAAACCAAAAAAAATGAACCGGTATTTTTTAAACGGCGCGTAAGTGAAAAACGCAACGCATGCAGCAATGAGCGTGAAGAACGAACCAAAAAAAAACAAAACTTGTTCTTCCAAAAAAACACCGATATTCTCATGAACTAATTGTCTTTGAGAGAGTTCATTCAAGTGGTTAAAAACCGCAAAATGGTTTTTGTATTGCCATAAAAGGTTTGGCAGCATGATAACGAGTGCCACGAGCAAAGCGTAGTAAAATTCTTTTTTGAGAAAAACTTTTCTGTGTTCCGAAATTAAAATTGCAGGCAGTAGCCCGAGCAACATAAAAACGATATTGTATTTGGCGAGAAAACCGAATCCGAATACCGCGCCGGACAGCAACAAATATTTATTATCGTTGGAAGCAAAATATTTCAGGAGTGTATAGTAAAGCAATGTCCAAAAGAAAAAATCCATTGAATTGGGCTGATACAACATATTGATGCGCAACAGTGCCGAAAATATTATTGCCGATGCGCCCAAAATCAAAGCAAACAAATTGCCTTTCAATAGTTCAATCGTTTTCCAAACGAGAATTAAAGTTAACACGCCGAACAACGCCGGAAAAAATTTCACCCAAAAAACGCCGTTACCGAGTTTAAGAATGATAAAAGATATCCAAGAAGTTAATGGCGGCACGGAAGTATAACCCCAAGCCAAATGTTTGGCTTGGTCGAGGTGTAAATATTCGTCGCGTTGTAAATCATATTCCGGATTGAGAATCAGATATTGAAGTGCAAATTTCAAGAAAATGAAAAACAGCAATAAAATTGTTTTCTTTGTCACCGGCGTTTCGATTTTTGCGGATTTTTTTTTCGAATTGATGAACGATTATAAACATAATCGGGTTATAAATGTAAAGAAATTTTTCAAAATCCAAAGTCTGTAATCCAAAGATTAAAAATAAATGCTTAAAATAGGTTTTTCACCTGTTTACAAACTCGGTTTGCCGCCCGAACATCGTTTCCCGATGATGAAATATGAACTCATTCCGGAACAATTGCTTTATGAAGGTACGGTAACAAACGATAATTTTTTTGCACCCGTACCGATTACCGACGATATTATTCGCCTCACGCACACAGTAGATTATTGGTCGCGCTTAAAAAATTTATCGCTGACGGATAAAGAAGTACGTCGTATTGGTTTTCCAATGACGCAAAATCTCGTGGACAGATGTATCGCCATCGGCGGTGCAACTTTAATGTGTGCCGATTTTGCCGAAAAATTCGGAGTTGCAATGAATATCGCCGGCGGTACGCACCATGCTTTTGCCGACAGCGGTGAAGGTTTTTGTCTTTTGAATGATGTAGCGATGGCTGCTAATGCTTTAATTGCCGGAAAACGCGCAGCGCGTATTTTGGTCATTGACCTTGACGTGCATCAAGGAAACGGCACGGCGCATATTTTCAGAAATAATGACAATGTTTGGAACGAAAAGCGCGGTGTTTTTACTTTTTCGATGCACGGTGCGAATAATTTTCCATTACACAAAGAACAAAGCGATTTGGATATTGCATTGCCGGATAAAACCGGAGACAGTTTTTATTTGAAAGTGTTGAAAGAAAACTTGTCGTTACTTATTGATACCGTGCAACCGGATATCGCATTTTTTAATTCGGGCGTAGACGTTTTAGAAACCGACAAACTCGGTAAATTGAGTTTGAGTTTAGAAGGGTGCAAACAACGCGACAAATTGGTTTTCGAGTTGTGCAAAAAAAATAAAATTCCGGTTGTGGTCAGTATGGGCGGCGGATATTCACCGCGCTTATCAACTATCATAGAAGCGCACGCAAATACTTTTCGTGCAGCACAAGAAATTTTTTTTTAAAATAAATTCGAGTTAAAAAAAATTAAAAATTAAAAAAAAATCGCGAAATAAAAAATTTGCGAAATTTTTTTTGAAAAATTATTTCATTTCACTCCAAGCCACAACACCGCCAATCAAATTCCTAACGTTTTTGAAACCCATCATCGTTAAAAGTTGTCGCGCTTGTCCGGAACGCGCACCGCTTCTGCAATACAGAACAATTTCTTTATCTTTCAAATTCACCAATTCGTCATCGGCAGCAGCCATAATGTTTCCGAGCGGAATTAATTTTGCACCGAGATTAAATTCGGCGTATTCGTGCGGCTCGCGCACATCAATGAAAGTGAAATCGGTATCGCCTTCATCCATTCTTTTTTTGAGTTCTTGTACTGTAATATCTACCATAATAAATTTATTTTTGAAACGAAAAAAAATATTCAGCGCAAAGTTCAGATAATTATACGCCCGATTTTAAAATTATTTTTTATCGTTTAGAATAATTACTTTTCCTAAAAGAAAATACGGCTCAATTCGCGCTTTTATGAAAATAAACTTATAAAGTCCGGTTGCCCGTTACTCGGTATTAAGTTCATGGAAAATCTATTAATTAAAATTAATATCGAAGTTTTTTTTATCTCGCAGCATTTTCTTAGCCGCCCAATCGAAACGGATATGCTTTTTTGCCATGGCGCATCAAACTTAAGGCAAAAATAAGACTTTTTCTGAAATTATTGGCAAATACTCTTACAATGCTTTTGCAAAAGCACCGCGCCTGTCAAAGACGGAAGTTTCGACGTCTATATTTTTTATAAAAAACTCACGCCAAATTTTCCAAATCGAAAGGCATTTTGCGAATGCGTTTTCCGGTTAAATTGAAAATAGCGTTGGCTAAAGCAGGTGCAAGCGGTGGTAATCCCGGTTCACCTACGCCTTTAATTCCTTTTCCGCCATCTGCTATTATAAAGACTTCTACTTTCGGCATTTCGTTAAAACGCAAAACCGGATTGTCATTAAAATTCGATTGCTCCGTTTTACCGTCTTTAAAACTGATGCCGTTTTTTGTGGCGGCTGTAATTGCCATTACGATCGCGCCTTCAACTTGCGCACGCACTGTATCCGGATTTACGACCGTACCTAAATCAATAACGGCATACACTTTTTCAATTTTAACAGCACCGTTCGGTAGTTGAGATACTTCAACAACCTGCCCCGATATTCCGGCAAAAAATTCATACTGCGCCACACCGCGTCCCCAACCCGCCGGTAAAGGTTTATCCCAATTCGAGACTTCTTTTAATTTTAATAAAACTTTTTTTGTATCGGAATCTTTTGTCAACATTTCCAAACGATAAGCGAAAGGATCTCTGCCGGCTTTAACCGCCATTTCATCTATAAAACATTCATGTGCAAAAGCCAGAGTCGTACTTGTCACGGCACGCCAATAACCCAACGGAATATGTAAATCGGCTAAAACAAAAGGGTTTTTCATATTCGGTATCTCATATTTTTGAGTTCCGACTGCTTCTGTCATGGTTTCATCCACTTTGTTTTTATCGTACTCCGGAGAAAGACACGCATCAATCGAAGGTGAAATAACTTTATGTTGCATCGCAACAGCTTTTCCGTTAGCATCTAAACCGGCTTTCATGGCGGAAAAAGTCATCGGTCGAAAAGGTCCTTGTTGTGTATCGTCTTCCCTTGTCCAAACTGATTTAACAGGTTTGCCGATAGCTTTTGAAATACTCACGGCTTCTCCAATAAAATCCGTAAATAACCTTCTGCCAAAACCGCCGCCGTTAAACATCGTATGCAGTATTATGTCTTCTTCTTTTAAGCCGAATTGTTTTGGGAAATCTGTTATGATACTACCGGGTACTTGTGTTGAAGCCCAAATTTCTAATTTATTTCCTTCTTGCCAATGCGCTACACAATTCATAGGCTCCATTGGCGAATGCGACACCATCGGAGTTTCATAAAATGCTTCCAATTTTGTTTTGGCAGTGGAAAAAGCTATATCAAAATCACCTGAATTTTTTTCCGAAATACCTTCAGAGTCAGCAAGGATGCGTAATTTTTTAGCGAAATCATCGGAATTAAAACTATCATTGCCTTGATAATCCCATTGCACTTTCAACGCTCTTCTGCCTTTCAAAGCCGCCCAATAATTATCGGCAACCACTGCAACGCCTGTATAAGTATATTTACCGAAAATTCGATCCACTTTTATGACCGATTGAACGCCTTTTATTTTTTTAGTTTCCGTATCGTCGAAACTTACAAGTTTTGAACCGAATACCGGACACCTTTCAATAGATGCGTACACCATATTCGGGACACTTACATCTATGCCGTAAACTGCTTTTCCGGTTACTTTCAACGGTACATCCGGACGCGGCGTAGGTTTGCCTATCATTTTAAAATCTTTCGGATCCATCAATTTCGGTTCCTTCGGCACCGGTAATTTTGCTGCTGCTTCCGCTAAATCACCGTAAGAAATACTTTTACCGGAAGGCTTATGAAAAACTTTTGCGTTTTCCGCATAACATTCCGAAACCGAAACACCCCATTGTTGTGCGGCTGCGGTTAAAAGCATTTCTCGACCGGCGGCACCTATTTTTCTCAAATCGTTGTAACTCGAACGCACCGAGTCGCTGCCACCGGCAAACTGCCCCGGTCCGAATTTTTTTTCACCACCGGTTTGCAGAATGGTTACTTGATCCAGCGTAACTCCTAATTCTTCGGCAATGATGGTAGGAATGGATTGAAAAGTTCCTTGACCCATATCCGGCTTTGTGTTGAAAATTGTAATTTTTCCGGATTTTTCGATAATGATATTCGGAGAAAATTCAAAACCAGATACAACTCCCACTTCAACACCGTTTACTATTTCAGTATTTTCTGCGGATACCCGAAAACCCAGCATCAATGCCGTACCGGTAAATCCTGTATATTTCAAAAAATTTCTGCGATTCAAATTTAAATTCTCAGTCATAATAATTTCAATTTTAAAAGTAAAAACCGATAGTGTTAAACTAATTCAGCAGAGGCTTTATGAATGGCTGCTCGAATACGTGAATAAGTGCCGCAACGACAAATATTTCCGGACATTGCCGAATCAATATCTTGATCGTTCGGATGCGGTTTTTCGGTGAGCAAAGCGACTGCGGACATAATTTGTCCGGATTGGCAATAACCGCATTGCGGCACTTGAATATCTATCCAAGCTTTTTGCACGGCTTGAGCAACTCTATCGGTAACGCCTTCGATAGTAGTAATTTTAGCGGATTTTTTTAAAGATGAAACCGGTGTTTGGCAGGAGCGAATCGGTTGTCCGTTCAAATGTACCGTGCAAGCACCGCATAGTGCCATCCCGCAACCGAATTTTGTACCTTTCAGGTTTATTTCATCTCGGATAATCCACAAAAGCGGCGTGTCCGGTTCGGCTTCAATTTTTACTTTGGTTTTGTTGATGTTGAGCGTGTACGATACCATTTTATTTCGATAGTTTGAACTTGCAATTTCAAATAAGATTTTATGTCCGCAATTTATAAATAGTAATTATAATTTTCAAAAAAAATTTCCGATTTTTAAATTTGTTTTTTTTAGGTTATTGTAACAACATTTTTTCAAAATTATTTTTTTGTAAAATTGCCATTCTTTTATAGTCCGTCAAATCCGGCATAGAGGGTACTGCACTGATAAAACCATTGGCTAATGCCCAGACATCGGTGTCCGTCGCATCCGATTCGAGATTAACAAATTCGCCGGTGAGCCAAAAATACGGACGATTTGCCGGATCGCGTCCTTCTTTGAAATGTTCTTTCCATATCGCATTCGCTTGACGACATAATTTTACACCTTTTATATCATCAAATTTCAGTTTCGGAATATTGACATTGAAAAGTAATGATTTATCATTTTGCGACATCACATACTCGGCAATTTTTTGGATATACGGACGCGCCGGTAAAAAATCCGCTTCAAAAGAATAATCCAAAAGTGAAAATCCGACGGACGGAATATCTTCCAAACTTGCTTCCATTGCCGCAGCCATTGTTCCGGAATAAATAATATTAATAGCCGAATTTGAACCGTGATTAATACCGGAAACGCACAAATCTATCGTTCGACCCTTCAAAATTACGTGTTTCGCCATTTTCACGCAATCTACCGGAGTACCGGTGCAAGAATACGCTTCTACGTCTTTAAAAATTTTTGTATCGCGGTTGTAACGCAAAATTTCGCTGATAGTGAGTGCGTGACCTTTTCCGGATTGCGGCGTGTCCGGCGAAACCACCACCACTTCGCCCAAATGTTGAACACTTTCGACTAGTGCACTGATTCCCGGCGCGAAAATACCGTCGTCATTAACAACTAAAATAAGCGGCTTACTCATGAATTAAAATGTATGATGTATGATGTATGATGTATGAATTAACGACGATTAAAAATAGGTTTCAACTTTCGAAAATTTAATTTGTATTTTTACGCAGTTTTTTGTTCAGGCTATGAGGTTTATGAACAGCCTGATTACAGAGTATGATCAAAAATAATGCAAAAGTAAATCAAAATAAATTAAGTTTGCAAAGTGGATTATAAAGAAATTATTAAGGCTGTAAAAAAACGCGAATTGAGTGCCGTTTATTTCTTACACGGCGAAGAACCGTATTTTATTGATAAAATAACGGAAGCAATTGAAAATGAAATTCTGACGGAGTCGGAAAAATCTTTCAATCAAACGGTTTTATACGGAAAAGATGTGAGAGACGTAACGCAAATTATTGATGTAGCCATGCGCTTTCCGATGATGTCGGAACGGCAAGTTATTGTCGTAAAAGAAGCACAGGATTTGGATTTTCTTAAACGAGGCGAAAATGACGCGCTCAAAAGATTACAAAATTACATAGAACACGCGCCGAAAAGTACAGTTTTGTGTTTCGCGCATAAACATAAAAAACTCGACGGACGCTCGGCATTTGCCAAATCGTTGGTAAAAAATGCGGTGATGTTTGAATCGAAACCGCTTTACGATAATCAATTACCGGATTTTATTCGCGGAATTTTGCATGATGCAAAATTGGATATAACGCCTGAAGCGATGACGGTTTTGATTGAATATTTAGGTGCCGACATCAGTAAATTAGTCAACGAAATCGAAAAATTGCGCATCAATCTGAATGCCGGCGGCATCAAACGCATTGAAACGGTGCACATCGAAAAATATATCGGCATCAGTCGCGAATACAATATTTTTGAATTACAAAATGCACTCGGTATAAAAAATGCCGTACAATCTTTCAAAATCATTCATTATTTTTCCGAAAATCCGAAAGATGCACCGCTCGTTATGCTTATCAGCAGCTTATACGGTTATTTTTCAAAACTTTATCAACTCACGTTTCTTAAAAATGATGCACCTGAAAAAATATTGAAAGCACTTGGTTTGCGCACCGAATGGTTTTTAAAAGATTACAACAAGGCACTTCGATTTTATAATCAAGTACAATTAGAAAACGTAATCAGTGTACTGAAAGAATACGATTTGAAATCAAAAGGCATTGATGTGGCAAGTGTGGACGAAAAAGCTTTTATGGAAGAGATGGTTTATAAGATTTTGCACGTGTGAATATATTTTCTAAAGAACAGCTTTTAAAAATTCTAAATGCTATCAAGACTATATATTTTTTTAATTAAACTTAACAAAAATGTGCAGTTGACAATTTCCATAATTTTAAAATGGTTACAATAGTTATTATTGAACAGTTACTACCTTCTATAAAAAGATCTTAAAAATTTAAAAACGAAATACTATTTTAGATTGAAAGGAATTTATATGGTGAAGATGGATGAGAGGTACTTTCAAGAGAGTTAGTTTACAAACTTCTAAATATTTAAAAATATTTTGTATTTAAAATCAAAAATATTTGCAAAGGTATATTATTTTAGTATACCTTTGCATTTATAAATGTAAATGTATTTTTCAAAAAGTGCAAACCCGCTTTCACTTTGTAGTAAAAACGGGTTTTGATTTTAATTGTTTAACTGATTAAAACTTGTCAAACAAATTCATTATCATTTGCACAAACAATTCAAAATATGGGACACCCTGCAAAAGTATTACCCATATCTTGAAAACTAAATAACAGAGACGCGCAATCTTTAAAAATTTACCAAACTTTTTGTTGGTAGTTTTTAGAAGGCGCAATAAAAATTTAAAAATCATTTATAAAAATTTAGAATTTAAGCCTGAACAAAACCGTTCAGGCTTAAATTTTTATAATTTCAACAAATGAAATTTTTTCTGTTATTATTTTTTGCAAATGTAAAGGTATTTAAATTAAAAAAACAAAAAATTTTAAACCCTGAACAAATAATATTGGAAAAGTTTTAAACACCATGTTGATGCATTAACATTTTTTATATTAAAAGCAAAAAATGCGTACAGAAAATAAATTCTGTACGCATTTTTTGCTTTTAATCTGTATAAATCTCTGTACCATTATTTTATTTTAACAATAGCAAACAGATGGTATGGATTGAATAGATTTACAAGGATTATTTTATAATTTTCCACCCTTTACCTGTTCTACAATATATTCCGATGCACGCAGCGACAATGCCAATATCGTCCAAGTCGGATTTTTGTCCGATTGCGATACAAAAGCACCACCGTCCACGACAAATAAATTTTTTACATCGTGTGCTTGACAATAACTGTTGAGCGCGGATTTGTTCGAATTATCTCCCATACGCACTGTGCCGACTTCGTGGATAATACGACCGGGTTTATCTAAGCCGTAATTATTTTCTTTGCCCGGATTTTCGCTCATCGGAATAGCACCCATATCGCGTATAATTTCGTCGAACGTGTTTTGCATGTGTTTGGCTTGGTTGTATTCGTAATCCGTCCATTTATAATTAAACCTGAGTACCGGAATACCGAATTTGTCAACTGTTGTCGGATCTATTTCACAATAATCACTTTCTTTCGCAACCGCTTCTCCCCTACCCGCAAAATATACATAAGAACCGTGCATCCGACGCATTTCTTCTTTCAAACGTTTGCCGTAACCGCCGGCGGCTAACATATCGCCGTTGGCTTGTGCTATTTTCCCGTTCATGTGTTCCATACCAAAACCTGTTCCGTAACCGGGCATACCCAAACCGCCGCCGTATTCGATGTGATAACCGCGCGGAAAATCCAATTTTTTATTGTCGAGCCACCAAGGAGAATAAATATGCGCACCACCAACACCATCTTCATTATATCGTTTTCTATCCAAAAGTGACGGCACAAAAGCCCCACGCGAGGCACCGGTAGAATCGTGCAAATATTTTCCGACAACACCGCTTGAGTTGGCTAACCCATCCGGAAAACGTGCGGATTTTGAATTGAGCAGTAAGCGCGCCGATTCGCAAGCACTGGCAGCAAGTACCACTACTTTTGCATTTATCGACATTTCATTCATTGTTACTTTATCAATGTACGATACACCCGTTGCTAATCCGGTTTTCGCATCCGTCATGACTTCGCGCACCATAGCGTTGGTGATTAAATCTACGTTACCCGTTTTTATCGCCGGTTTCACGAGTACAGACGACGACGAAAAATCCGCCGCTACTATACATCCTCTATTGCATTGACCGCAATAAAAACAAGAGCCCCGCTCGTCATTTATCGGTTTAGTAAGCATTGAAAGGCGCGAAGGAATAGTTGTAATACCTAAACGCTTCGTTGATTTTGCAATCATCAATTCATGCAAACGCGGTTTGGGTGGCGGCAAAAATTCACCATCCGGTTGGTTATACAATCCTTCATTAGTACCGAAAACGCCGATCAGTCTATCTACTTTGTCGTAGTAGGGTTTTATATCGTCGTAAGTGATGGGCCAATCTTCACCCAAACCATCATGACTTTTAACTTTAAAATCTTTTGGACCGAAACGCAACGAAATACGTCCCCAATGGTTGGTCCGTCCGCCCATCATGCGTGTACGAAACCAACCGAACTCGGTGCCGTTTTTCTGCGTGTAGGGTTCTCCATCCAAAGACCAACCGCCCCACGCTGCATCAAAGTCGCCGAAATTTCGAAATTTAGTAGCATTACCACGTCTCGGCGATTCCCAAGGCCATTTCAATTGCGTTTGATATTTAGGGTCGGTCGGGTCGTAATAACCGCCGGCTTCGAGTAAAGCGACTTTTGCGCCGGCTTTTGCGAGTGTATAAGCTGCCATACCGCCGCCGGCACCGGAACCGACGATTATTACGTCGTACTTTTTAGTTGATTCAAGAATATTCATAATTTTATTTTTAGTTGTAAATGATTAGTCGCAAGTGGCAAGTTTAAAACTTATCAATCGCCATTTTAGTGAGAAGTGATTAATCGTAAGTGGTAAGTTTAAACTTATTAATCGCTATTTTAGTGAGAAGTGGTTCGCGACAAGTGGCAAGTTTAAAATCACAACTTAACACTTACTACTAATCACTAAATACTAATTTTCCACTAATTTTTTTATTTGTAATAAAATCGGATTCCAACCTTCGCCATTGTTATAGGCTTCTTTATACCTGCGTTCACTATCTGCTACTCTATTATAATCGCCTTGCGTGACGGTTAGAATAGTTTGATTATTTTTATTTTCCAATAAAGAGTAAGTAACTGTTAAATAATTTTCCGGTATATCCGGAATCGTTCCGAGCGGGTCGAAAACGGTATAAGCCAAATATTTTTTCGGTTCAAGTGCAGTAATATGACCTTTTACATACACTGTTTCTTTACCTTCATGATTGGCACTCCAAAGTAACAAACTTCCGACTATCCAATCAGATACCGTTTCGCAACCGAACATATATTTTTTGGTTTGCTCAGGATTCACCAAAGCATCCCAAACTTTTGATGCCGGTGCATGAATAGTTATGGTATTTTTAACAATTAGTTTTTCCATTTTATTTTCAATCGAGCATATTGGATAGTTTATAAGCCGAAAGGTATTAAAGATTCAGGTACATACAAAAGTACAATAAAAGTATTTTTAAGAAAAAAACTTTTATCAATGAAAAAAGTCGAAAAACATTTTTAATTTGTGGAGAGAAACAATTTATTGTAATTTTTTAGTTGTACTTACTCTATTTCATGCTATTGCTCCTTCTTATATCCGGTTTTATCTGTTTTACTTTCTTCACGGTAGGTAAATTTTTTCTCATAGCCATTCATGAAAGTGAGGGATTAATTTTTACGGATTTTTTATTCGTGGGTATGGCTTTAGTGAATAGCTATTTTACGATATTCTCTCTTTTTTTTAAAACAGATTATAAACCCACACTGATTTTATTTTGTTGCTGTTGCTTAATGCCAATTATTTTAAAAATCAATAATAAAGGTTTTCAAGCCATAAATTTTTATGTATTTAACACAAATAAAAAGGTAATTTTGCTAACGATGCCGATTGCTTTTTTAATGTTATTGTTAGCGTCATCTTCGCCCTTTATTTATGATACGGGCGTTTATCATATTCAAGCCATCATGTGGATTCATCAATACGCCGTTGTGCCGGGATTAGGAAATTTGCACGGCAGATTGGCATTTAATCCGAATACATTTAATTTAGAAGCTGGATTTTCTTTCACTGAAGTCTTTAAGCAGTCGATTTTTGCCGTCAATTCTTTTTTTTGCATTGCGCTATTTCATTATTTCATTTCATTATTTACTAATAGTCGCTTGTCAATTAAGTTTTTATTTTTTTTGCTACTTGTCAGCATTTTCTTTATCCTTTATTTAGGCACAAGAATTGCTTCACCCACTCCCGATATTATTTCGAGCCTTTTACCTTTCTATATTTTTATCAGGTATATAGAAGAATTTTTCAAAAATAAAAAATATAAACCATTTGCGAATTCAAATATGATACCCGTACTGATAATTCTTTCAGTGTATCTGGTTACGGTAAAATTAAGTGCATTACCTTTACTTTTATTTCCTTTTTTAGTAATTCTTAAAAACAAACATCTCCTAAATAAAAATAACATTGTCTTTACTCTTATAAGTGTTTTGATCATTATTTTACCTTGGTTGATTAGAAATTATTTTCTCTCTGGTTATTTAATTTATCCAATTCGTGAAATTGATATTTTCAATCCAAATTGGAAAATACCTTTATCCTCTGTCAATATAGAAAGGCAATATATATACGATTGGGCAAGAATTAGTCTGCCGAATTACGCAGATGTTCCTCACATGACTTTTTTTGAATGGTTTCCAGTATGGTTTAACACAGGTATTACATGGCAAATTCTGTTGATGCTTTCATTCGTAAGTCCAATTTTAGTAGCCGTATTGTATTTGAGAAACGGAAACAAAAAAAATTATAACGATTTATTAATAATTTGGCTTGTATCATACCTAAGCACTTGCTTTTGGTTTTTAACGGCACCCGATGTGCGGTTCGCTCAATCATACATCATTACGTCTGCACTGATTTTTTTATTATTCACAGATTTTCTCATTATAAAATTTGTTAAATTTTTAAAGTTTAAAAAATATCTACCACTTTTATTTGTAACTCTAATCTTTTACAAACAGTTGGAACAAATGTGCCGAAATCAGGACTTGATTAATAAAACTTCTCTATTTATGCCCGTTGAGCCTGAAAATCGCATTATTTATGATGTAAAAAATATACTAATAATAGGTGGCAAGATGAAGTTTGCTGAAAAAAAAATCCAATACACGTCACATAAAATCGGCAATTTTAATTTAATTGTTCCTGTAAAAGATGACAGGTGTTATAATCAACCGTTGCCTTGTGCACCTGACGTTAAGGAAAATTTGATTTTACGCGGACAGACGCTACAAGAAGGATTTAGAATAAATTACAATGACTAAATTACATTCGAATCAACCTAAATTCGACTATAATTTAGTCATTGTTATTCAGTCCGTTGTTATCGAACTATTACCAATTTCCCGATTCCTTTTTTGAAATAAAGATCCGTACCGGCATCGTATTTATCAAAATCGGTGCCATCGCTTTTTTTTGCGACTACTCGATAAAGATATACACCGTTTGCTAATTTACTGCCGAATTCATCCGTACCGTTCCATACATAATCCGTCATGTGTGTACCGATATGCAGACTTCCGAGTTCGTCTTGCGTGATTTCGCGCACCACTTTTCCGGAAACCGTCATGATTTGAATTTTGAAACGCGCCGGCGCATCCGTTCCCGTTAAAGTGAAAACAAAGCGTGTCGCAGTTGAAAACGGATTCGGATAATTTAGAACATTCGATATCGAAGATTTAGTAATCACTTGAAAATTGATGGAATAATCCGTTGCACCCGAAGCATTGCCGGAAACATCACGCGCTTGCACTATGAGTTTATAAGCACCATCAACGGTAAACGTCGGTTTCCATTCTAAAGATGCTTTGTTTTCTTTACTGCCTGCAACCGCAGGAATAAATCGGATGGTCGGGTCGGCAAGAGATAAAGGTACTTTTGTACCGCTCGGAATTTGTAAAAAAAGATGAAACAATGATGTATCGTTTAATAAATAAAATTTATTATCGTCTTTCAAATCAATTTTTACGAGCGGTTTGGGTGAAATAATATCATTGTTGAGTATCCGCAGGCCATCGAAAGTAACATCAAGTAAAGGATTGCGTTTGTCTTTATCCACGAAAGTCGTCGTTTGCAAAAAATTATTGAAACTATATAATTCAGGCTGAGACGGTACGGGATTTACTTCCAAAGATAATTGTTCTTTACCCGCCAAAATTTTTGTATCGCCGGTGAAATTAGCGGTGAATACATTGCCTTTCGCGAGCGGCGCGTATTTTTGTTTTACAATCCGTTTGCCGTTACCCGCATCGGTGAGCGTAATATTCACGCCGACACTGTCCGTAGCATCTATATTTGTCAAGTTTTCAACGGCAACCGACCAACGCAATGTATCCCCTTGAGAAATGGTATCTTTATAAAAATTATACGCGGCATTGGGGTTAACGGCAAAATCCGGTAAACCTTTGGCGTAAATGCGCCATGAAATAAGTTGCGGACTTTCGCGATAAAACGAATCGCGGGTATTGAAAACCAATTTAAGATACGGATATTTTACGGCATCAATCGCCGATAAATCCGTAGTGTTGGATTTGATGGTTTTAATTAAATGCGTTTCAATTGTTTTATTTACATCTAAGCCAATCACATCGAACGAAACGGTATCTGCGGTCGGATGCGCCGTAAAATTATATTTTACTTCCAATGACTGCCAAGATTTTGAAGGACCCAAAGGTGGAGAAGTGAGTTTACCGTTGTTGCCTGTCGCTTTTAAAGTGAAATCTTCTTGCATACCATCAGAATAAAAATTCCAAAGATGTTCTTTAAATGGTTGTTTTGTCTGGTTGTTATAGGCATACATATAAGGGGCAGCCACGCCTTTATTCAAAATTTGTCGAATCAGACGTGCTCCTTTATTTTCTAAACACTGAAAAACATTTGTACCAAAGTATATAGAATCTGCTGCCCAACGTTCCGGATGTAAATTAGCTGTATCAGAACCGAGAACCGAAAAAATGAGGATATAATCGTTGGCAGGCACTACTTTATTTAAAAAATCTATAAAACCTTTTCTGCCGCGTACGCTGCTTGTATCCGTCATATCGAAATGAAAAGTACGCAAATTATAATTAGAAGGGTTTACAGCACCATAGCCCAGCAATCCGGGATAAAGCGGACCCATTACTGCACCGGGAGGATAATTTACGAGCGAATAACTCGGATTAATTGAGTCGAAAATCATAACATAAAAGCCGGCATTGATGAAACCGAAATTACCACCGAGATCGGAGCCGTTAACGATAATATTCGGGTGACGAGGCGGAACAGCGAAGTTGTCTTTTATTTGAATGGGTATATCCGTTTTATCGAAAATAAATTTACGTGAATCGGAGGGTAAAGTCAGAGTAGAAAAATTACCTTTTACGAATTGATAGTAGTGCGATTGATTCCATCCATCGCTTTTTGAATTGGGCAAATAAACAAACGAACTGTTTTCCCAAACAAAAGTGAGTTGCGGCGAAGTACTGTCAACGGAAACGCGCCAATAATATACTGTACTATCGCGCCAATTCACCGACGGTTGCCATTTTAAAACGCCGCCTTTTTGATTTATAATTGTGCGTTGTTTCAACGGACTTGAAAATGTTTCGGCGGTATCTATTTCAAAAACATAATTTTGAACCGCCGCCAATGGATTGGAGGTAGATGCCTTCAAAATAATCGGCGTTATACCGACAATAGAAAAATTAGAGGGAAATACCGGTTTTGTTTTATTATCCAAAACATAAAATGGCAAACCGATTTCGCCTGTCGTCAGCGTCAGATCGTTGTTAATATCTGCTGCGGGTAAGGGTCCTTCCGTTATTTTTTTATCCGTGTTGACTTTTATCAATAATTTATTCAGACCGACCACATCACTTTTAGGCATCGGCACTGTCAAAGTTATCGGAAAACGATAGCTCGGTGCAGGAATTTTTCGAGTCGGTAAATTCAGAATCGTACCGTTCGGCAATTGTTGTTTCACGGTAACGGTAAGCGTATCGTTTACGGACGCACCTAAATTCAATACATCGAAATTAATTTTAAAACTGTCTAATTGCGCATTCAGTACACTCGGCGTAATTTTTACGCTCGCGGGGTCGGTCAAAAAATCCGGTTTCGGATTATAATTTATTTTCACCGCCGGATCGCCGTTGAGTGTAAATTCCTGCATCGCGGATTGAATGCCTATATCGGTATTAAAATTATTTTTATCCAAAGTTTTTAAAGTACTTTTCACCTGCTCACCGATACTTTTTGCATAGGCATCTGTACCGATGGTTTTGTATAAAGTATTTCCCAACGTCACGAGTCCGGACACGTACGACGTACCGGAAGTACCGAGAAATACTACCAAACCTTTATTTTTATAAAATACCATATTTTCGCTCACACCGCCTAAACGCTGATATAAATTGCCGGCAGCACAACCGAACGCAATCAAAACCGGATATTTGCCGGTATTATTGAGGTAAACAGGATTATCAACATCGAAATCAAGCGTACCGGTGGCGGAGTGACCGAAAAAGTTTATCAAAGCCGCTCCTTTATTAATGGTATTATATACTTCGTCTGTTTTGGCATCGTAGACAGGATCGTCGCTGTATTTATAAAAAGTAGTTACGTTTCCACCCCAAGTACTGTTATTAAGTGTTTGAGCGAAATTAGTGGTGTATTCTTTAATCACAGCACTGATATCGCCGCCACTGCTGAGGTGAATAATATTTTTCATCCAATCGCGTGCGTCGGCGGTTTGCGGCGCATTGTTTTGGGCATTTTCGTGCGCCTTTACTTTTTCCAAATAATTTGAAATATCTACGGGTTGAATCGCGGAAATGCGACCGATAGGAATAACCGGTTCATTGGCAGTGTTGGAAGCCGCCAATAAAATATCGGAACCCGGATAACCCCACGTGGGTAAATCGAAAAAAGTATTTTGCGCCAATTGGTCGGCAGTGCGCACGGCAGTATAATCGCGTGACTTACCGATTAAGACAATAAAACGCGGATTAGACCAATTTTTTTTGATATAATGGATATAATTGCGTACTGACATAGAATGCCGAACCGAACCGTAACCGAATTGATCGTAAATTTGTTGTACATCAACTATTGCGGATTTGAAAGCACCACCGGCTAAGGAATTCCTGTAATTAGCATAATCCTGAACCGTTCCCGTATTTATAAGCCGGTCGGAAGAAATGATAATATAATCACCCGCATCTTTTTTCAAATCGGTAAAAACTACTGCATTGGAAACGTTTGCAGTACCGATATTATTCACGGCAAACAAAATTAATTTTCTCGCAACCGATGAAGCGGGCAATGCTGTTTTTATTTTCCCGTTATCGTTTACGGCAATCATGCGCGTACCGTTGGTTACGTCGTACAAAATCGGCGCTTCGGTACCGGCATTGAAATTATCAATTTCTAAATATTTTACGCCGGTTGAAGCCGGCATATTGAACTCAAAATAATTTTGTCTTTCAAAATTAAAAGTATGTGCATAAGTCAGCGTCGCTTGACCGACGGTATTATAATCACCGTAAGGCGCGGAACTCACCAAACGCAAGTTCATATTTCCTGAAACAGAGGCAGCGTCAATATTAAAAATTTTTTTTCGTACTTGCCCTTCCGTACTTGTATCTTTCAATAAAACTTGATTGTTGAGCGAAAGCGTTGTAAAATGCTGATAACTGGAACTGCCGGCATAATTTATTTGCAGACGTGCGGTTTGTCCGGTTACCAAATTTGTGGGCGTAAAAGTAATGGTTCTGTCGGTGGAGAATCCGGTGCCGTAACCTTCGCCGCTACCGAAAGCCGGAAGATAAACGGCATCTGAGTTGGAGGGTTTTATGATCGTTTCAGTAAAAATTTGTTTGGCATCGTATAAAAATGAATTTTCTTTCACCGGCAAGTTCGTTAAATCATTACTCAACGAAGTGATGCGTTGTGCAGATGCCGTCGTTTTCCAAGTTAAGAAATACATTGCTGTGTCGCCGAAAAGATTATAATCCGGATTGAGCATATCCGCAACGCCGTTTTTGAACATAAAGGAGTCCAATTCAGCGCGCGCTTTTTGTCCGTAAAACTCAATATAATCCGTGTTTGAAAAATTATTATCGGTCGTCGTGAAAATTTTAATTTCTTGTCCGTATCGAAACAACTGAAATTGATTACCTTTAACGGTCGTTAAAGGAATGCCGGCAGATTGAAGTTGCGCCGTACCGATTCTGTAAACGCCGTCTTTAGCAATCGGAACTTTGAAATAAGTTTGCGAATAATCAAGCCACTCATTCCCGTAAAGCGTGTCTCTGCCAACGGGCATTTGTGCGGCGATAAAATTCAGTCCGAAAAAAAATCCGATAAGCGTAAGCAGTAAATAATGGGTACGTGTTGTCATGATTTAAAAAACAGAATTTAATATAAGCTGTTGACAGGTAATAAAAGTTAAAAATAACTTGGTCTGATTTTTTAAAAAGCAACTCCGTCGTTTTCGGAAGAGAGAAATAAAATTATAATTATTTATTTCTCGTTAACAACTTAATTCGCAACAAATATCAAACAAATTTTCGGAAAAAATTATCCGAAATCATTTTTTATGCGTTGAAAAGCAAATTATTTGAAAATGATATTTTTAATGCTTTGAAAAAAAACAATTTCAAATTAGTTTTGCGGACTTTTGGCTTTTAGCTTTTGACTATAGGCTTTTAGCCTTTAGTTTTTTTGCTTCAAAATGGAAAAAAAGCTAATAGCTGACAACCGGCAGCCAATTCAATCATTTTCATAAAAAGAAAAACGAACTTTAAAGAATGGAAAATTTAATTTACTTAATCCCGCTGTTCGGCGTGGTCGCATTGATTTACATGGCTTATTTGTGGTCGTGGGTGACGAAGCAAGACGCCGGTAATGCCAAAATGCAACAAATTGCCGATGCTATTCACGAAGGTGCTTTGGCATTTTTAAACGCGGAATATCGCGTAATGGGAATTTTTGTGGTAGTGGCTGCTGGTTTATTGGCATTTCAATCCACGTTGGTTGAAAATTCGAGTATGCTTATTGCGGTGGCGTTTGTGTTCGGTGCCGTGTTTTCGGCACTTGCCGGCAATTTAGGTATGCGCATTGCAACTAAAGCAAACGTACGCACGACAAATGCTGCGCGTACCAGCCTTACAAAAGCTTTGCAAGTTTCGTTTCGCGGCGGTACCGTTATGGGTTTGGGAGTTGCCGGTTTGGCGGTGATCGGTTTGAGTGTATTTTTTATCCTGTTTTATACTATGTTTATGGGCGGCACTGGTAACTCGACGCATCAAATGGAAAAAGTGTTGGAAGTTCTTGCCGGTTTTTCTATCGGTGCCGAATCCATCGCCTTATTTGCGCGCGTCGGTGGTGGTATTTATACAAAAGCTGCGGATGTAGGCGCGGATTTAGTCGGAAAAGTTGAAGCAGGCATTCCTGAAGATGATCCGCGCAATCCGGCTACTATTGCCGATAATGTCGGCGACAATGTCGGTGACGTAGCGGGTATGGGAGCCGATTTATTCGGTTCGTATGTCGCAACAGTTTTAGCAACGATGGTATTGGGTAATTATGTTATCGGAGATAATCCGGGTTTTACGGATAAATTCGGTGGTATCGGTCCGATTGTTTTACCGATGTTGATTGCCGGATTGGGTATTTTGTTTTCTATCGCCGGTACGTGGTTTGTGACAGTTCCCGAAAATAATGTTTCAACGGATGCCGTACAAAGTGCTTTGAATCGCGGTAATTGGGTATCAATTCTTTTAACAGCAATAGTTTGCTATCCGGTGATTAAATGGATGTTGCCGGATCATTTGAACATGAATTTCTTCGGTCAAGGTTTAATAGAAGTTTCGAGCAATCAAGTATATTATTCAGTTATTGTCGGGTTGGTAGTAGGTGGATTGATTTCCGCCATCACGGAATATTATACGGGACTCGGAAAAAAACCGGTCATGGATATTGTTCAACGCTCCGCAACTGGTGCCGGTACTAATATTATTGCCGGTTTAGGTGTCGGTATGGTGTCTACTGCTTTTCCGATTATTTTATTTGCGATTGCTATTTATACGGCTTATGCTTTTGCCGGTTTTTACGGCGTTGCAATTGCCGCATCCGCAATGATGGCAACTACGGCGATGCAATTAGCGATTGATGCTTTCGGTCCGATTGCGGATAACGCGGGCGGTATCGCTGAAATGTCGGAATTGCCGAGCGAAGTGCGCGAGCGCACCGATGTTTTGGATTCTGTCGGTAATACAACTGCCGCTATCGGTAAAGGTTTTGCGATTGCTTCAGCCGCTTTAACGGCATTGGGTTTGTTTGCGGCATTCGTGAAGTTTACCGGCATTGACGGTATTAATATTTTTAAAGCAGACGTACTCGCGTGTTTATTCGTCGGCGGTATGATTCCGGTCGTTTTTTCAGCATTCGCGATGAACGCCGTCGGTCGTGCGGCTATGGATATGGTGAATGAAGTGCGTCGCCAATTCAGAGAAATTCCGGGTATCATGGAAGGCACCGGTAAACCGGATTATCAACGTTGCGTAGAAATTTCTACCAAAGCTGCCATTCGCGAAATGATTGCGCCAGGTGCGATAACCATTGTCACGCCGATTGTTTTGGGTTTTTTGATGGGACCGGAAGCGTTGGGCGGTTATTTAGCAGGTGTTACGGTATCGGGCGTATTATGGGCAATTTTTCAATCCAATGCCGGCGGTGCTTGGGACAATGCAAAAAAATCTTTTGAAAAAGGCGTGCTTATCAACGGTGAAATGTTTTACAAAAAATCCGAGCCACACAAAGCGGCGGTTGTCGGTGATACGGTCGGTGATCCGTTTAAAGATACTTCCGGTCCTTCGATGAATATTTTAATTAAACTTTCTTGTTTAATTGCTTTGGCAATAGCACCGATTTTGGGCGCGCAATATAAAAAAACACATCCGTCACCTACCAGAATGGGCAGCATTGAGCAAAAAATATCGGCACCGGCTACTACGGGTAATATTTATGTAGCGCCGAAATAAATTTTTAGGTCTTCTGAAAAAAAGGAACCGCATCGAAATATTTTTCAATGCGGTTTTTTTTTACGGGGATACATTGAAAAAAAACTTGAAAAAATAAAAAACAAAAAACAAAAAACAAAAAACAAAAAACAAAAAAAATTATTTAAAAAAATAAAAAAATTATTTGTTTTTTATTGGTGCCGTAAATTTTTAAATTAATTTTGCGTGAAACAATAAAAAAATGAATTTAGTGCAGCGCATTTTCGATTTCCGATACATTTATATTCTCGGTAACACCCGTCATTTATTCCGCTACAAAATCGGCATATCAAACAGCATTGAACGACGAACAAAAGATATAAACAATACGGTACGCGGAGAAGTGTATGAGATTTTCGCCGCTAGGTTTTTCTTTGCTCGGAAAATAGAGCATTTAATGCACACTTTGTATCGCCCTCTGAGCGCGAAAATGTACGGCTCCGGCAAAACGGAATGGTTCCGGATGTTGATACCGATAACGCCGACGCTGTTGCTTATTTTTATTTGGGTGTTGCAATGGATTCTTATTCCGTTTTTATTAGCCGGAGTTTATTATTTATATCGTCATTGGGGAAATTTATTTTAAAAATTTTTCGGTCTGCGATGTCGGATATAAAAAAAAGCCTGAATAATAAAAAGAGAAATATTCGGGCATAAATAAATTTACCGTTTTATATTTCGTGGTTTGTCCTTTACCTTTCGCCTTTTATTTCAATATCAAACTCCAACGCTCGGTGTTTTTAAATTTCCGGTCTGAATTATGCCCAATCCTCATAGAATTAAACGCGCTTCTGTTGCCGTAATTTTTTTTGTTTGCGGCTTTATCACTGCTACTTGGTTGTCGCGTTTACCCGAACTTCAACAATATTTCGGTATGTCGAATGCGCAACTCGGTAAATTGTTGCTTTTCTTTTCTGCCGGTTCGCTGTTAGCGATGCCTTTTACGGGTGTATTGGCGGTACGATTCGGCAGCAAAAATATAACCAAATGGGGCGCGCTTACTACTTGCGTTTTGATGGCGTTTATTCCTTTATTTCCGTCCGCACTTACTTTATTGCCATTATTTTTGAGTTGGGGTGCTATGGCAGGTGCTTTAGATGTTTCGATGAACGGACAAGCCGTGATGGTAGAAAAATTGTACGGTCGTCCTATAATAGCATCATTTCACGCATTGTTCAGTGTCGGTACGGCTATAGGTGCAGCTACGGGTGCTGTTTTTGCCGATTATAAAATCCCGTTCGCCACACATTTTTTGTTCGTAACGATATTTTGTTTTTTTGCCGTCGTTTGGGCAACACGTTACTTATTAGACGATTCGCGGAAAACATCTGAAAACGATTTAACACCTTCAGCCGGCATTCGATTGCCGACACGCGCGATTTTACCGCTCGGTGTGATTGCTTTTTGCGGTATGAGCGGAGAGAGTTGTTTGCTCGATTGGTCGGCTATTTATATGCACAAAATTGTCGGAAGAGAAGTAGCTTTCGCGGCAGTGGCACTCACGGCGTTTACAACTGCGATGACTATCGGAAGATTTGCCGGCGATTTTCTGACGTTGAAACTCGGCAAACGGCGATTGTTACTGATAAGTTCAATCGTAGCATTTTTCGGTTTATCGTTCAGCCTTATTTTTTTAAATTCTTACGCCGTTCTTTTCGGATTTTTTATCGTCGGATTAAGTCTTGCTTCTATTGTTCCGATTATTTATTCGACTGCCGGCAATACGGCGGGAGTTTTACCGAGTGTGGGTATTTCGATGGCGACTACTATCGGTTATGCCGGTTTTTTTGTCAGCCCGCCGATAATCGGTTATATTGCCGATGCCACTAATTTGCGTTGGGGAATGGGTTACACTTTGATTTTATTTTTATTGATGACAGTATTGGTGTATTTCTACCGTTTTAAAAATTGATCCATCGGAATTTTGTTCCATAATTTATTTATCCGGAAATCTTACGTACTCATATATTTCACTCAAAAGGATAGAAATGTTTATTGAACGTAATTCTATTTCAGGTGGTAAATATAGAAGGTTTTTAAATTATTTATTCGCCAAAAAATTCGGGTTAGTGAAAAGCTCGGTCTTCTTTTTTTAAGTATTCAACAACCGCATAAGTTCGAACGGGTTTTGAAACTTTTTTCGGTTTTAATTTTATGGTTGCTGAAATTGTCATAATCAATAATTTGACTTTTATTACGCACGACCTTGCTTAGTTTGCAGAGAAACTATCCGCGTGTGCTAAAGTATATTTGATACAAAAACAATACTTTTCTATTCCGAAACAAAAAAAACCGGCGTAAAACTTGCAAGTATCAATTAATTAAAATTTCTTTGTGGCATATTTAGAAGTGAAGTAAAAAATAAAATAAAAAATGGTTCAGTACTTAAACAATAATTGGTGGTGGCAAAACTATAAACCGCGCTGGTGATAGACTTGCTTCTTCATTTATGTACTTGAATTTATTTTTCAGCATAATTTTTGAAACGGCTTGTTGGTTCACCCAACAAGCCGTTTTGTATTTACGATTTGCGATTTGCGATTTTTTTCTGAATCAGAATGTTCAGACAAAAAATTAATCGTATTAAATATCTTATCAGGGTCATCAAGGAAATCTTTTAAATCATGGGTCCTATGCAAAAAATAAAAACAATTACGCGCCGCTATTTAGCCGATATTGTAACGCCGGTAAGTATTTATTTGAAAGTACGCGACAAATACAGCGAATCAGTTTTGCTGGAATCAAGCGACTCGCGGAGTTTGGAAAATTGTTTTTCTTTCATCGGCATCGAACCGATTGCGCGTTTTACGGCGCAAACCGGAACAATATCGGAAATGACTGTCGACGGAAAAAAATACACAAAACATATCGCCAATGATAAAGTATTGGCAGAATTTAAAAAATTTGTCGCTTCTTTTAATGTCGAACCGCAAGAGAAAACGCTGAACGGTTTTTTCGGACATTCTTCTTTTGAAGCCGTACAGTATTTCGATACTATTCATTTCGACGCAGCGAAACGCAAAACGGATTTACCTGATTTGCATTATGCACTTTATCGTTTCGTGATTTCGATTAATCATTTTAAAGATGAAATGATTATTTTAGAAAACATTCCGGAAGGTCAGGAGAGTAAACTTGATGCCTTGGAAGCTGTTATTCAAAACCAAAGTACACCGATATTTGAATTTTCGATGCACGGCGATGAGATAAAAAATATGACCGACGACACCTATCTCGACATGATTACAAAAGGTAAACACCATTGTCAAATCGGCGATGTGTTTCAAATTGTACCGTCGCGTCGTTATTCACAGGCTTTTACAGGCGACGAGTTTCAAGTGTATCGCGCATTGCGAAGCGTTAATCCTTCGCCGTATTTATTTTATTTCGATTATGGCAGTTACAAAATTTTCGGTTCTTCTCCCGAACAACAACTCGTTATTAAAGACAATATCGCTACCGTGAATCCGATTGCCGGCACGTACCGACGCACCGGTGATGATGCACAAGATGCCGAACTCGCGCGCGAACTCGCGCAAGACCCTAAAGAAAACGCCGAACACATCATGCTCGTTGATTTAGCGCGCAACGATTTGGGTAAACACTGCACATCGGTAAAAGTAAAAGTGCTGAAAGAAATTCAGTATTTCAGTCACGTCATTCACATCGTATCGAAAGTCGAAGGCGCATTGCGCGAAGGCATTAATCCGATTGATGTTTTTGCGGATACTTTTCCCGCCGGCACTTTAAGCGGCGCACCGAAATATAAAGCCATCGAACTCATCGCAGATATGGAACCCGAGAACCGACATTTTTACGGCGGCGGCATAGGCTTCATCGGTTTCAACGGAGATTTAACACATGCTATCGTCATTCGCTCTTTTTTGAGTAAGGATAATATATTACATCGTCAAGCCGGTTGCGGCGTTGTGGTTTCAAGTGTAGAAGAAACAGAATTACAAGAAGTGCATCATAAATTAGGTGCTTTGAAAAAAGCTTTAGAAATATCTTAATCTTAGTTGGTCAGTTTGTTAGTTGGTTGGTTGAGCTAGTTTGTGTTTAAAAACTTTCCGAAAGTTTTAAACTTTCCGAAAGTTGAAACACAAAAAAATTTCAAATAACCCAACTAACCTAATTAAACCAACAAATTCAACTAATATCATGAAAATTCTTGTCCTTGATAACTACGACAGCTTTACGTACAATCTCGTTCAATACATCACTGAATTGACGGGCGAAAAACCGGATGTTTTTCGAAATGATAAAATTGCTTTACACGATGTAGAGAAGTACGATTACATCGTTCTATCACCCGGTCCGGGTTTACCGAAAGATGCCGGTATTATGCCCGAACTGATAAAAAAATATGCACCGACGAAAAACATTTTCGGTGTTTGTCTCGGTCATCAAGCGATAACGGAAGCATTTGGCGGAACGCTTTACAATTTGCCTAAAGTTTATCACGGCGTTGCCACCGCTATTAAAATCACGGATAGAAGTGATGCGATTTTCAAAAACGTACCGCCGGAAATTCTCGTCGGTCGTTATCATTCATGGGCTTCGGTGAAAGAAACTTTTCCCGATGATTTGAAAATCACTGCAGTGGACAGTGCGGAAGGTGTTATCATGGCACTCGCACACAAAACATACAACGTAAAAGGTGTACAATTTCACCCGGAAAGTGTGATGACGGATTACGGCAAACAAATTTTAAAAAATTTTTTACACCAAAAAGATGCACCGGTATCACATAATGCGATTGAGTATGTTTTTTAAATGGTAAATGGTAAACGGTAAATGGTAAATCTTTTCAATAAAATCATTTACCATTTACCGTTTACCATTTACCATTAAATATTTACCATTTACCATTAAGAATGAAGCAAATTCTGAATCAACTTTTCGAGCACAAAAAACTATCGAAGCAGGAAGCCAAAGATATTTTGATTAATATCTCGGCGGGAAAATACAATGACGCACAAATTGCAGCATTTGTTACCGTTTATCTCATGCGACCTATTTCGGTGGGTGAGTTTGAAGGTTTCAGAGAAGCACTCATGGAATTGTGCATTCCCGTTGATTTGCAAGGTATTGATACTATTGATGTGTGCGGCACCGGCGGCGACGGAAAAAATACATTTAATATTTCTACACTCGCGGCATTTGTGATTGCGGGTGCAGGATACAAAGTAGCGAAACATGGTAACACCGGTGTTTCATCGGCAAGCGGGTCATCGGATGTGTTGCAATTTGTGGGATATAAATTCACGAATGATATAGATACGCTGCGCCGACAAATTAATGTAACGAATATTTGCTTTTTGCACGCGCCGCTTTTTCATCCGGCATTGAAAACGGTGGGACCGATTCGGCGACAACTCGGCGTAAAAACTTTTTTCAATATGCTCGGACCGGTTGTAAATCCGGCGCGACCGAAATATCAAATGTCCGGCGTGTTTAGTTTAGAGTTGGCGCGCTTGTATAAATATATTTTTCAAAAAATACCGGGCAAACAATTTGCTATCATTCACGCACTCGACGGCTACGATGAAATATCTCTGACCGGCGATTTTAAATTATTGATGAACGATCGCGAAGCCACATTGTCACCCCAAAATCTCGGTAAAAAAATATTAAATCCCCAAGATTTATTCGGCGGCGATACCGTCGAACAAGCCGGAAAATTATTCGTAAACATATTGGAAGGCAACGGCACAAAAGCACAACGCGATGTCGTCACCGCAAATGCCGGTGTTGCAATAAATTGTATCAAACCAAATGTATCTCTCGAAGATTGTATTTTAGAAGCGGAAGAAGCGTTACAATCCGGAAAAGCGTTGGAGCAATTGAAAAAATTAATATCTTTGTAAATTATTCACGTAAAACACCTAACTCTTATTGTATGGAAGAAATTAAAGACATTCAAAACTTACTTAACGAAGTATCAAGTATTAGTAAAAGGTATGATGATGATGCAGAAAAAACTGGCGAAAAGTTTAATATTTTTAAGATTTTGAAAATGGAAACGGCAGAAGTAAGAACACATTCTGCTTTTTTGGCAGAATTATTAAATCCTAAAGGCAGTCATTCACAAGGTGATGTATTTTTGAAATTATTTATTGCTGAGGTTGAAAAAATAAACTCTGACCAACAGTTAAATGAATCAAAAAGCTCATTTAAATTTATTTTGGATAATTTTGAAACTGGTAGTGCTTCAGTAACACTTGAAAAGTATGTTAATGTAAAAATAAATGAAATTGATAAAAAAGGCTTTATAGATATCGTAATCGAATCAGAGGGCAGTAGTATTTTTATTGAAAACAAAATTTATGCTCGTGATCAAGATAAACAACTATTGAAATATCATAAGTCTGAATCAAGGGTATCTCTTTTTTATTTAACCCTTGAGCAAGACAAAAAGCCTCATGATGACAGCGTTGGTCATCTTATAGAAGGGACTGATTACAATTGTATCTCTTACGAAAAAGAAATCATCAATTGGTTAGAAAAATGCAGAGAAGAAGCAGACAAACATTCAATTTTAGAATCAACTATTAAACAGTACATTTATTTAATAAAATATCTCACTAATCAAACTTTAAATAATAAAATGGAAAATGATTTAATCGAACTGATATTGAGTTCAAAAGAAAATCTTGAAGCATTTCTTGAAACCAATAAATTAGGCGATAAAGTAAATGATGAACTGCTAAAAAGATTTGAACATCCATTGAAATCTTATACAGATGAAAAAAAATTGTCTCACTTTAGTTTTGAGAAGGAAAAAAAATTTTTTATTTTTCAAAATGAATGGTTGAAGCGTAATAATTTACAATTTTGTTATGGATATGACAAGGGATTCTTGTATGGATTTGAAATTATTGAAGCCTTGAAGGTTTTTGAAGATTCAAAAAAACACAACGAAATTAAAGAATTTATTAAAAATAAGTTTAAAATTGTATTTAGAAATGTAAACGAAGGTTCTAGGTTTGCTTGGTTATATCATAATCAAAATGACAATAAGTGGAATTCTGATTATCAATTATGTGCTTATAATGATAAAGTGCCTGATTCTCTCGTAGAAAAATTAGATAAGATGCTCATTATCGCTCAAGAAGCCGAAGAATTTGAAAAAAATGCTCTGAAAGAGCAAAATCAATAGCACAGGGCAACGCCCTGTGAAAACAAAAATAAAAATTTTAGCTCTGAAAGAGCGTAATCGTTTCTCCATTAAACACGTAAGATTGCGTTCTTTCAGAGCTAAAATGCGTTTTAATAAAATACACAGGGCGTTGCCCTGTGCTATTGATTGCGCCTTTTCAAGGCTTTAAAAAATTACTGTTCATAACTCATAATTCATAATTCAGCTTGGATATTTTAGAAAAAATTGTCGAACATAAGAAAAAAGAAGTTGCAGAGCGCAAAATGGCGACACCTTTGATTGAACTCACAAAAAGTGCCTATTTCAAAGAGGCGACACGCTCGTTGCAAAAAAAATTAAGAAGCGAAGGTGCAAGCGGAATTATTGCCGAACACAAACGCAAATCGCCGTCGTTGGGTTGGATACGCGAACACTCGGATGTGGTTGCGGTGACAACGGGTTATGAAAAAGCCGGTGCATCGTGTTTGTCTATCTTGACCGACAATTATTTTTTTGGCGGTTCTACCCATGATTTGATGAGTGCGACGAAGCGCGTGAATATTCCGGTTTTGAGAAAAGACTTTATTATAGATGAATACCAAGTTTTTGAAACAAAAGCTATGGGTGCCGATGTTATGTTGCTGATTGCGGAATGTTTGACGAAAAAAGAAATCAGGCACCTCGCACAAACAGCAAAAAATGTCGGCTTGGAAATTTTACTCGAACTGCATGATGCGGAGCAATTAGATAAAATTGATGATGCTGTGAATTTTATCGGTATCAATAATCGTAATTTAAAAACTTTTTCAGTGTCGGTTCAATCGTCGATTGATTTAGTAAAATTTATTCCGGACAATTTTATCAAGATTTCGGAAAGCGGAATTTCACAACCCGAACGCATCGCGGAACTGCGCACACACGGTTTTCAAGGTTTTCTCATCGGCGAAGCTTTTATGAAAACAGATGATCCGGCAAAATCATTAGCAGATTTTATATTAACGATGAACGTTGAACGATGAAAGATGAACAAAAAATTGGGTATAGAGAAAAAAATAAAAGAAACTAAATTAAAAAAAGAAAAGGATTTGACTAATGAGTGCTCATCGTTCATCGCTCATCGCTCATCGTTAAAGGTTAAAGTTTGCGGTATGCGCGACGTTGAAAACATTGAAGCCATCGCCGCATTGCCGATAGATTATTTAGGATTTATTTTTTACGAAAAATCGCCGCGATTTGTCATGGATAACGACGTGTTTGAAACTGCGCGTATACCTGAAAATATTGAGCGCGTTGCGGTGGTGGTGAATGAACATTTAGATTTTATCGCACACCTGCATGACGATTTCGGTTTTCGAATTTTTCAACTACATGGTGCGGAATCGCCTGCGTTTTGCCGGCTGTTGAAATTAGAAATGAAAAGTATAGAAATCTGGAAAGCATTTTCAGTCGGCGACGATTTCGATTTTTCACAAACGGAAAAATATGCCGATGTGGTAGATAATTTTTTGTTCGACACCAAAACGCCGATTCAACACGGCGGCACCGGACAAAAATTTGATTGGAATATTTTAAAAAAATATCGCGGCAAGAAAAATTTTTTTTTAAGCGGCGGAATCAGTTTGACTGATGTGGACGACATAAAAAAAATAAAAAATAAAAAATTTTTTGGTGTAGATATAAATTCAAAATTTGAAATTACACCGGCGGTGAAAAATGTGGAAGCGGTGAAAATTTTTTCGGAAAGTTTGAAATAATTTTTTTAAGAAAATTCTTGGTGCAGCTCACTGGAATAGTTGTAGGAATAATTATAAATAGCATGGCTGGTGCAGCGCACTGGAACATTTGTAGAAATAATTGTAAGTAACATGACTGGTGCAGCGCACCGGAATATTTGTAGAAATAATTGCAAATAACATGACTGGTGCAGCGCACCGGAATATTAAAATGTGAAAGTTTAATATTCCGGTGCGCTGCACCACTAAATCGTCTTGATTTTTTACTACAAATATTCCGGTGCGCTGCACCAATTGTATTGTGTTGATAGATTAAAAATTTTATAAAACATACTCGCGTGGCGAATACTTATACACAACTTTACGTCCATATTGTTTTTGCTGTCAAAAATCGAGATGCACTTATTCAAAAAGAGTGGAAAGACAATTTGGAGAAATATATTACGGGGCTTGTACACAACCATAAACACAAATTGTTGGCGATTGGATCAATGCCCAATCATATTCATATTTTAATAGGGTACAATCAAAATCATCTTTTAACGAAATTAGTTGAAGATATTAAAACAGCAAGCAACGTGTGGATCAAGGAACAAAAATTCTCAAATTTTAAATTCGATTGGCAGGTTGGTTATGGTGCATTCTCGCATTCACGTTCTCAGATTGATACAGTCGTGAAATATATTTTAAATCAAGAAGAGCATCATAAAAAGAAAACTTTTAAAGAGGAATATTTAGAGATGTTAGAGAAAAATGAAATTGATTATAAACCGGAATATCTTTTTGATTTCTTTTAATTAGATAAATTCAAATTAAATAAGGTGTGGCGCGCAGGAACATTTGTAGAAATAACTATAGAATATAGGTGGTGCAGCGCACCGGAATATTTGTAGAAATAATTATAAATAAAATGGGTGGTGCAGCGCACCGGAATATTAAACTTCAACATTTTATATTCCGGTGCGCTGCACCACCAAATTAGGTCGGTTTTTTTCTACAAATATTCGGGTGCGCTGCACCACTAATAACTCATACAAGTAATAATAACTCATGCAAAAAAATACAGAAATAACTATCGGCAATTATCAACCCGACAACGAAGGTTTTTACGGCGATTTTGGTGGTGCGTACATTCCGGAAATGTTGTGGTTCAATGTGGAAACGCTGCGCAAAAATTATTTAAAAATCGTAAGAACGCGTGAATTTCAAAAGGAATTTAAAAATTTGTTGCGCGATTATGTCGGCAGACCAACGCCGTTGTATTTCGCCAAAACGCTCTCGGAAATTTACGGCGCGCAAATTTATTTGAAACGCGAAGATTTGTGTCATACCGGTGCGCATAAAATAAATAATACGATAGGACAAATTATTTTAGCAAAAAAACTCGGCAAAACGCGCATCATCGCAGAAACCGGTGCCGGACAACACGGCGTTGCAACAGCGACAGTTTGCGCTTTGATGAAATTGCCGTGCATCGTGTACATGGGTGAGGTGGACATTGAACGTCAAGCACCGAATGTCGCGCGCATGAAAATGCTCGGTGCCGAAGTGCGTCCTGCTATGTCGGGCAGCAGAACTTTGAAAGACGCAACGAATGAAGCGATACGCGATTGGATAAATAATCCTGAAGATACGCATTATATCATCGGTTCGGTCGTAGGTCCGCATCCTTATCCGGATATGGTGGCACGTTTTCAATCCGTTATCAGTGCGGAAATAAAAAAACAGCTTAAAATGAAAATCGGCAGAGAAAATCCAGATTACGTCATCGCTTGCGTTGGCGGCGGTTCAAATGCAGCCGGTGCATTTTATCATTTTCTTGACAATTTAGATGTAAAACTTATTGCGGTAGAAGCGGCAGGGAAAGGAATCAATTCCGGTTTTTCGGCAGCCACTTCCGTTCTCGGAACAAATGGTATTATTCATGGCAGCAAAACGTTGTTGATGCAAACTGCAGACGGACAAATTGTAGAGCCGCATTCTATTTCCGCCGGTTTGGATTATCCTGGGATTGGTCCGATGCACGCGCATTTAATTCGCACGGGTCGCTCGCAAGCAATCAGTATTACCGACGATGAAGCACTCGAAGCCGCATCTTTTGTGTCGAGAATGGAAGGCATCATTCCGGCACTTGAAACGGCACACGCCTTTGCGGCACTCAAGGAGATGAAATTTAAAAAAGAAGATATTGTCGTAATAAATTTATCGGGTCGCGGCGACAAAGATTTAGCCACTTATATGAGGGAGCTGTTGTAAGGGGATTTTTAAAAAATAACTTACCAATTCCCAAAACGATTTATTCTCTTTTTTACTCGGACAGAATAAGGCGTAATTCTGTAAAAAAATTATTTTTTACATGATAATGAATGCCGCTATTCGACAAATTTTAAAAAGTCCCGAATCTTCCCAACTCGTAGAAACTATAAAGCAATCTTTAGCTGATGAAGCTAAAAGTCGTTTAGTTTTTTACAATTGGGTAGATAGTGATACAAAAGCAGAATTTATTGAAGGCAAAGTAGTCATTCATTCACCTGTTAAGGAAGAACATTGGAAAGTCTCCGATTTGTTATCAAGTATTATCAGTGTATTTGCTCGACGCAAAAAATTAGGGCGAATTGGTGTTGAAAATGTTATGGTGAGTTTAACGCACAATGATTTTGAACCGGATATTGTTTTTTATAAAGAAGAAAAAGCACATACCTTTACTAAAGGGCAAATGCTTTTTCCGGCTCCGGATTTTGTTGTAGAAATACTTTCAAAATCAACTGCACGTACCGATCGAACTATAAAAAAAGAAGATTACGCAGCGCACGGTGTTCAAGAATATTGGATAATTGATCCATTAAAACAAACGACAGAACAATATTTATTGCCGGTTGATGAAAAAGCTGCTTATCTTCCTGCCAAAATTTATTCGATACGCGATGAAATTACAAGTCCTGTAATTGAAGGTTTTACGATTCCGGTAAGTGCTGTATTTGATGCCGATTCAAATGATAATGCCTTGAATAAACTTTTAGGGCACTGAAATTTTTTAGATTAACCCGAACAGAATTAAAATTATCGGGATAGCTCAAGCAATATCGGTTTGCATTGCTGTAAAATTTGTTTAACTAAATCCGGAATTTCATGGACATCAATTTTGTGTCGTGCGGAAAATTCGGTAAGTTTTACCAATGTATCCAATTCTGTGTTACCTACAAAAGAAAAAGTCATTTTCAGTTTGTGTGCAATTTGAAACACTTCTTCCCAATCTTTTTGTGATGAAGCGCGATTCAGTTTCTCTGATTCTATTGGAATTTCTTTACAAATTTCTATTTTTATTTCGTGCATTGTCTCGGCGTCATCGCCGCACATTTCCGAAAAATGTTTTAAATTGACATAAGGTATAGCCGTTAAGGTTTTCATGTTGTCTTTTAATTAAATTATAAAATCAGGTACAGCAAAAACATATTGTTCAATCGTAGCGAAAAGTTCGTCGGGTTTAAACGGTTTGAGAATAAAATCATCGAAACCTTGAGCGCGATATACATCGCGCTTCGACATAAAGCCGTGCGCGGACATGGCGAGAATAGGTGTTTTAAAGTACGGCATATTTTTACGAATGTATGCCGTCGCTTCTGTTCCGTCCATCACCGGCATCTGAATATCCATAAGTATAATATCAAACACTTCGTCGGATTCGATTAAATCAATACAAATTTTTCCGTTTTCGGCAATAACAATTTCAATTTTATTGAATCGCTTCTCTAAAGTTTTTCGTGCTACCAATTGATTTACTTTATGGTCTTCTACCAATAACAATCGGAAAGGTTTTTCGTACAATTTTTGCTTTCGGATACCGAATTTCGGATTTTCAATGTCGTTTACAGATAAATTATTTGTAAGTTTGAAAGGAATAACTGCTGTCACGGTCGTGCCTTCGCCCAATTTACTTGTTGCACTTACACTACCGTTCTGCAACTCGACCAAATTTTTTACGATAGAAAGCCCTAAACCGGTACCTTCAAACAATCTGTCTTTTGTACGTATGCGCGTAAAAGAATCGAAAATAATATTTATTTTATCGTCCGGAATACCGATACCGGAATCTTGTATATCAAATTTCAGAAGCAAGTTTTCTCCCGTATTATTTCCTGTATCTACGGAAATTTTTACAAAACCTTTATCCGTAAATTTTACGGCATTACCGACAATATTGAATAAAATTTGATTGAGGCGCAATTTATCGCCGACTACTATTTGCGGTACCGAATCAGATATGGACAAATGAAATTCCAAATCTTTTTCTTCGCGTTTATAGTGCATCACGTTCACGACGTTGTAAAGTAATTCCGGCAAATTAAATGCTTTTTCTTCAAAAATCATTTTACCGTTTTGCAGGATAGATATATCCAATACATCGTTTATTACACCCAATAAAATTTCACTCGATTGTTTTATGGAATCTATGTACCCGTTTTGTTCGGAATTGAGCGGATTTTTTGCCAGCAGATGCGACATACCATAAATTGCATTCATCGGAGTACGCATTTCGTGGCTGATATTGGCAATAAATTGTTCTTTCAGTGCAGCAGAAGCTTCCGCTACTTCGCGTGCTTTTTGTGCCAAACCGAGCGTAACTAATACTTTTTTTCTTTCAATTGCGAAATGCAATGTTTTTGCGAGCAAATCGGCATCGAATTTACCTTTCACCAAAAAATCTTGCGCACCTGCTTTCACGGATTTTAAACCGATTTCTCGATCACCCAAACCCGTCATCACGATAACAGTAGCTTCCGGAAAGTTTGAAATGAGTTGATTTAGAGTATCGAAACCCAAAGAATCCGGCAAAGATAAATCAAGCAATACAATTGAAAATTCTTGTTGAGACAGTGCGTCCAATCCTTCTTTCAGCGTGACACAATTGACGATTTCGCTTCCGGCAAAATCGGATTGTACGAGCAATGCTTTTACTAAATATACATCGCCGATATTGTCTTCAATTAAAAGTATTTTTAACATATCAGGACGTTGGATGTTGGACGTTGGACGTTGGAAAATAAATCAGTCATTCGTAAAAAAAAATTACGGTAATTACTAAAAATCCAATGTCCGATGTCCAACGTCTGTAATCTAAAAGAATACAAATTGCGCGCCACCTTCCGGATTACTGACGAAGCAACACAATTCATTTTTATGAGTTTGATACAGTTGTTTAAAATCTTCGAGCCGATCGGATGTGATGATACCTTTGGCATGAAATTCTTCGAGCGTGGAAGCATAAATAAAACCGGCTTCGGGTATTGTTTGCGCATCAAAGACCTGCACACCCATCAATAATTCCGTTTCGGAAAGGACTATAATCGGATAATTGGAAATATCTTCCAAGCGAATAGTATCCGCTACTTTGGTCAATATCGGACGTAAGTGCTTGAGTTTTTTTTCTAAATTCGATAAAAAATATTTTCCGTTCGTATTCATTTTAATTTAGGCATCAGCGAATCCGCTGCGTTGTCTTGTTTCGGATTTATTTTTTCTTTTTGTTTACCGAGCAGTTTTTTCTTTTTTTTATCATCTATATTCGTTTCCGTTTTATTCGTAACCGGTTTTACGGTTTCACCGGATTTCACTTTTTCAAGCGATTTTTTCTTTTTTTTATCGTTCAGATCCTTCATCAAGATAGCGGGTTCTGTATTCGGATTATTTTTATTCTTTTTCGGTTTCGGAAATTCGGTATAGAATTTTCCGTCATGAATGCGTTTCAAAGATTGTTTTATGATGGGCGGCATTTTTACCGGATAATCTTTAGGCATAAACCATCGTATTTCTTTAAACTTTTCCGGTTCACAAATAACCGGATCGCCGGTAAGAATATCCGTATAAAAAAAGAAAATGATTTCAATCAAACTTTTCAATTTTTTGAAAGCGACGTGGCGCAAAACAAGTTGCTTTTTCTTTACCTCCAATCCGATTTCTTCTTTTATTTCTCTTACGAGGGCATCTTTAGCAAATTCAGCGCCTTGAATTTTTCCGCCCGGCAAAGTAAATCCGTTGCCGTTTTGTTTGGTTTGTGCCAAAAAAAGTACCTCTCCGTTTTGTTCCAACACCAAACGCGCCGTATGTATTATTCTGAATCGTTGTTGTAAAGCCACTTAAGGAATTGAAAATTAATAATTAATAACTGATGTATCGCAATAGGTGCAGAGCACCGAAATATTTGTAGCAGTAATAAGTAAAATGATTTGTAGTTAAAAATTCCTAAATATAATACCTAAAATTCGAAATGGTTCTATATTTTGATGCGTAGAGCAAAAATACCGTTAATGCACTGCCAAATTAAACAAGCAGCGAAAGATAATTGATAAACCGATGAAAAAAGTGCTTTTGTTTGCAAATTAGAATCTAAAAAACGGTAGCCGAAATAATCCGTATAAACGAATGTACCGTGAATAATAAATAAAATAATTGCTACCTTAATAAACCGCTTTAACCAACCGACGACCAATATCTGTTTTTTTATCACCGGAAATTTTACCAGTTCCGTTTTGCGCCGGTATTCGTTGCCGAGTGCCGTTTTGAAATGTTCGATGAACCGATAGGCAAAATATAAATACGCTAAATACTGAATAACGAAGATACCTTTTTCAAAATTGCCGTAAAACGGACTGAAAAAATATTTCTCAAACGCCAATTTCGATGCTACACTACTGACCGAAACAACTGTCAGTAAAACAGACTGGACGATGGGTAAAATAAAATGCTTTAAATCGTTGCGGCGCGGTTTGAAATGCGCGTACAAACGGCTTTTTACGTAAAAAAAAGTTAAAGGACCGAGCGCGAACGACATATAAAACGGCAAAACCGATAAAGATTTATGTTTGTCGGTGAGCGCGACATAATCTAAAAAATTATCCGAAAGTGTGAGCGTAGTACTTACAATTAAAAGTAAAAAAAAACGATTCACCCAAGGGTTTTCTCTGTCGCGGCGTATAAAAAACAAAAACGCAGTAAAAAATCCGATCGCTATGGTTCCGACAAGCACAAGCACGGTAAACCAACGCAAAATATCATAAATTATCGACGGAAAATTCATCTAGTTTAAGGTCAAATGCACATTTACTTTCGCAAATTTACAATGAAAATACGGAATACTAATTGCGCATTGAATAAAAAAAGAGGCAACAGTTTTACAACTACCGCCTCTATCTTTTTAATTATGAATTATGAATTATGATTTTTTTTGAAAAATTTATAATTCAAAGTTCATAAAAAATTCATAATTTATTTACGCTACTGCTTCCGGTTGCGGATTTGTGATACTTTCGTCAACTAAAATACGTCCGCAATGTTCGCAAGCAATTATTTTTTTGTGTAAACTCACCTCAACGTGTAATTGCGGCGGGATATGATTGAAACAACCGCCGCAAGCTTCGCGCATGATACCAACCACCACCAATCCGTTTCGATAAGAAGCGCGGGTTTTGTCATACGATTTCAGTAAGCGTGTATCAATACCTTTACGCGCTTTGTCCGATTTTTTGCGAAGTTTTTCTTCTTCTTTTTCGGTTTTTTCCAATATTTTTTGGAGTTCGACGCGCTTAATGTCCAATTCTTTTTTCTTTGCCGTTAAGCGGTTCTTCGCAACATCAACAGTTTCGTTTTTAGCATCAATATTGCGTTGCGCATCGCGGATGCGTTTGTCGGCTAACTGAATATCGAGACCCTGTAAATCAATTTCTTTGTTCAGTGCTTCGTATTCGCGATTGTTTTTTACGTTTTCCAATTGCGTTTTATAGCGTTCAATCAACGTTTCGGACGTATTGATACCGTCTTTGTGTTTTTTTATTTCCGCTTCCAAATCATCTGTAGCTTGTTGCGCTTTCTGTATGCGTGTTTCCAAACCGGCGAGTTCGTCTTCAAGATCGTTCACTTCCATCGGAAGTTCACCTTTCAGGTTTTGAATTTCATCGAGTTCAGAATCCGCGATTTGTAAATCGTACAACTGCTTTAGTTTGTCAAACGTGGATAATTCATTTACTGCGGCTGCCATATTAATATTTTTATTTTGCGAAATTGAAGGATAGTATTATTTAACTGTTTTTAAAAAACATTTTAAATAAAAAACGCGCAAAATTAAAGAAAGTTTACCGGATTAGTAGAAAAACTTGCAGATAAAACAAAAATATCTTCAAATTTTTTTTTCAACAGACTTTTCAATAGATGAACGGTAAATTGTTCGGATTCAAAATGACCGATATCGGCGACAATAATTTTTCCGTCTGCTTCAAAAAAATCGTGGTATTTAAAGTCGGATGTTATAAAAATATCCGCACCTTGCGCTATAGCATCGTTCAATAAAAATCTGCCGGCACCACCGCAAACGGCAACTTTCGCTATTTTTTTTTCACTTAAAGCCGTGTATCGCACAACGCCGGCTTGCATAACGGTTTTTATTTTTTTCAGGAACATCAAAGCATCGGTCGGTTCTATCTCGCCTATCATACCGCTTCCCACATCTTGATGCACGTTTGCCAGCGTGTGCAAATAATATGCGACTTCTTCGTAGGGATGCGCGTTGCGCAATGCCGACATTATTTTACGTTCCGAATACTCCGGAAAAATGACTTCAATGCGCTCCTCCCCTACTTCCGTTCGTATATTTTTTTCGCCGATAAACGGTTGTGCATTTTCGATGGGCGTAAAAGTGCCCGTGCCGACAGTGCGGAAACTGCAATCTTTGTACGCACCTATTTTTCCGGCTTCCGCATCATACAAAGCATTTAAAACTTTTTGAGTATAATCCGGCGGAACGAACGTTGTCAATTGCATTAATACACCGCGTTTCGGTACGAGTATGCGCGTATTGAAAATATCCAAGAATGTGCAAATTTCCGCGTTCACGCCGTTATGATAAACGTTATCCAAATTGGTATGTATCGCGTACAGTGCAATGCCGTTTTTAATCGCTTTCAGAATGATGCGCTCTACGAATGTTTTTCCTGTCAGTTTTTTCAAAGGTGTGAATACAACCGGATGATGCGATACTATTAAATTTATTTTATTTTCTATCGCTTCTTCTATTATTTTTTCGGTAACATCCAAGCAAACCAATATTTTTTCAACGGGTGTTTCTGAATCTCCGATAATGAGTCCGGCATTGTCGTATTTTTCTTGAAGCGATAACGGAGCGATACTTTCTAAATAATCGGTAATGTCTTTTATAAAAACCATGTGCGTGATTTATTTAAAATTTTGGTTTAAAAATGATAAAATCGGTCGAAAAAATGCTTTACAACTTTAAAAGTACAACAAAACGGCACAAAACAAATTTTAAAACCGATTCGTATTATCTTTACGCTTCGTTTTTTCGTATACTTACTTTTAAACGCTTAAACTGAATGTTGTCTTATTTATTTTTCAGGGTTTTTATTTTTATTTTTCGGTTTATACCTTTCCCTCTTTTATATAAAATATCGGACGGTTTAAGTTGGTTGTTGTATAAAGTGGTAAAATATCGGCGCGAAGTAATAATAACGAATTTAAAAAATTCTTTTCCGGAAAAATCCGTAGAAGAACTGGAAGACATTTGCCGGAAATCGTACACCAATATGTCGGATATTATTGTCGAAAGTTTAAAAAGCTTCAGTATGTCCGAAAAAGAAATACGTGAAAAATGTAAATTTCTAAATCCGGAAATTATTAACGATGAAACACGATTCAACGGACATTCTTTACAAGTGGCGGCACATTTCGCCAATTGGGAATTAGTTGCTTTGGCATATTCTTTGTATATTGATAGAAGAAACTTTGCTTTTTACAAGCCTTTATCCAACAATTATATCAACGATTTTACTTTAAAAAATCGAATTTCTACAGGTTTGGCATTTGTATCCGTAAATAAACCGGCACAAGTTTTTAAAGATTTTGCTAACGAAAAAAATGTTCCATCCACGTTTCTTTTAGTTAGTGACCAAAGTCCGGTTTCACCAAAGTCGCATTGGGTAAAATTTTTAAATCAAGATACAGCGTGTTTGCGTGGTGCTGATGTATATGCGAGATTGTACAACCTGCCGGTATATTACATTGATATCCAACGAGTCACACGCGGATTTTATACAATAAAATTAAAATTATTAACCGATGTGCCGCGTCTAATTCCTCCGCAAGGCATTACTGAAATGTTTATGCAAGAACTGGAAACTCTTATTCGTCATAAACCCGAAGATTGGTTATGGTCGCACAAACGTTGGAAAATGAAAAAAAAAGATTGAATACAATGTCACAAAACTTTAACCCATTTAGCAAATACCCGAATTAAAGTATTGCACCAAAACTTTAATGCTATTAATTTTGCAAGAATTACCGGTGTTAAAGCATTTTAAAAACAAATTTTTAATTTTTTTTATTTTAGAAGTTATTATTTTAGTGAAGTTATTCTGTATATAGTGTTTTAACACCTGTAAATTGATTTCCCATGTCAAAATCTACCAAATTTTTCCGTATTTTCGGATGTCTTTTCATGTTCATTATTTTTTTCGCGGCGTGTAAGCAAGATACTACTGTTACTTCCAATGTTCAAGCAATAAAGTCCGTCAAAGACTACGATGCTTCCGTTGTTACGCAATGGCAGGATATGTTTTTGCTTGTCGAGCGTTACGCTTCCGGTTACCGCCCTTGTCCTGCGGCGCGAATGACGGGTTATTTAGGTTTAGCTGTTTACGAGGCTACAGTGAGCGGTACAACAGATTACCAATCCATAGCACCGCGTTATGCCGGTTTAATTATACCGAAAGTAGTAGCGGGTAAAGAATACCACTGGCCTACTGTTGTCAATAGTGTTTATGCCAATTTATTCAAAAAATTCTTCGCTAATGTGCGCACCAGTGATGTGTTCCAAATCGTTTCTTTAGAAAGCAGCTTGAATGCGCAATACGCCAATCAAACGACTTCAGAAGTTTATAACCGTTCAAAAGATTACGGTGCTCAAGTAGCACAAGCCGTTTGGGATTTTTCCACAACCGATGCTTACGGACACGATGCTTATCTCACGCCGCGTCCGACCACCTATACTCCGCCAGCCGGCATCGGAAAATGGGTACCGACACCGCCGGGCAACGAGCGCGGTTTATTTCCTTATTGGGGTAAAGTGCGCGTGTTTGCAATTCAAGAAGCAGATAAAGTCGGAAAACCACCTCTTGCTTATTCCGCAGATAAAACTTCTGCCTATTATGCACAAGGTTTGGAAACTTATGCGCGTACTTCACCGCAATCTGCCGAAGATCGTTGGATAGCAGAATTTTGGAGCGATGATGTACCGGGTTTTACATTCAGCCCGCCAAGCCGTTGGTTAGCGATAACTTCTCAAGCCATTAATCAAGATAAATCTAATTTGGAAAAAGCAGTTTTAGTGTCTGCTAAAGTCGGTTTAGCTTTGAACGACGCTTCTGTCGCCTGCTGGAATTCCAAATACATTTTTAATGTTGAACGTCCGGTAACGTATATGCAGAAATATATTGACCCGAATTGGAACATTGGTAACTTAACGAGTACCGGATTTTTACCATCAACGCCATCGTTTCCGGCTTATCCGAGCGGTCACTCCACTTTCGGTGCGGCGGCAGCTGAGGCATTGACGGGTGTTTTCGGTGAAGATTTTGCTTTAACGGATCGTTGTCACCAAAACCGCACGGATTTCAACGGCACACCGCGTTCATTCGGTTCGTTTTACGATATGGCTATTGAAAATGCCTATTCGCGTATTTGGTTAGGCGTTCATTGGCGCATGGATTGCGACGAAGGTGTGCGTTTAGGTTATTTGTGCGGTCGTCGGGTGAATGCGTTACCTTTTAAAAAATAATATTTTGAACCCGCTTTCGGGCATTTACATAAAAAAACTGCTGTGCACGCTCGGTGTTCAGCAGTTTTTTTTGTGTAAATTCATTCAAATTTAAGTAAAATTTCGAAAAAATTAATTATCGAATTATTTTTACAATTCGCATTTAGCACTTGATTATGTATTTAATGACAACACAAGAAGCTATTCAAATTATAAAAACACACGAAGATGCCACGCTGCCGAAAGAAGAATGGACGCACGAAGCACACTTAATCGTAGCTTTGTACGTTGTGTTACACTACGGGAAAAATGCATTTACAGAGATGAAGCGCAGGATTTGGAACTACAACGAAGTGTGCGGCAAAGGTAATAAAGGCACCGGCTTTCATGTTACTCTAACTTTATTTTGGTTGTGGGCGGTGTATAGTTTTTGTTTAGAAAAAAATATTACCGTATTCGATGATGCAGCACTTGACGAAATTTTATTCGAGGAAAATTTGGCGAACAGAAAATTGATTGAAGAGTATTACGACGAAGTTTTACTTTATATTTCGCGCAACGAATATATTTTATCCGATTTAAAACCGATGAAAGGCGCGGATTATTTTTTAATTCCGTAAAAACCTTTTATCTTTGGTTATTGTTGTTTCTCGAGACTGTAAAATATGAAGAAATACAATCCGAAAACTGAATTTTTTTTCAAAACACTTACTGTTTTCAATTCTTAATTTACCATTAAAAATGAAAAGACGCAATTTTCTGAAATCCGTTCCGGCATCTTTACCTTTGGCAGGTGTTGCCGGCAATTTTTTAGCTAAAAATAATCTTTTTTCACCGACTAAAAATCATAACACAATGACTTTTGAATTACCGGCATTGCCGTACGCTACAAGCGCGCTCGAACCGAATATTGATACTATGACTATGGGTATCCACCACGACAAACACCACGCGGCATATGTCACAAACTTAAATGCTGCCGTTGCGGCTGATGCAACAGCTCAAGGAAAATCTTTGGAAGATTTAATGCACGGCATTTCAAAATTCGCACCTGCTATTCGGAATAACGGCGGCGGACATTGGAACCACTCTTTTTTCTGGCAAATTATGAAACAAAACGGTGGTGGCGCACCCGATCACGAAATTGCAATGGCAATTAACGGTGCTTTCGGCAGCTACGACGAATTTAAAAAACTATTTTCGGCGGCAGGTATGACGCGCTTCGGCTCCGGTTGGGCTTGGTTGTGCGTAGATGCAAGCAAAAATTTATTTATTTCTTCCACACCGAACCAAGATAATCCTTTGATGGATATCGCCGAAAAAAAAGGTACGCCGCTTTTGGGTTTAGATGTTTGGGAACACGCTTATTATTTGCACTACCAAAATCGCCGCGCCGAATATGTTGCCGCTTTCTTTAACGTCATCAATTGGGATGAAGTGAATAAACGTTTCAGAGCAGCTATCGGCGGTTAATTTTGAACGATGAAGTAGGAAAGTAAGAACCACAAAGTAGGAACTTTTGTATTCACACTTTCAGAAACTTAAAAACCATATCGTTCATAATTCATACTTCATCGTTTAATTACCACAGACCTTTAAAAAAAATCCGTGAAAATTCGTATCCATTCGAATTTGCGCGGATTTTTTTTTGAAAAGGCATAAGTATTTAGCAGTAGCCACGTCCTTTAGAACTTGGCTACTAAATAGATAGGAAAAGGTTTTGATTATTTTTACTTCGGCACCCGCTTACTTCAAATTTTATGTAAATTTATGCCTCTTATTTATTCGGAGCGCATCAAATATTGGGAATGAAAATACTGCATACAGCCGATTGGCATCTCGGAAAACAATTAGAAAATTTAAGCCGACACGAAGAACAAGAAATTGTTTTAGCGGAAATTGAACGCCTTGCCGATGCGCATGATGTTGATGCCGTTTTAATTGCCGGTGATTTGTTCGATACGTTTAACCCGCCGCATGAAAGCATAGATTTACTTTACAGGACTTGCAAAAATTTATCGAATAACGGAACACGGGCTGTCATTGCTATTGCAGGCAATCACGACTCACCGGAACGCATTGAAGTACCGGAACATTTTGCGCGCGAGTGCGGCATCGTTTTTATCGGATTTCCGAATACTATCATCACGCCATTCGATTTACCTTCCGGATTGCGCATAACGCGCTGCGATGAAGGATTTTTAGAATTGTCGCTGCCGCGTTGCGTTGTGCCGTTGCGCATTTTTGCTATTCCTTACGTGAATGAAAATCGTTTAAAAGCTTTTTTGGAAACCGATAACACGGATGAAAAAATGCGGGAGTTACTCGCCGAAAAATGGCAATTATCTGCGGATAAATATGCCGACAGCAAAGGCGTAAATATAGCGGCAGCACATTTACTCATCATGCGCAAAGGCGGCAGCGAAAAAAATTCGGAAACTGCGCCGGATAAAAAAAATATTGAAGAATCCGATGACGAAAAGCCGATTCGCATCGGCGGTGCCTCGGCGGTTTATACCGAAAATTTTCCGAAACAATTTCAGTACGTCGCACTCGGACATATACATAAAAATATGGTGATTGAAAAAAAACCGGTGCCGTTTGTTTATTCTGGAAGTCCGTTAGCATACAGTTTCAATGAAAAGGAACAAGAAAAATATGTCGTTATCATAGAAGCAGAACCCGACAAACCTGTACATTTCAAACGCATCGCGCTTACTACGCCGAAAAAACTATCTACCGTTACCTTCAATGATTTGCAAAATGCGTTGGATTGGTTGGCGCAACATCCGGACAATTTGGTGCGCTTAATTTTTAAATCCGAAACTTACGTCCCGAATACCGTCATAAAACAATTAAAAGCTGCGCATACGGGCATAATTTCCATAGAGCCGCATATAAAAGACGCCAATGCGGACGAAAATACATCGTCGGAAGTTGCACCGCTCGGTGCGTCCGGCATCAAAGAATATTTTGAAGCATATTACAAAGAAGTAAAAGGCCATTCACCCGGCGAAGAAATTTTGAGATTATTTGAAGAAGTTTTAGCCGTCTAAATAACCTAATGAGTCGGCGAATGTTTGAATTATTTTATCCTTTCATCTTTTATCCTACTTCGAAATATGCGCAAAACAAATGAACAAACCATCGCCGACGTATTGAAACAACTCGTTGTAGTGATGAAACTAAAAAATAACTTGACGAAAGTGAAGATAGAAAGTCTTTGGGCGGAAAAAATGGGTAAAACCATTGCGGGTTACACACGCGAATTGTCGGTGCGCGAAAAAATATTGTATGTAACTATTGAATCCGCATCGCTTCGTTCGGAGTTGCACTACGGCAGAGAGAAAATAAAAATAATCCTCAACGAAGCTATCGGTGAAGATTATTTAAAAGAAGTAATAATTATTTAGTCAATTCACGACCAAAGCCCGTTCGTCTAATTGTTGTTGCACCATACCTTTCGGGAGTTCCCGTTCTCCGTATTGCTGGTTGCGCAATTGAGGTTCAAAACCGGCGTCTCGTATCGCTTGTTGAATACCGTCGGCGGTGAAACGGAACGCGGCTCCGGCTGCGGATACAACATTTTCTTCTATCATAATGGAACCGAAATCGTTCGCTCCGGCGTGTAAACACACTTGTGCAATTTGTTTACCTACCGTCAGCCACGACGCTTGAATATTTATGACGTTCGGCAACATAATTCGGCTCATAGCTATCATTCTTATGTATTCGTCACCGGTGACGGTGTTACGGGCGCGTTTTAACTTTTTCAGAAGCGTACCTTCATCCATAAAAGGCCAAGGAATGAATGCGAGAAATCCTTTAGCATCGGCGGGTTTTTGTACTTGTACGTCGCGTATTTTTACTAAATGTTCGAAGCGTTCGAGATTCGTTTCTATATGTCCGAACATCATCGTTGCCGAAGTTGTTAGGCGCAATTGATGCGCTTGACGCATCACTTCAAGCCATTCTTCCGAGCCGCATTTCCCCTTAGAAATCAACCGGCGCACCCGATCACTCAAAATTTCGGCACCGGCACCGGGTAATGAATCCAAACCGGCAGTTTTTAATGCTTTTAAAACATCATAGTGACTCATTTTACTCAACTGCGCAATATGCGCTATTTCCGGAGGTCCGAGTGCATGCAATTTTAAAGTAGGATATAATTCTTTGAGTTTTGAAAATAAATCCACGTAATAAGGTAAACCCAAATCCGGGTGATGCCCGCCTTGTAACAACAATTGATCACCGCCGAAAGCGAATGTTTCATCAATTTTTTGTTTGTAACTTTCTATTGACGTAATGTATTGTTCATTATGTCCGGGACGGCGGTAAAAATTACAAAATTTGCAATTGGCGAGGCACACGTTTGTGGTATTCGCATTGCGGTCAATAATCCAAGTTACTTTATTGCTTGGCACTTGTTGTTGACGCAAACTGTTTGCGACGTACATCAAAGCCCCGGTTGATGCATTTTCAAATAAAAATACACCTTCTTCTGCGCTTAAAAAATCTTTTTGAATAGCTCGGTGCAGTAATTTATCAATATTCATTTTGTTTTTTTAAAAAATTATTCACACAAGCATAAAACGTTTTCGGCGAAGCATTGGTTTAAATTTTTTACGCAGTGTTTTCTTCCGAAATTTATTTAAAAAATATTAAAAAAAAATATCGCAAAAATTATTTTAATTTCGTTACACATTCATCGCCCATAAACCTACTTAAAAAATTTCGTTAAATCAAATTTTTTTCAGCATTTACTTTTAAAACCTTTTTTTCAACCTTGAATTCAATATCTAATGAAAAATTTCAGCTTCGTGTGCGTCTGTTTCTTTATTTTTTTTATCCAATTTAATGCTAAAGCAGCAACTTATGTTTCACTTGCAACACCCGTAAAAAGTTTTGTCAAGAGCGATATTACCTGCTCACGCATTCTCGATTCGGGTGTTTCCGGACAAAGTAATCATCTCGGAAAAAAATTAACGTTCAAAGAACGTATAATAATGACGTTACTGAAAAACAAATTGAAAAAGTTTACGGGCGACTCAACGAGTAAAAAAATTGTACAAAATGAAACCGGTTTTGGTCTGGGTTTGGCGAGTGTCATTTCTTATTTGATAACAGGAAAAATATTTCCGGCAATCATTGATACCGCTACTACAGCAGGGGGAATAGCAGTATTATTATTACTATTCAGTCTTCTCGGATTAGGTATTTCTATTTGGGCAATCATAAAAAGCAGTCGTTACATAAGAAAAAATAAAAATGATGAAAATGCGAAAACAGGGCTTGCTCGAACCGGAAAAGTTTTAGGTATTATCGGTACGGTTTTTTGGGGTTTAGTAACATATATTGCTTTTATCGTGATTTAATTCGAAAATGCCCTGCTAAGTTTTTTATTTAGTAAGGTTTTTTATTTTTTAATATGCGTACAAGAAGCATTATCAAATCAATCTGTAAAATCTGCAAATTTTTACGTAAAACGTGTAAGACTTATCAGTTTCGTCGCCTTCACCTTTGTGCTGTCTTATTTATCTTATAATTTTATTAATTTTTCATCAATTAAATCAAAAACATGAATACCGAAAATTCGAGTAAAACATCAAACGGAAACGGTTCAATGGACAACAGTTCGAAAATGGCAGAAAATCATAAAAAAACTGCTGCGCATTTAGAAACTGCCTCTAAACATCACAAAGATGCCGCCAGCCATCATGAATCAGGCAATCATGAAAAAGCAACTGAAAGTTCAAAAAAAGGGTCTGAACACCGCAACGCAGCTAATGATTTGCAAAAAGGCTCAGACATGGCGGACAATCATCGTAAAGCTGCAACGCATTTGCAGACTGCCGCTAAACACCATACCGAAGCAGCAAGCCACCACGAAAACGGTGATACTGAAAAAGCAATTCACAGTTCGAAAAAAGCGGCAGAACATCATAATGCAGCTTCGGATTTGCACAGAGATGCGGAAGGTCGTTTTATTTCTTCATCAAAAGGCTCTAATAAAAAACATGATGATGACGATAGTAGTGACCACAACGGACACTCTTCAAAAAAAAGCATGAGCGACAGTACAATGAGTAAGTCGAATTAAAGCTTTTGGATTTTTTTTCAAAAAGATATGCAGCTTAAAAAAAGTTGCATGTTCATTTAAAAGTGCCATGTGTAGACATGGCACTTTTTCGTTTTGGCGGATGTCCGGAAACGCTCGCCTTCGCGCCAAATCTTTGTCGTATGCCGGCAATGGTTGTTGAATATTTTGTACAACAACGGCGAAGTGTTTAGGCAATTGCAGTCGCTTAAAACTGTCCGTACGTGCCGGCAGCAACATCGGCAACAGGAAAAGAAACAAATAACATGAAATAAATACCGGTCTTAATTATTTTTTAAATGCCAATTTCGCTGTCGGCACAAACCGCCCTTTGATAATATTAAGATTTTGTTTTTTGATGGTAGAAATAAAAGTCTTATAAAATCGTTTTTTGAAAAGCAAGAATTAAAAATTGATATACCGCTCGCACTTGCCGGTTTTTTTTAGATTTGCACTTTTATTTAAAAAATTTTAGATTTATTGAAACCGCTCATCCGAAACCGCAAATCGCACATCAAAAATCGAAATCGTAAGATGTTCAAAAAAATTATACCGATTTTACTTTTATTTTTTACCCAATACCTTTTCGCTCAAAAACCGGAAGGTATCAGCATTTCGGATAAAGCAACACCGCGTACTATTTCATCGGGTGTTTGCAGTGGTAAAGCAAATGCCGGTACTACCACGCGCGCATTGGGCACAGGAGCAAAAACCAACGACAAACATTTTTTATGCGCCAACGACTCCTTAGTGATCGTCAATAACGGCAATTCTAATTTGAGCGACGATCCCAATCCTGCAACCATACCGGGTATTGCTTATTTATTTTATAAATGTCCGCCGACCGTTACGGGACCGCATTGGAGCGATATAAAAAAAGATCCCTGCTTAGAAAATAAACCCATAAACGCTATTCCGCCTTTCGACAGTGCTTATATTGCTCGCGGCAAAGCTTCCGGTGATATCAATTTCGTTAATGACGGTTCGGTTCAAAATAAATTCAACGGTCATTCGCCAGTCAAATACTATTTTGCTCCTTTCACTTTATACGATTTTTTCGCAAATCCTGCGCGTACCGAAGGTGATACAGCTTGCGTGAACGTCAACGTTGCAGACGGTTTACCGTCCGATACATTTTCAGTTGTTTACCTGAATGCTATTGTGATAAATAATTTAACTTTAAGTTCTGCGAGCGGCACTTTTACGGCTACAGGCGGTTTGCCGGAATATGACGGCTCCAACTATACGATTTCAATTATTGATAAAAATAATCCGGCGAATAAAGGCACAATTACCGGCGTTCCGACGCAAGGTAATAAATTGAGTTTTACGGTACCGACTGCCGGCGATTATATCATTTCTGTTAAAGACGGTAAAAGTTGCGATGCAGCGGAAGTAGCCCATTTTCCTATTCCGATTTTCAAATTGTCCGATGAAACGGTGCGACCCAACGATACGGCTTGCGTGCGCGTATCGGCTATAAATTTCACGAATATCGGTGCGTTTCAATTCATTATCAATTACGATGTGACTAAACTTGCTTACGTCGGCATAAAAAACACCAATCTTTCCAGTTTCGATAACAGCAATATTTTCAGTAATAACGGTAAAATTACCGTGTCTTGGAACGTAAACGCCGGTGGTATCACCACGGCAGATAATTCGGGCTTATTCGATATTTGTTTTAAAGCTATAGGACCGACCGGAACTTATACGCCGGTAGTTTATGTCGATACCATTAGCAGCACCAATTTCGATGTGTATAATGCTGACGGTGTTCGGTATCGTGTGAGTAAAAAAGATGGTTCAGTCACCATTATTGCCGCTACTTTTCAACTGAAATTGAGCGCGGACAGTACGAATTGTAATAAAGACAGCACCGGACAATTGCACATTGTCACTACCGGTGTCGGCGCGCCTTTTACTTATTCTTGGGTGAATACTGCTAATGCTTTATTGAAAGGCACCGGTACTATGAACGATAGTACGATTATTAAAACATTGCCCGCCGGCATTTATAACGTTACGGTTACGAGCAACATCAATGAACAAAAAACGGCGACAATAGAAATAAAACAACCCGCTTCTTTGTTTTTAAATCCGCCTAAAGCAGTTAATCCACTTTGTTTCGGAGATTCTACAGGTAGCTTAACAATTCTCGCCAACTCTTACGGTGGCGGTACGCCGCCATACAGGTTCTTATGGTCGAACAATGCAACCACAATCGCGATAACGAAATTACCGCAGGGCAATTATGCTTGTACTATTACCGATGCGAAAGGCTGTACGCAAACTACAACCGGCTCAATCGGTGTAACGCCGATAACGCTTACGAATAAAGCCATCACCGTTGCATCTTGTATCGGTGTCAAAAACGGTTCAGTGAGTGTATCTGCGGGTGGCGGCACATCGGCGAACGGCAATTATAAATATCAATGGAGTAACGGGCAAAGCGATAATGCGGCAACTACAAAACTCGCCAACGTCGGTCCTGGTGTTTACAGATTAACCATCAGCGACGATAATAGTTGTTCGAGAGTGGATTCTTTTACGGTAAATGCCGCGCGTATCTTGGTATCCAATGCCATAAAAACAGATGTGACTTGCAAAGGATTTTCAAACGGTTTCATCAGTGTTAACGTCACTGCAACAGGCACGAGTGCCGCGCCTTATACATTTAATTGGTCTTTAAATGCGGGTAAAGCCGCCAATACGGGCTCATCAACCGTCATCAAAAGTTTAAGTCCGGGCATCTATGCATTGAATATAAATGACGGCGACAAATGCAGTTTGGATACATCCTTTACCGTAAAAGAACCGGATTCAATAAAAATAGATACGGTGTATTTAAAAAACGTCAGTTGCAATGGCAACGGTTCGGATGGTGAAATAAATATTAAAAGTTCGGGCGGAACACCTTTTTACGGTTTCGGTTACAGGTATCAATGGAGTCGCGCTTCAAGCGATACTTTACCTATTATTTCTAATCTTAAATCCGGCAATTATACCATCACGGTGACGGATTCGGCAACTTGTTCCGTAACGAAAACCTATACGGTAACGCCTCCTGTATTACCGCGTATTGATAGTATTTCGATAACGAAAGCCGTTACTTGTTTTGAATCAACGGACGGAATATTGCGCATATTCACAACACCCGCAAAAGGTACAAGCATAAAAAGCTACAATTGGGATAACGGTGGTGTAGCGGATTCAATTATCAATTTAGGACGCGGCGTTTATAATGTTACCATTACCGACAGCAATAATTGCAGTGTAAAAGGCTCAAAAACGCTCGGTTCGCCGAATGTTTTGAGTTTAGATACTTTAAATGATGTAAATACCAATCCGTCTTGTCCGAAAGCAGGAACCGGTATCATTGCCCTGCCTGTAAAAGGCGGCACAGCACCTTACAGCTATAGTTGGTCGGGCGGACCGAATACATCAAATTCCGTTTTCGGCTCGCTGAAAGCCGGCAATTATACATTTACCGTAACCGATGCTAATAATTGTAAAGCCGTTAAGGCTTCGGTTACTCTGTCGGATCCGCCTTCTATTTTAATAAAATTTGCCAATTTAGCCAATGTGAGTTGTTACGGTAAATGCGAACAAGGACTCGGAGACGGCAAAGCGACCGCTATTGCAAGCGGCGGTACGAGTAATACGGGAAAATATTCTTTCACTTGGGTCACAGGCGAAAAATGTAACGGTACCAATACTTGCGATGCTAAAAAATTATGCAGTGGTTATCAAAGTGTCTTCGTAACTGATAATAATTGCAGTGCTACGGATTCGGTTTTGATAGGTACACCCGATTCATTTTCTTTCCGCAATCCGATCATCGTATCGCCGAGTTGTTTCGGTCTCAAAGACGGCAGCGCGGAAATTCGTCCGCAAGGCGGAACGGGTGCATACAAATTTGTTTGGTCAACCGGTTCAACGAGTAACTCGATTTTAAACGTATCGGCGGGTACTTATTCGGTGCTTATCAGCGATGCCAATTCTTGTACTTATAATTATTCGATTATCATTACCCAACCCGACAGTTTGAAAATAGATACCGTTGCTTCCAAGACCAAAGATGTGTCCTGCCACGGTTTAAGTGACGGGCAAATAGGCGTGCAAAAAGTAGGCGGCAACGACGGTTCCGTGCAATTTATATGGTCAAAAAATGTATCCACAACCGATGTTGCTACTAATTTGCCCGGAGGTACTTATAACGTTACTATGGTAGATGCTAAAGGTTGCCGCGATTCTTTAACCCATAAAGTATTGCAACCCGACCCGATTTTCTTTTTCATCGCGCCCGTTAAACCGCCGCATTGCAACGGCGACTTGACGAGTATAAAATTAGATACGGCTTTCGGCGGTACTTATAATCATCAATTTTCTTTATCCGTTGATAACGGACCTCAATATCCTATCGGGTATTTCGTACCGGTTTTCGGCGGACAAAGTCATGTTTTATCTATCGTCGAGCAGTTTACGAATTGCAGCGTAGATACTACGATTTCGGTTCCGGAACCGCCGGCTATCAGTGTTACTTTCAATACGCCTTTTGTAACGGATAATATTCCGGTGTTGCAAATTGGTTTGGGTGACAGCGTAAAAGTGGATTCAACGATTTTGAAAGTCAGCAGCTCGCTACCGCTTGATTCTATTTCTTGGACACCGAACCGATATTTATCTTTCGGCAACAGTTTATTATATCCTACTATTCGACCGCTCAACGATACGACTTATAAACTCACGATTACGGATGTAAACGGTTGCACCGGTACTGCGTTTCTTTCTATTGAACTTCAACGCAACAGAAATGTATACGTGCCTTATGCTTTTTCTCCGAATGACGATGATGTGAATGATTTTTTCGGACCTTTTGCGGGTGCGGGCGTAAGAACCATAAATTTCATGCGCATCTTTGATAGGTGGGGAGAACTTGTTTTTTCGAAAGGTAATTTTTTACCTAACGATAATTTGCAAGCAAACGGCTGGGACGGAAAATATAAAGGCACACCCGCAGCACCCGGCGTGTACGTGTATCTGATAGAAGTTTTATTTGAAGACGGACAAACATTGCTTTATCGCGGTGACTTAACATTAGTGCGATAATAGTGATAAGCCGGACATTATAAAAAAGAGAAACGAATCAATTGCGGTTCGTTTCTCTTTATCATTTTAATTTTATAATTCAGAGTAACTGTTTAGCAGTTGGCGCGTCCTTTAGGGGGTTGTATTATGATAGAAAATTTTTTTAGGGCTGAAGCCCTTTTTATGTGCTATCAACTACTTTGGAAAGGCTAAAAGCCATAAAATTTCACTTTTTCATCTCTCCATCTCTAAATGACGTGGCAACTCCCGAACAATTAAAATCAGGTGTACATTTACATTCTAAGATAGAAAATTTTTTTAAAAAATCCAACCATTAATGAATAAATACCTCCTACTTATCGGTTCGGCAATTTTGTTTTTTATATCTTGCCGAAATAACGCTTCAAACGAAAAAAATAAAACCGAAACTATGCAAAATAATCCCGCCCCATCGGCTTCCGAAAGAAACTGGTGGAAAGAAGCCGTTGTGTATCAAATTTATCCGCGCAGTTTCAAAGACAGTGACGGCGATGGTGTTGGCGATATAAAAGGAATTATTTCCAAATTAGATTATGTAAAAAGTTTGGGTATTGATGTCGTTTGGCTAAATCCTGTTTTTTCTTCGCCGAATGACGATAACGGTTACGATATCAGCGATTATCGAAACATTATGAAGGAGTTCGGAACAATGGCGGATTTCGATTTACTGCTTTCCGAAATGCACAAACGGCATATTAAATTGGTAATGGATTTGGTCGTCAATCATTGCAGTAGCGAACACGTTTGGTTCAAAGAGGCGCGTAAATCGCGAGATAATCCTTACAGAAATTATTTTCATTGGGTAAATGCCGAAAACGGTAAACCTAACCCGCGTTTCAGTTTTTTTGATGTGAACAACGATGCGTGGAAACTCGATACAGCCACAAATGCTTATTATCTGCATTATTTTTCGCAAAAACAACCGGATTTGAATTGGGAAAATCCGAAACTCCGTGAAGAAATTTATAGTATGATGCGTTTTTGGTTCGATAAAGGTGTAGATGGTTTCCGGATGGACGTAATTCCGATTATTTCAAAAGATACTACTTTTCCTAAAATGCCCGAAAAATTTCACGGCGATTGGGGACAATTTTATGCCGAAGGTCCGTATATTCATCAATACCTGAAAGAAATGAATGACAAAGTGTTGAGCAAATACGACGTGATGTCGGTAGCGGAAGGAATGGGCGTGACGACCGAAACGGCACATAATTTCGTGGACGAAGACCGCAAAGAGTTGAATATGCTTTACCATTTCGATGGTGTCAATTACGGTTATGTACCGGGAAAATTTAAAACGCCCGAACCCGACGGTTATAAATTAACAGGTTTTAAAGAAATTTACAGTAAATGGGATAGTGTGTTTCAAGAACGCGGTTGGGGAACGATTTATCTCGGCAATCACGATCAACCGCGCATGGTGACGCGCTGGGGAAATGACACACCGGCATTCAGAGAACTCTCATCGAAAATGCTTACGACTTTTTTAATGACAATGCGCGCAACACCCTATTATTACGGCGGCGATGAATTGGGAATGAGCAACATCAAGTTCGATAAAATTGAAGATTACCGCGACATCGAATCCATCAATATGTATCAGCAGGTAAAAAATAAAAAAGGTGATACGCAGGCATTTCTAAATGCGCAAAAAATCGGTGCGCGCGACAACGGACGAACACCTTTTCAATGGAATGCAACCGGAAACGCCGGATTTACGACGGGAACACCGTGGTTGAAAGTGAATCCGAATTACAAAACCGTTAATGCTGAAACACAAGAAACCGATCCGCAATCCGTACTCAACTATTTCCGGAAAACGGTGCAATTGCGCAAAAATAATCTGACGCTTGTTTACGGCAAATACACGTTCTTGGATAAAGACAATCCGAATATCTATGCTTATACACGCGACGGAGACGGCAAAAAAATGTTGATACTGCTCAATTTTTCTGCGCAAAATGCTACGGCAAATATAAAAGACATAGATGTCGGCAAAGCAAAATTGTTGCTCGGCAATTATCCGGACGCGAAAGTTTCATTGATGTTGAGACCGTATGAGGCAATTGTGTGTGAATTGTGAAATATTTAATACCCGTATTTGGTTTGAACACTTCTAAAACATTGTGTTGTTTTAGAAGTGTTCAAACCTTGTTGTCTTAATAAAGAAATACTAAAATATTATGAAACTAAGTCCTTCTTTCACTTGATTGAATTCTAAGGTTGTTATTCGGTCTACGTACTCCAAAATAACTACGGTAAAGAAAAGGTATAATATAACGAGTGAATTGACGATTAGATGTATGCTCAACTTTTAGGATTCCATTACTAACAAGTAAATTTTTAAAATCATCAACAGATTTACCTTTTAAAGATTCTTCGTTATTATAATTTGGAAAATCAATAATGCGGCGTAGTAATTCATCCAAAAGCTCTCGCTTAAATTCATAATATCTAAATCTATCTAAACCATCATTTCTAATATATTGGTAAAAAAGTCTGAGAGGTTCATTACCTTTTTCTTTTGCTAAATCTATAAAATAACTTTGAGCTGCATAAGACGTAGCATCTTTATTTGTAAAATAAAATGCAGAAAGAATTTGTTTTACTTGATAAAAATATTTGTGTGCATTTGCTAATGAATCTTGTGTTAGAGCTAACTCAATTGCTTTTTTCAACAAATCTAAAAAAGGTCTAATGCTAATAGTATTTTTAGCGTCTTTTAAATTGTCATAAAACCAATCGTAAGTTACTCCGTAGTTGTTCCATTGCTCTTCATAACGATTCGCATTTTTGCCAAAAAATATCTCTACTAAAAATCTGAGTTGATCTTCTTTGGTAACTAATATTTGCCCTTCACTATCCAAATCTTTCTCAATTTGCAGAAGTTTTAATTTGGATTGTTCACTAAAATCATTAAAGCAATAACCTAAAGCAAAAAAATCTTCTTTACTTTTACTAAAAACATATTTAAAGAAATAGGCAAAAAGTTCTTGCTTGGACCATTGTAAGTCAATTGATTTTTCCAAAAGTTCATTGATATTTGTAATGTCGCTTAATTTATTTTCATAAATATCAGCTCTGACGAATATTTTAGGATAAATTTTTGAAAAAATATTACCACGACAATATTTAATAAGTGGCGCTATTCCTATTGACCAATTTTCAGGCTTAACAATAAAGTCTAATTGATCAAAAGAAAGAATAATTGTTTTGTTTAAATCTTTTAATTTATTATCTAACACTTTCAGATCTCTTTCGAAGTTGATAATGGTGTTATCATCAGCTATTACTGTTCTAAACCAGTGTGCAGAATCATTATCATTATTTATTGAAGTTAATTTGTTGCTCAAAGAAATATTAAGTTTAGCAACTTCTCTTTCACAAAAAATTTGATTCCAAATATAAGCTAACCAAAATCTTTCATAAAAAAAATCAGCCCCTACCTTTTCAATTTCTACAAGTGAGAATTTAGAATTTACATCAAAATATTTATTTGTTTCGTCGGGTCTGTCATCTTGCTCATTTTTTTTTCTGTAAAATACGGGAATAACATTAACAAAAATGAAGTTGTTCGCGTTTTGCCTTTCACGTTTACAAAGTGTATTTGTTATCTCCCTATTTTTGAAAGATTGATAGATATATGTTTTACCTGTTCCTTTGTACCCTATGATAATAAACTTGTCTCTATTGAAAATATCTTTCAAACAATCCCTGAAAAAAAAGGCATTAAGAGTTAAATTATGATTATCACTGTCCGCATAAGCCTTAGGAAAGTTGTTTTCTTGTACTAAGTTTTTTAATAGACGTACCCTGCGTTCAACTTTTTGTGCTCTGTATTTAATACTTTCAAAAAAAACTTCATTTGGCTTGAAACTTTGTTCAATATTTTCAAGTGCTGTTTCTGTGGGAACATATATTTCTTGCGTCACACTAAGGTCTTGATGAACTTTATATAAAGGTTCAATTTTACCAAAAATACCTGTAAAAAAATCTTCGAATTCAGAATCAGGTCTTTGCACCTTTTCGTAAAATTCCATGTTAATTAAGTCTTTAGAGTTTTCACCATTATTTTTCAATAGACCTTTATCATCACTCTCTAAACTACTACCTAATTTCCCCAAAAATTCTTTACGCGGAATTCTGAAAATTTTATTTGCAAAATCTTTTTTTCCTAAATTTTCGTCAGTAAATTTTTCTTCGTTTTCGGAAATGTAGCTGCTGATTATTTCTTTGAATGCCAATTCGTGTTTCCGATTTTCAGAAATAGAATTTGTTAATAATATTTGTTTGTTATGGGTGTTTTCAACAGTTCCAAAAGTATCTAAAAATTGGGTTATACCAACTTGGCTTTGTTTGTTTATACCGAAAAAGCCAATAATAATATCTGAAAGAGTTGATAAAACTGCAAAAGTGTCATTAAAGCCTGTACGTGAATCAATCAAAATTACACTGTTTTCATAATCTAATTCCAATTGCTTTTGTAATTCTGAGAAAAAAGTTTCAAATTGTTGAACAATATGGTCTGCGCTCGTAATATCTAAGCGTGCTAAAGCTTCTAAATAGTCCGAACGGAAAGTGCGCTCTGACCCGTTGATACGTTTTGTACTTAAATTGCCAGCTGGTACAATAAAAATGTCCCCTTTGCCCACATATTCGTACCGGACTTGATGAGCATAATCTTTTTTAATATCTAAATTATCTCCTTTCAGTTTAGCATATTCAATATCAAACAGATATTCTACTATACCTTTTCTTTCTTCTATTATGTCAAAATAATTTGTAAGTCCTGGTGCTTCGAAATCGCAATCAATTATAACTACTTTTTTACCATGATTTGTAGCTAACCAACTTGCAAAATAAGCCAAAGAAGTAGTTCGACCCGTACCTCCTTTGTAACTGTAAAAAGTTATTACAGGGCATGGTTTTTTTACTTCTCTATCATTAGGATTTATAAAGTTGCTTAACCTTCTACGCAATCCCAAATCAATTCTATCTCCTTGAAAAAAATCCTTATCACCTTGATCCTCAAACTCAATTTGATAAAAAGTAATGAGATTTTCTAATCCTTTAAGTTCTTCGTATTCAGTAAATAGGTTTTCCAGGTCAACTCTTTGATTTACTAAAAAATGAATTTCAATTCTTGAGTTCAATAGAAGCACAATTCTATAATCAATAATTTTCTCCTCCAACCAAGAGTTGAATAATATATCTAATTTATCAATATCGTTACGAATTAGCATTTATTAATTTTTAAAAATTTGCTGGTCGTTTTTTAATAATTTTTCTAAAGAGGGTATCTTCTCTGATAATGTGTTTAGAAAGTTTAAAACAGGCATCAACAAGTTCCCAGAAAAATTTCAAAACTAATTGGTGATCAAAGATAGGAAAATTAGCTGTTGAAAAATAATTTATCTTGTATCTTTCGAATGCGCTCCAATTATTAAAAAGAACCATTAAGTCTTGGTTAGAAAGAACCGTTAAATTATCAAAAAGCGGTACATTTGATATGTCTGATACGTTTTCAGTATGAAAGTATGACAATTCACTCATGCTCATTCTATGCTGTTTTCTCGTAATTGAATATCTTACCCTTAAATTTGCTTTTTTACTATGAGTAAAGCATAATTTATAAGTATGCGTATATAGATTTGCATAATTTCCTCCCGTGATATTCATACACATTGGACACTGAGTAACAAAGTAGGGATTTGAAGGATCTCTATCATCTAATGCTTTGATATCATTATCTCGAATAGTATGATTAAGAATTTTATCTTCATACTTACACATAGCATAGCTGTATAAACACTCCACCATATATCCCGAAAGATAATACAAGTTTGCAAGTAAATTATTTCGAGTTCTTTCTTCGCTTAAATTAATTCCACCATGTTGCTTTTTGTCTTCAATCTCAACAAGTTTGTTATAAATACTATAACAAGTTTCTAAATGTCTTTCGGCAGCATCTTTATAATCGGGATAAGTCATTTATTCTAAATCTCTTAGAGTAAGGAATTTTTTGCAAATATAAACTTAATGGTTAATAAAAATGATATATCGTTAACTATTTTGGTTAATTGTTTTAAAAATTTGTCAAAACTTCTACTATTAGATATTTGCCTAAACAGTAATTACATTTTCCTCTCAATACCCGTATTTTTCCTTCCATAAACTTTTCAAATATTCTCTGATGCGCAATTCGGCAGCGTTAGTAGCGGGTTCAAAAAAAACGGTGCCGATAACTTGCTCCGGTAAAAATTCTTGTTCAGCAAAGTTTTTTTCAAAATTGTGGGCGTATTGATAGTTTTTGCCGTAATTCAAATTTTTCATTAATCCGGTGGGGGCATTGCGCAAATGCAACGGTACACTTAAATCGCCTGTTTGTTTTACTTTCGCTAACGCACTTTCAATAGCCGTATATGCGGAATTACTTTTGGGGGAGGTGGCTAAATAAATCGCGCATTGACTCAAAATAATTCTTGCTTCAGGCATCCCAATTTGATGCACTGCTTGAAAAGTAGTGGTTGCTAACAACAAAGCATTCGGGTTGGCTAAACCGACATCCTCGGAAGCCAATATTACCATGCGGCGCGCTATAAATAATACATCTTCACCACCCGCGAGCATTCGTGCCAAATAATACACTGCCGCATTCGGATCGCTGCCGCGCATGGATTTTATAAAAGCGGAAATAATATCGTAATGTTGTTCGCCCGTTTTATCGTAGCGCACCATGTTTTGCTGGACGATTTCCACCACAAAATCGTTCGTGATTTGCAACGGCAGCACATCTGCACTTCTAAGCGGTGCAAATTCTGAAATCAATTCCAAAATATTCAGCAATCGGCGCGCATCACCGCCGCTTAAACGCATGAGTGCATCGTATTCGGTTATCTCAAAATTTTTCAGTTTTAAAATCTCATCTTTTTCAGCCGCATGATGCAGCAATCCGATTAAATCTTCCGGTTCGATATTTTGCAACACATATACTTGGCAACGCGACAGCAAAGCGGGTATCACTTCAAATGACGGATTTTCGGTGGTAGCACCGATTAACGTCACAATACCTTTTTCTACCGCGCCGAGCAACGAATCTTGTTGCGCTTTTGAAAAGCGGTGGATTTCATCAATAAATAAAATCGGATTGCGCGCGTTGAAAAACTGCCGGCGTTTAGCTTCTTCAATCGTATCGCGAATATCTTTTACACCGGCGTTAACGGCGGAGAGTTGAAAAAATGCGCGCTTGGTCGTTTGGGCAATAATCATTGCCAAAGTTGTTTTGCCGACACCCGGCGGACCCCATAAAATCATGGACGGTACAATATCGTTTTCTATCGTTTTACGCAATACGGCATTTTCACCAACCAAATGTTTTTGACCGATATAATCATTTAAACTTTTCGGACGCATACGCTCTGCCAACGGTTCCATATAATTTACGATTTGCGATTTACGATTTTGCAAAGTTACAATGATCTGACTTTTTAAAATTTGAAATTATTATTTCATAAAACAATTCATGCCATAAAAATTGTCCCCGTACTTTCTACAGAATGAATTTATTTTATACCGGTAATGATTTCAAATTGATAATACGATGTAATAAACCTAAGAGTGCCGCATTTTTTTCTCATCTTTCTTATTTTACGGAAAAATTTAAAATGTACCTTTCCCCTTTGTAAAGGGGAGCATCTTATGCTGTCGAAAACATTTTGATTTATGTAAATAACCCCGCACGCGCAGTTTGTTTAAGTATAACACAGGGCAAACGTTTTTATATTCAGAATCGCCGGCACATTCTTGCTTATTTGTTATTGCTACGCATCGGGAAAGTAAAGCCGTCAGAAACCTTTATGGCAGGAGAGAATTTTCCTAACTTGATTTTTTCTTTATTATTTTCTTTTGTCTTGAATAAAAAAAAAGTAATAAAGAAAAAATCAAGAACGAAAAAATGCACTCCGCTCAACCGATTTTTATTCACAACTTTGCTCGCTAAAATTTTTGAAATTGTTTTTCAAAAAAAAATCGCACATTTGTACCGTAAAAAAAATAATAAATGAATATTTTGGTTTTAGGCTCGGGCGGACGCGAACACGCACTCGCGATGTATTTGAAAAAAAGTAAACGATGCGGCAATTTATACATCGCGCCCGGCAATGCCGGCACTTCCATGCTCGGCAAAAATATAGATATTTCTTTCAACGATTTTGAAGCCGTAAAAAAAACGGTTATTGAAAATAATATTGATCTCGTCATCGTCGGACCGGAAGAGCCTTTGGTACGCGGTATCGTTGATTTTTTTGCCGCTGATGCCGAATTAAAAAATGTTTTGATTTTCGGACCTTCTAAAAACGGTGCTCAATTGGAAGGTTCGAAAGCATTTTCCAAAAAATTTATGCAACGGCACAAAATTCCTACTGCGGCTTACAAAGAAATTACGGACATTGAATCAGGCATTTCTTTTCTGCAAACACTCGCTCCACCCTACGTTCTGAAAGCAGACGGTTTAGCTGCCGGTAAAGGTGTTATTATTCTCAATGATTTTGATGAAGCTGTTGCCGAACTGAAAACGATGTTAGACGGAAAATTCGGCGCAGCAAGTCGAACAGTAGTGATTGAAGCATTTTTAAGCGGCATTGAGTTCTCCGTTTTCGCGCTCACGGACGGAAAAACTTACCGCATTTTGCCGGAAGCAAAGGATTATAAACGTATCGGAGAGGGCGATTCAGGTTTAAATACCGGCGGTATGGGTGCTGTTTCGCCGGTACCTTTTTTTGATTCGGCGATGCAGCGCAAAGTTGAAACTAAGATTATTCAACCTACGATTAGAGGTTTACAAAAAGAAAATATAGATTATAAAGGCGTTGTTTTTTTCGGACTCATCAGTGTAAAAGGCGAACCGTTTGTAATTGAATACAATTGCAGATTCGGCGATCCGGAAACGGAAGTGATCATTCCGCGTTTAAAAAATGATTTAGTGACTTTATTCGAACAAACGCTGACCGGAAAATTATCCGAAGCCCGTATTCTGAAGAAAAAAGAATTTGTCGTCGGTATCGTACTTACGGCAGGTGGTTATCCGGAAAATTATGAAAAAGGAGATGAGATTACGATTGCAGAAATAAACAGTAAACTGTCCGCTTTTCATGCCGGAACAAAAGAAATAAACAGCAAAATTGTTACCAACGGCGGACGTGTAATGGTGATGTGCGGTTCAGGATTAAGCATAGAGATCGCACGGAAAAACTGTCTCGATAACCTCGAAAAAATCAGTTATAAAGGAAAATATTTCCGTAGCGATATTGGAAACGATCTCTTATTAAACGATGAACGATGAAGTATGAGCGATGAACTCTAAAAATGCAATTGTTCATCGTTCATACTTCAAACTTCAAAAAACTATTTTCGTTTCGGTCTCACCAAACTATCTGCCGGATAATGGGCTTTCAAAGAATCTTGATTCATTTTCGCCCAATCGATAATCGTCTTTTTTTGCGTATCGCTCAGAATTGCATCTCTATGAATGAGCGTATATGAAGGCAAAGGCATTTCGTTTTTTTCCATTTGCTCGACAATATCGCCGAATTTTTCGTGTTGCAACCACACCGGATAACCCGAAAAAGCATCATAATTAAAATGTTTTTTTCCGTCTTTAACGTGATTACCCAACCACCACGCCACCGGTTGAACATTAGCATACCAAGGATATCGGGTTTGATTGGTATGACAATCGTTACAAGCGATTTTAAAAATTTGTTGAATGTCGGAAGGTACGGCAAATTTATTGGTCATGATATTGGTAGTATCATTAGATAAATTATTTACAGGACGAAAAAATTGTCCGACAACAAATACTGCCGCCAATACGAAAAATAAGTTTCTGATCATTTTTTTTTATTTTAAATAGATAAAGTTTTAATTTTATTTTAAATTAATAATCCACAAAGTAAACAAAAAAAATGTACTTAAAATAAAATAATAGATAGATCGGTATTTTTATTCGACAACCAGAAAAAGATTTCAAAAAAAATAAAAAAAAACTCGAATTTTTTCTCATCGGAAAAAATTCGAGTTTTTTTTTGAAAAATTTTTTTAAAAAAATTATTTTTGTTTTTCTACTTGCATAAAACTCAATTCAACTTCTGTGCCGCGACCGAAAATTTTTACGATCACTTTCAGTTTTTTCTTCTCGTCGTTGATGTCTTGAATTTCGCCGATAAAATCAGTAAAAGGTCCGTCCGTAATTTTTACGGGTTCACCGACTAAGAACGGTTCCGCGATGACTTCACCGGCACTTTGCGTTTCATCAACGATACCGAGTAAACGTTTGGCTTCCGAAGTTTTCATCGGAATCGGATCGTTCTTTCCGAGAAAGTGAATAACGTTTTGCAGATTGGAAATTTGCTGAGAAATTTCACCTTTAAATTTAGCCGGTGTTGCTTCCACTAAAATATAGCCCGGCAAAATATTACGCTCCATGATTTGTTTCTTACCGTTGCGTATTTTATATACTTTTTCGGTAGGAACAACCACATTTTGAACATAATCCGCCCAACCTTCCGCTTTTATTTCTTTGTCAATGCGCTCTTTTATGGATTTTTCTTTACCGCTCACCACGCGCAATGAGTACCATCTTGTTTCTTCAGAAATCATATTAATTATGAGTTATGAGTTATGAATTATAAATTATGAGTTATAAAAATCGTAAAAAATTCATAATTCATAACTCATAACTCACAATTTATTTAATTCCGTAAATAATTTTGAGTACTTGATTGGCTGATGCATCCATCAAAAAAATGAGAACAGCCAAAAAAAGAGAGGCTAATAAAACCACACCTGTTGTAGCTTGAAGATTTTGCCAAGTAGGCCACGTCATTTTCGTGCGAATTTCGTCGTAGCTTTCGTTGATGTATAATCGGATTCTATCGAACATAAAAAACTTTATGAAAAAGGATAAAAAAAGCACGGGAAGCAGGGATCGAACCCGCAACCTACGGTTTTGGAGACCGGCACTCTACCAGTTGAGCTATTCCCGTGTATCGCTAAAAAACTTTTCATTTCTTATTGCAAATATAATCAGTTTTGTGACAATATCGTGCCGAAATATAAAATAATAGTTTTTTAAAGCTGATTTTATAAGCGAAAGATTAAGCACCCGATTTGAGTGCTTAATCTTTTTGCTTTATTGTTTGTTATTCAGTATTTCTATAATTCCCGGATGAAGTATTGAATTAAATTCATTGAAACCCATCAACAAATTAACCGGTAACCATCAACTAAAAATTAATTATCCTAAAATTTCAGTTACTTGACCTGCACCTACCGTACGACCACCCTCGCGGATAGCAAATCGCAAACCTTTTTCCATTGCAATGGTGTTGATTAATTCTACTGAAAGTTCAACATTATCGCCCGGCATTACCATTTCTACATTTTCAGGCAATTTGCAATCACCGGTTACGTCGGTAGTACGGAAATAAAACTGCGGACGGTATCCGTTAAAAAACGGTGTATGACGACCGCCTTCATCTTTTGATAAAACGTACACTTGACATTTAAATTTTCTGTGTGGTTTTACGGAACCCGGTGCGCAAATAACCATACCGCGTTTGATTTGTTCCTTATCAACACCGCGCAGTAAAATACCCGCGTTGTCACCCGCTTCACCGCGATCAAGCAATTTACGGAACATTTCAACACCTGTTACAGTAGATACGATTGGTTTTTCACCTTCTTTCATCATACCGATAATTTCAACGGAGTTACCCACGTTGATTATACCGCGTTCGATACGACCGGTTGCCACCGTACCGCGACCTGTGATAGAAAATACATCTTCAACAGGCATCAAGAAAGGTTTGTCCTTTACGCGAATCGGTTCAAGAATTTCTTTATCGCAAGCAGCCATGAGTTCGTCCACTTTTACCGTCCAAGCCGGATCGCCTTCCAATGCTTTCAAAGCAGAACCTTTAATAACGGCGATATTGTCACCGTCAAAATCGTATTTGCTCAACAATTCGCGTACTTCCATTTCTACGAGCTCCAACATTTCTTCGTCATCAACAAGATCTACTTTGTTCATGAATACAACGATATTCGGAACACCTACTTGGCGCGCCAACAAAATGTGTTCGCGTGTTTGCGGCATCGGACCGTCGGTTGCAGCAACAACCAAAATAGCACCGTCCATTTGAGCAGCACCCGTTACCATGTTTTTTACATAGTCAGCGTGACCCGGACAATCCACGTGAGCGTAGTGGCGATTAAAAGTTTCGTACTCTACGTGTGCAGTATTAATCGTGATACCGCGCTCTTTTTCTTCGGGAGCGGCATCAATTTTATCGTAATCAATTTTTTTGGCAAGACCTAATTTCGATAGTACTGATGTAATAGCCGAAGTCAAAGTTGTCTTGCCGTGGTCAACGTGACCGATCGTTCCGATATTTAAGTGTGGTTTCGACCTCGAGAAGGTTTCCTTAGCCATTGATATTAAATTTTAAAAGTTGTGTAAAAGTCAAAAAAATTATTTAAAAAATATTCCTAAAAAACAATGCCATAAACAACTTGAGCCGGAGAAGGGAGTCGAACCCTCGACCTCTTCCTTACCAAGGAAGTGCTCTGCCACTGAGCTACCCAGGCTTTCACGAATTAACCACCCGAAAAAGCGATAACGGAATAAAAAGCAAAACAAAATTGCAAATTTTACTGCGTACCTCTTTTCAACTTAAAAGGTGAGCGGAAGACGAGGTTCGAACTCGCGACCTATAGCTTGGAAGGCTATCGCTCTACCAACTGAGCTACTTCCGCAAAAGCATTGAATATTATACGCGCTTACTAAATTGAAAGAACTAAAAATTATCGTGTTGAAGACTAACGATATATCCTGTGGGAGCAGATGGATTCGAACCACCGAAGATCGCTCAACAGATTTACAGTCTGTCCCATTTGGCCACTCTGGTATGCTCCCGAACATTTTTTGAGCCGATAGAGGGACTCGAACCCCCGACCAGCTGATTACAAATCAGCTGCTCTACCAACTGAGCTACATCGGCATGATGTCACAACGTTTCACTGAAACTTATAAAAGAACTGCGTTTTTTATACCCCCTTTCAGAAGGTTTGAAAAAGCGTTGCAAAGGTAGTTTTTTTTTATGATTTAGCAAATAATTTGTGAATAAAATTCGATTTTTTTTTACGGGCAAAAAAATCAAGACAAAAAATCAAAGACTTTAGACTTTTCATTTCATAACTATCAATCAAAAACTATCTATCTAATAGTTCTCTTACGCAAACGCCCGATACGTGTTACGTATCGGGCGTTGTTTTTTCGATGTCCTTTAATTTTTTTTAAAAACAATAGGTTAAGTCTACGCTGGAAGTACTAAATCAGCCATTTCCGATGACTGCTCTTTTTTTACTTTTGACGGTGCTTTTTTCTTTTTAAACTTGATGAGTTGGCGTTTTATGACAAAAAAGGCTTTGTCAATCGCGATTTCAAATGTTTTACTAGTCTCTCGAATGAAGATAACGCCGTTCGGAATTAAAATCTTGATTTCCGCAATTTTGTCTCTCACCTGACCGGAGTTTTCCAATCTCAACATGACGCGGGCTTCGACTATCTTATCGAAGTAATGCTCGAGCTTTGCAAGTTTTGCTTCTATTGCTGCCAGCAACCGAGCATCGGCGGAAAAATGAACAGCTTCCATTTGTACTCTCATGTGCGAAAAGTTTAAAAATGAATAATTGTGGTTTTGAGTAAGAACGTTTTTTTATTCATAGTATGTGAGAAGTACTGAAATTTTACAATAAAACCCTTAAAATTAAAAAATAGCGTTTTCTTGAAATTGTCTACCGATTCGTTATTAATTGACGGCACTAAATTAAGTGTTTATTTTTGTTCACCAAATATTAAATTAATTTTTTTTTGATTTTTGTTAATATTTCTTAAATTTTAACTTAACCGTAACGTTTGCAGGCATTAAAACGACACGAAATAATTTTTTGTTTCAGATTGTTTTATTTTTAAAACAAAAAAATAGTTAATTTGTGTTAAAAATTTTAAATTTGCATTCATTAATATCGTCGTGCCATCAGTGCAATATACTTTTTAACTTTATTCACTGTTGTTACGCACGACGTCGTTTATTTTGCAAAGAAGCTATCCGCGTGTGCCGAAGTAGATTTGACTGCTCCTCCTCCGGAACAGGTGAAAAAGAAGGTTGAATGAGTGGGTTTATTTGCGATAAAATTCGTTAATATCCGTAAACGTTCAAAAGTCCGTCGAATGTCGTGCATTAAATAGGAATAAATGCTTTCAGCAGCGAAGCCGGACTTGAGGGGAGTGAATATCACTATTCCTACATTACGCACGGCGGTACGGTAAAGGCATTCAAATATACTTTAGCACACGCAACCGGCAATATTTATGAGGCTATGCGTAACATCAGTAACTGGATTAAAAGTTTCAATCGTGCGTATCACAATTCATTTCGGTCTGAATTTCGACGACTGCATTTATCCGGCACAAGAACAATGTGTCGGAACAACCATATGTGGCGAAAAAGGGTTACTCGCTTTTTTAGAACGTCAACTCGGTTGCGGCGGTTACGACGAGCGCGTTGAACATATTCGCGTTGAACAATACCGTTATGCTTTAGATAAATACGCTGCCCGAAACCCCGATTGTTTTTTTGTTGCTTCTTTTAAGGCGGACGCGCTCGCTTGTGCCGAAGATTTGTTGCAACGCCGAGACGAATTAGTACTCGCCGGTTGGAATTTCGACCCGGATTTGAATTCGGAAAATATCCCCGCCCGGTTAAAAGTTTTCCGAGATATTGAGCGTACGCGGATTGAAACCGAAAATAAAACGCGTGAAATACTTTTGGCGTTCGGTTTTGCCGACCGATTCAATTGTATAATTCATCTTTTGTCCGCTCATCAATTGCCGATTGAAAAAATTATCGTCAATGAACCCATTGCACTTTTACCACCGCATATAAAAAGGTTTTTGGACGTTGGACTTTGGACGTTGAATGTTGAACATTTGAAAAAAGAAGCTCTTGAAAAAGATTCCGATAATAATAAAATCCAAAATCCAAAATCCGATTTAGATATTTTCAAAAAATTTATTACCCGTCAATTTTCGGATACCGCCAAACACGATATAAAAAACGACGGCAGTATTCTGATTTTAAAAGCCGGTAGTGATGCCGATGCCGCACCTTTCTTGTCCCGATTTTTAGAAGCTAATACAGTACAAAACAAAACCGCACGAAAAGATTTTTTTCCGGTTTTGCTCATTCCGGATAAACACCGCTCAATAGATGAAGCGTGTATTCAAAACGGTTTGCCGGCGTTAGGTTTGCCATCCGCATCGTTAGGGCGACCGACATTGCAACTTTTGAAATTAGTTACCGCTTTTTTATGGCAACCCCTTGATCCGCAAAAAATTTTGGAGTTCGTAACGCTTCAATATAAACCACTTCATTACGAGTTGGCGGGTATTATCGCCGATGTGATTTCGCAACGTCCGGGTATAGGCAATGAAAAATGGCAACGCGAAACACATCTTTTTTTTGAAAATTTAGAAGTGAAAGCACTCGCAGATACCACCGTCAATGTCGGTAAAACAAAAAAGCAATTCGATTTTTGGTTTAACAGAAATACTTACACAGTTAACCAAACCGTTCCGCGCGACGAAATCATAGAAATATATGCGCATCTGCGCGAATGGGCGAAAGAAACTTTTGAAAATAACGGCAGTAAAAACACATCGCTTTTGGTTTTGGGTGAACAGTCGCGCCGAATTGAAGAATACCTGATTGAACTCGCCGAAACGGGTAAAAATTTTCTGTCGCGTTTGGATATCGAACGCATCATCCGCACCGTTTACGAAGCAGCACCCGTGCAACCGATGCCGCAACAAGTGAGCGCTTTTCCGTTCGTGAAAAACGAATGTTGCATCACCGAAAATATCACCGATTTAATTTGGTGGCAATTCACGGAGCAGGAAAATCCGTTTTTTTTTCCGGCTTGGTATCCTGATGAAATGAATTGGCTCAACGGAAAAAATATCGCGCTGCAAACACCGAAACAAAAAACCGAATTATGGTTATGGAAACAGAAACAACCTGTCGAGCGCGTACAAAACCGATTAATTTTGGTAGAAATGTACAAATGTCAAGGCGAAAACAAAAACGAACACGCTCTGATGAGTTATTTGCGCGCGTGTTTCAATGATTTGAGCAAAGTGACGTTGGATGTTGGAAGTTTTAGTGAGACGTTGGACTTTGGAGAAATATCAGGTTCTCCAAGTGAATCCGTTTTTCCAATATCCAAAGTCCAACTTCCGAAATCCGACTTTATTTTTCCCCGATATCAAAAAGAAGCGCAACAATTTTTTGCCCCTACGCAGCCGTTCATGCAACTTGATGCCGAACGCTTGACACCGCGGGAAACCGAAACGCCGACGAGTTTAGAAGCTTTATTTTATTATCCGCATCAATGGGTATTTAAATATGTGGCAAAAATTAACCGTTCGGCATTGGCGGGTATCGTAAAAGATAAAACATTGAAAGGCAATGTAGCGCACCGTTTTTTTGAATTGATACTGAAAGAAAATTTTTCGCATTGGTCGCGACAAGATGTGAATAAATGGATAGACATACACCACTTAAATATTATGCGCACGGAAGCCGTACCGTTTTTGCTTTACGGCAATGAGCCTGAAAAACTATATTTTATAGATAAAATGAAATATGCGGTGTGGGTACTCATGGTGCATATCCGCGAAAACAATTGGTCGGTCGTGCAAACCGAAAAAGAATTGAACGGTACGCTTTGCGGTAAACCGTTGAAAGGTAAAACTGATATTGTTCTGCAACGAGATAATGAATTTTGTATCGTTGATTTGAAATGGAGCGGTTTATCGTACCGCGAAACCTTAATAAAAAATTCCGAAGATTTGCAACTCGTACTTTACGCTAAACTTTTACATCCCGAAGAACGGGATAAGTTTGCGTATTCCGCCTATTTCATCATAGAGAAAGCACACTTGATGGCACGTACCAAAGATGCTTTTAAAAACGTAAAACCTCTCATGCCCGATGCGGATACAATGGCAGTGAACCGACAAATTTTCGATAAGATGGAAAAAACATATCAATGGCGGATGCGGCAAATTGAGTTCGGTAAGATAGAAATACGCGTTCAACACAACATTCAAAACCTCGAACAACACTATGCGGACGAATTGTTGCCGCTTTTAGAAATGAAAAAAGGAAACGCGGCTTTTGATGATTATTTAGTACTATTGGGGTTTTAAAGTTCTCAATGTGCATTGGTTAATTTGATACCCGTCATTTTTGTTGAAAAAATTATGGTTCATTGAAGATTTTTGCGGAGGTGAAGTTTATTTCTATGCTTTTGTAAAACTCCGCTAAGAGTTTCCTGTCAATAGAAACAAATCCGAATATTTCTCGGCTCCGTAAAGAGCGTTCTTTTTGTACCTCCACAAAAATCTTCGATGAGCCGAAATTACGGCTCAATTTTTTAAATTTTTTTTTATGCTTCCGAAGTAAAATGAAAATCTATTTTCGGGTGTTGCTCTTGCACTTGTTGTAACATCCACGTTGATTCGGCTAAAAAAACCAACGCACCGTGTTTATCATGCGCAATATCGCGGCGGCGGCGATCTTTAAATTCTTCCAATGCGGCTTTATCGTTGCTCGTAATCCAACACGCTTTGTGTAAACTGACGGGTTCATAATCGCAACTCGCGCCGTATTCGTGTTTTAAACGATATTGAATGACCTCGAATTGTAATGCACCTACCGTACCGACAATTTTTCTTTGATTGATGTCGCGGGTAAATAATTGAGCAACACCTTCATCCATGAGTTGATCCAAACCTTTTTGGAATTGTTTTGTCTTGAGCGGATCGGTATTGTTCACGTAACGAAATTGTTCGGGTGAAAAACTCGGAATACCTTTGAAGTGCAACACTTCACCGGCTGTAAGCGTATCTCCGATTTTAAAATTGCCGCTATCGTACAAACCTACAATATCGCCCGGAAAAGCTTCGTCAATCACTTCTTTTTTCGCCGCCATGAACGAAGTCGGATTAGAAAACTGCATCAACTTATTTTGTCGGACGTGCAGATATTTGGTGCCGCGTTCAAAAGTACCGGAGCAAATACGCACGAACGCGATTCGGTCGCGGTGTTTCGGATCCATATTAGCATGAATTTTGAAAACAAAACCCGTGAATTTCGGTTCCTCAGGTTGCACTTTTCTTTCTTCCGTATCGCGCGCCAACGGAAATGGCGCAATGTCACAAAAACAATCCAGCAATTCATTCACACCGAAATTATTAACGGCAGAGCCGAAAAAAACCGGCTGCAATTTTCCGGCGCGATACGCTTCGACATCAAAGGGATCGTAAATGGAGTCTACCATTTCAACATCTTCGCGCAATTTAGCGGCGGCGCGTTCATTTATCAGTTTATCCAATCTCGGATCGTTAAGGTCGGTGATAACTATAACTTCATCGTCTTGTTTGCCGTGCGGACGAAACAGCACGAGTTTTTTTTCGTACATATTATATACACCTTGAAAACCCGAACCCATACCGATGGGCCAAGACATCGGACGCACGCGCAAACCTAATTTTTGTTCTATTTCGTCGAGCAAATCAAACGCATCTTGTCCTTCTCTATCCAATTTATTTATGAAAACAATAATCGGCGTGTTGCGCATACGCGAAACGGCAACCAATTTTTCGGTCTGACTTTCCACACCTTTTGCCACATCTACGACCACAATCACTGAGTCAACGGCGGTGAGCGTTCGGTACGTATCTTCGGCGAAGTCTTGGTGACCGGGTGTATCCAATATATTTATTTTCAAATTGCGGTAATCGAACGCCATAACCGACGTAGCCACCGAAATACCGCGTTGCTTTTCTATTTCCATAAAATCGGAAGTAGCGTGGCGTTTTATTTTATTCGATTTCACGGCACCGGCTATTTGTATGGCACCGCCGAAGAGCAATAATTTTTCGGTAAGTGTCGTTTTCCCTGCATCCGGGTGGCTGATGATGCCGAATGTTCGGCGACGGTGTAATTCTTCAGTAAATGACATAATTTTTTTATTTTCGCGGCGCAAAGATACAAAAAATCAAGTGCATGAAATTAGCTTTGAAAAAAAAATTAAACACTGATTGAGGATGGATTTATTTTAAGGTATTCTTTTTCGAGTACAAACAGCTATTTCTAATTTTTCAGATTCTCAAAACAAAAAAATGGCGGAAAAAGTACGCGTAGATAAATGGTTGTGGTCGGTGCGTATTTTCAAATCGCGCACGCTTTCGGCAGATACGATTAAAGATAATAAAGTGCGCGTAAACGAAAAACTCGTGCGCCCATCCTTTCAAGTTGTTCAAGGTGATTTAGTGCAGGTAAAAAAAGGTGGTATCAATTTCGTTTTCAAAGTCGTTCAAATCATCGAAAAGCGAGTCGGCGCGCAGATTGCCCACGAATGTTATTTGGATTTAACGTTGGAAGAAGAAAAAAATAAATTTAACGATTGGTTCGCCGGTAAAACCGGCAATGAATTCAGAGACAAAGGCACCGGGCGGCCAACCAAACTCGACCGTCGCGAAATTGATCAATTTAAAGATTTTTATTTCGAGGATGGAGAAGACGAATGAGATAGTAGATTTGAGATTTGAGATTTTTTCAAAATAGGTTGATTTGAAGCCTCAAATCTCAAATCTCTTTCCGATACGATTTAAAAAAACTATTCCAACGCATCACCAACACCCCTTTAATGGCTTCGCTGAAAATACTCATGTTCATTTTTGAATGCCCTTCTACCCTGTCAACAAATTTGATAGGTACTTCTTGGATTTTAAAACCGAGTCGGTGCGCGGCAAATTTCATTTCTATCTGAAAAGCGTAGCCTATAAATTGAATACTGCTCAAATCTATGGTTTCCAAAACTTTTCTTTTATAGCAGACAAAACCCGCCGTCGGATCGTGTACGGGCAACCATGTAACGGTGCGCACATACCATGAAGCACCGTAAGACAATAATATACGATCCCAAGTCCAATTTTTTACATCACCGCCTTTTACGTACCGACTGCCGACGCTTACATCGGCACCATTATCGCGACATGCCGCTACCAATCGCTCCAAATCTTTGGGCGAGTGACTGAAATCGGCATCCATTTCGCAAATAAAATCGAATTGATGCGCAATACCCCATCTGAATCCGGCAATATAAGCTGTGCCTAATCCCAATTTTCCGGCGCGTTCGAGCAAGTGCAATGTTTCCGGATATTTTTTTTGTAAATCGCGTACAAGTTGCGCCGTGCCGTCCGGCGAGCCGTCATCAACGATGAGCAATGAAAAAGTTGTCGAAAGCGCGCTCACGGCTTCGATGATTTTAACGATATTTTCTTTCTCGTTATAAGTCGGTATTATGACTAATGATTGAGGCACTTATTCGATTTACGATTTACGGTTTTTTTTGTCAGAAGCAGAATTTCGAAATTCTGCTTCTGACAAAAAAATTAAAAAAAATTCTCACAATACTCATCTCTCATCTCTCATCGCTACTGATGCCATTCGCATATATTCTTTATTTACCAAAATTACGCCGAACAAAACGATACCGATGGCAGACCACGTTTGAAAAGTGAGTTTATCTCCGTCAAAAAGCCACCCGATAACGACCGCGACAATTGTGTTGATGTACACATGAATCGTAACGCGCGCCGGTTGCCAATAATGAATTAAGAAAACAAAACACAAATAACCAACGGCGGAACCTATAAATACCAAATACGCAAATGACCACCAAGCTTCCGCCGATACATTCGCCCAATTCATTTTCGGCTCAAAAACAAAACTGATACCCAGATTAACTAAACTTGCCGGAATCATTTGTACTGCCACGCGCAAAGCTACGGGCTGTGCCGAAGAAAATTTTTTCATATACACCGAACCCGCTGCCCAGAAAAAATTGGCAATCATAACCAGCGCAACACCCTGCCAAAATTCCGCACCTGAATCAGTTCTTATATTGGGTGCGCAAATCCAAAAAATACCTACCACCGAAAGTAATGTACCGGCAATAATGATCGGCGTGATACGAAAACCTTTAAATACAAAAATACTGATAACGGTTACATAAATCGGTGCAGCCGTGCTCAAAACGCCGGTTAATCCACTTGAAATATATTTTTCACCCCACGATAGCAGCGCGTTACCGCCGCAAATCATCAGAATACCGGCAACGACAATGTGCATTAAACCTTTGTACGATTGCAAACGTTTTTCGGTTAAAAAAAAATAAATTAAAAACATGCTGCCCGCCGAAAAATGGCGCAAACCCGAAAAAAAGAAAGGCGGAAAATATTTAACGCAAATCCGAATACCGTAATAAGTGGTGCCCCAAACAATACACAACGCTATAAAAGCTATCCAAACTATCTTTGGGTTTTTATTCGGTAAGGTCATAAATGAAATTGCTTTCGGGCGAAATTAAAAGAAGCGCAAAGGTAATAAAAAAAGTCAGGAGTTTGAATTTCGGATTTAGAATTTCGGAGTTGCGATTTTTGATTTGCAATTTGTAAATAATAGAAATTGAATTACTTTTACCCGCCTGTTTTTTTAAAACAAGTACTCAAACTTCTGTGAGAAAATATACGGACACCGCTCGTCCGGGCTTATCGGTGTTAACCATTTCATTTTTTTTGTTGCCGGATGCTGTTATTAAAAATTTTGGCACTGTTATTTTAGGATTTAACTACGACGCTCTTGAAACACTTCCGAAACAAAGCGTTTAATTTTTTCCGATTCGGTTTTGTTTACTTTGTCACGGAACAGGCATTTACAGGACGGTCATGAAATTTTTTAAATTGTGAATACGGAATGAGGAATAAAGCATGATAAATTGTCGACATCAAATTTACATGATAATTCTTAATTCGTAATTCATAATTCATAATCAGATTGAATTATGGTTTTCAACAGCGTTATATTTCTTATTTTTATCGGTATTTTTTTTCCGGTGTATTGGATGCTGCACGGTCGAAGCCGTATGTTTTGGTGTTTAGCAGCATCGTATTTGTTTTATGGTTGGTGGGATTGGCGTTTTTTGGGTATCGTCGCTTTTACAACAATTCTTGATTTTTCGCTGGGCATTTTGATAGAAGACGCAACAGATGATGCGTCGAGAAAAAAAATGGTGCAATACTCCGTCATAGCGAATTTGACTTTTCTGGGTATTTTCAAATATTTTAATTTTTTTGCCGACTCGTTCGTGAAGGTGCTGCACGGAGTCGGATTAAAAGACAATTGGCAAACGCTGCATATTATATTACCTATCGGTATTTCGTTTTATACTTTCCAAAGTATGAGCTATACTATAGATGTTTACAGAAAAGAAATCAGAGCCGAGCGCGATTTTTGGCGGTATGCGACGTTTGTTTCGTTTTTTCCGCAATTGGTTGCCGGTCCGATAGTGCGCGCGCGCTTGTTTCTGCCGCAATTTCAGAAAGGCGACCGACAATTTACTTGGAATCGCTTTATTGAAGGTTTGGCGCAAATACTCTGGGGATATTTTAAAAAAGTAGCTATTGCCGATACGATTGCTCCGTTTGTGGATCAAATTTTTGCCTTCCCCGGAAATTTTTCCGCTATTTCATGTTTTATCGGTGTCATACTTTATTCATTTCAAATTTACTGCGATTTTTCGGGTTACTCCAATATTGCTTGCGGTTTGGCGGAAACTTTGGGTTTCGAGTTTCCTTGGAATTTCCGAACACCGTATTTTTCTAAAAACTTTTCCCAATTTTGGACGCGCTGGCATATTTCACTCTCGTCGTGGCTGCGCGATTATCTCTACATTTCACTCGGCGGCAACAGGGGCGGAAAAATAATGACGTACCGGAATAATATGCTCACGATGCTCATCGGCGGTTTGTGGCACGGCGCGAATTGGACGTTTGTATTCTGGGGATTTTTGCACGGTTTGTATCTCATCGTTCAACGCATTGCCGGAAAACAATTCGGACGTATTGAAGACGCTTTGCGTTTACCGAAGTGGTTACAAACTGCGATAGACGTTGCCATCGTTTATTCTCTCACGTGTTTCGCTTGGATATTTTTTCGCGCACCGAATTTTTCAATTGCATGGCAAGTCATTCGCAAATGTGCAAGTTTGGACGGCATGGGTTGGAATACGGTTTTGGATAAATTTTTGGTGATTAAAGCCGGCATTTTAATTTCCATACTTTTATTCGCCGAATTGATGAATAACAATTTAAAAAACTTGCAGGAATTAGCAATTCAAAATTCCGCTTTCCGCGTCACCGCTTTTGCTGCGCTGTTGATACTGATAGCCTTTTTCGGCACTTTCGGCGCGAGCGCGTTTATTTATTTTCAGTTTTAATTTAAAAAAGTCTTATATTTAAGCAATGACTTCCTTAAAATTTGAATACCATGATTTACTCCGCTCGAATCGGTCGCACGTTCCCGAAAAGATTACCCGCAATTTTTATGGTTTTTTTAATAAAAAAGTAATAGCTTTGCAACGTTTATATCATTTTAGCAATTTATTTGGTAGCAGGCTAATTTTGTTTCATTAAAAATTAACCAACTCCCAAGTATTTCACTAACCAATTAACTACTCTTGGAATTTTTTTTAAGTCTTTTTACACACTTCGGTCGGTATCTCGTCATGCTGAAAACGGCAATTGCGATTCCGGAAAAATGGCGGATGTACCGCATCGAAACCGTTCGGCAGATGAACGATATTGGTGTAGGCTCGGTTGTGATTATTGCTTTGGTGTCTATTTTTATCGGCGCGGTAGCGTCCGTTCAGTTTGCCTATCAGCTCAACGGGCAATTGGTGCCGCGCTACTATATCGGCTACATCGTACGCGATTTGTGTATCATTGAACTCTCGCCGACTGTTTCATGTTTGGTATTGGCGGGAAAAGTCGGTTCCAATATGGCAGCCGAAATCGGCGGAATGCGTCAGAAAGAACACATTGATGCGATGGAAATTATGGGCGTGAATACGGCAGCTTTTTTAATTTTACCTAAAATAATTGCCGCACTTATCATGATTCCGTTACTTGTAGCAATATCCGCATGGCTCGGCATCGTCGGCGGCTATTTGTCGAGCGTACCGACGGGCTTGATTCTACACAGCGATTACGTGCGCGGTCTTCGTTCTTTTTTTGTACCGTACAATGTTTTTATGATGTTCGTAAAAGCCGTTGTTTATGCTTTTTTGCTCACGACCATTTCCTGTTATCAAGGTTTTTATGTAAAAGGCGGCAGCATAGAATTAGGACAGGCTTCAACGCGCGCAGTCGTGTACGGCGACATCGCTATTTTATTCGCAGATTATATTATCACCATAGTTTTAACAGCATGAGTTTAGTCGGTTAATCAATTAGTCGGTGAGTCGGTGAGTCAAAAAAGATTACGATAAGCAAATTAATTAATTAGTCGGTAAAAAAAATCAAGCGGTAAATCTTTTATTTTGAACGTCGTTTACAAAAATTGTTTCCGACAAACCGACTAACAGACTAACATGATTAAAGCCATAAATATTTTTAAAAAATTCGGCGATCAAGAAGTTTTGAAAGGTATCACAGCCGATTTCGAACCCGGAAAAGCCAATTTGATTATCGGGCAAAGCGGTGCCGGTAAAACGGTACTACTGAAAATTTTAGTCGGGCTTATTCCGCCAACGAGTGGTGAAATTTGGTACAACGATATAAATTTCACGCAGTTGGATAAAAAAGGTTCGCGCGCCATCCGCATGGAAGTGGGTATGCTTTTTCAAGGTTCCGCTCTATTCGATTCGATGAGTATAGGTAATAATGTGCGTTTTCCGTTAGATATGTTTACGAACATGACTACAAAAGAAAAAAACGACCGCGTTGATTATTGTTTGGAGCGTGTGGATTTGGAGGGCGTAAATAAAAAATTTCCGTCAGAAGTTTCCGGTGGTATGCAAAAACGAGTAGGTATTGCACGCGCTATCGTCCTGAATCCGAAATATTTATTTTGCGACGAACCCAATTCCGGTCTTGATCCGAAAACTTCGATACTTATTGATGAACTTATACACACTATCACCAAAGAAAATAACATTACTACTATCATCAATACACACGATATGAACTCGGTGATGGAAATCGGCGATACGATTTGTTTCATTCACGATGGTATGTTGGAGTGGCACGGTACTAAAAGTGAAGTACTCACCAGTACCAACGAAGAATTGCAACATTTCATTTTTGCTTCACCTTTTCTGCAACGATTACGCGACCGCGCGCTTGGAAATAAACAAACGGTCTAAAATTTTATTTCTTTTCAAATTAGGTACCGTGAAAAAAATAAGTTTTTGTATCTTTATTAAAACAATAGCTCCGTCGTTTAAGGCAGAGCTATTGTTTTAATAAAAATATTTTTTACTCGCTAATAAAGAAGTTTTATCACTTTACTTTTACAGAAAGTTTTTTTTCAAATTTTTCTGTAAAAAGTTCAAAAAAAAAATTCAAAAAAAAATTCAAAAAAAAATTCAAAAAAAAATTCAAAAAAAATTTCAAATTATATTTTCTAAAAAGTAATTTCAGTAATTTTTTTTTTAAAATAAAAATTATGCCGGCTGATAAACCGAAAATAAAAAAATCTTTTTCGCGCCGAAAATTTTTGCAGCGCGGTGCCATTATTTTGAGCGGTGCCGTAGTTGCCACTTATTTAGGTCGCGGTGTCATTCGCAGAAATATCGCGCAAATGGTCGAAGGCATGGATTTGCCCGGACAATTTTCTACCTTCAAACCGGATTTTTGGTTTGAAATTCTGGCGGATAATACCGTTCTTTTAAAATCTCCTAAAATAGAAATGGGTCAAGGCGTTTTCACCGGCTTTGCCATGCTTGCTGCCGAAGAATTAAACGTAGCGCTCGAACAAGTAAAAGTTGAACACGCGAATACTTCAACCGGACCTGTGGATGCAGGTGCAACCGGCGGCAGTTCTTCGACACTTAATTTATACAAACCGATTCGAGAAGTAGCGGCAACCATGCGCGAAATGTTGAAAGAAGCTGCCGCAAAACAATGGGGTGTAAAAGCAAACGATATAAAAGTTGAAAACGGTGTGATGATGTCGGGCGATAAAAAAATGACCTATGCCGAATGTACTAAAAATACAAAAGAATGGACGGTGCCGAAAACACCGGCTTTAAAACCGGCATCCGAATTCAAATACGTCGGTAAAAACGTAAAACGAATTGATCTAAAACCGAAAGTGATGGGCAAACCGCATTTCGGGCTCGATCATGGTTTTCCGGATATGTTGTACGCCGTTATTCTGAAATCTCCGTACATCGGCGGTACCGTAAAAAACATCAACACAGATGAGGCGGCAAAATCGGACGGTGTCATAAAAATTATCAATATAAGTGTTCAAAATCTTGAACCCATTTATGCAGTTGTTGCCAAAAACAGATACGCAGCAGAAATGGGTTTACGCAAAATAGAAGCGCAATGGAACATGCCGAATAAATGGCAACAAACCGATTTCGAAAAAATAGTTACCGTCGGAAACGGCAACGAAGTGAATATACAAAGTGTAGGAAATGCCGCATCTTTTTTAACCGCCCCTTCTGCTGATGTTTACAAACAAGAATATCGAACACCGATGGCGGTTCATGCACAAATGGAACCGAACGGCGCAGTCGCAAACGTTGAAAAAGATAAAGCTACGATAATAATAGGAACACAAATACCCGATGCAACGCACAAAGGAATTTCAAAAGCACTCGGTTTAAAACCTGAAAACGTAAACATTGAAGTCGTGTATTCCGGTGGCGGATTCGGCAGAAGAAACGATGTAATACAACCGATTCAAGCGGCTAAGATTTCGCAAATAATAGGTAAACCGGTGTCGGTGTTTAATACACGCGAACAAGAATTTTTAAACTCGGCGTTTTATCGTCCGAATACGCACCACGTATTGCAAGCTAAATTAGCAGCCGACGGTGCTATCGAAGCGATCACACATAATCAAGCTACTCCGGATATGATTGTGAAAGCTTTAGCGGGTAAAGCCGGTTTGTTTATGCTCGGTGCCGATTTTATATCGGGCGGGCATACGGCGAGCATTAATTACAACAGTCCGAACAAAACAGCAACGCTTTGGAATGTAGATTTGCCGATTCCTATTGGTATTTGGCGCAGCGTCGGCGCATTTCCTAATACGTTTGCGATAGAAAGTTTCATCAACGAATTAGCACACAAAGCCGGAAAAGATCCGATTGATTACAGGCTCTCGCATCTATCCGGAACGGAACTGATTAATAACCGCTACAAAAAAGTTTTGGAAACACTCGCCGAAAAAAGCGGTTGGAGAACAGCGAAAACTGCCGGTATCGGCAGAGGTGTTGCTATCAGTAATGACAGAAAAACCATTGCTGCCGCAGTAATTGAAGTAATGATAAAAGACAATAAAATTCAGGTAAAAAAAGTCACGCATGTAATAGATGCCGGTAAATGTATTAATCCGGAAGGCGTTCGCCAACAAGTGGAAGGTTGTATTATGATGGGCATAACAGCAGCTCTTTACGAAAAAATTGAAGTTAAAGACGGGCAAATGACGGCATCTAATTTTAACGATTATCCGATGGCAATGTTGAGCGATACTCCGAGCGATATATCCATCTTTATTCTAGAAGGTGCCGAAGAAGTTTACGGTATCGGTGAACCGCCCCTTTCGCCGATAGCACCCGCCATCGCTGCTGCCGTTTTCGATTTGACGGGAAAAAATTTGCGGACATTGCCGTTGAAGTTGGTTTAAGTTAAGGAATTTGTAAAAAATAAGTTGACTATATTTGCTGTTATGTTTTCTTAAACCAAGTCAATTTTTTTGAGAAATATTGGAATATTTAAAAAAAAAATTGCCGAAGAGTAAAGGAAAGAGAGTTGCTAAGATTGTTAAGTTATTTTTGTAAATTCATTTAAAATAAAAATAACATTGATTTAATCGTTGAGACGGATTTTAAAAGGTAATTTTGCGGCACGATTTCAAAATTACTTTTTATGAACCAATCCGTGACGATATCCGTGACGATATCCGTGTTGATGGCTGTGTATAATACCGACTTCGTTTTGGTGAAAAGAGCGATTGACTCGGTGCTTTCACAAGATTTTCAAAATTTTGAACTCATCGTTATTGATGACGGCAGTTATACCGACCTGAATAATCAATTGCTGAATTACGTAAAAAAATACGAACACAAAATTACGTATCTGCGCCACTCTAATCGCGGACAATCCGAATCCATCAACAGAGGTATATTGAACTGCACCGGAAAATATATTACTGTGCTGGATGCCGACGACGAATTTAAACCGCAGCATCTTTCTTCGTGTTTGAAAGAGATGCAATTTACGGATTTAATTGCTTCCACGACCGAAACCGTTGTTGATACAGCCGAAGATTTTTATGTACCGGACAAAAACGACCGGCTTAAACTCATCCATGTAGACGAATGTATTTTATTTGCCACGTTGTTCGGAAAAAAAGAAATTTTTGAAGAGATAAAATTTCAAAAAAAATACGCTGCCGACGCACAATTTTATGAAAGCGCATCGGTGAAATACAGCGTTCGGAAAGTAAATTTACGCACGTACATTTATTACCGAAATATTCCGAACAGTATTTGTGCCAAACTGAAAGAAAAAAATCAAACTGTATTTGTATAGCAGTTTCTCTCTCCCGATTTTTATGTCCGACTTATCCGTTCACAAAAATTTAATTTTAGCTTGCCACATCACCGGTATTTATGACGTGAACAGAAGCGATATACTTCCCTCCGACGATTTCGCGCTCGTGGAAAATTGGACAAAATCTATTGCCGATTTGAATCTGCATGGCATTATTTTTCATAATAATTTTACAAAAGCAACAGTTGAAAAATATAAGAACGAATACCTTTCTTTTGTAAAAATAAAGTACGATCCGCGTTTCAGCCCGAACGTTTGCCGCTACACCGTGTATCACGATTTTTTGCAAACCGCCGCGCAAAACCTCGAAGGATTATTTATTACGGATATATCAGATGTAGTTGTCATGAAAAATCCGTTCATACAGGATTTGTACACAGAAAATCGATCGGCAATTTTTTGCGGAGACGAACCCAAAACGCTTGATAATGAATGGATGAAAGCACACGGCGAACATTTGCGTCGAAATATCGCGGATTACGCGGCTTATGAAAATAATTTTGCCGCATACCCGTTACTGAATTGTGGGGTAGCCGGCGGGCATATAGGCACCATGTCGACATTTATTAGGGACATCTCTCTCATTCATCAAAAGTACAACCAAAATAATCCTACGGCTTATACCGGCGACATGGGTGCGTTCAATTATCTGTTGCGCACCCGTTACAACAACCGGATTATAAACGGCGCACCCGTCAATACCGTTTTTAAGGCTTATGAAAATGAGCGAAAGGATTGCTGGTTCCGACATAAGTGAACAGCATTCAAAATTTAAACCTCCACTTCTCCCAAAGCATTTCCGATTCTGTAAAGTGCGTACACCGTAAAAAAAATCGCCAAACCGGGAAATACGGCTAACCACCAAGCAGTTGTGTCGCCACGCGCTTCATTCAATAACGCACCCCAAGTGACTTGTTCGGGCGGCAAACCTAAACCGATGAACGATACCAAGGATTCAAATAAAATACCGTTCGCAACCGCAAACGTCGCCGACACTAACAACGGCGATAAAATATTGGGCAGAATATGTTTCAGGATAATCGCAATCGGACTTAAACCTAAAACCGTGGCAGCTTCTATAAAATCCTGTTGACGCACTCGCAGCGTTTCGGCGCGCGCCAATCGCGCGAAATTCATCCACGATGTAATACCCAATAAAATCATCAAACCGTAAACACCGAAAGGTTTCTGCATAATCGCGAGTGCCGCCATTAACCACAAAATAACCGGAATAGCTTGTACAATTTCGGTTAAGCGCATCAAGACCAAATCTGCCGGTAATGTAATGTAGGTTTTCAGTATCGGTATGTTTCCGAATAATTTATCGGTTTTTACTAAAACAAATAATGCGAATCCCGTAAAAAATTTCAATAAAATAGACCCGATTAAAAAGGACCTGTCTTGCTCTACCCAAGCATCAAAAAGAAAAAAAGACAATGAAAATACGACTAACCAACCTAAAAGCGCACCCAAACGAAAACGCAAACGGTGATCTCCGAAATATCCGGCAATCACGCCGATAAGCGTGCCGAGCAAAAGCGCGATAAAAGAACCGCCGAAACCGACCAATAATGCCGTGCGCGTACCGGCAATTAAACCGGCTGCAACATCGCGTCCGAGATTATCGGTACCTAACCAATGCCGTTCATACAAAGATGAAATATTTTGTTCTTGAAACGGACTAACGGCGGTATTATCTAAATCCGTATGATTTGCGGAATAAGGAATAATTGCCGGTAAAAAACGATGTTGATCGTTAGCGAGTTGCGTACTGAAACCGGCAATAATGGCAAGGCATACTATAAAAATGCCCGCACCTTTACGCATTCCGGGCAAGCTAAAATTTTTTATTTTCTCAATGGTGTAAGTAAGTATCATTTCAATTCTTAACTTTCAATCAAAATTAAGTATTTTTCTAAATATTTTCAAATTCTTCCATAATTTTTTAACTACAACATACCCCATACCTCATAAGTAGTAAGACAAATTTAAACATAGTTATACTGACGTATAACTATGTTTAAATTTATTCAACAATTTACTTCATATTTAACACATCAATATCAAGCCGGCAATTTAATAGTAAATATAGTGCCTTTGCCGATTGCAGAATCTTTAACAAAAATTTTTCCTTTGTGGTAATTTTCTATTATGCGTTTAGCGAGAGATAAACCCAAACCCCAACCGCGTTTTTTGGTGGTATAACCGGGTTTAAAAACGGTTGTCCATTTATCGTTCGGAATACCTTTTCCGGTATCGGAAATATCCATACACACCCAATTTTTTTCGGTATAAACTGTTACACTGATAGCACCTTCGCCGGTTTCCATGGCATCGAGTGCATTGCGTAAAATATTTTCGATAACCCAATCGAATAAATGCGCATTGATGTTGACGAACAACGGCGCTTTTTGCTCGGCATTCGGAAAATTAAATGCCACACGGCGCGGCGAACGTTTTTGCATATAATCTCTGCACACGTCGAGTTCTTCGTAAAGATTTTTTTTGCTGAGTTCAGGGTCGGAACCGATTTTTGAAAACCGATCCGCCACCAACGATAACCGGCTGACATCGTTGTTCAATTCTTCTACGATAGAAAGTGTTTCCTGATTATCTTCATGATTAGCTTTTAAAAACTCTATCCAACCTAAAATAGCAGCAATAGGTGTTCCGAGTTGGTGCGCGGTTTCCTTTGCCATACCTACCCAAACTCGGTTTTGTTCCGATTTGCGCGACGCACTGAAACCCAAATAACCAAAACCAATAAAAAGCGTAATTAAAAAAAATTGAAATAGCGGGTAGTATTTAAGTAAAGTCAGTATTTTAGAATCATCGTAATAAATACGTTTGTAAATAGAGTTTTCGACATCTTTTACTAAAAACGGTTTTTCACCCGCGCCGATAATACGATTGAGCCGGTTGATGATATACGCCGTATCGGCTGCTGTTTTTAAAGTATCGTTGGGAAATTTGCTGAAATTTCTTACATCATCTATTCTGTAATAACTATCGGTGAGTATAAGCGGAATGGTTGAATTAGAATTATTAATTTTAAATAAAAATTCTTTAACATTTTGCGGCAAACTATCAAATTCCGTATTAGTAAAGTTTATCGTGATTTGCAAAGCGTTTTTAAACAATTCTACCCGTTCAGACTCCTCTTGGCGCAATTTGCTTACCAAATAATTGGTATAGACAGCCGAGATAAAGACAATCACCAAACCTGTCACTGCCAAATACCATTTCCACCGAGTTTTGATAGAACCGAAATCGGCAGCCGAAAGAAAAATATTTTTTATATCGGATAGGTTTTTCATCTTTATTCTATTTACGACGCGCTAAAACTAATCGAGTACGCCGAAATCTATTCAACAATTGATAACGTAATTTTCAAAAACGTATTTTAAAGTAGATTAGGAGATTTGAAAAAGTGGCTTAGCCTCGACTGATTTTGAAACCCTGAAATTTATTCCTTTGTAAAATAGAGTTTTTCAACAGATTAAAATCCGTTGCTACAATGTAAATCGAGCCTAAAGGCTCTTTTTAAAAATTTCTGAACTCACGTTATTTTAATAAAAATGAAAAGCCTTTGCCCGATTTGTAAATTTAAAATTTTCATCTTTTTCATTTTTTTATTTGACTTTCAAATTTCGCAACATTCCCCGAAAAATCCGTGACTTCTAATCTGAAAACGTGTTCACCGCTCGTGATTTTATTTTCGTTTAAATTATGAAAAATCGTTGCCGATTTCGCATCGTACTCCATCAATAAAAATTGATTATCAACGGTGGCGCAATATTTTAATGCCGTACCGTCGCCCAACGGTTCAAAATTATCTTTTATTTTGAATGAAATCCGGTTGATATTTTGTAAATCGGCGGAGAATGACACGGACTTAATAGTCGGCGGAACAGTATCTATCATAATACAATAATTGCCGAACGCATTGTTTTGTGCGATTAAAAATCCGTCGTTGCGCCACAATCCACCACAATTAAAAGTACGCGCATCGTCGCGTTCGCAATATGCGACAAATGCTTTTTGCTTTAAAGAATCCGATAAATTTTGCGGCACTATTGCAATTTCAACATCGCGGTGCAACGGCGTTTGCGTATTATGTAAATGATATACCGACGAATAAGCACCGGATTCGAGCGCCGTTGTGCCGAATTTCAAGTACAAATTTTCGTACAAACAACCGGTCGGAAAACGAAACGTCGCACCCTCCGGTTGAATAACATTTGTTTCATTATAAGGTAAAAAATATTTATGGGATACAGTTTTCAATGCCACCGTTTCGTTACTGCGTTTCACCTGAAAATTTAAAACGGACGCATTACCGGCTATATCTTCTACGGTAATGGTAATTTTTTTCGGCATTTTCAGCACTTCCGTAATGCCGTAATTCAGCACCGAATCATACATTGTTAAAAGGTTACCCGGCAACAAAAACAAACGGTGCAAATGCGGATGTCCGGTTTTATAGTAAGCAAAATCCGTGTGCGCATTCAAGTACCGCGATTCCGCGAAGCCGCAAGACTCGGCGGTAAAACGGAAAACGGTTTGCGTATCCGTTTTGGCAGTAATTTTATACACGCCGTTTTTACCGGATTTACCGTCGGCAGCATCATATACTTCTATCGCAAACGCGATTTTATCATAAGCCACCGAAAGCGTATCTTTTTCGAGCACGTAACTTCCGTTTTTTTTATTCGGATAAAATAGGGTTGAGCCGACCGTTTCGTTTTTTTCATTCAGATAATACGCTTTCAATAAACCGATAGCAGGCGGCGAGTGATCCGGTGCGTAAAAACCGAACAGTAAAGGATTTAGGGCTTTTTCAGTCGCGGTTTCTCTGATTTCAAAATGTAAATGTTCGCCGGAAGAATTTCCACGATTACCCATAGTACCGATTTGTTGTCCTTTTTTTATTCGGAACAGCGTACTGTCGAGTGCAATATCTTGTTCAAATTGTTCAGAAACGTATTGTTTTTCGCGAACAAAGCGCAAAATATCTGCCGAAAAATTATCAAGATGTCCGTAAACCGTCGTAAAACCATTATTGTGAATGATATAAACTACTTGACCGTATCCGCCACCTTGCGTTTTTATGCGCCCGATATATCCGTCCGCCGACGCGAAAACCGCTTGATGTCCTTCGGATTTCGTCGGACGAATATCAATTCCGGCATGAAAATGACTACCGCGCAACTCTCCGAACGAACCGCTCATTGAAAGCGCGCCATCAACCGGCAATTGAAAATAATTTTTAGGATAATCAATTACCTTCAACACCGGCATATTTAACGGCGATTGAAAAGAAGTCAGCAGCACTGCGGATATTGAAATTAAAATATAAAAAATTGTACGCGCCATGTTTCGTGTTTCATGTTTGGTGTAAAAGTACGGAATAGAGTTTATTCTAAAATGTATAGCGCGAAGTTTTCCCGAAAATTAAAATTATTTTAATTTTTTACTCGCAATTAAATTATTTTTTGTAATTTTATTTTTCGGAAAAAATAACAGCATTTGCTATGAGTAGAGTGTGGCTCAATACCGTGATGAAATACGCAATGAAAAAGCGAATGCACCGTTTGCGTTACGTCGCGCAGCATCCGCATGAAGTACAAAGTGCTTTGTTGAGTCAGTTAGTAAATGCCGCCCGCGAAACGCATTGGGGAAAAATACACGATTTCAAAAACATTTATACACCCGCCGATTTCGCGCAATATGTGCCGGTACAAGATTACGAAACGCTAAAACCTTTTATTCAACGCATGATGCACGGCGAGCGCGATATACTTTGTGCGGGTGCAGTCAATTGGTTTTCCAAATCAAGCGGTACAACGAACGACAAAAGTAAATTCATTCCCGTTACTATATCAAACCTCAAAACCTGTCACTTAAAAGGAGCGTGGGATACTTCGGCACTCATTTTCCACAATCGCCCGAACAATACTTGTTACGGTGGTAAATTTTTATTTATGGGTGGCGCGCATCAACCTTACGAACTGCATCCGCAAACACGCATCGGTGATGTATCTGCCATCATGATTCATCATCAACCTTCCGTTGCCAATTATATTTACGCGCCGTCGTTGGAAATCGCGATGATGCAAAATTTCGAAGAAAAAATCGAGCGTATGGCACACGCACTCATCAAAGAAGATATGCGTTGCTTGGCGGGCGTGCCGACTTGGACAGTGGTTTTGCTGCGCCGCATTTTAGAAATTACGCGCAAAGAATATATTACGGATGTTTGGCCCAATTTACAATTATATATTCATGGCGGTGTAAGTTTTTTACCTTATAAAAATACTTTTTCGGAAATAATTCCGAAAAAAGATTTTATCTATTGGGATATTTACAACGCCTCCGAAGGCTTTTTTGCCACGCAAGCGAATGATAAAGGCGATGATATGCTGTTGCTGTTGCAAAACGGTGTGTATTTCGAGTTTTTGCCAGAAAGTGAATGGTACTCGACTACGCCGATAGCCATTACGATGAAAGAGGTGGAAGTCGGAAAAAATTACGCCCCCGTGATAACGACAAACGCCGGCTTGTGGCGATACGTACCGGGCGATACGGTTTTGTTCACGAGTATTTATCCCTATAAAATAAAAATTACGGGTAGGATAAAACAATTTGTCAATGCTTTCGGCGAAGAAGTAATGGTATCGAATACGGATAAAGCATTGGCGGAAACGTGTGATTTATTTGATGCGCGTGTACGCGAATATACCGTCGCACCGATTTATTTTGAAGCCAATGCGAAAGGCGGTCATGAATGGTTGATTGAATTTGAGCGTCCGCCACAAGATATGGAAGCCTTCAATAAACACTTAGATAACTCGCTGCAAAAAATAAACTCCGATTACGAAGCCAAACGTTTCAGAAATATGGCAATGGTTTTACCGAAATTGCGCGCCGTACCGCATGGCACGTTTCATAATTGGTTGAAATCGAAAGGACGTTTCGGCGGACAAAACAAAGTCCCGCGCCTCGCCAATCACCGCCAATATTTAGAAGATATTTTGAGGTTCGCGTGAGAGGTTTTGTTTTTGTACAAATATTGGATAATAAGTGCCGATAGGCACATATTATCGGCGGCGGCGGATTTCAATCCGCCGAAAAAAAGAAAATAATTTTAAGTCCCGTTAGGGACGATATATAGGAACGCGCAAGAGCTGATATAACGTTCCTACGGAACTCAAAACGTGTTTTGTTTTTTACGGCGGATTGAAATCCGCCGCTACCGAAATATTGTGCCTAACGGCACATCCTAATTTAATTTCTTTTGTAGAGGCGCAATGCTTTGCGTCTCACGTTTTATATGCTGTTCGTTTTTTGCTGCTCGCGAGTTAGACGCAAAGCATTGCGTCTCTACAAAAACGGGAATTTGAAAGGGGTATTTTTACAATAATTCTGATTAAAAATTATTTTTTATCTTCATTCTTTTTTTTCTCAATTAATCTCAAAACCGCGTGGATAGTGGCATACAAGTGGTAAAAAATCCAATTGTAGAAAATTAATTTGTCATAATTATTTTTTTGTTTGAGATTATGATGCCGTAACGAAAAGTTATTGGCAATATTAAATAAGTCTGTTTCATCTTCTTTATCTATGATACCTTTCATTTCTCCCTTTTTTAGCAATTCTAAAACTCCAAATAGCTCTATGAGAGCCGCTTTTCTTTCTTCCAATGAAGCTCCTCGTTTTCTAAATTGCTTTACAGCAATTTCGATTTTTAATTTTTCCTGGTGAGTAGTTGGAATATCCGCATCAAAAATTTTCAAAAGATTTTTGTCTTCTACTTCTACAATTTCACCGTAACTCGTTAGTTCGAAACCGATTTTATATTCGTTTAATAAGGGATTTATCTTTTGACGAAAATAATTTTGGCCTAATTTATCGTCAAATTTAAAATGGTGATATCCACATAAAATTTGTTTGTCATTAGAATAATCCCATTTATCACTGATACAAGCTTCAACTTCATCAATTGGCTTAGAACAATTGTCATGAAGAAATTCTATTATATCGAATAAATCATCTTCAGTATATTTTTTCAAAAAATCTTCAATTGGCCAGAGTAATTTTGGTTTTTTTAAAGTTATATAGAGAGCATGATCAATATCTCCCAACTCTCCATTATTATATGAATATCTTTCCCAACAATAATATCCTAAATATTTTTGAAAGAAGCTTTCTGATTTAAGTTCAATATAAATTTTCAAAAATTGAGCAAGAAATATATCATGAGCAAGTTCATCATCTACTTGATGTTTCCCAGTTCTAATAGAATAAGATATCTTCTTTTTATTTTCCATAAAAAATCGTAAATCCAAAATCCAATCAATACCCACCAAAATACCGCCGCATAAACCATTCTGCCGTCAACAGCAATAAAATAATTCCGAAAATCCATTTATAATTCAAAAGAGGTTCGGTGGTTTTGATGGTGAACATAACCGGTTTGAGTTTATGCACTTTAATGGAATCTGCAAGTTGCGCCATTTGATTTTGAAAAACGGTGATGCCGCCGAATTGATGACTTAATGCGCGGAGTGTGGCATGGTCGGCAGTGGTTTCAAAAAGTTCTAATTGTATCGGTTGAACGTTGAACGCGCCGTCGGCTTCGTATTTTGTACCTGTGTAATTGGTAAAGGCTTTGAATTTGTAATTGCCGATAGGTAAAATACCGGTATTGTAACTGTACGAGCGCCTGGTTTTGTTCATCGTATAATTGTATTGCTGTCCTTTGGCGTTTGTAATTTGCAACGATACATCGGGGTCATTCAAAAGTTCGTAGGAATTATTATAGAGTTCGGCTTCAAAAGATACCGATTCGTTTTCGCGGTACGACGTTTTATCGGTCGTGCAACGGAATTTGCGTTTGTCTTCTTTCACGCTCAAATACTGCACAATTTTTCCGATCATTTCGTCGGCGATGTGTTGATTTTGGTGTTGTGCAAAATCAAACAAACGCCATTTCCAAAATCCTTCTGCCGCAAATACACCTGTTTTAACGCCGTTCGATTCGCCGAGCGTGATGAGCGGGTATTTAGTTTCCACTTTTCCGATTTTCTGATAATACAAAACTTGTCCGCCACCTGCTTCTTTCGATTCGCCGAAAGGTGCAATGACAGGATTAAAATTCGGAATTTGCCTGAAATTTTCGTCGAGCGTGAATAAATTAAATGCCGGATTAAGCACGGCTTGCGCATCCGTCGTATTTTTTCCGTCGCTTGATATACTCACCAAATTTTGTAAACCGGAAAGTTTGCGCGTATCAGTTTGGTTGCCGACGATGAATAAACGCGGAATACGTTTGGTATTTAAAATATTAAAAACCGCATCAGCACCGTTGGTTAATGACGGCAATTGATCCAAAATTACAAAATCGGCATCGGCGATATTGGCTTTCAATTCATTGATATACGACACCGTTACCGTGTAATTTTTATTCACGGAAATCGCATCGTTCAAAGCAGAAATATCAGGGTGTGGTGCGTTGGCGAGAATAAGAATTTTGGTGCGTGCATCTAAAATTTCAATGAAAAAATCTTTCATATTATTCGCCGTCGTCGTTTCTCCAGGTACCGTAGAGAGGTTGACGAGATAATGTTGCACACCGGCAGCTGTGGCATCTAAAATAATTTCTTTCGTAAAAAAGAAATCGTTTTTATTTATCGGAATACTTTGCGCGGCGACTTGTTTTGTATTTCCGGCTGCATCTACTTGTAAAATAGTCAGATTTGTATTTGCACCCGCGCAATTATTGGCACCGACATCAATTTGCACAGAAAATTTATCGCCGAGATACGCGATATTGTTGTGAAATACGCGCTTTATTAACACATCCTTTTTAGGTGTTGTATCGCCGAGTGCAACCGTATAGATCGGCACGTTCAATTTTGCACCGGAATACAACGGATTTGCACCTTCGTTATAAATACCGTCCGTCGCCAAAACAACGCCGCCGAGATTTTGACCGGTATAATTATCGTAGATATTATTTAATACTTCGGCGATATTAGTAAGTTTATCTTTGAACCCGACATCAAAACCTTCGCGCACTTTTTCGCCGAAAGCATATTTTTTTACGTCAAATTGTTCGCTTAAACTGAATGATAACGTTTCCAATTGTTGTTTGAATGCCGCCGAATCTTTTACGGCTATGCCGACGGACTCCGAAGCATCTTGCGCAATCACGATGACAGGTTTTTTAATTTCCGTTTTTACGGTTTTCAGCATCGGCGAAAGTAAAAGTACGGCAAGCAAAGTGCCGGCAATCGCGCGCAACATTGCCATAATATATTTAATCGGTTGGGCTAATTCTTTGAAGCGTGTATCTTTATAATACAATAATGCGGAAAGAATCGCGCCGAATAAAATGCAAAGGGATATATACCAAATTGGATATTGAAAATTAAGCATAGACAAAATTAAGTCAGGGAATTGAAATCAAGCATATTTTTAAACGATAAAAGTTAAAAAACGTTGCACTTGATTCATGAGCAATGATAAAACGTGAAGAATAAACCTATAAATTTATAGTCCGAAAATGAACCTTATTGTTTTATTTAGAAATTTTTATAACTTTGTATGGCTTATTAATTTTTAAGAAAAATCTTTAATAATGACAAAAAATATCACGATAGCTTATAATGAAGCTGACGAAGTTTTTTTAATGACGTTTTTTAAACGCATGAAAATAAAAATAATTCCGGCAAAAAAAATTGTAGAAGATGAAAACCGCCTGCTAACCCGCGAAGAACATTTAGCCGGTTTAGCGGAATCTTTTCGAGATGTAAAAAGAGCCATTCGAGGAGAGATACAACTTCGTAACATCTATGATGTATTAGCAGAAATGAAAGCAGAACAGAAACAAGAAATTGAACTATGAAAATTGAAGCTACTCCATACTTTTTACGTAGTTTTGAACGACTTGTAAAAAAATATCCATCTATGAAATCAGACTTAAACGAATTATCTGATTCTTTACTACAAAACCCGGCGCAAGGTATTCCGCTCGGACGCAATACTTTCAAAATACGAATGGCAATCACTTCAAAAGGGAAAGGCAAAATCGTTGGCGCAAGAGTTATTACTTATGTGAAAATCAATAATGAGACTATTTTTTTGGTGGATATTTATGATAAATCTGAAAAAGAAAATATCAGCGATGAAGATTTGAAGGCTTTTATCGACGAGATAAACAACGACATTTTAATTTTACCCGAGATATTCATTTGCGGTTCTCAAGAAACAAAAAAATATTTTTTAAGTTAAACCATAAATCCGAATCCCGAAATCTGAAATCTGAAATCAACTGTCGTATAATTGCGTAAATATTTTTGTAAGATGCCTAACGCGACAAACGACCCGCTTTTTTTATTGATAAAAACATTAACCAAAGCCGAAAAACGGATATTCAGGCTGTACGTCACGCGCAATCAAAGCAGCGAGGAATTGAAATTTATTCATCTGTTCGATGCGATGGATAAGCAGCACGACTACTACGAACCCGGCATTTTCAAAAAAGTACCCGATATAAAAAAAGAACAACTTTCTAATCTCAAAGCGCACTTGTACAAACAGTTGTTGACGAGTTTGCGCATGATAGAAAAAAATAAAAATACGGATATTGATATTCGCGAAAACATTGACTATGCAAAAGTTTTGTACAATAAAGGTTTATATCCGTCGGCTTTAAAAATTTTAGAACGTGCCAAAAATTTAGCAAATACGCATCACTTGTATTTATTGGTACTTGAAACGTTGGAGTTTGAAAAAATGATAGAAAGCCGCCACATCACAAAAGCGCACGAAGGGCGCGCCGATGTATTGGCACAAGAGACTCAGAAATTAATGGTGCATATTCAAAGTGCTGCGCGCTTGTCGAATCTGTCAATTCAACTGTATTCGACGTATCTCAAACTCGGGCACGCGAAAAATCCGGAAGAATTCCAAAAAATAAACCTGCTTTTGCAGGAAGAATTAAAAAATTTGTCGCCCATCGCCGATATGAATTTTTTCGAGCGCGTTTATTTGTACCAATGCCATACTTGGGTGTCGTATATCGGTCAAAATTGGAAAAATTATTTCCGCTACACCTATAAGTGGGTAGAAATGTTCGAGCGCGAGCCGTTGATGAAAATAAACGATACGGCACTTTATTTCAAAGGGTTACACAATTTACTCAACGCGCTTTTTATGACTTTGGATCATGCGCGCCTCACGAAAATTTTGGCGAATACCGAAATTTATGTGTCCAAGCATGAAGAAGTGATGCACGAGAGTTCTAAAATAACGGCGCAACATTTGATCCATACCGCACACATCAACAAACATTTTTTGGAAGGTAGTTTTACGGAAGGTATAAAACGCATTCCGCTCATAGAAAAATTTATTACCGACCATGCAGCTATGCTCGACGAGCATCGTATTTTGGTTTTTTATTACAAAATCGCGTGTTTATATTTCGGCGTAAACAATTACGACAAGTGTATTCTGTATCTCAACAAAATCATTAATCTCAAGACAAGTAGTTTGCGCACCGATATTCAATGTTTTTCCCGGATGCTGCACCTCATTGCGCATTACGAAAAAGGACATCACGCGCTTTTGGAATATTACACCAAATCAGTTTATCGTTTTTTATTGAAACACGGCGACATAAGCGGCGTGGTACAAGAAGTGTTGCGTTTTTTGCGCAAAGCTTTATTCGTCAATCAAAAAGAATTAAAAGATGTTTTTGCGGAACTGAAAAACCGTTTGGAGATTTTAGCCGAAAACCCTTACGAAAGGCGGTCATTTATTTATTTGGATATAATCGCTTGGCTCGAATCAAAAACAACTACCAAAAGCATTGAAGCTATCAGTAAGAAAAAATTTCTCGGACGCGAGTTACGCAGTATCAGAATGGCGAGCTTTAAATAGTTTATAATCTTGAAATATATTTCGGTAACGAAACAAATAATGCGTGTTTATCGTTTTGTATTTTTGATATATCATTGAAAATTAGAAATATTTAGATTCTTTTAAAAACTTATGACAACGGAGACTCAATTCAAATCAGATGCGGCGGCTGTGGACGCTTTGGCACAAGCGTACAGAAACTTAACCTCGGAAATAAAAAAAGTTATCGTCGGTCAAGATGAAGTTGTGCGTGCGATTATTATTTCCCTTTTCGCAAACGGACACAGTTTATTAGTAGGTGTGCCGGGTTTAGCAAAAACGCTTTTGGTAAGTACTATTGCTGAAGTTTTGGATTTGGATTTTAAACGCATACAATTCACGCCGGATTTAATGCCTTCCGATATCACCGGTTCGGAAATTTTAAACGAAAATCGTCAGTTTCAATTTAATAAAGGTCCGCTTTTCGCCAATATTGTTTTGGCGGATGAAATAAACCGAACTCCACCCAAAACGCAATCCGCTTTACTCGAAGCGATGCAGGAACGAAGTGTTACGGTCGGCGGACGCAGACACGTGTTGCCTTCACCTTTTTTTGTGTTGGCAACTCAAAATCCGATTGAACAAGAAGGTACGTATCCGTTGCCGGAAGCGCAACTCGACCGTTTTATGTTCAATGTGCCGCTTGATTATCCGAGTTATGCCGAAGAAATTGAAATCGTAAAAAATACTACGTCGGCGCGACAAGTAAAACTGAATCACGTCGTAACAGGCGAAGAAATTTTGATGTTTCAGAACTTGGTACGCAAAATTCCGGTTGCCGATAATGTTTTAAATTATGCCGTCACTTTGGCAACCAAAACGCGCCCGAACACGCCGCAAGCACCGAAAATTGTCAACGATTATATTTCGTGGGGCGCCGGCCCGCGCGCGTCGCAATATTTGGTTTTGGGTGCTAAATGTCACGCCGCGATTCGCGGAAAATATTCGCCGGATATAGAAGACGTACAAGCGGTAGCGGCGTACGTTTTGCGTCATAGAATTGTAGTGAATTATAAAGCGGAAGCAGCGAAAATGTCTGCCGAAAAAATCGTAAAAGAACTTTTTTAAGAAAATTTTTACACGGAAATTTAAGGCATAAAAAAAGTTGCGACTAATTGTCAATGACAATTAATCGCAACTTTTTTTTAGGTTGGGTTTATTTTTTTTTTTTTATTAAATCCGATGCGCAATCACGCGCGGCAGATAAAGCGTCAACTCTTGTCCTTTCGTGAGTACAACATCGTTTGACAGATTATTCCACAAAACAATATTATATTTGCCGACATCCAAAAGTTGTGAAATCGTTTCAAAATTTTCATTCTCGCCTACCGTATAACTTGTTTTGTAATAGTTGCTTTCTTCTTCTAAAACCGGTAAATTATCATCAATTACAATCGGCGCAAAATTCTTGACAGCACTTGTTCCGCCGTCCGGTTGAGAAACATAGTCTTCGAGTGCGGCGCGAACACGACGCGGGACGTACACATTGCAGCCGTTATCGGTAGCCGGCACATAATTTTCTTTAAATTGCGGATTGAGTTCTTTTATGAAATCAATACTCACGCCGGTTACGGATGCGACCGATTCCAAAGAAAGATAATTGCGCACTATCACGGCAGCGATACACTGTTTATCGAGGGAGGGTAAAATCGGTTTTAAGCCGTGATGTTTATAGTTTTTCATCACATAAGTAAACGCGACGAATTTGTCCACGTATTGCTGCGTTTCCGTAGAAAGGTATTTTTTCATTTTCGAAAAATCTTTACTGCGCGATTTTTTCATGGCTGCACCCAAACGTCCCGCACCGCAATTATAACCCGCCAGAGCGAGTTCCCAATCGCCGTAATTTTTGTACATTCGTTTCAAATCTTTTAAAGCCGCTTCGGAACTGCGCTTCAGGTCGAAGCGTTCATCGAGTACGCCGTCGGTACGCAAGCCGAATTCTTCACGCACATCCGACATCAATTGCCAGATACCGGTTGCACCGGATGTTCCCATCACCATGCGCGTATCTAATTCTGTTTCCAAACAAGTAATGTATTTTAAATCGGCGGGCAATTCGTAGGCTTCCAGCATTTGGTCGAAAATCGGGAAATAAATAGAAGAACGCCCTATCATTTTTTCCGTATCTTTTTTTGAACGCAGCAGAGTTGCTACTTTAGAGGCAATAAAACTGTTAGTTGTTTGCGGAACAATTGTTTTAATATTCCGCAATCCGGAAGCTATATCATCATCAGCAGACATTGCCATCGTACTGACGCACAAAGCGAGTGTAAAAAGTATGGTTTTTTTCATGATTAGATTTTAAAAAAATTGTGTCCTATTATACTAATTGAAAGTAGCATTTTTATGCTTTTTCGTTAAAAAATTCCTCGCAGACAATAGAATGCATCTTAATCCTGTACGGATTAGTGCTTTGATTAATTGTTTGTAGGTTTGTTTTGGAAATGCAATAAAAAATTGCCTCAGAATTGTAAAATGTGCCTCAGTAAAACGTAGATTAATTAAATTCTGTAACGAAGGTAGAAAAGCAATTTTATCCGCCAAATTTTTTATGATTTAATTTGATGGAAACCCTAAACTTTAACATTTATTTTGTAAAATTTTAACTAAAAACTTTATTTCTGCTTGTTTTTTCGAATTGTTTATTAAAAAAATGCTTTTGTTTTCTCATTGTAAAATTTTATTGGGTAAACCATACTTTCAATAAGAATGCCACTATTGTAATTTAAAAGCTTAATTGCAATATTTTATTTTGTCGTGAAAATTTAAACTAAATTTCTAAGTTTTTTATTTTTCCGTTCAACCCAAAAATTCTACCGTTCAATTTTTTTAGATTGATCATTTCTACTTCATACTGCACCTTTGTCGCGTCAAAAAAGATTGCAATTATTTTCTTTGCGTTTTTTGAAATTGACCTATTACCGCATAAACTCAAAGAAATGCGAAAAAAATTTTTCATTAAAAATCAAAATTTATGACTCTTACTCGACTGTTTTTCATTCTCATTTTTATTTTGAGTATCCAAATAATAAATGCGCAAGTCACGCAAACGATACGCGGTACTATTACGGATAAACAATCAGAATCACCGTTAATTGGTGCTGCCGTTCAAGTTGTCGGTTCTCAACCGCTACTCGGTGCAATTGCTGACAACGATGGTAATTTTGAAATTAAAAACGTACCGACTGGCAGACAAGAAATTCAAGTAAGTTTTATCGGCTATAACGCTTCTACAATTCCGAACATCGTAGTAAATGCCGGGAAAGAAACAGTACTGCGCGTTTCGCTTGAAGAGAACGTGACAAAACTTAATGCCGTTACTGTTTCCGGTAAAACTGAAAAAACTTCAACGATGAATGAGTTGGCGACAATATCTGCGCGACAATTTAATGTGGAAGAAGTACAGCGTTTTTCGGGCGGAAGGAACGATGTGAGTCGCCTTGCTGCTAATTTTGCAGGTGTTGTTATTGCGAACGATTCGCGCAACGATATCGTTATTCGGGGTAATTCGCCGACGGGTGTTTTATGGCGATTGGAAGGTATTCCGATTCCGAATCCGAATCATTTTTCTACGCTAGGTACGACAGGAGGACCTGTTTCCGCGCTCAATCCGAATATGATACGCAATTCTGATTTCCTTACTTCAGCATTTCCTGCCGAATACGGAAATGCCAATGCCGGCGTTTTTGACATCGGTTTGCGCAACGGCAACAAAGATAAATTTGAAGTTACGGCACAAATCGCCGCCTTCTCAGGTTTTGAAGCAATGGCGGAAGGTCCTTTCGGTAAAAAAGGTTCATTCGTAGTAGCATACCGGTATTCTTTTGCAGAAATAGCAAATGCTGTTGGGCTAAATATCGGTACGAAAGCCGTACCGCATTATCAGGATTTAACTTTTAATATGGATTTCGGCAATTCTAAGTTTGGTAAATTTTCACTTTTCGGTTTAGGGGGTATGAGTAAAATTGCTTTTATCGGCAAAGATCTTGACTCGACTGATGTGTATGCCAAAACTAATGAGGACAGCTATGCCGATTCAAAAATCGGTATCATCGGCTTGCGGCATAATTTTTTGATTGACAATACCTCTTACATCCGCACAGTAATTTCAGGATCTTATTCCAGTAACACTTATCAAGCTTATAAAGACAAAGACGGCATTTTGAAAAAACAAATTATCGATGTGTCCGATTTTACGACGGCTTACCGTGTGTCAAGTTTTTACAATAAAAAGTATAATGCGAAGTGGACGTTACGTGCCGGTATTAATTTTCAAAACTTACAACCTAACTCAGATACCCGTTCGCGCGATACAACGCCGGATTGGGTTCAATTGCGCCAATTTAACGGTTCTTTAAATTTATTGGAATTGTATGCCCAAACTCAATTTAAACCTTCCGATAAATTTACTTTTAATTTTGGTTTACATACCCAATATCTTGATTTGAATCAAAAATTTGCAATTGAACCGCGTTTGGCAATTAATTACCGTTTATCGAATATACAAACATTGAATTTCGGTTATGGACTTCATTCACAAATACAGCCTTTACCGATTTTATTAGGCAGAGATAAAACGGCTGACGGCAGTTATCAACCCACCAACACCGGTTTAGATTTCACACGCTCGAACCATTTTGTGATCGGTTACGATATCAAACCGGGTGGCAATTGGCATACTAAAGTGGAAGCCTACGTCCAATTAATAAATAATGTGCCTATAACATCTGCAAGTTCTCCATCCTCTTATTCAGTTTTAAATGTCGGAGCCGATTTTACTTTTCCGGTGTATCCGTATTTAGAAAATAAAGGAACGGGAACGAATAAAGGAATTGAATTAACGATAGAAAAGTTTTTTTCTGAAGGATGGTATACACTCATAACCACTTCGGCTTTCGATTCCAAGTATAAAGGTTCGGATGGTATAGAACGGAATACTGCATTTAACGGCAATTATGTATTCAATGCATTGGCAGGAAAAGAATTTAAGTTCGGCAGTAAAAAACAAAACGCCTTCACGATTGATACAAAACTCACTGCGGCGGGCGGTCGCGCTTATACACCGATAAACTTAGAGGCTTCAAAATTAAAAGGCAATGCTGTATATTATACCGACAAAGCGTATTCAGAACGCTACGATCCGTATTTTTGTTGGGATGTAAAATTGGGATACACATTAAATTCAAGCAAAAAGAAATTTACTCAACAACTTTTTCTTGATTTTCAAAACGTTACCGGACATAAAAATATATTTCAGAAACAGTATTCCGTTGAACGAAACGCTATTTATAATGTTTATCAAATCGGCTTCTTTCCGGATGTTTTGTATCGGGTGCAGTTTTAGTAAGCCGTTGGATATTGGATTTCGGACGATGGATTTAGGATATTTAATAATCTAAAGTCCAATGTCCGAAATCCAACGTCCACTCTATTTTTTATGTTTTGAAATCAAATCAGCCATATTCCATTAAAATATTTTTCTAACTTACGGATAGCAAAACAAAAAAAACAACCGGAATAAGAAAAAACCATCGGATATTTAACCCACTAAAATTAATTACGCCTTTGATGACTTATAAAGAGACTATCAATTACCTCTACACGCAACTCCCGATGTTTTCACGCATTGGTGCGGCGGCAATAAAATATGACCTCAACAACATTAATGCTTTAGTTGAATTGTCCGGAAATCCGCACCAAAAATTTCCAAGCATTCACATTGCGGGTACGAACGGAAAAGGTACTGTCACGCACGCTTTGAGTGCGGTTTTACAATCGTTGGGTTACAAAACCGGCGTGTATGTGTCGCCGCATTACAAAGATTTCAGAGAGCGGATAAAAATCAATGGCTTTTACATCACAAAAAAATATGTCCGCGATTATGTACAAAATCATTTGACGGATTTTGAACGCATAAAACCTTCTTTTTTTGAAATCACTTTTGCGATGGCAGCAGCTTATTTCGCGCATGAAAAAATCGATATCGCCGTCATCGAAGTCGGTTTAGGCGGACGTTTGGATTCTACGAATATTATTTCACCTTTGTTGAGCATCATCACGAACATCAGTTATGATCACATGGATATGCTTGGCGATACACTGGCAAAAATTGCTTACGAAAAAGCCGGCATCATAAAACAAAATACACCGGTCGTAATCGGAGAAGAGCACCCGGAAACAACAGAAGTATTTGCTGCGAAAGCACACGACATGAATGTACCGATCTATTTTGCTGAAAGAAATATAGAAGTCAAAGTTTTGGAAAAAGATAATTTTAGTATGTTAGTCGGTTGGTCGGTTGGTCGGTTAGTCAAAGAGGATCCGACCGACCAACTAAACGACAAACCGACCAACAGGCTAAAAATCAATTTAAGCGGGGCTTTTCAAGAAAAAAATATAGCTACTGTTTTTCAAAGTTTGAAAGTATTGCAAACTTTGCCTTTTTTTAAAAATATTACAACCGAACAATGGCAGTTCGGCATTGAACACGGATTAGGTAATATAAAAAAGTTGACAAATTTTATCGGCAGGTGGCAAGTGTTACAACATAAACCGCTTATCATAGGCGATTCAGCACACAATGAAGCCGGATTAAAATACGTCATGCAAGAGTTAGCGACCATAAAATACAATCGCTTGCACATAGTAGTCGGTATGGTGCGCGATAAAGATATTACTAAAATGTTCGCACTTTTTCCGGACGATGCGGTTTATTATTTCTGTAAAGCCAACATTCCTCGCGGTTTACCGGCAACGGACTTGAAAATGAAAGCAGAAAGTTTTGGTTTGAAAGGGAAGTCGTATACTTCGGTGCCTCGCGCATTTGCAGCAGCGAAAAAATCGGCAAAAGAAGATGATTTGATTTATGTAGGCGGGAGTATTTTTGTTTTGGCGGAGGTATTGTAAAACAAAAAAGCCTCGAAAGTTAATACTTTCAAGGCTTCAACTCAGTAATGCAAATTTAACCTAAACCAATTTTTTCTCAAATTATTTCTTAAATTTATTCGATGAAACAAAGTTACAGGCTTTACCGAGTGAAAACACTATTTTAAAAAGTTTTAACCTTACTTTAACGTGTGTCAAATGAGTGTCACGCAATATTTTATTTCTTTTTCGCCGGTACTGCTTTCTTTTTTACTGCAAAAGCATCCGGTATTTCTTCTTCCACCATTTTTTTAACTTCCTCGAGTGTGAGTGTGGCGGCTTCTTCGGCGGTCATTTTTTTACCTTCTTTTTTTACGTTAATCATACTTTTTCCGAAACGAATGAACGGACCCCAACGACCATTCTCAACCGTAATTTTTTCAGCCTCGAAATTATGAATAAACCGCGTGTTTTCTTTTTCCGATTTCGCATCAATAAGTTCTATGGCTTCTTCTAAAGATAAATTTTCAGGATTATATTTCTTCGGTATATTAATGAATAATTCGTTCCATTTCAAAAACGGACCGAAACGACCTGCACCTTTCGTTATCGGCAAATTTTTGTACATAAAAAGTGGTGCATCGGCACGTTTTTTTTCTTCGTACAGTTCAATGGCACGTTCCAAACTGATATCCAAAGGTGCTTCGCCTTTAGGTAACGATACGAATTTATCGCCCGCTTTCAAATAAGGACCGTAGCGTCCAATGCCGACGGTTAATGTGGTGTCGTCGTATTCGCCCAAAGTTTTCGGCAATTCAAACAATTTCATGGCTTCTTCGAGCGTAAGACTTTCGATGGATTGCGTTTTTTGCAAACTCGCGTATTGCGGTTTATCGTTTTCGCCAAGTTCTTCGGTAGTACCGATTTGTGCCATTGCACCGTATTTTCCCATGCGCACTAATACCGTTTTTCCATCAATATTTTTTCCTAAGTGGCGTTCGCCACTAACACGCTCTGCTTCATTGGTTGTTTTTTCAACGCCGGAATGAAAAGGAAAATAAAATTTTGAAATCATATCCACCCAATTCCTTTTGCCGTCTGCGATGGAGTCGAATTGTTCTTCAATATCGGCGGTAAAACTGTAATTCATCACATCATCGAAGTGTTTATCCAAAAAATCTACGACTAACATACCGATATCGGTCGGCAAAAGATGATTTTTCAAAGCACCCGTCATTTCGGATGAAGTATTCGGCGTAATTTTTCCCGCTTTATCGAGTAATAAAACGGAAAATGCGCGCGGTATACCTTCTCGCGTCAATTTTTCTACATAACCGCGATTTTCTTCCATAATTTTGGAAATCGTGGGTGCATAAGTTGACGGGCGACCGATGCCGCGTTCTTCCAACTCTTTCACCAACGCTGCTTCCGTGAAACGCGACGGCGGTCGCGTAAAACGTTCGGTTGCCGTCATTTTCTCGAAATTCAATGTCTGCCCGATTTTCAAGGGTGGTAGTGTACCGGCAACTTCATCATCATCATCATCTTTTGATTCCAAATAAACTTTTAAAAATCCATCGAATTTTATGACTTCGCCTTCCGCATTTAACCGCGCTTCGGGTTGCGTGGAAATATTAATATTGACGATTGTTTTTTCCAACTCCGCATCTGCCATTTGCGACGCGATGGTGCGTTTCCAAATCAACTCATATAAACGCTGTTGGTCGCGGTCTTCGGTTACATTTCGGTTTTCGATGTACGTCGGTCTAATCGCTTCGTGCGCTTCTTGTGCCGAATCTTTCCCGGTTTTAAATCGGCGTGTTTGTAAGTACTGTTTGCCGAAAGCGGTTTCTATTTCTTGTGCAATAGCGGCGATGGCAGTTTCACTCAAGTTCGTTGAGTCGGTACGCATGTAGCTGATGTGTCCGGCTTCATACAAACGTTGAGCGATTTGCATGGTTCTGTTCACGGAAAAACCTAATTTGCGACTTGCCTCTTGTTGCAATGTCGAGGTTGTGAAAGGTGCTGTCGGTTTGCGTTTGGTGGGTTTTACGTCAATATTTTTTACGGTATAAACGGCACCGATACATTTTTTCAAGAAACTTTCTGCCACTTCCTTCTTATCTATCCTGTCCGGCGATTCCGCTTTCAAGATGACGGATTTACCGACACTATTTTTTTCCAGGAAATCTGCTTCGAGTTTAAAATACGGCGCACTGTTAAATTTTTGAATGAGCCGCTCGCGCTCCACCACTAATTTTACCGCAACGGATTGAACGCGTCCGGCGGACAGTCCGCCTTTAACTTTTTTCCAGAGTAATCCGGAAAGTTCAAAGCCGACCAATCTGTCCAAAACGCGGCGAGCTTGTTGAGCATCTACCAAACTCAAATCAACGGTACGCGGATTTTGCACAGCTTTTTGTATCGCCGGTTTCGTAATTTCTCGGAATACGATGCGTTTGGTCGTGTGTTCATCTAAGCCCAAAACTTTGCACAAATGCCAAGAAATAGCTTCTCCTTCGCGGTCTTCGTCCGTTGCCAACCATACTTCATCCGCATTTTTGGCTTCCTCTTTCAGCGACTTCACGACTTTGAGTTTATCCGGCGTAACGATATAATTGGGTTTAAAATTATTTTTGATATCCACGCCTTCATCGCCTTTTTCCAAATCGCGGATGTGTCCGAAACTCGAAACTACTTTAAAGTTGCTGCCCAAAATTTTTTCAATCGTTTTGGCTTTTGCAGGTGATTCTACTATCAATAAATTTTTTGTCATGTCGTATTTTAAGGCTTTTATTAAATCGGTGTTTAAAGCCGTGCAATAATTTTGCCGCAAAGATTGTCTAAAAAAAACCTAATTAAAAAAATATTTTTATTTTTAAAACAAAAAAACTTTTTTTAGAGAAAAAAAATAAAATTAGTTTTGAAAAATAAACCGTTTTTGATTTAAAATTTTTTGGGTTCTTTGACAATTTTTGTGGAAGCCTCTAATAAATAAAGTAAAACAAAAATAAAACCGGATAAATCTTTTTTAAACTTCAATTTAATTTTTTACGCAAAAAATAAAAATAAAAATCTAAAATAAAATACGAATTTTGCATTGTCTTAGAAACTAAATTTATTGCAACAGATGAAGATAGGCATCATTCGAGAAGGAAAAATTCCGACGGACAATAGAGTTGCGCTAACACCCGAACAATGCAATTTCTTCACAAATAAGTTTTTCACAAAAAATTTATCCAAACCCGACCGAAGTTCTGTAACGTTGGAAATGGAAAATGAAACGGACGAAGAAAGCACGATAATATTTTATAACATTCTTGGTACAAATGTTTTGACGGAACAAAAATCATTATTTAAAGGTTTAAACAGTTTTGATTTTGACATTAAATCGCTTGAAAGCGGAATGTATTTTATCGCTGTCAACTCACTTTCCGGTCAACGAAAAACTATGAGATTGATTAAATTGTAAAAGTTTTTTGAACAAAACATAGAAAAGCCGTTGCATTATTATCTTCATGTAACGGCTTTCTTTTTTGCGGTATTTTTGTTACTAATTTTGCAAATCCAATACTATTTACTTTATTTTATTGTAATATTAATTTTTTTTCATTTCAAACAAAATACAATGAACAAGTCATACTATTTCGGAAACCCAATTTCCTTCTTCTCTATTGGAGTTTGCCTTTTATTTTTTTCTTCCCTAAAAGCACAAACACCCGTTTATACACGTTTTATTGCGCAACCGGATTCTTTTTTAGCACATTTTGGATGTTCAATTGTGTGTGATACTGTAAATTTGGGTTATACTTACGGTTTTATTGTAAAAAAAATAAACCCGCATGGTGATACAATAAGATTAGATACATTCAAAGAAGTGTTGGCTGGTTCAACACTCAAATTGCTTGATACCATGAGCGTAGGCAATAAATTTTTTGTCGAATTTTATGATAATTTTAATGGTTATTTTAATTTGGTTGTTTTCGATTCATCCGGACACGTTATGGATTTACCTACGGGTTATCTGGGACGTTTTTTTAAGGGTGCATTCTTTATTAACAATACCTATTATTTTCAAGGATACTATTATTACGATAGCTCGTTTAACACAATTCTCAATACTTACAAATTTGACGGCACAAATTGGGTATTAGTTTCAGGTTTACCCGGCGGAACCGACATCGCCGTCACCACCACCGCACCCGCGACTTACAAAAAATACACACCGTCATCTTTTACGATTACCGCAAAAAATACCGGCACCAATGTAACGAAAGATATAAAAATACAATTGGCACCCGTTGCGAATACCGTTTACGGCGGTACACCGACCGCGAGTGCGGGAGATTACAAAGAATTTTGTCCCGGCAATATCCAATGCCGTACATGGACGATTCCGAATTTAAACGCCGGCGATTCCGCAACGCTCACCGTTCCCGTTTTCGTGCTTGACCCGAACGGTGCGAACATTACCGGAAAAGTAAATTTGGTATCTTCCAATCCGACCGACGGCAACGCGGCAAATGATACCGCAACAGTAATAATTACCGCTTCGGATAATACAACGCCGACTCCCGTTGCCAAACCCGACATCGCCGTTTCAATCGCGTCGGCACCGGCAACATACAATAAATACTCTTTTCTGAATTACACGCTCACTGCAAAAAATGTTGGCAGTGCGGAAATGCGCGACATCAAAATAAAATTCTCGCCGCCGAACGGCACCGCCAATCCGGGCGATACAAAAGCAAGCGCGGGTATTTACAATGATTATTGTGCCGGCGGCGTGCATTGCCAGACATGGAGTATTCCGGTTTTGGGTATCAATCAATCTGCGACATTAGTTATTCCCGTTTTTGTTTTGGATCCCGGCGCACCGATAACCGCTACAGCCACTTTAATATCTTCAACTCCAACCGATATGAACGGCACGAATGATGTCGGCAGTGTTACGGTTTCATCCGCATCACCTTTTGCCGGTGAAAACGCGGGGGTTGAAAATTTTCAACACTTACAAAACGCGGCGATAACAATTTCTCCTAATCCGGCAAGCGATGTTATGAATATCGAAATGCAAAGCGCGACCGCACAAAGCATTCAATTTTCATTTTACAATATGCAAGGCAGCAACGTGAAATCGGAAAAAAGACAAACGGAAATCGGTGCGAACCAATTTAATTTCGATGTTTCAAATTTGCCGTCGGGCTTGTATTATATGCAAATTTCCGGTGAAAAAATAAATTTACCGGCGATGAAGTTGGTGAAGAATTAATTTTTAGAAACAAAAGCAAAAACAAACTCGAGATTCACTAAATTTTTCAAATTTAGTGAATCCATAGGATTCATACGTTTATAACCAACAAAATTAAATATTTTACCGAATCCGTTAGGATTCGCATTCTATCTTAAAGGGATATTTTGTGCGAATCCTAACGGATTCGGTATTTTTTTTGTTTTCCGATCTATAAACGTTTAAATCCTAACGGATTTACCAGTTCACAAAAATTCGCGATGACTAATGTTTGCTTTTTTTAACCCGCAAAATATTTGGATAATTTTTTGTGTATGATAATCACACTGATTTAACTTTCACATAAAAATAAAATAAAAATAAAAATCTAAAATAAAATACGAATTTTGCATTGTCTTAGAAACTAAATTTATTGCAACAGATGAAGATAGGCATCATTCGAGAAGGAAAAATTCCGACGGACAACCGCGTTGCGCTTACACCCGACCAATGCAAATTATTAAAAGAAAAGTATAATTGCAGCATTTTGATAGCCCCTTCATCTTATCGTTGTTATACAGATGCAGAATATGAAAATGCGGGTATTCAATTAACCGAAAATTTGAGCGATTGCGATTTTTTACTGGGCATAAAAGAAGTTCCGATAGCGGAATTAATACCCGTAAAAACTTACCTCTTTTTTTCGCACACAATAAAAAAACAGGCTTATAACAAAAAATTATTGCAAACGATTTTAGAAAAAAAAATAAAACTCATTGATTACGAAGTACTAAAAAACGAAAAAGATCAACGACTCATAGCTTTCGGAAAATTTGCCGGCATGGTAGGTGCGCACAACGGCGTTTTAGGATACGGAGATAGAACAGGTTTATTTGCATTGCCGCGCCTGAAAAGCTTCCGGCATTACGAAGACGCCGTTGCGGTTTACAAAAAAATGATTTTTCCACCGTTAAAAATCGTACTTACCGGACACGGGCGCGTAGCAAACGGTGCTATTCAGGTGTTGCGCGATATGGGTATCGAGCAGATTAATCCGTATAATTTTTTATCCGATAAATTCGATAAACCCGTATTTACGCAATTAAAACCCGAAGATTACGCTGCACGCGCTGACAACACGCTGTACAAAAAAGCGGATTTTTATGCAACACCCGAAAAATTTACCTCCGTTTTTGCACCTTATTACAGAACAGCAGATATTTTCGTGAACGGTATTTATTACGAAAAAAATGCGCCGGCATTTTTCAGCATCAAAGAAATGCAACTACCGGATTTTAAAATAAAAGTGATTGCGGATATTTCGTGCGATTTAGTACCACACAGTTCTATTCCGGCAACGATACGTGCAACAACAATTGAATCGCCTTTTTTCGGATATAATCCGAAAAATAAAACAGAAACCGGCGCGTTTGATGCCGATGCCGTTACGATGATGGCAATTGATAATCTTCCGAACGAATTACCCCGCGATGCGTCGCAATATTTCGGCGAGCAATTACTGGAATATATTTTGCCGGAGTTATTAAAAACACATTCCGACGTTATTTCCAATGCCACTGTTACCAACAACGGTTATCTTACGCCGAATTTCAAATATTTACAAGAATTTATCGGGAGCGATGAAAGATGAACACTAATTGATAGGAATTATTCATCGTTCATCGTTCATCATTTTGATTAATAAAAAACTATGTTGTATGTAGTGCCGACACCCATCGGAAATTTGGAGGATATTACGTTGCGAGCGTTGCGCATACTGAAAGAAGTTGATTTAATTGTTGCGGAAGATACACGCACGACAAAAAAATTGCTTGACCATTACAATATCGTAAAACCCGTAAAATCGTATCACGCGCACAACGAACACGCGATAGTGGCGTATTTAGTGGAACAATTGCAACAAGGTATCACGATGGCGGTCGTGAGTGATGCCGGTACACCCGGTATCAGTGACCCTGGTTTTTTATTGGTGCGCGAAGCACAAAAAGCGAACGTAAAAATTTGTGCTTTACCGGGTGCTACCGCTTTTGTTCCGGCTTTGACGGCTTCGGGTTTGCCGAGTAATAATTTTTATTTTGAAGGATTTTTACCACATAAGAAAGGGCGACAAACGCGATTGAAATATCTCGCAACATTGGAATGTACTTTTATTTTGTACGAAAGTCCGCACCGCATAATAAAAAATTTAGAAGAATTGATTTTGCATTGCGGCGAGACACGACAAGCGTGCATTTGCAGGGAGTTAACGAAAATGTTTGAAGAAATACGCCCGGCTTCACTTGCCGAATTATTGGCGGCATATAAAAACGATGAAGCGGTTTTGAAAGGCGAATTTGTAATTGTCGTTGCCGGAAAAGCGGATTAGTTTTTTTTATAAATCCTATTAATTTCTTTAAATTTCTTGAAACCGCAACAGAAATGCTTTTGATGTGTTTATCCTGAAACAGATAAATAAAAACAAGCTTAATATCAATTTCCGGCTCGAGTATACGTATTCAGCTAAAATTATTACTCGAAAAACTAAAAGCATTAGTATTAATGGCAAAGCAGATAAAAGCAAAAAAGAAAGAAAAAGAATTTATAAATCCGATTGATCCGGATAAAGTAGCCATTAATCCCGGACTGCTGCCGTATGCGCACAGTGCCGGCGGTGCCGTCATCAGACCCGAAGATAAAGGACGCATTAAAGGCAATGCGATGACTGCGATGTACGAACAAACCGATAGGCAGATGGATCAACTGCGCAAGCAGATGGAAACTTTGGCAGCGCAAGCCAAACATTTGCAACGCAGAAAAGAAATTTCGGAAAGTATTTATCAAGCCACGCTCAATTTCCGCCCGTTGATGGGGCATATTTATCATTTATATCGCAAACCCGACGACACGCACACCATATCACTTATAGCTCCGGACGAATGGGGACGCAGAAAACCTTACACTTTTCTCGCCACTTGCCAATTACTTTACGACCATACTTGGGAAGTTTTAGTCGAAGCGCCGAAAGAAACTTTTATTAAATTGTAAACGGTAAATGGTAAATTTTTCAATGCTAAATGGCAAATGGTAAATATTAAACGCAAAGATTTACCATTTACCATTGAAAAATTTACCATTTTGCATTATAACTTAAACCATCCGGAATACATCACATAATTATCGGCGATACGCTCTATGCTGTCTCTGAATGTGGCTTCTGAAAGCTTTTTCACTTTTTTTGCAGGAACGCCGGCGTATATGTGTCCGCTTTCGAGAATACTGTTTTCCAAAACCACCGCTCCCGCAGCAATTAAAACATTCGATTCCACTACCGCATGATCCATCACTATGGCACCCATACCCACCAAAACATTATCATGCACCGTGCAACCGTGAACAATGGCACGATGTCCTATACTGACATTGTTACCGATAACCGTCGGTGCTTTTTTGTACGTGCAGTGAATAATGGCACCGTCTTGCACGTTTACTTTGTTACCCATTCGTATAAAATTTACATCGCCGCGCACGACGCACTGAAACCAAAATGAACAATCATCTCCGCAAATTAAATCGCCGACAATCGTTGCGTTCTCGGCAATAAAACAATTGTTACCGAACTGCGGAAAAATATTATGGACGGGTAAAATAAGCGGCATATAATTTTCAAAAAGTTAGTGAAAGGAAAAATATCTAAACCTCGACACGCAAAATAAAGAAAAAGAAAGTAAAGTACGTGTAATATTCCGTAAAATTTGTAATTTTACAGCATTACCAACTTCCGCAAATTTATATTTATGACAATTAATAAAATCACACGATTAAGTTTTTATCGCTTTTTTATCCCAGTTTTAGCGATGACGCTTGTTCTTAGTGCTTGCAAATCACAATCAGCTGCAATTAGACCGACGGTAACGGCAGTTCCGCAAAAAACCGTATCCGCAAAAAAAGCGGTAGTATCTTGCGCGCATCCGATAGCGGCGAAAGTCGGCTTAGATATTATGAAACAAGGTGGCAACGCTATTGATGCTTCTATTGCCGTTCAGTTGGTATTAGCGGTCGTTTATCCGAGAGCCGGAAATATCGGCGGCGGCGGGTTTTTGGTGTATCGAAGCGGCGACGGAAAAGATGTAAATACACTCGATTTCAGAGAACGCGCACCGGCAGGTGCTTCACGCGATATGTATTTAGATGATAAAGGCAATGTTATTCCCGACAAAAGTACGCGAGGTCCGTTAGCTTCCGGTGTTCCGGGAACGATAGATGGTTGCTACCAAATGTTTCTGAAATATTCTAAACTTAAAAATTGGAAACAATTGGTGCAACCCGCCATTGATTTAGCGGCAACCGGTTTTACGATTACGGAAGCAGAAGCAAAACGGCTGAACGAAATGAAAACGACTTTACTTAAATACAGTTCCACATCTTCCGTTTTCATCAAACCTGACGAAAAACTTTGGCAGACAGGCGATATATTCATACAAAAAGATTTGGCAAAAACTTTAATGCTGGTGCGCGACAAAGGCGTAGCTGGGTTTTACGAAGGAACAACCGCTAATTTGATTGTCGCCGAAATAAAAAAAGGCGGCGGCGTATTGACGCTCGCCGATTTAAAAAATTATACGTCCGTCTGGCGTAAACCGCTCATCGGGCAGTATCGCGGCTACGATATTATCGGTATGCCGCCGCCCTCGAGTGGCGGTATTGCACTCTTGCAGTTGTTGTCCATCAGTGAAGATAAAAAATTACATACTTTTCCGTTTCATTCATCCGAAAGTATGCACTTAATCGTCGAATCCGAACGCCGTGTTTATGCCGATAGAGCAGAGTATTTGGGTGATCCGGATTTTTTTAAAGTACCGCAAAATCAATTGTTGGATAAAAATTATTTGCGCGCCCGCATGAAAAATTTCGACCCGACAAAAGCCACACCCAGTAAAAATATAAAAGCCGGCGATCTTGCTGCGCAAAGCGAACAAACCACGCATATCAGTATCGTAGATGCACAAGACAATGCTACGAGTATCACGACAACACTGAACGATAATTACGGCTGTCGAACAGTGGTAGCCGGTGCAGGATTTATTTTGAACAACGAAATGGATGATTTCAGTGTAAAACCGGGTGTACCGAATTTATACGGTGCTATCGGCGGCGAAGCGAATGCGATTCAACCGATGAAACACCCATTGAGTAGTATGACACCGACGATAGTAGCAAAAGACGGAAAATTATTTATGGTCGTCGGCACACCGGGCGGTACCACTATTATTACTTCGGTTTTTCAAGTCATCACCAATGTAATCGATTACAAAATGTCTATGTTCAATGCCGTACAATCGCCTCGTTTTCATTCGCAATGGATGCCCGATGTCGTGATGTTCGAGAAAAAAGGTTTGGTCGGCGACGTAAAAGCGAACTTAGAAAAAAAAGGACATAAAATAATGGAACGCTCGTCCATCGGTTTAGTTGATGCGATTTTGATGAAACCGGACGGTACGCTCGAAGGTGCCGCCGATGCACGAAGCGATGATGATACGGAAGGGTATTAAAGGGAAATCTTTTGGGTTGTTTGATATTTTTTGTGGAACTGCCATTAACAGAACACTCCTAACGGAGTTAAAACCGGTTTTCACTTTTGTTTCTACTGTCAGGAAGCCTCTATGAGGCTTTTTAACTCCGCAAAGGGTTTTCTGTCAGTAGATGTGTGTCAAAAAATATTTTTCAGATCCGTCAGGAGTGGTCTGTTAATTGCGCCGCCATATAAATTGTCTTAAAACTATATTTTTCCTTGATAATAAATATTCAACTATAAACTCAATTTACAATGCAAAATAAATTATTTCATTCTTCATTTTTTATTCTCTTTTTCTCTTTTAATATGGTTGCTCAAAATATAACTCAAAAAATAAAATATCCCGAAACCCGAAAAGATACATCAGTAGTTGACGATTACTTCGGAACAAAAGTTGCCGACCCGTATCGTTGGCTCGAAAACGATAATTCCGATGAAACAAAGGATTGGGTGAAACGCCAAAACGCCGTTACTTTCGCGTATCTGGAAAAATTACCGTTGCGCAAAACATTGAAAGAAAAAATTGAAAAGATGTGGAATTACGAAAAATTCAGCGCGCCTATGAAAGAAGGCGGCAAGTATTATTTTTTCAGAAATTCCGGTTTGCAAAATCAAGCGGTACTGTATGTGCAGGATAGTTTGAACGCGCCCTCGACGGTCGTTTTGGATCCGAATACGATTTCAAAAGAAGGAATTGTAGCATTAGGTACGATAGCATTTAATAAAATCGGCGATAAAATGGCGTATCAATTGTCAAAAGCCGGTTCGGATTGGAACACCATTTACGTAAAAGATTTGAAAACGGGTGAAACACTGAAAGATGAAATAGATTGGGTAAAATTTTCGGGGATATCTTGGTACGGCGACGGATTTTTTTACAGCCGTTATCCGACACCCGAAACCGGAAAAGAATTGACGGCAAAAGCAGCTTTTCATAAACTGTTTTATCATAAAATAGGTACCGATCAAACGGCAGACGCGTTAATTATTGAAGATAAAAACAACTCGAAAACAAATTTTTATTGCGAAGTGAGTGACGACGAACGTTTTTTAGCGGTGTACCCGACAACCGGTACGAGCGGCAACGAAATGTATGTCAAGGATTTAAAAGCCGGTTCTCCGTTCAAGAAAATTATTTCGAATCAAGAAAACGATTGGCACCTGATTGACAGTGACGGTGATAATTTATTGGTGCTGACGAATTACAAAGCCGAACGCAAGCGCGTTATTTCCATTGATTTTAGTGCGCCCGAAGAAAAAAATTGGAAACAATTGATTCATGAAGATGAAAACGATGTCGTGCAATCGGCAAATATCATTGGCGAAAAATTATTTTTAAATCTTCTGCACAATGCTTCCAGCCGGATAAAAATTTATGATGTAAAAGGTTTTTTTCTCGGCGAACTGCATACACCCGACGGCGGCATCGGTACGATAGCCGGACCGGGCGGAAAACGGCACGAGCCGGAAGCTTATTATTCTTACTCGAGTTTTACGCGCCCACCCACGATTTATGCTTTCAATACAAAAACATTTCAATCAATTGTATTTAAAGCACCGAAAGTGGATTTCAATCCGGAACTGTATATTACTGAACAAAAATTATACAGATCTCACGACGGATCGCTGATACCGATGTTCATTACGATGAAAAAAGGAACGAAACTCGACGGCACTAATCCGACATTATTGTACGGTTACGGCGGTTTTAATATCAGTATAGTACCATCCTTCAGTGTGTCGCGTATTGCTTTTTTAGATGAAGGTGGTATTTATGCTTCCGCAAATATTCGCGGCGGCGGAGAATTCGGTGAATCTTGGCATAAAGCCGGCACAAAAGAAAAAAAGGAAGATGTTTTTTACGATTTTATTGCCGCCGCTTATTTTCTTTTTGACAGTAAATACACTTCAAGCGCACATCTCGCAATACAGGGCGGTTCCAACGGCGGCTTACTTATCGGCGCGTGCATGACTAAACGCCCGGATTTATTTAAAGTCGCATTGCCCGCAGTCGGCGTTTTGGATATGTTGCGTTATCATTTATTCACCATCGGTCGCGCATGGTCAGTGGATTACGGCTTGAGCGAAGATAAAACCGGATTCGATTATCTGTATAAATATTCACCGTTGCACAATATTAAAAAAGGGACACAATACCCGGCAACACTCATCACGACCGGTGATCACGATGACCGCGTTGTGCCGGCGCACTCTTTTAAATTTGCCGCAACGCTTCAAGCCGCACAAGCCGGCGATAATCCGACTTTAATACGCATTGAAACTTCTGCCGGACACGGTGCCGGCAAACCGACATCCAAGCAAATTCAGGAAGCGGCGGATATTTTTGCCTTTATGTTGTATCATACGAAATAACCGAAATTTTCATGCACCCAACCAAGCTTTAAAATTACTGACGCGCTCACGCGCAACGAAAACTTCTTCCGGATAATTCGGGACAAGCTCCAATTTCAAACGTCCGTTGAAATGCGGACTTATTTTTTGGATTGACAAAAAACCGATAATAATTTTCCGGTTAATGCGAAAAAATTTTTGCGGATGAATGACTGCTTCGAGTTCATCGAGCGTATTTTCCAATAAATGTTTTCTGTTTTGGTTTGTAATCAAATGCGTTATACTGTCTTCAGAAAAAAAATAAGCTACATCGCCGGATTCAATCGGTAAAAATGTTTGTGCTGTTTTTACTAAAAATCGATCTCGGTACGCAGCAGGTTTCGAGAATTGAGCGATCAAATTTTGAAAAATTTCGGGTGCATATATCCGCTTATCGTACAATGTTCGTTGAATTTTTTCTAAAACAGCTGCCAATTCCTCAATATCAATCGGTTTCAGTAAATAATCAATCGCATTGACTCGGAACGCTTTGATGGCGTATTGATCAAAAGCAGTCGTAAAAACCACAGGCGATTTTATTTCTACTTGATTAAAAATATCGAAACTCAATCCGTCCGCAATCTGAATATCCAAAAAAACCGCATCGGGTTTCGGAAATGTTTTTAACCAAGCGACGGCAGCTTCAACCGAATCCAGTACTTCCATAACTGTAATTGAGTCATCGGTTTGCTTCAACAATTTAATGAGTTGTCTTGCGGCAGGTTGTTCGTCTTCAACGATGAGTATTTTCATAATTATTTACTTAAAAGCGGCAATGAAACCATAAAAGATTGCGCCGAAACAATTACTTCTACTTCTTTATTGCAAACTAATTTATAGCGGGTTTTTATATTTTCCAAACCTACACCGGTACCTTCTTGTACTTGATTTTTTCGTTGTAAATTATTTTTTACGATAAGTTGCTCGTTGTTTTTCTCCGCAAAAACTTCAATACGCAAAGGTTTTGCCGATGAAATTATATTGTGCTTAATTGCGTTTTCAAATAAAATTTGTAAAGCTAAAGGTACTATTTCGCGGTCGGTGATACTTTCATCGTCCAAAGGAATATTAATATGAATGATTAAATTTTCTCCGAAACGTTCTTTCAATAAAAAAATATAAGCATTCAGAAATTCTAATTCAGTTGAAAGCGGTACAGTGTTCGTGTCGCGCATTTCGAGAATATAGCGATAAACTTTCGATAATTTTTGAACAAATCGAACCGCATTATCCGGATATTCGGGAATTATATTAACGAGTGTATTCAAAGAATTGAATAAAAAATGCGGATTAACCTGATTGCGCAAACTTTCGAGTTGACTTTGCATATTGGCGCGTCCGAGTTGCTCTTTTTCTATGGCGGTCGTTTTCCACAAATTGAAATTGCGCATACTTTCATACATACCGGCGATAAGTATAAAGGTGGTAAAACTTGCCGCGTTTACTTGTATTACGGAAGGCATCTTAATTTCATTGTCATTTAAATGCGGTTCAATAAAAAAATGAATAACATTGCATAATACCAAAATAGTACTGAAACACAAACCCAGTATCCACCTGATTCGATGTCCGTTTTGTTGATAATCCGGAAAACGCCGATTGCCGATTAAAAAGAAATACCTGCTAATCTGCCAATACAATAATGTATAAAAAGTAGAAAATCCGGCACTTTGCCAGTAACAATAATCGTTGAAAGTATGTCCGATAAAAATAATCGGTATCAACAAACCCGCCGCCGGAATACCGATAAGCCGAAGCAGGCGATCGTCGAAATCATTTGCACGTCTTTGTTGGAACATTTTTTTCAAGCGAATAATTAGTAGTTTAAGAACGAAGTGTTTAAACCTTCAAAAATTTTGTTCTTGAATCATTAGTAAAAGACTTACCCGACAGGGCATTAAAAAAAAGGTACACACATAAAGTACAATATAATAGCCCGAAAGTAAGCGTAATAAATTTATTTTCCGGTGTTACATAAAAAGCAAACAAAGGAATAATTTGCAAGGCATGAATACCGAAAAAGTGTGCTGCGCGCAAATCACCGGCGACGGTACTCCAATTCAGAATCGGCAAACCCGCTCCGCCGTCGGGCACGCCAAACGTATGCTTCAATTTCGCACCCATCACCGCACCCTCAAAAGCAAAAATACCCGCCGCAATAACGGCAATCCGAATTGCCCATAAATAAGATGCACTCAAATCAACGGCTTCAATTTTATAAAATTGAAATCCGATATAAATTGCCCAAAGCGTTTGAATTGAAATACCGATGCCCATTAATTGAAAAAGCATGGCATTGAAGCGCGTTGAAATATTAAAATGAGATAATTCGCCGCGCGCTGCCTGAAAAAATATAAGTATCATTTCAAACCACATAATCGCAATCGTCACCCAAGTAAAAATATCAACTTGCTTTTTATCAGGCAAATACTGAGAATAAATTGCCCAAGTAAAAACATAAATACCGAGCGAAACAGCGAATTTCATCGGTTTTATCCAACGGTTAATTCCCATTATTTGTCGGCTGTCGAATTGAGAAATTGCCAGCAGAATAATGAATAATCCGAAAAACAATAATCCGGAATAATAAAACGGCTTATTTAAGACCTCAATTTTATGCAGAAATGAATTCATTATTATGAGGCAGTTTAAGTTGTTTGTTATTAGTTTGAGTTAGTAACTGAACTGACTGCCGGAATAATATATTTCACCAACGCCTCGTGCGGATTATTAACAATACTCCAATTATTATAATTACCGGCAGTTGTTACAACCATTAAATTCAATTTTTTACAAAAAAATATGGCTTGCCCACCGTTTCCTTTAGCTTCCGAAATATCGAAAATTTTGTTGCCGATAGTATCCGCATAAGTCCAAAACTGAAAACCGTAACCTGCATTTTTATATTTCGTTGAAGCCCTCGCAATTAATGGGCTTAATGATTGTTGAACCCACACTTTGTTTAAAATTATCGAATCATTTAACACACCGTCATTCATGTACATCAACCCGAATTTTGCAAAATCTCTGGAACGCAAACGCAAACCCGAAGCAGCGAGAGGCAAAGATTTTTTAAACATAAAAGTTAACCAAGCATATTTTTTAATTCCTAAAGGTAAAAATAAATATTTTTCTGCAAATTTGTCAACGCTTGTGCCGCTTACTCTTTTTATTATTTCAGCGAGTATTTGTGTACCACCACCATTGTAATTCCATTCCGTACCGGGTTCATGCACTAAATCCCGACTCAAAATAAGTTTAATAGGATTAAAGCTGAAATCCATACGCATCTCCGTATTTTTTAGAGTTGAATAAGGCACGGATTCATTCCAATCCAATCCGCTCGACATCGTGAGTAAATGACGAATAGTCAGCTTCGATTTATTTCCAACATTATATTTTTTATAATCCGGAAAATAATTAAAAACAGAGTCATCCACGCTTTTAATTAAACCTTTTTGAATGGCAATACCAATGCAAGCCGAGACAACACTTTTTGAAATACTGCGGCAATCGTGCAAATCATTTAAGCCGTGTTCGATATAACCTTGGTTGATACCGACTTTTTGATCTTGACCGGCGAAATAATTCTCGTAAACAAGCTTATTATCTTTCACGATAAGTAAGCTGTGAATATTCGGAAAACTGTCTGCTAAAATAAGTTTTGTCAGCGTAACGATTTTATTTGTATCAATACCGACATTACTCAAAGCATCTGCCCGGATATTATCATCAAATTGTTTTGGCGGTGCATAAAAATAGTTTGTCGGACGCGGACGGATTTCCTTGCCGCATGGCGGCATTAAAAAAATACTCAACAACAGAAAAAAAGGAATAATAACTTTGTTCATAATAAAATTCAGATAATTATTTTAACGGAACAAATTTATCGAATAAAATAGAGTTGCAATTAAAAAAACTTTGAATTGTAGAATGTAAGTGTTGAACGGCGGGAATTTTACTTAAAGAAGAAAGTGCACAAAATTAAAGCGCACCGAACTGTTCGAAAACCGGTTCGGTGCGCTGTTGCTACCAATAAATTTATTGATTCGTATTTGCTGAATAAACTTACCTTGAATTTAATTTTTCTTAAATACCCTTACATAATCCACGAACATCCGTTGCGGAAAAATGGTTGTTCCGTCCGGTGGTCCGGGCCAAGCACCGCCCACAGCCACATTCATAATAAGAAAAAACGGTGAATTAAAAGGATAGGTCGTATTGCCTACCTGACTTGCGGTGACGGTATGATACAAAATATCATCTACGTAGCATTTTATCGTATCCTGAGCGCGTATAACCGAAAAAACATGAAATTGATCGCTGAAAGTACCCGTTTTTAAAATATAATTATTACCGCTTGATGTACTGCCGGTAGCACCTTTTGGTCCCCAGTGCATGGTGGCGTAAACTTTATTGGCATCTCTGCCGATTAGTTCCATAATATCTATTTCTCCGCAATTGGGCCAACCGTTTGTTGTAATGTTATCTCCAAGCATCCAAAGTGCGGGCCACATACCTACCGATGTCGGAATTTTTGCGCGCATATCAATTCGACCAAAAGTAAAAGATTTTTTACCTTGAGATTTAATTCGTGCGGAAGTATAGTTGTTGGTGCCCAATTTTTCTTCGCGCGCTTCAATAATCAAATATCCCGGCGAAGAAATAAAGCTGTTTTGATTGCGCGTCGTGTAATTTTCCAATTCACTGTTGCCCCAACCGTTTCCGCCCGTATCATAACCCCAGACATCGGTATCTAATTCTTTTCCCGAAAACTCATCGGCATAATCAAGTGTATATCCGGCATAAGAAGTCGGCGTTGAATAACCGGCATCGGAAACAGGAACAAAATTATCGTCGTTCAGGATGGTACCTGTCGTCACATCCGTTCCGAGTGTTGCGTTTTGCGGTGCTGATAGTGTCAGCAGAAAAATTTTGTCGAGTGAGCGAATTGTATCCGCTATGACATTGATGTTAATAACGGCTTGGGTACTGTTTGCCGGGATCGTGAGCGTACCGCTTTGGGCGACATAATCTTTACCGGCAACTGCCGATGCGTCGGACGTTTTAAAATTGACGGTAACGATATTGGTTGATGCAGAACTTAATGTCACCGTGAACGGAAAAACCGTTTGTCCGGTATTACCTTCCGAAAGTGAAACGCTGTTTATACTGATTACAGGTGTAACACCCACACCGTTGACCGCGCTTTTTGAACACGACAGCGATAGTAAAAGAACAGATAGTAAAGAAAAAATCATTTTTTTCATGCTTGATAAAAGAGATAAAATAAATAAAATCTTCCGTTTTAAATTAATCTTTGGTCAAAATAAAATGGAATTGGGTACTGAAAAATAATATTGAATAGTTTATTCCGCCTTATTTCTATCAACTTGTACAAGGCAGTCCGACTGATGAAGCAATCATTAAACGTTTGAACTCTCCGAGTTCAGCGGTATTATATGAAAAACAAGTTTCTTAGAATAAGAACTATTTTAATTCAAAAATTATTGTTATTGTGCGCCCATTTTTTTCATACATTTACACCCTTATCACAATCTATAACCAATATTAAATTATGCAAACGCCGACATTGAGAATTAGTATTATGTTCAAAATTATTTTTTTATCAATCGGTTTTGCCTACCATGCAATTGCCCAATGCCCCAAATTAATTTGGTCAGACGAATTTAACGGCTCGGCTTTAGATTTAAAAAAATGGAGTTATCAAACCGGAGATGGTTGCGATCAAGGGGTAAACAATTGCGGTTGGGGAAATAATGAGTTAGAATCGTATACGCAGCAAAATGTTCAGGTATCAAACGGCACACTTAAAATTATTGCCAAAGAGGAAAAAATCCAAAACAGTAACTACTCTTCGGGCAGAATCAATACTATTTATAAAGGGGATATAAAATACGGGCGAATAGAAGCGCGCATGAAATTGCCTATTGGCAGAGGTATTTGGCCCGCTTTCTGGATGTTGCCCACCAACGAAGCATACGGTAAATGGCCTCAGAGTGGTGAAATTGACATCATGGAAAGTGCAGGCAGTGAGCCCGCCACTGTACTCGGAACAATCGTTTTTGGTTTACCTTATCCGAATATAACTGCTTCAAGCGCAAAATTTACGCTCGCTCAAGGCGACTTTAGTCAGGATTTTCATAATTATGCAATTGAGTGGTCGGAAAATACTATTAAATGGTATATTGATGGTTATTTGTATTCCACCAAAACGATTAGCAATGTCGGTACACTACGTTGGCCCTTCGACCAGCAATTTTATATTTTATTGAACTTAGCTGTTGGTGGAAGATTTCCAAGCAATCCGAATTCAAGTACTGTTTTCCCGCAAATTTTTGAAATTGATTATGTGCGCGTTTATGATATGGTAGGCGCACCTTACGTATCAGGCAGACAAACAGTGCCTTTCATGCAAAAAAGCACTACCTATTCACTTTCAAATATTCCGGAAGGAAGTACAATAGTTTGGTCGGTGCCGGCAGGAGCAAGTATCACAAACGGAGCCGGCACGAAAAATATACTCGTGGACTGGAGCAGTACCGGAGGTAAAGTTTCGGCAACTGTAACCACTCCATGCGGTGAAAATAAAGTAGAAATTCTTGTAAAAGTTTCCGATCCTGCACCCATTTTATATCCTTCAATTGTATTGGAAAATTTTGATTCTACGGCTCGCATTACCCGAACTTTCAGCACAGGTACTTACACCGGAAAAATTGCAAATCCTGCACCCAATGATATTAATAAATCTGCTTTCTGCGGAAAATATGTTCGTGATGGAGGCAGTCTCTACGATGTCTTTTTTTACGATGTTTCGGATATTAATTACCCCGGTGATTTCTCAACGGGGATAAAAAGATTTTACATAGACATCTATACCGATGCGCCCATTGGAACAAATATTTTATTGCAACTTGAGGATAAAAGTCGTGCGAACAGCAGTAATTTTCCAACAGGCAGACACAGCCGTTACACCATTATTACTACAAAAAAGAATGAATGGGAACGTTTGAGTTTTGATTTTACTGACCAACCGGATGGCGGCACAAATAATGTCAACCAAATGGTTTTATTGTTTGCTCCGAATTCAAATACCGGTGACACTTACTACTTCGATAATTTTACGATTTATGCACAAAGTCTTACGCCAACAGTTGACATAGAAAAAGAGCATAAGGTTATTTTATCGCCAAATCCGGTTTCAGATATCCTGAATCTTTCAGTGAGTGATGCAACTTATATGGAAAGCGTGGAAGTGTTGGATGTTACAGGAAGAAAAATTTTATCTCAAACAGAAATTAAAAACTCTACATCACATTTAGATACACACAGTTTAAATGCGGGCGTCTACTTCCTCAATATTTTTTTCAAAGATTCAAAAAAAGTTGTGAAGAGGTTTGTAAAAGAATAAGAATTTTTACGGTTTTCTGATATGCAAAAGGCAAATTCAGTAATATTTTGTTATTTTCCCTTAACTGTTTACGTGCTTTCGACCGGTTTATAAAATATACTACTTCCGAACTGTTTTTGCTTCGCTGAAATTCGCCCTTGCCGGTAGGAGTTTACTTAGCGGCGATGTTTTATGAAAAAAAATTGGACAAGCCTAATTTTTTTTCATAAAACATCGCCGCTCCTCCTAAATCCTTGTCGCCAAAAACGGCGAATTTTAGTTTTGGGGTAAATTTAACAGAGCCTTAATAGTTACATTTTTCCAAAAAATTACCAATCCGGTTTTTACGATTTCGTTGTTGATGCGTTCATTAGTTTCGGTATTTTTTTTTAATAGGGTACAAAAACTGCGATGGCAAAATGTTTTCCGTTCAGTAATGTTACAAATATTACAGTACGATGCATCTCTGACTACCATCAATTATTAACAGAATAATCATCTAAATTTGCAATCAAAGCAGCCATCATAAAAAAGAACGAGCCTATTTTATCCGTTTCAATCATATCGTTGATAAGTAGAATTTGCAAAATCGCTACGAACACTAAAAGTGCCGTCATCACCAAACTTTTTTTGGCAGTATCACTCCGATGATAGGTATCTTCACCGCGTATCAACACGGTGAAAAGCAGAGCGATAAAAATTAAAAATCCCGGTACGCCCTGCTCTATCGCAATCAACAAATAATAACAATGCACTGTTGAACCTTCTTTATTGTCACTCACATAAGTCTTGAAACTATTTACAGTGTAAGCGCGATAAGCGTCGTAAAAATTGGCAGGACCGAATCCTAAAACCGGACGCTCTGCAATCATGTGCGCGCCAGCTACCCAACGATAAACGCGCTCCATTGTCGAAATATCTTCACCTTTTGCAGTTGCCGTTAAAAGATTTTCAAATTTATGATGCGTAATAGTTTTATTGAAATCCGGTGCGTAATCCAGATACTTATTTTCCTGTAAAAGATTATAGATAAAAAACGAAAAAAAAACCGTAATCGCCACCAACGCTATGCGCGTTAACCGCCAACGCACCACGAAATAATATCCTAATGTGCCTACCAAACACACATAAGCAGCGCGGGTATAAGAAAACTGTACAGCTACTAAAAAAACTAAAATACCGAAAAAAAGCAGAACGCGCACTGCAAAATGACCGCGATACCAACGCCACGCCCAAAAAACAAAAGGTAAAAAAACGACCGTGATAGACGCATAGTTCACATGATTCCGGAAAAAAGGCTGAACAGCTTTGTTCACGTCGTCAAAAGAAAAACCAAGTTGGGCATGTCGGAAAAGCGCAAACATCAGTGCTGCCAACAAAGGAATGAAAATACTCCAAAAAAATAATTCAATGCGCCGATAATCTCTGAGAATATAACCCGCCAAAAAGTAGAAAGTGGTGATATACCACATTTTTGCCAAACTGTATTTAATGGATAGTATATGATTTTGCGCGTTCAAGGTTGTAATAATTATCCAGCCGAAATGTAACAGCAGCAATAATGTAATCGGATGTCTGAAAAATTGTCCCGCCCGAATGATAATGCCTTTTTTAATTATAAATAGAAAATACGCCAGCATTAAGCCGACAATAAGCGGTTCGGTCGGTAAATCGGTGCCAAGCCCATTTGGAAATTCGTATTCTATTGAAATCGGAATACAAGCCATGAGCATAAAAAATACGGCAGTGAAATCCGCAATCGTCCAGAAAACCAATAGAAAAAAAGCAGGAATGGCTAATAAATAAATATTTTCAAATGCCGCAGCCATTATACTTCCTGCTATTATCAGAATAGTTAAAATAGAAAACGGTGTGGCTTGTATTATTTTTGATTTTAAATGTTGAATCACGGCTCTTATTTTGGAGTGCAAAGATGCAAAAAAAACTTTACAAAGCCACTTTGTAAGTAGTTGTGCAAAAATAAATGGGATTATGAATTTTTATTTGGCGACAATACCGTTGTACAATAATTAGTAATAATTTTATTCAAATGATAAACTTCTTTTAAAAATGAATCCGTTAGGATTCAAACGTTTATAGAAAATAAAAGGTAAAGTTTAATCGAATCCGTTAGGATTCGTACTTGATTTATGTGCGAATCCTGACGGATTCGGTGATTTTTTATTTCTTAAATCTATAAACGTTTAAATCCTAACGGATTTATTTTTAAGCGCGTTATTAAACCGTTTATTTTTGTTCAACTACTTACTTTTCAAACTGCCTCCGATTAAAAAATTAAGCAGAAGTTCTGATTCATCTTTTCCATTTAGTCTTGAATGTACCTCCCGAAAAGCGAATAGTGTCCGTGTAATAAGGAAACAAATACGCAGACAGTTCTCTTTTAACAAATGTAATATCAAATGTTCCGCTCACATCTCCACTGTTGACGTCGTAGGAATTAATTGTTACGGTGTTATCTGCGCCGGCTAACGGGTTATAAATTCCTGCTACTACATCGCCATCCTCCGCAGCAAGAGTAATAATGGCAGACGGTTTTGTCTGGCATGCTGTAATAGTATCAACAACAGCCTCTATCATATTGAACTTGCCTGTTTTTAAAGGCAATCCTGTTATAGCAATATCTTCCCTATTAAAACCATCCTTCGTTAAAGATAATATTGAAATAAACCCCATCTCTGCGAAGCAATTTTTGATATGGGAACTATACCGCCGATTGCTGCAGTATATTATAATGCTCCCCAAAAATCGGACAGGTCTCTAAGGTGAAAAAGTTTAACTTTGTTCATTAAAAAATCTGTTAAAATGGAAAGAAAAGCACATCGTCAGTTTACATCAAAATTCAAAGCGAAAGTAGCTTTGGAAGCTCTGAAAGAGCAAAAAACTTTGTCACAAATTGCAGACCAATATGAGCTGCATCAGAACCAAGTCAGCGATTGGAAAAAAGCTATTGCCGACCGACTGCCCGAACTTTTCGAAACGGAAAGAAAGGGAAAAAATAATTTTACCGATTCCGAAGACTTGGACGTTGAGCTGATTACCGCGCCGTTGTATCAACAAATCGGTCAGCAAAAAGTGGAGTTGGATTTTCTTAAAAAAAAATTGAAACACTTGGAGCATTGACGGCGGATAAAAATAAATTAATTGAACGCGGACATCCGAATTTAAGTATCAGCCGTCAATGCGCACTTTTAGGTATCAATCGCTCAAGTTTTTATTATGACCCGATACCCGAAAGTGCGGAAAATTTACACATCATGGCGGCACTCGATAAATTGCATACGGACTATCCGTTTTACGGTGTTCGGCGCATGAGCGTCAATTTAGACGCGAAATTTCAACCGGTTAACGACAAAAGAGCCCGCAGGTTGATGCGTCTAATGAATATCCAAACCAATTATCCGCGCCCGAACTTATCCAAAAAGAACGAAGGACATGAGATTTATCCGTATTTACTGCGCGGACTTATCGCCGAGCGACCGATGCAGATTTGGAGTACCGATATAACTTACGTCCCGATGGCGCAAGGATTTATGTATCTGTGTGCCGTCATTGATTGGCATAGCCGATTCATTACTTCTTGGCGACTGTCAAATTCTTTGACAATCGGATTCTGTAAAGAAGCGCTTGAAGAAAGTTTAGACCTTTTCGGTTGTCCCGAAATCTTTAATACCGACCAAGGCAGCCAATTCACGGGTTCGAAATACACACAGTATCTCACCGACCGAAACATCGCCGTCAGTATGGACGGAAAAGGCAGAGCCTTGGATAATATTTTTATCGAGCGATTTTGGCGGACAATTAAATATGAAAATATTTATCTGCACGCTTACGAAAACGGTTTAGAATTACACAAAGGCTTGTCACGATATTTTGACTTTTACTGCTACCAACGCAAGCATCAATCGCTCAATTGGTAAACGCCGAATGTTGTTTTTAATAAAAAATAGTCTTTATCTTTACAAAAGACTATAACACCTTAGTTTTACACTGTTTTTGTCCGAAGAATGGGGAGCACCATATCTTTGATATTTACAAATATATTACAATACTTTTATTTCTACAAATGTTTCTCAAACTTTAACATAAAATCTTTTTAAAATATTTCTCAAATTTGATTTATTTTTCCATAATTGAATAACGAATTAAATTTAATCATTGCCAGATAAATTTTTTGTAGTATTTTTTTTGAATGTATTTTTTTATTTTTGAAATAATTAGTATTAATAAATTCGTTTTAAAAGTTCAAAGAAATAAATTTTAATAAAAAATAAAATTGAAATTATTTTAAAAATTTTTTTTACTAATTCTCGTATTAGAATTACTTTAGCCCTTGAAACGAAAATTTTTCATATCAAAAAACAATTTAAGCATGTTCGGAGAATTTAAAAACTTTTTGATGCGCGGCAACGTCATCAGTATCGCAGTCGGTTTTATTATCGGCGAAGCCTTTCATAAAATAGTTGATGCTCTTGTACACAAACTTATTATGCCCATAATCGGCATACTTACGGGCGGCGTCAATTTTGAGCACGAAGTTTTTCATCTAAGTGGCGTAGAAATCGGTTGGGGAGTAGTTTTACAAGAAATCATTAATTTCATTATTATTGGTTTCGTTTTATTTTTTATTATAAAAGCCTATAACCACGCCACGAAATCGAATATTAAAGGAGAAGAATTCAAAACTGAAGAATGGTTAGAAAAAATCCACCACTTACTGTCCACTCAAATTGATAAAGAAGGGGATGCTCATCATTAAAAGCGGATTTAATTAAAATAGAAAAACCGTTAAAAGTGAAATACTTCTGACGGCTTTTTATTTCTATTAATTTCCTGAAATCAATATTAAGAACTCGGATTATTCTCTTTTACAGACGGCGAGGTAACTACAGGCGTTGCTGTAGCCGTATCTGTTGTTTTTTTACCACCGCGACTTCTACGTGTTTTTCTGGTAGTAACAGTAGCTGCTTTTTCTGCTTTTGCCGTTAACATTACTTCATTAAAATCTACCAATTCAATAATTGCAGTTTCAGCACCATCACCCAAACGGAAACCGGTTTTAACGATGCGCGTATAACCGCCCGGACGATCACCGACTTTAAGTGCAATAACATCGAAAAGTTCTTTGATACTTTCTTTGTTCTGCAATTTACTGAAAGCCAAACGGCGCGAGTGCGTCGTATTTTCTTTGGATTTCGTAATCAACGGTTCCACAAATACGCGCAATGCTTTCGCTTTTGCTAATGTAGTTGAAATCCGTTTGTGTTCGAGTAAGGAGATAGACATGTTTTTCAATAACGCATCGCGATGCCCTTTTTTTCTACCTAAATTATTCTGTTTATCGCCGTGTCTCATTGTCGAGATGTTTTAAACACAATACATCGGAGCTGGTTTATTTTAATTAATAATTAACCGCATCATAACGATTATACTGTGTCAGTTAAAAAATTCTAAATATTTATTTTAACAGTAAATTTAAAATGGTAAATGTCTCATCAAAAAATTTACCATTTACCATTTATAATTTACCATTAATTACTAATCTTCTTCTAATTTATATCGCGTCAAATCCATGCCGAACGACAAGCCTTTAACAGTTAAAAGTTCTTCAATTTCTACCAAAGATTTGCGTCCGAAGTTTCTGAATTTCAGAAGTTCGTGTGTATCGTGGCGCACTAATTCGGCTAAAGTATTTATTCTGGCAGCTTTCAAACAGTTGTACGCGCGTACCGACAAATCGAGATCTTCCAAAGAAGTTTTCAATAATTTGCGCATGTGCAAAACGTGTTCGTCCACTACGCTTTCAGTGCGTTTATTTTCATCGTCGAAAGTGATATTCTCATCGGTGATAAGAATCAAGTGCTGAATAAGAATGCGTGATGCTTCTTTAATCGCTTCTTCCGGATGAATAGTGCCGTCCGTTTTTACGTCAATCGTCAATTTTTCGTAATCGGTTTTTTGTCCAACGCGCGTATTTTCTACACGGTATGCCACGTTTTTTATCGGCGTATAAATCGCATCTATCGGAATAACACCGATAGGTGCATCTTTGGGTAAATTTTCATCTGCCGGCACATATCCGCGTCCTTTAGTGATGGTAAACTCCAATTCCAAACTCACGGAAGGTTCCATACTGCAAATAACTAAACTCGGATTCATTACCCGGAAAACGTTAGTGGCATCTTCCAGATCCGCACCCGTAAATTTATCTTTTCCGCTGACAGTCAAATAAATTTTCTCTTCTCTGATGTCGTCACCGGCAATCAGTTGTTTTAAACGTATTTGTTTTAAGTTCAAAATAATATCTACAACATCTTCAACAACACCTTTAATGGTAGCGAATTCGTGTTCTACACCGGCAATCCGGACAGCAGAAATAGCAAACCCCTCCAAAGAAGAAAGTAACACACGGCGGAGTGAGTTACCAATTGTTTGACCGAAGCCCGGTTCGAGAGGTTTAAATTCGAAAGTACCTTCAAAATCAGTTGCTTTTTGCAACACAATTTTTTCGGGTTTCTGATAATTTAAAATAGCCATTTATTTTTATTGACCTGAAATATTGAGTGAAGGGATAAATTTTTACTAGCTGTTGACTGTTAGCCGTTGACTTGTAAATGTATTACAAAAAAAATAGCCAACAGCTATAAATCAAAAGCCTATTTCGAGTACAACTCGACAATCAATTGTTCGTTGATTTTTTCCGGTATTTGATCGCGTTCAGGGTAAGCAATAAATTTGCCTTCTAATTTGTCGTGGCTCCAATCCAACCAAGTAAATCTTTTTACTTCTTTATTCGGTCCCAAATCAACTAATTTTCCGTTATTCTGAGATTTTCCGCGAACAGCAATGACGTCACCTGGACGAATGCTGTGCGAAGGTACGTTGGAAAGAATACCGTTGACCGTAACATGACGGTGTGAAACCAATTGACGTGCACCGCGACGGGTTGTTGAAAGACCTAAACGATAAACGACGTTATCCAATCGCGCTTCCAATAATTGCAAAAGTACGGTACCGGTAACACCGTGACGTTTTGTTGCTTCGTGAAAAGTTTTTCGGAATTGACGCTCCAAAACACCGTAAGTATATTTAGTTTTCTGCTTTTCTACCAACTGATTGGCATAATCAGAGCGTTGTTTTTTTTTGCGCGTTGCACCGTGCTGACCGGGCGCGCTTTTACGCTTTTCGGATGTTTTAGACAACCCGAAAATCGGTTCGCCGAATGCTCTGGCTTTCTTGGTCGCTGGACCTGTATATCTTGCCATTTTAAAAAATTATTTTTCTGTAACTGTTTTTAGAAGAATTTGATAGTACCTATATGAAAGCCCGATTAAAAATACTGAAAATTATTTTAAAATATTTTTAAACACGACGACGTTTTGGCGGACGGCAACCATTGTGCGGCATAGGCGTAACGTCACGGATAATGGAAACTTTTATACCGGCAGCATCAATAGAACGAATGGCAGATTCGCGACCTGCACCCGGACCTTTCACATACACCTCGCAAGTACGCATACCCGCATCGTGTGCTACTTTAGCAGCATCTGTTGCGGCTACTTGTGCAGCATACGGCGTATTCTTTTTCGATCCGCGAAATCCCGCTTTACCCGCAGAACCCCACGAAATGACTTGACCATTTTTGTTGGTAAGAGATACAATAATATTATTGAAACTGGCATGAATGTGCGCGTAACCTTCAGGGGTAATCTGTACGATTCTTTTTTTTACTTTCTTAGCGGCAGCCTTAGCCATTTGCGGTACGTTTTTTCCGGTTTTTGCCTCTCGTTGAAGCGCAATCCTTGATGAAGAAAATGATGAATAAGAGGTAATCAACACCTTAAAGTGTCCGAGATTATTTAGTTACTTTTTTCTTGTTAGCAACAGTTTTTTTACGACCTTTACGAGTACGTGCGTTTGTTTTGGTACGCTGACCGCGCACCGGTAAACCTTTTCTGTGACGTAGCCCGCGATAACAAACAATGTCCATTAAGCGTTTGATACTCATTTGCACTTCCGAGCGCAACTCGCCTTCCACTTTATACTGATCGTTTACGATCCCGGAAATAGCTTTTATATTTTCGTCATTCCATTGATTAACTTTAGTATCTTCGCTGACGCCGGCTTTTGCCAAAATTTCAGCGGCACTTGAACGACCGATGCCGTAAATGTAAGTTAAAGCGATAACGCCACGTTTGTTTCTCGGTAAATCTATACCTGCTATACGAGCCATATTGATATGAATAAATTAGCCTTGACGCTGTTTAAACTTTGGATTTTTTTTGTTTACGACATAGAGTTTGCCCTTGCGACGTACAATTTTGCAGTCTACGGAACGTTTTTTAATTGCAGCTCTTACTTTCATGACACTATTGAGTTTGATTTCGGATATTGGATCTTGGATTTCGGATTTCTGATTATTAAAAATCTTTGTTCCCAATGTCCAGCGCCAACGCCCAAATTTATTTATACCTGTAAGTAATTCTTCCTCTCGTCAAATCATAGGGCGACATTTCTACAGCCACTTTGTCACCAGGTAAAATACGGATATAATTCATGCGCATTTTACCGGAAATATTAGCCAAAATAACGTGGTCGTTTTCAAGACGCACATGAAAATTCGCATTAGATAATGCTTCTTCTACAATTCCGTCTTGCTTAATGAGACCTTCTTTCGCCATTTAGAAATAAATTTGACTTAAAATAAAAATATCTTTTAAATTCGGCGCAAATATCTAAATAATTCGCGGAATTTCCAAAATATTTTTATTATTCTTTTCCATTTCTTCAATTTCATCGTGGCTCGTCAAAATATTCGGCACGTTTGATGTTATTGCAACAGTATGTTCGTAATGAGCAGAAGGTTTTCCGTCTCGCGAAACAATAGTCCAGTTATCATCTAAAGAATTAACTTCTTTCGTTCCGAAATTTATCATCGGTTCTATTGCTATAACTAAACCTTTGCGCAACATAACACCCGATCCTTTTTTTCCGTGATTCGGTACGTTCGGATCTTCGTGCATATCTCTGCCCAAACCATGCCCGACCAAATCTCTTACTACGCCATACTTATGTAACCGTTCGCAATAATCGAAAATAGCAAAACCTACATCTCCTAATCTTTTTCCGATAATTGCTTGTTCGATTCCTTTATAAAGCGAAGTTTTTGTAACCACCAAAAGTTGTATGATTTCATCCGGAACGCCGGGCATTGCATAAGTATAAGCTGCATCGCCGCAAAAACCGTCTAAAATAGTACCGCAATCAATAGATACTACGTCATTTTCGCCGATTTCTTTATCCGAAGGAATACCGTGAACTACTTGTTCGTTCAGAGAAACCGTCAATGTATTCGGATAATCGCGATACCCCTTAAAAGCCGGTAAAGCACCGTTATCGCGGATAAACTCTTCCGCTTTGGCATCCAAATAATTTCCGGTAACGCCCGGTTTAATTAAAGAACCTACATAAGCTATCGCTCGGCAATTCAACAAGCAACTTCTGCGTATTGCCTCAATTTCATCAACCGTTTTATAATAAACCTCTTTCTTATCCGCGGATTGAAACATTTCGATTTACGATTTTTGGTTTACGGTCTACGATTTTTTTTCTGAATTTTGTAAGAACTAACCTTAAATCGTAAATCATTAATTTTTAAATTCCTCCCTCTCCTACTGTCACCAAACCGCCGCGTCCTTCAATTTTTCCGCCTTTAATTAAACCTTCGTACCTGCCGGAAAGTAAGTACGATTGTATTTGCGTTAAAGTATCCAGAATAACACCAACCATGATGATGATAGAAGTACCGCCGAAGAAGCGCGCGAATCCGGGGTTCACACCCAAATAAGATGCTATACCCGGCATGATGGATATAATACCCAAAATAACCGCACCCGGCAAAGTAATGCGTGTAGTGACAGAGTCAATATAATCAGCCGTATTCTGTCCGGGTTTAACACCGGGAATAAAAGCATTTTGTCTTTTTAAATACTCCGCGTATTGTTGCGGATTCACAATAAGTGCCGTATAAACATACGTGAACACAACTACTAAGATAAAATACAATAAATTATGCGGCAGTGAAGTATAATCGTTCAATTTTGCCAAAAAACCCGACGGCGCGCCTTGTCCGGACATAAATTGAACAATAGTAGACGGTATGAACATCATCGCTTGCGCAAAAATGATAGGCATAACACCCGCAGCATTTAATTTAATAGGCAAATAATCCCGATTGGTTTGCATCGGTAATTGCCCCCCCGATCTGCCGACCATGCGCTTGGCAAATTGTAAAGGAATGCGACGCACTGCTTGAATGATGACGATAATGAAAGAAATAATAGCAAACCACACCGCCATTTCCAACACAAATGCGAAACCGCCTTGCAAACCGAATTCCGCAGCCACAGTGCGCGGTAAATCGTCAATGATACCGGACATGATGATGAAAGATGTACCATTGCCTAAACCACGTTCCGTGATGCGTTCACCGAGCCACATCGCAAATATAGTTCCTGCAGTCAGTACAATCATACCGGTTATCCAAAATACAAATTCACTTAACCCCGGTGCAATGGCATTCTGACTACTTAAATACTTCAGATAACCCGTGCCTTGTACCATCGTTACGCCGATAGTGATGATGCGGGTTAATTGATTGAGCTTTTTTCTGCCGGATTCACCTTCATGTTGTTGCAAACGTTGGAAGTAAGGCACTGCAAACGTTAATAACTGAATAATGATAGATGCTGTTATATAAGGCATTACGCCGAGTGCGAATATCGCCCCTTTTGCAAACGCACCACCCGTAAAAGTATTTATCAAGCCTAAGAGATCGGTACGATTAGCACCGCTTTTAGCCAATGCTGACAAAACTTTCGCATTGACCCCCGGCAAAAGTACGAAAGTACCTATACGGAAAACAAAAAGCAAACCGATTGTATAAAGCACTCGCTTTTTCAACTCCGGAATGCTCCAAATATTTTTTACAATTTCTATTAACCTGTTCATCTGTAAATCGTATTAATTTGATAAAGACAATAATAGCAACTTTTAACGGGCAATTACGAAAAAAGTTTGAAGGAATTAAAATTAATTAAATTAAACTGCCTCCTTTTCTCCTTTATATCTTATTGTCATTACACCGCCAATTGCTTCAACAACTTCTTTAGCTTTATCGGAACAAGCATTGGCAGTGACATTAATGGCATGGCTCAACTCGCCATGTGCCAGAATTTTTACCAAATCATTTTTTCTGATATAGCCGTTTTGGTACAAGAATTCGGTAGTAATATCCGAAACGCCGTGTTTCAAAGCAATTTCCTGAATCTTACTGACGTTAAACGCAACGTAATCAATACGGTTAACATTTTTGAAACCACGTTTAGGCAAACGACGTTGCAAAGGCGTTTGACCACCCTCGTGACCACGTTTGTTTTTGTGCCCGGTACGAGCTTTATCCCCTTTGTGACCGCGTGTTGACGTCCCGCCGTGACCGGAACCCGTACCGCGACCGATTCTTTTTACACTATGCGTTGAACCCACTGCGGGTTTTAAATTATTGAGTTGCATTGCGTTTATATTTACTTTTATCGAAGTTCTTTTTAAAGATTTATTTTCGGGATAAAAACTTTACTCGGTAGAAAAAAAAATAAAAAGCAGAAAAAATAAATCCGACTACTTTGGACACATTTTTTAATGAAAAAATAAAGGCTTCTTTTATTATTATTCTTCAACAATTTTTAAAAGATGTGCTACTTTTTTTACCATACCCAATATTTGCGGGTTAGCTGTTTTTTCTACTGTCTGGTGCATTTTTCTAATGCCCAACGCAAATACTGTAGCTTTTTGATCTTTCGGTCGACCTATAACGCTTTTGACCAACGTAATTTTTATCTTTTCCATGACGAATTTTTATTGAAATACCTTTAAAAAACTTTCTGCTGATAAAGGCATTCAAAGCCACTATCATTAAAATTTAAAACCTATCCGTTAAACACTTTTTCTATAGAAATGTGACGCGTTTTAGCTACCTGTTGCGGCGTTCTCAATTGAGAAAGCGCATGGATCGTAGCTTTAACAACATTGTGCGGATTGGAAGAACCTTGTGATTTTGCCAAAACGTTGTGCACACCCGCCATATCCAAGACAGCACGCATAGCACCACCCGCAATAACACCCGTACCTTCCGATGCCGGTTTGATCAAAACTTTACCCGCACCGTATTTACCGAGTGCAGCGTGCGGAATTGTACCCTTGATCACCGGTACTTTGATCATATTTTTTTTCGCATCTTCTACGGCTTTGTTAATCGCTTCAGAAACCTCGCGCGCTTTACCTAAACCTTGTCCGACTTGACCTTTACCGTCACCTACTACAACAATAGCTGCGAAGCTGAAAGTACGCCCACCTTTTGTTACCTTAGCAACGCGGTTGAGTGCGACCATTTTTTCTCTGAACTCCGGTGAGTCTCCGCCTGTTTGCGATTTTTGAACTTCCTTTGCCATGAATACTATTTACTTTTATCTTATTTTAGAAAAAAATTAGAATTCTAATCCACCGGCACGAGCCGCTTCTGCCAATGCTTTAACGCGACCGTGATATAAAAAGCCTCCGCGATCGAAAACCACTTTAGTCACACCGGCTGCTTTTGCTTTTTCGGCAATAAGCGTTCCGACGGTCTGAGCTTGAACAGTTTTTGTTGCTTTTTCCGATTCTTTGTGCGTTGCCGCCGCCAAAGTATGTCCGGCAATATCATCAATTACTTGGCAATAAATACCTTTACTGCTCCGGAACACGGACAAGCGCGGACGTTCGGCAGTACCCATTACTTTTTTACGAATTCTTTTATGAATCTGAGCGCGATGCTCTTTTACTGTCAATTTCATGATAACGAAATTTGATTGAAACGCACGAAAAAAATATTCGCACTGTAAACAATTTTATGAAAACCAACGCTGCTTGCGTTATTTTTTACCACCCGCAGTTTTACCCGCTTTTCTGCGCAACACTTCACCTTGAAATTTGATACCTTTACCTTTATAAGGTTCGGGGGAACGGAAAGTTCTTATTTTGGCACACACTTGACCGAGCAATTGCTTATCGTGCGAACTCAAAATGATGGTTGGAGGCGAACCTTTTTCCATTTTTGTTTCCCATTTAATTTCGGGCGGCAAAAACATTTCAATCGGATGCGAAAAGCCTAAGGTAAAAAACAAACGTCCTTCCTTAGTCTCGACTTTATAACCGACACCTATAAGTTCCATCGTTTCTTTGTACCCTTCGCTTACACCTTTCACCATGTTTGCAACAAGTGCACGATATAAACCATGCAAAGCACGATGTCTGATCTGATCCGTCGGGCGTTTTACATGGACTTCGGTGCCTTCAATTTCAACCGTGATATCTTTATCAATTTGTTGAGTGAGCGACCCTTTCGGTCCTTTAACAGTAACTAAATTACCTTTACTGATTTCAAGTTCCACTTTTGCTGGAAGCGTGATAGGCATTTTTCCGATACGTGACATCGTATATGATTCTTTTAGAAGTAATTCAAAAAATAAGTTAACGGCAATTTAGCTGATAAAGCACAAAAGTTCTCCGCCCACGTTCAAAGTACGTGCTTGCTTATCGGTAATAACACCTCTTGATGTGGATATGATAGCAATACCCAAACCGTTAATAACGCGAGGAACTTCAGCGGCTCTGCGGTATTGACGCAAACCAGGACGTGAAACACGTTTGAGTTCCCGAATCACGGGTTCTTTGGTGAGTGCATCGTATTTCAAGGCTATTTTAATAAGCCCTGATTTGCCGGGTACATCCTCATACTTGTACTTCAAGATATAACCTTGTTCGTACAAAATTTCGGTGATACGTTTTTTCATGTTTGAAGCCGGTATCTCTACGATGCTGTGACCTGCCATCTGAGCATTTCGGATGCGGGTAAGAAAATCAGCGATTGGATCTGTAACTGCCATCTTTATATAGAAGAGTAACGTTTTTAGATTTATTTTTAACTCGGACAATATATCCGGTTGTTTTTGGCTTTTACCAAGATGATTTTGTAATCCCCGGTAATTTCCCTTGAACCGCCATGATGCGGAATAGATAACGATTGATACCGAATTTGCGCATGTAACCTTTCGGGCGACCAGTGATTTGACAACGGTTATGCAGACGCACTTTTGAACTGTTGCGCGGCAACTTGTCCAATTCTTCGTAATTGCCTTCAGCTTTCAATTTTGTGCGCAAGTCGGCGTATTTTGCTACCATACGTTCGCGCTTTTTTCCCCTTGCGATAACGGACTTTTTAGCCATCGGATTCGAAAATTTTTGTACGCCGGAAATATTCCGACTTTATTTTTATTTTATAACGAAAACTAATTCAATTTCAGTTAAACTGCGGCTGCTTCTATAGCCGGAGCAGCTTCTACTATTTTGGTCGGCTTTTTAAACGGCAAACCTAATTGTTTCAATAATTCTAAGGCTTCTAAATCCGATTTCGCATTTGTTACAAACGTGATGTCCATTCCTTGAATTTTACTGATTTTGTCAATATCAATTTCGGGAAAGATAATTTGTTCCGTAATACCCATCGAATAGTTGCCACGACCGTCAAAACTTTTATCGTTGATACCTTTAAAGTCACGTACACGCGGTAATGAAACCGTGATAAAACGGTCTAAAAATTCGTACATACGATCGGCTCGCAAAGTAACACGAACGCCTATCGGCATATCTTCGCGCAATTTGAAATTTGAAATCGCTTTGCGTGATTTTGTAGGGACTGCTTTTTGTCCCGAAACCGTCGTTAATTCATTGATAGCCACTTCTATCAATTTTTTGTCTTGCGTAGCGGCACCTACACCTTGATTGATACAGATTTTGATAAGTTTCGGAACTTGCATCACAGATTTATACTGAAAATGCTTTACCAAGTTTTCCGTAACTTCATTCTTGAACTTTTCTTTTAAACGCGGAACGTAACTCATTACTTAATCGTTTGATTTGACTTTTTTGAAAAACGCACAATTTTGCCAGCTTCGATGCGGCGACCTGTACGTGTCGGTTGATTCGTAGTCGGATCTACCAACATTAAATTGGAAATATGAATAGGAGCTTCCATTTGCACGCGCTCTCCTTTTTCTCCTTGTTGCGTAGGTTTTCTGTGTTTTGTCACCATATTCACGCCCTCTACAATGGCGCGATAATCTTCGGTGAAAACTTTTGAAATAACGCCTACTTCACCTTTGCTCTCACCGGCAATAACTTTAACTTTATCCCCGGATTTGATGTGAAACTTGATAGCAAACCTTTTCTTCTGTGCCATTACTTATTTATTTGAGACTTTAGAATTTCGAATTTCGAAGATAAAAAATAATTATTACTTAAAATTTTAGCGTCCAAAGTCTAATGCCTAATTTTTTATAAAACTTCCGGTGCCAAAGAGATAATTTTCATGTAATCCTTATCGCGCAATTCTCTGCAAACCGGACCGAAAATACGTGTTCCGCGCGGCTCGTCGGCAGTGTTCAAAAGAACACACGCATTGTCGTCGAAACGTATGTAAGAACCGTCTTTGCGGCGAATTTCTTTTTTCGTGCGCACAATTACAGCTTTGGATACTGCGCCTTTTTTAATGTTACCGCCCGCAGAAGCATCTTTTACGGAAACAACTATTTTATCGCCGACAGAAGCATAACGGCGGCGTGAACCACCTAACACACGAATGCACAAAACTTCTTTGGCACCACTGTTGTCCGCAACTCTTAATCTTGATTCTGACTGTATCATTATATTAAAGTTAATGATGAACTAATAGACATTAATTCATCGCCTAAATTTCAAAACACGCATCCGCGAAACGAAAAATAATTACTTCGCTTTTTCAACCACTTGAATCAAACGCCATCTTTTCGTTTTACTGAGCGGACGTGTTTCCATAATAAGAACCTTATCGCCGATACCGGCAACATTTTCTTCATCGTGTGCGTGAAATTTCTTGGTCACTTTGACGTATTTTCCGTACATCGGATGCTGAATACGGCGTTCGACTTTAACCGTAATCGTTTTTTCGCGAGAACTGCTTGACACAACACCCGTTCTTGTTTTTCTTAAATTTCTTTCTTCACTCATGATATATACCTGCGTAAATTGACAAAAGTTATTACTTTAGTTATTTCTTTTTATTGCGCGCACGGCGAGCGCGAATGCGTGAACGCGATTCCAAGTCTTCTGGTGTAAAAGTAGCCAATTCTCTTTTCGTAGATTCGGTTAATATACGCGCTATTTCTTTACGTTTCTTTTTAAACTCGCTGTTATCGGTAATTCCGCGAATGCCTTTCTCGAAATGCAATTTATGCAAATCATTTTCGAGTACCGTTAATTGCGTATCGAGTTGTGCTTCGTCTAAACCCGTTAAATCTAATTTATTCTTTGTCATCAGAGATGAATTTTAATGGACTTTGAAAATCCTGAATTAAACGATTGCAACTACATAATCCGGACGTGTTACCGTCTTTGTTTCTACCGGCAGTTTTTGCGCACCTAACCGCAATGCTTCTTTAGCAACTTCATCCGTTACACCGTCAATTTCGAACATAATGCGTCCCGGTTGTACAAGTGCTACCCAGTGGTCAACGGCACCTTTACCTTTACCCATACGCACCTCAGCCGGTTTTGCCGTTACGGGTTTGTCAGGAAATATAAGACACCAGACTTTTCCTTCCCGTTTCATGTGGCGCGTAATAGCAATACGTGCGGATTCTATCTGACGACTTGTTATGCGCGAAAGCTCCATAGATTTTAAAGCATAAGTACCGAATGATACAGTACTGCCTTTCCAAGCCGTACCGGTATTTCGTCCCTTCTGCATCTTTCTGTATCTCGTCCTCTTAGGTTGTAACATGATTTATTTTATTTTGGATTGTGAACTATGGATTTTGGATTGTGAACCATTAAAATAAATTTTGTAATTCTTATTTCCAAAGTCTAATGTCCAACGTCTGATGCCTGATAATTTATTTTTTCGGCCCACCTGGTCCACGATTTCCACCGCCGCCACTTGGTCCGCGATTTCCGCCACTACCACCGCCTGGTCCGCGATTTCCGCCACCGCCACCGCCACCGCGATTATTGTTGTTTCCACCGGAACCGCCGCTGCCGCCGCGATTTTCGTTGTTTCCCCCACCGCCTCTACGGTCGTTTCTGCCGCCTTCGCTGCGATTGTCTCTGTTATCTCTGTCCGTTCGATTATCTCTGCGATCGTTTGTGCCGCGTTGCGTCAATTTAGTTTCTTCTACCGTAAGCGGTGATAAGTCGCGTTTACCGAAAACTTCACCTTTACATATCCACACTTTTATACCTAATTTACCGTAAACTGTTTGTGCTTCTACGTTGGCATAGTCGATATCGGCGCGGAAAGTATGTAGGGGTGTTCTGCCTTCTTTAAATTCTTCGGTACGCGCCATGTCCGCACCCGCCAAGCGTCCGCCGATTCGCACTTTAATCCCTTCGGCACCCATACGCATCGTTGATTGAATTGCCATTTTGATAGCGCGACGATAGTTGGCGCGTCCTTCAATTTGCTTTGCAATTGTATCGCCGACGATGGCAGCATCTAATTCCGGTTTTTTAATTTCGTAGATGTTGATTTGAACATCTTTTGAAGTTAATTTTCTTAATTCTTCACGAATTCTATCTACTTCTTGCCCTTGTTTACCAATGATAATACCCGGACGTGATGTTTGAATAGTGACAGTTACCCGTTTCAAATTACGCTCGATAATCACGCGCGCAACACCACCTTTATTGATACGTGCTTTTAGATAAGCACGAATATGTTCGTCTTCAACCACTTTAGCTGCCATGTCGCGACCACCGAACCAATTGGATTCCCAACCGCGAATGATACCTAACCTATTACTTATCGGATTTGCTTTTTGACCCATTTTGTTACGACCGTTTATTTACGATGGTCTTGCAATATAATTAGTGAAGAAATTTAATTTTTTACTTTTGGTGCCGTTGTCGCTGGTTTTGTCACTTTCACTGCTTTCGCAGTTACTGCTGCCGGTGCCGGTTGCGGTTCGCCTGCCAATACTTTTTTATTGGCAACTACCAATGTAACATGATTGGTGCGTTTCAAAATACGATGTGCGCGACCTTGAGGTGCCGGCTGAAAACGTTTGAGCATGGTAGCGGCATCGCTGAATGCCGTTTTTATGTACAAATCGTGTTCGGCTGCATCTTGCTCGGTTTTATACTCCCAATTTGCTACTGCTGAAAGTAACAGTTTTTGAAGCCAAATAGCTGCTTCCTTGTTCGTAAACCGCAAAATATTGATGGCATCATTTACATTTTTGCCTCTAATATTGTCAACCACCAACCGCATTTTACGCGCCGACATCGGACAACTTTTTAAACTTGCTGAAGCTTCCATAATTTTTACTTAATATTTAGCAGCTTATGAGTAGCACTTTATTTAGAAAAAATAGCTATTAAAGATTTTTATAAAAATTGCAACAATATTTATATTGCAAATTCATTAAAAACCTAAAAACTACGGTAATTTATTTTTTACGGTTTCCGGAGTGTCCTCTGAAATTACGTGTCGGCGAAAACTCGCCCAATTTGTGTCCGACCATATTTTCCGTAACATAGACCGGTACGAATGATTTACCGTTGTGTACAGCAAACGTCAAACCGACCATATCCGGACTAATCATCGAAGCGCGCGACCAAGTTTTAATAACAGTTTTTTTTGCACTCGCTTTCATCGCGATTACTTTTTCAAGTAATCTGTGAAAAATATACGGACCTTTTTTTACTGAACGTGGCATATAATTAATTAACAATTAATAATTAATAATTAATGGAAAACAGATAAATGAGAATGGATTTATTATTTTGAATTTACCATTTGCCATTTACCATTTTACCATTACTTCGCTTTTCCTGTTTTGCGGCGAGTTACAATTAAATTATTTGAGCGCGCATTACGGTCACGTGTTTTCAAGCCTTTGGCGTACAAACCTTTTCTTGAACGCGGTTGACCGCCACTTGCACGGCCTTCACCACCGCCCATCGGGTGATCCACCGGATTCATTACTACACCTCGATTATGCGGACGGCGACCTCTCCAACGATTCGCACCCGCTTTACCCATGACTTGTAAATTATGATCGGAATTGGAAACAACACCTACCGTAGCGCGACAAGTTAATAATATACGACGGACTTCACCGGAAGGCATTTTCAATACCGCATATTTTCCTTCTTTACCTGCAAGTGTTGCATAAGTACCAGCTGAACGCGCCAATACACCGCCGCGTCCAAGTGTCATTTCTATGTTGTGTACTTGAACACCCAGTGGTACTTCGGATAGTATCATCGTATTACCGATTTCGGCGACAACACCTTTTCCGCTTTTCACGGTAGCTCCGACTTTTAAACCTTGCGGCGCAATCATATAACTTTTTTCACCGTCCGTATATTCAATCAAACAAATGAATGCTGAACGGTTCGGGTCATATTCAATCGTTTTTACGGTTGCCGATACATCGTCTTTCACGCGATTAAAATCAATAATCCGGTATTTTCTTTTGTGTCCGCCACCACGATAGCGCACTGTCATATGACCGACGGAGTTTCTGCCACCCGTTGATTTTAAACCCACCGTCAACGATTTCTCGGGTTTATTTGTCGTAATTTCCGCGAACGCATTTGTTTGTCTCGTGCGTAACGTGGGCGTTGTAGGGCTGTATTTGCGTATCGGCATATCTGTCGAAAATTATCTTAATTTTAAAAAATATTATCAGCAAGTTTCGGACGGTTTCCCGTTCGGATTTATTCTGGCACTGCTGCGTCGTCAAACAAATCAATTTTTTCGCCTTCTACCAAAAGCACGAATGCTTTTTTATATCCGGAACGCACACCGCGCATCACGCCTGACCTGGAAGAGCGCGATTTTGCTTTTCCCGGAAGTATCGCAGTGTTCACATTTTTAACGGAAACGTTAAACATGGCTTCAACTGCTTTGGTTATTTCTATTTTGTTCGCCGATTTCGCTACCACGAAAGTGTAAACCGGTTCTTTTTGCTTACGCAAATTTTCCGATTTTTCGGTAAGCAAAGGACGAATAAGCACTGGTGATGACATAATATTTGACTTTGAACTTCACGATTTGCGATTTGCGATTTGCGATTTACAATTGCCTTGAAAAAACATTTTATAAATCGAAAATTGAAAATTGAAAATCGAAAATCTATTTATGCTAAAGTTTCTTTTATTTTTTCGATTGACTTTTCCGAAATTACTAATTTACCGGCGTTAATAATTTGGTACGTATTCAAGTCTTCTGCAACAGCCAAACGAATATTCGGCAGATTGCGACTTGATTTTACTAATATCTGATCATTTTGAGCCGTTACTAATATTGCTTTTTCATCATTTACACCCAAGCCTTTCATCAAATTGACAAAAATTTTCGTTTTCGGTGCTTCTAACGTAAAATCTTCTACAATAAAAATTGAGCCCTCTTTCGCTTTGAAAGATAAAGCCGATTTACGTGCCAAAATTTTTACTTTTTTGTTTAATCGTACCACATAATCGTGTGGTTTTGGACCGAAAACGCGCGCACCACCATTTAATAAAGGTGAATTAATATCACCGCGACGTGCGCCACCCGTACCTTTTTGTTTGAATAATTTGCGCGTTGAACCGCTCATCTCACTCCGTTCTTTGGATTTGTGCGTACCTTGACGTTGGTGCGCCAAATACTGCTTTACCGCCAAATAAACGGTGTGTTCGTTCGGTTCGATACCGAAAATACTGTCCGGCAGATCTACCGTTCTGCCTGTTTTGCTGCCGTTTACGCTATGAATATCTAAAATCATTGTCTTGCGAATTTATTTTTTTTCTACGATAACGTAACTGTTCGTATGTCCGGCAACAGCTCCTTTAATTAAAATAACATTTTGTTCTTGCATAATTTTCATGATAAGCAAACCTTTCACCGTTACTTTATCGTTCCCCATACGTCCTGCCATGCGCATACCTTTAAATACTTTGGAAGGAAACGAAGAAGCACCGATAGATCCCGGCGCACGAGCCCGATTGTGCTGACCCCGAGTTGCTTCACCGACACCACTAAAGCCGTGGCGCTTTACAACACCTTGAAAACCTTTACCTTTCGACGTTCCGGTGATTTGTACCATATCGCCTTCCTTAAAAATATCGGACACATTAATTACGGCACCTAACGGTGCAGTTATGGTGGCGTCTCTGAATTCTGCAACTTCTTTGTGCGCTCCGGTAACACCCGCTTTTTTAAAATGTCCCATCATCGCTTGCGATGTGTTTTTTTCTTTTGCCGTACCAAATGACAATTGAACAGCATCGTATTTATCGGCACCGTCTTTTGTTTTTACTTGCGTTACCGTATTCGGACCCAATTCTATCACTGTTACGCCGACAGAGTTGCCTTTGTCGTCGAATATGGATGTCATGCCGACTTTCTTTCCGATTAGACCGTTCACTATTGAAAATATTTTAAGAAGAAAATAAATAAGACAAGATTACCGTACACTTAGAGGGTGCGTATCGCGTATCAAAAAACTTCTTAAGAAGAGGCTTGATACTTTCGTTTTATTGAAAAACTGTGCGATGAACACCGTCTGGTTTCGATTTTCAATTTCGACCTGTCCGGTTAAAAAGCCTTTTATATTATGGTCGCAAAAGCGAAAAACTATTGAAAAAAAACTATTTAAAACAATTTAATTAACTGACCATCCAGCTAAAAAAAACTACATCAATTTCACTTGAATGTCCACGCCGCTCGGCAAATCCAATTTGGATAAAGCATCTACGGTTTTCGGATTCGGCGAATAAATTTCAATCAAACGTTTATGTGTAAGCAACTGAAATTGTTCGCGCGCTTTCTTATTCACGTGCGGCGAACGCAATACAGTATAAATTTGCCTTTCGGTCGGCAATGGAATTGGTCCGACAACCGCAGCATTGGTTGATTTTACCGTCTTAACAATTTTCTCCGTAGATTTATCTACCAAGTTGTGGTCATACGATTGCAGCTTAATACGAATTTTCTGATTCATGTGTCAAACAGTTTATCACGAGTTACCAAATCTCTTTTAATTGGCGGTGCAAAAGTAATCTTTATTTCGGACTGTGCAAATACTTTTTAAAAAAAATTTAAAATAAATTTAACATAGGTTTTTTTAAGGGATTTTTTTTCAAAACAACGACACTCACCGTCTTTCATCAATACTTTTATGATTGAATTTTTTTAAAAAAAACTGTACTTTTAATTCGGTTTATTACGCGCTTGCCGAAGTTTATGCAAAGATGTACTGTAATCTTCGGCAATATTTTCAAGTTTTTTCGGATTGAGCATATAATACATTTTTTTGAGTGCAAAGTTGGCAAAAAGTTTTACAGCCGTTTGGTTTTTATGAATATCGAAAATTTTATTTACAGAGTCTTGCCCAAAAAAATTTACTTTATTTGAAAGACGGTTTTAGCATGCTCAAAAATAGCATTAAGGTGTTCTTCTGTTTCGTGCATATTTTTGAAACCAAGACAAAATACAAGCCTCCTAAATCTAAAAACAGTTGAAACGGTGCCGCACAACTTTTATACCGACCTTTAAAAAAATTCATTCGTTAATCTTCCGGGGATAAATACACGGCGCAAAGTAGTAAATAATTTTCCGTCGAGGTGAAACACACCTTCAAAAAATTCCAAAAAAAGCTGGTTGAACGGTATTTTTCCGTCCGTCGGGTGTTGACCGCAATTCGGACAAAACTTAAAACATTCAGAAAGGCAATGTCCGCCATTTAAACAATTCGGAGAATGGTGTAGGTGATGTTTAATGAAAAGAAATTAAACTTGATATTTCGGACTTAAATGCGTTTTTGATTTACAAACACCGGAAGTCCGACTCCGATTAATTGGCAAATACAGAAAAACGGTTTAAAGTTTGCGTAGCAAGAATAAAATTATTTTTTTAGAATTAAGGGATTAAATTTAAAAACTGTTGACCGAAAAATATATCGTGCTTTATACCGAATACTTCAACTTACATTTATCTTTGCGCACATGTCAAAACAAAAAAAATTACAATTATGAAAAATAAAGTTTTGGTCACTGGCGGTTGCGGATATATCGGCAGCCATACCCTAGTAGATTTAATTGATAACGGGTACGATGTCATTTGTGCCGACAGCCTCATCAACGCCGACAGTTCCGCTTTGAAAGGCGTTGAAAAGATTACCGGTAAAAACGTAAAAAACTACGCCATCGATTTATGCGATGCCGATGCCGTGCATAAAGTTTTTGCGGAAAACAGAGATATTATAGGTGTCATACATTTCGCGGCATTGAAATCCGTTGGAGAGTCGGTTGAAAAACCGTTAGCGTATTACCGCAATAATTTGCAAAGTTTGGTAAATGTTTTGGCGTACATGAGCGAATTTGATGTGCGAAATTTTATTTTTTCGTCGTCTTGTTCGGTTTACGGCAACTCAAGAGTATTACCGGTTACGGAAAATACACCTTTAGAACCTGCCGAAAGTCCGTATGCGCGCACCAAACAAATCGGCGAAGATATTATTTGCGATTTTTCGTTGGCGCATCCATTTATCACGAACATTGCTTTGCGTTACTTCAATCCTGCCGGTGCGCATGAAAGTGGCATCATCGGCGAATCATCGCGCAATATTGCAAGTAATTTAGTGCCGGTGATTACGGAAACCGCTATCGGAAAACGCAAAGAAGTGGTTGTATTCGGAGACGACTATCCTACACGCGACGGTTCGTGCATCCGTGATTATATCCATGTTTGCGATATTGCACATGCACACACCTTAGCTTTAGAGTACGCGGTGCGCCGTGAAAACGCGACCAACTTTGAAGTTTTTAATTTGGGTACAGGTGACGGCGTTTCCGTTCTGGAAGCCATAAAAGCCTTTGAAACAGAAAATAAATTACAGTTCCGTTACCGCATCGGTCAACGTAGACCCGGCGACGTGATTTCGATTTACGCCAATAACGATAAAGCAAAAAATGCTTTGGGTTGGATTCCGAAATATAATATCAACGATATAATGCGTACCGCTTGGGCTTGGGAAAAAAACCGAAGTCAAGTATTGGTTTAATTGTAACCGGTAAACGGTAAACGGTAAATCCTTCGGAAACGGTAAATTGTAAACGTTAAATTTTAAAATAATAAATTTCCCTTCCAAAAAATATTTACCATTTACCGTTTACCATTTGACATTAATATTTACCGTTAACCGTTTACCATTTACCATTAAAAATAAATGCACCAAATAGATTGGATTGTTCTTTTTCTCACCATTGCGAGTATTGTCGCTTACGGTATATTAAAAACACGCGGCAAAAAAGATTTGAAAACTTATTTGTTGGGGTCAAAAGAATTGAAATGGTGGACTATTGGTTTGAGCATCATGGCAACACAAGCAAGTGCCGTCACTTTTCTTTCGACGACCGGGCAAGGTTTCGATGACGGTATGCGTTTCGCGCAATTTTATATCGGTTTGCCGATTGCGATGGTGATACTTAGTATTTTTTTTCTCCCGATTTATTACCGACTCAACGTTTCTACTGCTTACGAATATTTGGAAAACCGTTTCGATTTGCGTACACGCACCTTCACCGCTATTTTATTTTTAATTCAACGCGGTATGGCTGCCGGGCTTACGATTGCCGCACCCGCTATCGTGCTATCAACTATTTTAGGTTGGAGTTGGTGGTCGACAAATATACTGCTCGGTGTTTTGGTTTTAATTTACACGGTTTTCGGCGGCGGAAAAGCCGTGAGCGTGACGCAACAACAGCAAATGGTCGTTATTTTGATCGGTATGGTAACGGCGTTAGTCGTGATGGTATCCGAATTGCCGGCAAACGTACACTTCGGAGATGCGCTGGCACTGTCCGGAAAACTCGGAAAACTGAACGTGATTAATTTCAAATTCGATTGGCGCGACAAGTATACTTTTTGGTCGGGAATGCTCGGCGGTGTGTTTTTGTTTTTAAGTTATTTCGGTACAGATCAATCGCAGGTACAACGGTACTTGCGCGGAAAATCTCTGACTGAAAGTAAATTGGGTTTACTGTTCAATGGTATGATAAAGCTGCCGATGCAATTTTTGGTGTTGTTGGTCGGCGTGATGATGTTTGTTTTTTATCAATACCATAAAGCACCTATCCATTTCAACGAAAAAAATATTGCTATTCTGCAAAGTTCAAGTTTACACAATCAATTTGAAAAAGTACAACAACGCTACGATTTGAATTTCGAAGAAAAAAAAGCAAGTGCCGATATACTTGTTTCAGCTTTGAAAACAAACGATGATGCCCATATCGAATCAGCGAAGCAACACATCTTGGATTTAAGAAAAGAAGAAAAAATTTTGCGCGATTCGGTAAAAACATTAATAAAAACTGCCGCACCCGATGCCGATATACGCGACCGCGATTATGCTTTTCTTACTTTCGTGATGAATAATTTGCCGCGCGGATTGGTGGGTTTTTTATTAGCCGTCATTTTTTCAGCCGCTATGTCATCTTCCGCGTCCGAACTCAACGCGTTAGCTACGACTACGATGATAGATATTTATCGCCGTCAAATCCGTCCGGACGATACAGACGAACATTACACATACTTAGCAAAATGGTTTACGGTAATTTGGGGCGTAATAGTTTTAATATTCGCCACGTTCGCTACTTTTTTTTCCAACTTAATTGAAGCGGTGAATATCGTCGGTTCTTTGTTTTACGGTACGATACTCGGTGTATTTTTAGTCGGCTTTTTCTTGAAAAAAATTAACGCGCATTCCGTTTTTGTCGGCGCATTATGCGGCGAATCGGTAGTACTGATTGTTTACGCAATTTACGGCTGGCACGATCCGGGATTCCCATTTCTGTGGCTCAATCCGTTGGGTTGTTTATTTACGATGGCGGCGGCGTTTATGATTCAATTATTTCAAAAAGAGCGCGTGTAAAAATATAAAATTTCGTTTCTATTTCGGTAAGCGCCCACTGACGAGAAAATCCGTATAAGCCTTAAATTTTTCTGTTTCACCGTTTGCCAATAACCGCGCTTGTTCGGGCCATGTTGACGGGTCGTTGGCATCGAATCTTTTTCCGGCTTCGGATAAAATTTTATGCAATTTATTTAAGTCCGTATGCCAAAGTTGGTGCCAAGTAGTTATACCCGCCGCATTCAGTACCAATTCTATTTTAGGTCCGATACCTTCTATTATTTTCAAATCATCACTTGGTAATATAGAAACCGATTCGTTCACCGTGAATACTTTTTCGATTGACGGTGCTTCAACCGGCTTAATTTTCGGCATTTCCGGAATTTCTGTGTGCGCACCGGGTTTCGGCGGTGCAACAACGAAGGCAATTTCGGCAATTTCTACGTGTGCAACAGTATTCGGTTCAATCGGTTTTTCAATCATTACCGGCGGCAGCACGACATTGGCGTGAATTGTTTCGGTTTGCGATGCGGGTACTATAGGCGGAGCGGTTATATGCGCATCGGCGGAAGTCGTATTTAGACCATCATCATCAATAGCGCGCGTTCTGTGCGAGCGTACTAAACCAATAGATTTATCTTTACTCAAATAGCGTGTAATTTTATTTTCATCCCGTACTGCTTCATCCGGCTTTTGTAATACAGCAGCTAACGGTATGGTGCGCAATTTTTCATTTTCTCCTGCCAAACTCACCATTTTATTGCGCGTTTCTTCCAAAACCTGACGCACTTGTCCTATTTCGGTTTGGTGCTTTGTTTCGTTGTCGTCGTTTACTTGTTTCATTTCACCGAAAACATCGTTCAAAGCGATAACTGAATTTTGGTGCTGAAACATTGCAGCATTTTTAAGTGCCAACTCGTTTTTAACAGTGTCGCGTTCGGCTTCCGCGCCGGATAAACCGGTTTTCAAATTTGAAATTTCCGTATCGAGCGCCGTTATTTCGGTTTTAAACTGCGTTTCTTCTTTTTCTTTATCGGCAATGATGCCGTGTAATTCTTTAATTGCCGTTCTGTATTCACCGAGTGTTGAATTGGCATCACTTAACTCGCCGTACAAACGCTGTTGAACGGCATCTTGAGATACCAAAGTATTTTGCAATTTCTCGTGTTCATCGTGCATCGCGGCGATGACGGGTTGCAATTGAGTAATTGTATCTGTATGCTTCGCTATAGCTGCATTTTTATCTTCAAGCGTATTTTGTAATTTCTCGTGTTCATCGTGCATCGCGGCGATGACGGGTTGCAATTGAGTAATTGTATCTGTATGCTTCGCTATGGCTGCATTTTTATCTTCGAGCATATTTTGCAATTTCTCGTGTTCATCGTACATCGCGGCAATGACGGGTTGCAATTGAGTAATTGTATCCGTATGTTTAGCGATGACCGCATTTTTTTCGGCGAGCGTATTTTGTAATTTATCGTATTCGTCATGCATTGCGGCGATGACGGGTTGCAACTGAGTTAAAGTATCTTGATGTTTCGCAATGACCGCATTTTTTTCGGCGAGCATATTTTGTAATTTCTCGTGTTCGTCGTGCAGCGCGGCAATGACGGGTTGCAACTGAGTAATTGTATCTGTATGTTTCGCAATGACCGCATCTTTAACAGTTAATTCTTCTGCTAATTTATATTTTGATGCTTCGGCACCGGTTAGATTATTTTGTACTGTTTCATGTTGAATGCGCAATTGATTGTATGCATCGCGCATGGAGGCTATATCGGTATTTTTTTGGGTAATAATGCCTGCTTGACCGGCAATTTCCGTTTGCAACTTATCGCCGGCAGCTTGAGACAATGCTAAATTAACATGTAATGCCTCTATTTCCGAATGCGGCGGCATACTCTTAATTTCCGTTTTAAGTATATCCACTTCGTTGTTCAAGTGCATGACTTCTTGTACGTGACTATCGCGTTGTATGTGCCATTTTTTCTTCGCGTTGTTGAACACGCTGTCGGCTATCAAATAACCGCACAAGCCGGTGGAAATAATGCTGAGAATATAAACCGTCGGGTTCGAGTACGAACCTTGCGACATTGCCCAAAGCAAAATAAAAAGTACCACCACTAAAATAATAAGTAAGAGAGGCCTCATAGTCAATAAAAATTATAAATCTGAGAAAGACAGTGTTTAGTAAAAAGTGTTTAGTAAAAAGTGTTTAGAATACGATGTTTGAATTAAAGTGTTTAGAATACATTTTATAAAAAAAATGTAAGAAAGTACAAACTTAAATATTCCGATGCAAATAAAAAATTTTTTTGATTTTTTTTGTTGAAAAATTCAAAAATCTCAAACGCCTCTTTCAAAAAAAAACATAATTTCCGTTTATTTATTTCACCTTTCATTGCAAAAGCAGTCGTATTTTCGCGCCGAGAAAGTATGTCGCATCAAAAAAACAAATCGTAAATCCGAAAATGTCTGTTGAATTTGCGCACGAATGGTGGTTTTGGGTATTAATACTTTTGCCGGTATTAACCGTATGGTATGTGCGCCGCCGAAATACTTATTTTCCGTCCATGCGCTTTCCGGATACTTCCGCTTTCCGCGATGTGCGTTCGGTGAGCAGCCGTATATACGAATTTTTGCCGTTGTTGCGTTTGCCGGCACTTTTTTGTTTGATTTTTGCATTGGCGCGTCCGCAAAAATTATTGAATCCAGTAGATTTGCAAACGAACGGCATTGATATTATCATGGCACTTGACCTTTCGGGCAGTATGCTGGCGCAAGACTTTGACCCTAACCGGTTGGAAGTAGCAAAAAAAGTAGCATCGGAATTTGTAGACAAACGCCCCAACGACCGCATCGGCTTGGTTGTTTTCAGTGGCGAAGCCATTACGAAATGTCCTCTCACGATTGATCATAAAATTATTCAGGAATTATTACCGGCAATTAATGTAGGACAAATGCAAGACGGTACTGCCATCGGCATGGGTTTGGCAACGGCAGTGAACCGTTTGAAAACGAGCGACGCGAAATCGAAAATAATTATTTTAATGACCGACGGTGTAAATAATACGGGTTATTTCAAACCGGAAGACGCGCTCAATTTGGCAAAAGCTTTCGGTATAAAAGTATATACAATCGGTATCGGTTCGCAAGGTGAAGCCATGACACCGATTCAAAGAACAGATGACGGACGTTTTATTTTCGGCTTAATGCCCGTCGAGATTGATGAAGCATTGCTCCAACGGATTGCAAACGAAACCAACGGAAAATATTATCGCGCTACTAACGGTGCTGAACTGTCGCGCATTTACGGCGAAATTGATAAGTTGGAAAAATCTAAGATTGAAGATAAAACTTGGCGCAATCACGTAGATTTATTCCAAAACTGGGTACTTGCAGCTATTTGTTTTGTTATTCTGGAAATAACGGTGCGCTATATTTTTTTCAGAAGTGTGATTTAAGTATTGGCGGATGTTCGGTAGTAGTGGTCCGTTAAAAGTAACTTAAATAAACCGGTCGCCGACAAATGGGACTAAATAATGAAAGACAGGCGAATAATGAAAACTATTCCGGTAATTATACTACTTTGTTTACGATTAAAATTATTTTTGCGTGAAATGAGATAATAGGCATTTGAGTAAACTTTAACCCTATTCAAATTTCCATAAAATCTTTTGTGCTTTGTCTATGAATTTCTTATTACGTTACGGTAATTTTTTTCTTTTTTTGCTTTTGGAAGTGTACGCCCTTTCGCTGGTAGCACGATATAATAAAAAACAAAATGAAATTTATCAAAGTTCGGCGAATTTGGTGACAGGTGTAATGATGGAAAATTTTTCGACCATGCGGCATTATTTTTCCGCTCAAGAAACTGCCGACAGTTTGGCACAAGATAATGCGCGCTTAAAAACGGAAATGGAAATTGCAAAATACATATCCGTCGAACAACGCGGTATCGTTAAATTTCCTTTAGATACCTCCATAGTAAAACAAGATTCAACACCGGCGAAATTGGTAATGCAACAATTTCATTACACGGTTGCCGAAGTTGTAAATAATTCCATCGTTCGCAGCGAAAATTATATCACGCTCAATCGCGGCAGAGTGCAGGGTATAAAAGTCGGCAACGGCGTTATCAGTGCCAACGGTATTGTCGGTATCGTGCGCAACGTGACGGATCATTATGCACAAGTAATGTCTGTATTGCACAAACGCACGAGTATTTCGGCGATGATAAAACGCAATAGAAATTTCGGTTCGTTGGTGTGGCACGGCGGTAATCCGCATTTTATGACGTTGGAAAGTATTACCAAATACGCCGATGTAGCAAAAGGCGATTCGATTGTGACAAGCGGTTTTTCGGATATTTTTCCCGGAAATCTTTTTATAGGTCGCGTTACGGATTTTAAATTGGAAGGCGGCAGTAATTTTTATTCTATTACCGTAGAACTCAGCAACGATATTTCCCGCGAACAATACGTCTATGTAATAGATAATTTAATGCAAAAAGAACTGAACGAGTTTAAAGAATAGTCGGTTAGACAATGAATAACACCACCTTACTGCGCAATATTTTTCGCGCTATTATTTTGCTGATAATACAGGTACTCATATTGAAGCGCATCAATTTGGGTGGTGATAATTTTAACTACATCAGTATATTTATTTACCCGATATTTTTGATGTATCTGCCGATGTCTTTACCTATGTGGATGATGCTTCTGCTCGGTGCTTTTTACGGATATTTCGTAGATATTTTTTACGACACTATCGGTATGAATATGGCGGCATGTATTTTTTCGGCTTACGCACGGTCATGGTTGTTGCAAATTACGGAGCCTCAAGGCGGATACAAATTAGGTATCAGTCCGACGCGCCGTCAATTGGGTTTTCAATGGTTTATTACTTTCGCTGCGGTTTTTATGTTTCTGCATATTTTTTTCTTTTTTTCCGTAGAAGAGTTTACGCCTTTTTATTGGAAAAAAATCGTTTTCAATACTATTCCGAGTTTTGCCGTGTCGCTGCTTTTAGTTGTTGTTCACAGTTTGGTTTTCGATCCGGCGGATTAATACCTTTATATTAAGCATCAACTTGCAGCCTTATTCGGAGCATCCATAGCTGCATGAAAATCTTTGATGATGCGCGTGGTGTAATCATCTAAAAGTGTTTTTACTTTTTCGGGTGTTTCCGCTTTTACGATTAAACCGATGTGGTGTTCTTTATTCATACGCCAAACAATTTCCGGATCAGTGAAAGAAGACGTATCCGGATATTGGTGCCGAGATAAACTCACGACAATACCGGCGTATGCATCTATTGCTGCCGGCGGGATATATTTTTTGCCTACAGCCATTGCCGCTTCCAAACGCGCCCATTCCCGCCACGCATTTACGCCGGTGCCGGCTTCTACCATTTCCGCCAAATTGGCACCGCCGACACGCGAACTTGTTTCTAAAAAAACAAATTCGCCGGTTTCATGATCTTTTATAAATTCGGTGTGCGATGCCGAAAAATTCATACCGAATGCGCGCATCACCGCAAAATTCATCTTCTGGATCGCTATTTCATCAGGACTGTCTTTTTTTATCAGCATAGATCGGAAAACACCGCCGGCATGCGCTACTTCCATCGGCGTAGATAAATATTTGCTCACACGGCAAAAAACGATTTTACCGCCATCATTAATCGCATCGGCATGAAAGACATCGCCCGGACGAAATTGTTCGATGAGAAACTCGTGGCGGTTATCGCCGAGTTCATGGATTATTTGCCACCCGTCGTGCGCATTATGTATTTTTTTTATGCCCGTAGCGGACGCTTCGCCGCGCGGCTTTATAAGCCAAGGCGGCGATACGGTTTCAAAATAATTATTAATAACAGCATCGTTGAACAAAGAAATAAACGCCGGCACTTTAATATTTTCTTCGAGCGCTTTAACGCGCATCGCCAATTTATCTCTGAAATAACGGCTCGTGGTGACACCCATACCCGGAATGCGAAAATGTTCGCGCAATGACGCACCTTTCTCCACATCGAAATCATCTAAAGCTACAATTCTATCAATATGCCGATTGCGCATCATAAACGCCAATCCGTTTTTCACGTCGCGCATGCGCCATTTACCTTTTATACCGTCTATATCATTCACGAAAAATATTTCATCAATACTTTCGTGGGGCCAATCGGCATTTTGCAATTGCGCGGAAGTCAACAAGTATACAGTGCAACCTTCTGACTTTGCTTGCCGCATAAATGCTTCTCCTTTAAAATAACTGGCGATACACAATAAAGATACGGGACGTGTCATATTTAGTTAGTTAGTTGGTTAGTTGGTTGGTTGGTTAATTGGTTAGTTAGTTGGTTGGTTAGGGTTTTTCCGACTAACTGACTAACCCACCAACCCACTAAAATTCCAATTCTTTCGCCGGAATCCAGAGTAATTCGGAAAAATTTTTTACGCAATCATTCACTACTTCTACGTTTTCGGCTTCCAAAAGTTGTTGCATACTTTCGGGCGGACGAAAGTGATGTCTGCCCGACAATTCACCTTTTCTGTTTACAACGCGGTGAGCCGGTACGTCGTCCAGTCCGTGACAATTATTCAAAGCCCAACCGACCATGCGCGATGAACCGAGACTCAAATAATCCGCAACGGCACCGTAAGTCGTAACGCGACCCTGCGGCACCAAACGAACCACATCGTAAACAGATGCCCAATAAGTAGCAGGTTTCAATTTATCTTTACGATTATGAATTTATTTTTACGGAAGTGCTTCTTAAATTTTGCAATTTACGATTGTATAATTCCGTTTGTTTTAATTTAAATTTTGTTTTCGAAAAAATTTTGTTATTTTTGTTTTAAAAAATTAAAAAAATATTTCTTGTTTTTATTTTTTCGACACAAAATAATATTTTTTTTTATTTTTAAATATTTTTTCAGGAAAAAATTTGCAAGTTTTTTGAAAAGATTAGTTTCGCCTGCAAAGTATTTCAAAAACGCGATGAACAATAAAAATTTTACGCTACTCTTCGTTTGTTTTTATGTCGTTGTTCATGCACAAATTAATCTTGTACCGGATTCCGGATTCGATGTATTAGACTGTACAATTTCCAAGCTTGCTTATTGGCGAAAAATCGGTTCATCGTTGGTCTTGAACAGGTGTTATCCCTTAAATTCCGGTGTATCTGTACCGGTAAGTAAATCCGAGTCCGTTTTCTTTTTCCGATCATTATAAAGAGCTGCGCAGTGGCAGCGGCGTTTATCAATTGCAAAATCGTAAAAATATCGGCTTACATACTTACAATTTATATCCGTTCGGCAGTCGAATTTTTCAAACTACTGATGTAAATGAAACTTGGGACGGTAAATCTGCCGACACCGGATGTTTACGGTTGGGTTTTAGAGTACGATGTGTACAGCGAAAAAGCCAAAGAAATTAATCACAATGTTGAGAGCGGTGATGTGGCGATAGTGAAATAATGTGGTATGAAGTATGAGATATGAAGTATGTGCCGAAAATTATTTCCTGTCTGAATCAGGCAACTCTGCACTAAATTTACAACTTCCTTTCTTTTCCAAAAACAAAACCCTAATTTTGCGCCGAAATTCGGATAGTTGTTAGTTTTTTAGTTGCTGGTTGATAGTTTTAACTAACAACCAACAACTCAAAAACCGGCAACTAAACTCAACTAAAATAAAACTCATGGCATTAAAATGCGGTATCGTCGGCTTGCCGAATGTTGGAAAATCTACACTCTTTAACGCGCTTACATCGGCGAAAGCGTTGGCGGCGAATTATCCGTTTGCTACAAAAGATCCGAACATCGGAATTATAACCGTTCCGGACGTTCGACTCGATAAATTGGCAGAAATTGTTGAACCGCAACGCATTTTGCCGACAACGGTAGAGATTGTAGATATTGCCGGCTTGATTAAAGGAGCGAGTAAAGGCGAAGGTCTCGGAAATCAGTTTTTGGCGAATATTCGGGAGGTAAATGCGATTGTATATGTGGTGCGTTGTTTCAGCGACGATAATATAGTTCACGTAGAAAATTCAGTCGATCCGGTGCGCGATAAATTGATTATTGACAGCGAATTAATTTTAAAAGATCTCGAAACTTTAGAAAAACGCACGGATAAACACCGTAAAAATACGAAAAGCGGCGATAAAAACGCCCTCTACATCGTATCTTTTTGCGAAAAACTTTATACGCACCTCGAAGACGGTAATCCGGCGCGCACTTTTCCGCTCATCAATCCGGAAGACAAAGATATTCTTGAAGAAATGCTTTTACTTACCGCAAAACCTGTTCTATACGTCTGTAATGTAGATGAAGCATCTGTAGATACGGGTAATGCGTTTACGGAAGCATTTAAAAAATCCATAGAAAAAGAAAAAGCTGAAGTCATATACATTTGTGCGCAAATTGAAGCCGAAATTTCAGAATTGGAGACCAAAGAAGAGCGCATGGAATACATAGAAATGATGGGACTGAAGGAACCCGGTGTAAATAAAGTAATTCATGCGAGCTATAAACTTTTAAATTTAATTACCTATTTCACCGCCGGCGTAAAAGAAGTGCGCGCTTGGACGATAGAAAAAGGTTGGACAGCACCGCAATCTGCCGGCGTTATCCACTCGGATTTTGAACGCGGTTTTATTCGCGCTGAAGTTATCGGTTACAATGATTACGTCACGCTCGGCGGAGAAAAAGCGGCGCGCGAAACCGGTAAACTGCGCTCGGAAGGTAAAGAATATATCGTAAAAGACGGCGACGTCATGCACTTTTTGTTCAATGTTTAAATTAAAATCCTAAAAGTTAAAAATAAACTTGCTCTTCAAACAAATAATCGCCCAAACCGCCGGCAAAAATATTTTGCGCCGTTTCGTTGACAACGAACGGATTCCGCACGCTATTTTATTATTAGCACCGAGCGGTGCCGGCGGATTATCGCTTGCACGCGCGACGGCGCAATATATTTTATGCGAGCATAAAAATAATGGCGATGCTTGCGGTGTGTGTAATCATTGCACGAAAGCACAAAAACTCATTCACCCGGACGTGCATTACTCCTACCCGACCGTCGGACCGAAAACAATATCAACGAACGTACTTAATGAATGGCGCACGGCAATATTAGAAAATCCGTATTTAAGCATCGAACAATGGTTGCAAAAACTCGGCGCGGAAAATAAACAAGGCAATATTCCGGTAGCTGAGTGCGCCGACATTCAAGCTAAATTGAGTTTAAAAACTTTTGAAGCACCGTATAAAATACTGATTATGTGGTTGCCGGAATATTTGGGTAAAGAAGGTAATCGTTTGTTGAAACTGATGGAAGAACCGCCCGACAATACAATTTTTGTTTTGGTAGCCGAAAAAACGGGAATGTTGTTGGATACGATTTTAAGCCGGTGCCAATTGGTGAAAATAAATGCTTTGAGCGATAAAGATATTGCGGAAGCACTTGTCAGAGAAAAAAATCTAGATTTCGAAAAAGCGGAAAATATCGCACGCTTATCCGACGGAAATTTCAATACAGCTTTATTATTGGCGCAAGAACTCGAAAATGATAATGCGCGTTTGTTTTTAGAATGGATGCGCAAATGTTTTAAGGGAGACGGGAACGAACTTGTGCAATGGGTAGAAAAATTTTCGGTCATCGGACGCGAACAACAAAAAACTTTTCTGACTTACGCGCTGCATTTTTTCAGAGAATTATTGTTGCTTGTAGCTACAGGAAATGAAAATTTGCGTTTACCACCCGAAGAATTAAAAACGGCGCGTAATATGCGCAATATATTTTCCATAGAAAAAATTGAGAGATCTGCTATTCTTTTAAGTGACGTTTTTATTTACGTTGAACGCAATGCACAACCCAAAATTTTGTTCTTAGATACAGCCATTCAAATGCATAAATTAATGAAGGGAATTTAGATTTGGGATTTTAAACACTGGATTTGGGACTTTTGAAAAAAAATCCAAAATCCAAAATCAATTAAGCGAAAATACGTTTTTTAATTTCCGTCACCGCCTTAAAAGGAATTAAACCGAGTACGTGCGGAAATTTTTCTCCCGTTTTACTTTCTTCCGATCGCACAGGCACATCTATTTTAGATTCGTCAATAGTCAGTTGCACTATTTCTTTTACACCCGCATGATATCTGTCCAACACACCCTGAATTTGGTTTTCGTAGCAACAATGGATAAAACCTTCGGTTTGCAAACTCGGTGCCGTGATGCTGTCCGCCAGTTTTTGTTGCTCCCATGCGGCGATTGACATTATATGATAAATCATGTTTTTTAATTTTAAATTTTAATTTCTCCTACCATCATTTCCGGTTTCACCCATTCATCAAATTGTTCGGCGGTGACGTAGCCTAATTTTATTGCGGTTTCTTTCAGCGTTGAACCGTTTTTGTGCGCGGTTTGAGCAATTTCTGCAGCTTTGTAATAACCGATTTTCGTATTCAAAGCCGTTACGAGCATCAAAGAATTATCAACGTGTTTTTTTATATTTTCGTAAATCGGTTCAATACCAACGGCACATCTATCATTAAAAGATACACACACATCGCCGATAAGCCGCGCGGAGTGCAGAAAATTATAAATCATCATTGGTTTAAAAACATTCAATTCAAAATGTCCGGAAGCACCGCCGATATTGATGGCAACATCGTTACCGAGTACTTGCGCCGCCACCATTGTCATGGCTTCGCATTGCGTCGGATTTACTTTTCCGGGCATGATGCTCGAACCGGGTTCGTTGTCCGGAATGTGCAATTCACCGATACCGGCGCGAGGACCGCTCGCCAATAAACGGATATCGTTACCGAGTTTCATCAAAGAACATGCAACGGTTTTCAACGCGCCGTGCGATTCGACGATCGCATCGTGCGCTGCAAGCGCTTCAAATTTATTTTCAGCCGTAATAAAAGGCAAGTGCGTGAGTTCGGCAATATACTTTGCAACGTTTTCCGAATAATTTGGCGGCGTATTAATACCGGTTCCGACGGCAGTACCGCCGAGTGCCAACTCCGACAGATGCTCTAATGTATTTTTTATCGCTTTCAAACCGTGATTGAGTTGCGATACATAACCCGAAAATTCTTGCCCGACCGTTAAAGGCGTGGCATCCATTAAATGTGTGCGCCCAATTTTTACGACAGTCGCAAACTCTTTTGCTTTGGCGTGGAGTGTGTCGCGCAGTTTTTCTATGCCGGGAATTGTTGTTTCCGCCAAAATTTTATAAGCCGCTATGTGCATCGCGGTGGGAAAAGTATCGTTTGAACTTTGGGATTTATTAACATCGTCGTTCGGTTGAATAAATTTTTGCTCATCAGATAATTTACCGCCATTCAAAACGTGCGCGCGATTAGCGACTACTTCATTCACATTCATATTCGATTGCGTACCGCTTCCGGTTTGCCAAACCACTAACGGAAATTGGTCGTTCAGTTTTCCCGCTAAAATTTCGTCACAAACTTTACCGATGAGCGCGCATTTTTCTTCCGTCAAAACACCGGCATCTCTGTTCGTGAGTGCTGCCGCTTTTTTCAGGTAAGCAAAAGCATAAATAATTTCGAGCGGCATTTTATTGATGTCCAGCGCTATCGGAAAATTGAGTACCGAGCGTTGCGTTTGCGCGCCCCAATATACATTTGCGGGTACTTCTACTTTACCCATCGTATCTTTTTCTATACGGTATTCCATGATTTATTTTCTGATTAAATATTTAATGCTCCTCCATTTACCGCCAATGCTGCTTCTTTAAATGCCTCGGCATACGTAGGATGTGCGTGACTCATTCTGCCGACATCTTCTGCTGAAGCGCGAAATTCCATGACGGCAACGGCTTCTGCAATTAAATCTGCCACGCGCGCACCGACCATATGAACACCCAAAATTTCATCGGTTTCGGCGTGTGCAATTACTTTTATCATGCCTTCCGTATCGGTGCTTGCACGCGCACGACCGAGTGCTTTCATCGGAAATTTACCGACTTTATAGGGTGTACCTTTTTGTTTTATTTCTTCTTCAGTATAGCCCACACTCGAGACTTCGGGCCAAGTATACACGACATTGGGAATTAAATGGTATTTTATATGCGGTTTTTGTCCTGCCATAAATTCAGCTACACAAACACCTTCTTCTTCGGCTTTGTGCGCCAACATTGCACCCCGTATTACGTCGCCGATAGCGAAAACATTCTGTACATTTGTTTGCAGGTGTTCATCTACTTCTATGCGTCCTTTTTCATCTTTTTTTATACCGATATTTTCTAATCCGAGATTATCCGTATAGGGTTTCCTACCGATAGCGACCAAACAATAATCCGCTTCAATTGTGAGAATATCTTCCGTATCGCGTTTTTGGTAACCCACAACTACTTTATCCGCATCGGGCGTAACGGACTTAACGGCATGACCGAAATAAAACTTCATGCCCAAATCTTTCAGTGCGCGTTGCAATTCTTTGGAGCAATCGATGTCCATTGTCGGAATAATTCTGTCCAAAAATTCTATAACGCTAACTTCTGTTCCCAACCGCGCATACACCGAACCGAGTTCGAGACCAATCACACCACCGCCGACAATGACCATACTTTTCGGTACGGCTTCAATTTTTAATGCTTCGGTAGAAGTGATGACGCGCTTTTTGTCGTAATTAAAATTGGCGGGCATAATCGGTTTTGAGCCTGTAGCGATAATTACTTTTTGTGTCTCGATTTCTTCCGACGTGCCGTCCGCTTTCACGATTTTTATTTTGTTAGCGGTTACGAACGAACCGTGACCGTAAAAGACATCAATTTTATTTTTTTTCATCAAAAACGCCACACCTTTTGTTGTTTGATCTACTACATCGGTTTTTCTGCGCATCATTTGCGGCATATTAACTTTATATCCGCCGTCAATATCAATTCCGTGCAGCGTGAATTTATGCACCGCATCGTGATAATGTTCAGATGAATCGAGCAGTGCTTTCGAAGGGATGCAACCTACATTTAAGCACGTACCTCCGAGTGTATTGTATTTTTCTATGATAGCGGTTTTCATACCCAATTGCGCACATCGAATGGCGGCAATATATCCGCCCGGACCTGAACCAATAACTGTAACGTCGTAAGTCATAATTAAAAATTAATTTATTTCGTACATTATGCTTTGGAAATTGGAAATACTCAAGGTCTAAAGTCCAATGCCTAATGTACGAAATCACAAATATCTGTTTTGCGTTGCAAAAGTACGGCGAAAAATTCCGTTTTATTAAAACAAAAAAAAGTCGTTGAAGTTTTTTTTTAATTAAAGAAGAAAACGGAAATGCCGTTACTGAAGGACTTATTTTGAATTTTATTCCGATTAGTGAAGTATCCGAAAAAAACTTGCAGTCTGATGCCGGCGCATCGCTTCAACTTCAATTGTTTTAACTTAAAATGCCAAAACTACCTAAAGAAAAGTTTTGTAAAATACAGATGAATTACCCCTTTTACAAATTTGAACACAAATTACAGCAATACTCTGTTTTTCATTTGGCGAAAAAGGGATTATGAATTAGTTTTGCACTTCTTTTAGTAAAAGATGCGTCATGTCGCTTCTTTTTATCTTCCGAATTCTCAAAAGTATTTTAAAATACTCTAAAATCCGAAATATATGTCCACTCCACAGAGCGAAAATGCGTTGAACGGCAAAGGTTGGTGCTTTGCTTATTTTCTCGTTGCCATGATTCTTTTTGTTCTTTTAGTTGCTTACATCCTGAACGGCAATTACAATTCTTTGACTCCTAATTAAAATGACATGAGTTATGATAATTCAGACCGTTCATCTGCACGATTTGCCGGAGATGATCGACATTTATGCGTATGCGCGGGATTATCAAATTAAAGCGGGGCAATCTACTTTCCCTGTTTTTGAGTCTGAGGATTTTGAAAAAGATATATCGGCAAGCGCGTATTATAAAATTGTAAAAGCCGGCATAACAGCTGCGATTTTTTACATCGGTTTTGAAGATGAATTGATTTGGGATGAACGCGAAAACTATTGCAGCGTTTATTTACACCGCATTGTCACGCATCCGGATTTCAAAGGCAAAAATCTAATGCAAACCGTCATTGATTTTGCTCTAAGTTTTGCCAAAAAGCACAACCGCCGATTCGTGCGCATGGATACTTGGAATAATAACGAACCGCTCAAAAATTATTATCTTAAATTCGGTTTTCAAATCGTCGGCATGCGCACGTTACCCAACGACGCTCGTTTAAATCCGCATTATTGGGGTGAAACCTGTGTGTATTTGGAGTTGAAAGTTGTTTAGTTTTCGGTTGCCGGTAACAATTTGCTATAGAAAACCGTCAAACTCAAAAACTCATTCCACTCCCCTATCCACGTAAATAATATGCGCTTTACCGCCTGCTTTTTCTATAGCTTCGGCAACATTTTCCGAATTATGCGGAGCATAAGCAAACATACAACCGCCGCCGCCTGAACCATTTATTTTCCCGCCCAATGCGCCGGCTTTCATAGCAGCCTCTAACATTCGGTTTATTTTTTCGGTGGAGATGCGTTTGGCATCGCGTAAATTATTTTGATGTTGCGTGAGCAATTGCCCGAGTTCCGCATCATTGATCGTATTATTTTCGAGTAATTTTTTGGCAGCACATAAAATTTTGTGGTCGGAAATATTGCCTTTCACCAAAATCAATTCGTCGGGCGAAAGCATATTTTTGAAATCATTTGCTGCTTCTATATTTACTTTCATAATATCGAATAGCGGATTTACTTTTTTTATTTTTTCGAGCGCAGCAAGCATACCGTATTTAACGTGCTTCAATATTTTTTGCGTATCTTTTTCTTGGAGCGAATCACCCAATACAAATGCGCCCAATTTCGGCGATAAATTTTCTACTTTAACAGTCGGTTTCGACCTCAAATAAATAAAATTTCCGAGCGCAATCGAAAACTGATCCATCGTACCGCCATGTCCACCGAAAGCAGTTACTTCGGCTTTAAAAGCTATGTTCGCCACTTCAAACGGCGTTAAATTTTGAGGTACGTCCGCTATTTTTGTCAAAAATTGAATCCAAGCCACCACCAAAGCCGATGAACTTGAAGTACCGGAATTTATCGGTATTGTACTGCGCACCGTGCATTCAAATCCGCGCGAAAACGTGCAAGGCGTATCTTGCATAACCGTATTGAGAACGCTACGCAAATAATCGTGCGGTTTGGTATAAGTATAATTTTTTTCTAAATAAAATTTTTCAACAACGCCGATATCGGGCATATTTATCACGATAAGATTATCGTTTCTGTACGCACCTTCAATAATAATACGGCGCGAAATGCCGGCAGCGATTACCGGCAATCCTAAATAATCCTGATGTTCGCCGAATAAACAAATTCGACCAGGTGCGGAAACGGAAATCATAAGTGGACGTTAGACTTTGGACGTTGGATTTTGTATGTTAGACTTTGAATGCTAAATATAATAAATCAAAGGGAAATAAAGTGAATAAAAAAAATCTCATCTCTCCTATCTAATCTCTCCTATCTCATCTCTCCTACCCCGCCACTCCAAAAAAACTTTAATACTCGGAAAAATAATCGGATTCAAACCCAGAGCTGTCATTTTTTCTGCGGTTTTACCGGACGGACAACCGTGTCGCGCATTTTTGCGCGCAAAATGCCCGTAAAAATGAAATTGCAAAAAACTTGTCCAGAAAATATAATCCGCTTTTTGTATTTGTTTTACGAGTTCGGCATCGTGTGTCGGCTGCAAGGTATAAACGGTGGCTTTTTCGTAACGCGCGGTTGGATCGTCTTCAACATTATCGTTCGTGAGTACAAGTAAATCTTCTTGTGCTATGTTGACGATATTTTTTTTAAAAACAGGCGACAACCAATCTAATCCGAAACCGTCGGCACAACCTTCTACCCAAATACCGCGAGCGGCGAGTTCAAACCAAGTGCGTGCGCCGGCTGTCCAAATAATTTTATTTTTCAGTGCGGCAATAATATTTTTATTGTCACCGACCGCGTGATGGTGCGCCACGAAAATATTTTTTTTTCGGTAAATTTTTTCATAAAAATTTTTTCCCATTAAAATTTCTTCCGAAAAATATTTTTTTATGAAAAAGTTTTTCATAAAATCCGTTGCCGAAAAAAAATTTTTTTTATCTCTCGAAAAATTTTTCAAAAGTTTTTTTTCGATATCGAAATGTGTGGCGGAAATATTTTTTCCGTTTTCATCTGCACCCGCCACCGCCAAAAAAAATCCGTCGCGGTATGCGACAGCATGAACGCCGAAGCGTTGATGACAACCGCCGCCGTAAATCTGCATGATGCGCTGCTCTTCGTGTATTTTTTCGACGAGTGTAATATCGTTTATTTTTTCTAAAATTGTCGCCGCTTTTTTATTGTCGGCGTGTGCGACAGCTAAAAGTGCGCCTTGCGCGGTTGCCGGCGTACAATCAATGAGCGGTAAAAACATTTTTTTTGTTCCGAGCAGCAAATTTTGCACCGACCCGTCGGTATCGTAATTCAGCAAACGTATCAGACCGGCTGCCGCTAAAACGATGGCATCGTAACCGCCGGCGCGCAATTTTTTTAATCGCGTATCCACATTACCGCGAATAGGCAGAATTTTTATATCGGCTGTTGCACCTTGCGGTAATGCTTTTTTGAGAAACGGCGGCACCAACTCTTCGCGGCGTAAAGAAGATGTACCGATGCGGATTGTTTTTCCGGCTGAAATTAATTGTTCTATATCGGCGTTGAAAATGACGACATCGTGCGGCATTTCCCTTTCGACGACGGCAGATGCAAATTTATTTGCCGGATATTGATCAGCACCCGTATCTTTCATCGAATGCACGGCAATATCGGCTGTATCGGCAAGCCACCACGCATCAATATCTTTCGTAAAAACGTCTTTATCTCCGAGTGCGTAAATCGGTACTTCGCGGTTCAAATCGCCGAGCGATGGTTTCGGAATAATTTCAACTTGAGTATCCGGAAAAATACTTTCTATTTTTCGTTTTACGATATCGGCTTGTATCAACGACAATTTCGACGGGCGACACACTATTTTTATTATTTCGGACAAAGGAAATTGAATATTGAATTTCGGATAAGTGATGACAAACAAAAGACAAAATAAAATGCGGGAAAAATTAACACCCGTTAAACAACAGGCAAAATATTTTGTCAAAGATAGTCTACAACGTAATAATTTTGTTTTTATCAGTAACCCGAAATTATTTTTGTAAAATAGAAATGAATTTTAAACGTTTTTACTACCGACTTCAAATAAAAGGCGTAATTTTGTAAGAGAAAATAATTATTATTAAAAGTTATTAATTAACGACTAAAAATATTCGGCAATGAACTCAGTTTTTTTAATTTTCGGAATGGGCGGTCAGGAAATTTTCTTTGTTTTTATTATCGTACTGTTGTTGTTTGGCGGTAATAAAATTCCGGAACTGATGCGCGGTTTGGGCAAAGGCGTAAAAGAATTCAACAACGCACGTGCCAGTATGGAAGAAGAATTGCACAAAGGTATGCAGGAATCGGAATCTAAAAAACCGATTCAATAATTGTAATAGTTTAAATTTCGGGGCGAATATGAACTGTACGGTTTATTTTCGCTCCAAAATTCTTTTTTTAAAATTATCCGCAACAAACCTCAATAACTCACCCTCCGTCCATTTCGCGGACAAAAACTGCAAACCAATAGGTAAATTATTTTCGTCGAAACCGACAGGAACGGCAATTCCAGGAATACCGACCATGTTTGCCAATACAGTAAATATATCCAGTAAATACATCGCCACCGGATCGTCGTTTTTTTCTCCTATTTTCCAAGGTGCAACCGGTGAAGCTGGCATCAAAATAAAATCGTATTGCGCAAAAATTTCGTTGATTTTGTCTGTGAGTAACCGTCGCACTTTTTGTGCTTTTGTATAGTATGCATCGTAATAACCTGCCGACAAAACGAACGTGCCTAACATAATCCGACGTTTTACTTCTTCACTGAAACCTTCTGTGCGCGTTTTTTTATACATTTCGTCCAAAGATTTGGTATTTTCGGCGCGAAAACCGTAACGTACACCATCGTAACGGCTCAAATTCGATGACGCTTCTGCAGTCGTGAGGACATAATAAGCCGGAATAATATAATCCAATAAATCAAATTCAATTCCGGCAGTAGAGTGTCCGGCCTTTTCTAAATGCGCAATTGTATCCGACATTTTTCCGCGAATCGCCGGTTCAATCGCCGGACTTTCTACGGACGATTTCAGGTAAGCGATTTTATAATTTTTCTTTCCCGCGATTTTTAATCCTGAAAATGTATCGCAAATTTGTTCTCCGGAAGTTGCATCGAACGCATCGGCACCGGCAATAATATCGAGCATCAAGGAAATATCAGCGATATTGTGCGCAAAAATACCGATTTGGTCGAAACTCGAACCGTACGCCAATAAACCGTAACGCGAAATGCGCCCGTAAGTCGGCTTCAATCCGAAAACATCGCAAAACGCAGCCGGTTGCCGCACTGAACCGCCGGTATCAGAACCCAAAGCAATGAGACAGGTATTCGCCTGCACAGACACAGCCGCACCACCCGAAGAACCGCCCGCAACGCGCGTATCGTCAGCTGCATTGTGTACAGGTCCGTAAACGGAATTGGTATTATCGGAACCCATCGCAAACTGATCGCAATTTGTGCGACCGATGATGATGGCATCTTCGGCAAGCAAACGCTCAACGGCAGTGGCGGAAAATATACTTGTAAAGCCTTCCAATATTTTACTCGCCGCCGTCACTTGATGTCCTTCATAACAAATCACATCTTTGATAGACACTACGGCACCGAACAGTTTTCCACAAGTTTCCGGATCTTTGGCGTATCGGGCATCTAAATTTTTTGCGCGTGTTAAAGCTTCATCGGCAAAAACTTCCACATAAGCGTTCAAATGTTTTGTCACTTTTATTTGCTGCAAATAATCGCATACCAATTGTTCGCAGGTTATTGTGTTTTCGGCAAGTGCTTTTTGTATAGCTTCGAGTGACTTCGGTATTTTAGCTGATAGCTTTTCGCTGATATCTGTTGACTGCATTCATTAATTTTTTTGAAGCGACAAAGATAATCCGGATTTGCGATTCGGATTTGCGAATTTAAAATGTAAATTTCATTTTATGAAGACAAATTAATTATAAAAGCCGATCCTTCACCCCCATTAGATTGAACCTTTAATTCTCCACCATAACCTTTCGTAACAATATCATACGCCAAAGACAAACCTAAACCGGTCCCTTCTCCGGTCGGTTTTGTGGTGAAGAACGGCTGAAATATTTTTTCTTTGATTTTGTCGGGAATACCGTTGCCGTTGTCGCGTACAATGATTTCTATTTTATCGCCGATTTGTTTTGTGGAAACGGATACCGACGGCGCATAATTTTTGTCCGCGTGTTGTTTCGCGCGTTCATTCACCGCATAAAACGCATTATTGATTAAATTCAGTAACACGCGACCCATGTCTTGAGGTACAACATTGAGTTGAGGTAAACTCTCATCAAAATCCGTTTTGTAATCGGCGTTGAAGTTTTTGTCTTTGGCGCGCAATCCGTGATAACTCAAACGCAAATATTCGTCGGCTAATTTATTGATGTCGGTCATTTCTCTTTCGCCGGTACTCGTGCGCGAATGTTCAAGCATACCTTTTACGATGGAACTTGCGCGTTTGCCGTGATGATTTATTTTTTCTTGATTGCTGTTTAAATCACGGATGATTTCACCGATGTATTCTTTGTCATTTTCGGGCATTTCAACTTTTGCAATTTCATCTTTTAAATCCTTCGCTAAACCGACTGATAACTCTGAAAAATTATTTACGAAGTTTAACGGATTTTGAATTTCGTGCGCGATGCCGGCTGTGAGTTCGCCAAGCGATGCAAGTTTTTCTTTTTGAATCAGTTGGTTTTGGGTTTGTTTTAATTCGATGAGTGTATTTTCGGCTTTGCCTCTTTGTAAATCTATTTCTTCTTTTTGCTCTTGTAATAAATTATTGGCTTTCTGTTTTTGACGATTGTTGCGATAGAAAATAAATGTGAGCAAAGAAAAAATTCCCAAACCCGAAAACAAAGCATACTGCTTGGTTTGATTCTGTATCGTTTTGATTTCGAATTGACGTTCCTGAATATCAAAAGAGTTTAAATTATCGAACGAATGTGATTTTTCGAGCGCGAACAAACTGTCTTTGGCGGCAATCGTTATTTCATAAAATCGGATAGCTTTTTTAGAATCCTTTTGCTTGTATAAATCTGCCAATAAACTGCTCGCCATTATTTGATCCGTATAGAATTTATGTTTTTGGGCTATATCAAGGCTTTTTTGTGCAAAATAAATAGCGGAATCAATTTTGTTTAATTGTTGGTAAATGGTTGCAATAGATAAGTATGTGGCTTGAGAAAAGTCAATTCCGTTTGCAAGTTTTACGGATTGTAATGCTTGATTGAAATAATCCAATGCTGTTGGAATATTTCCTTGTTTTACATAAAAGTTTCCCATGTCCGTTAAAATAAAGTTTTTGAACCAATCCAATTTATACTTAACGGTATTGTCGAGTGCAGTTTGTAAATAAATTTGTGCTGAGTCTAATTTATTCGTACCAAGATACAGAAGCCCTATATCTTCTTGCATGACAGCGACCATACCGTAATCAGGCACTGAATAAAAAAGTTTAATTGCTTCTTTGCAATAAGACATAGCAGAAGGGTATTTGGAATAATCATTTGAATAAAAGTAAATATCTCCGATGTTTGAAAGTGCGTATGCTTTCTCGTAAATTAAGTCGTTTTTTTCGGCAATCTTAACGGATTTAAGTGAAATTTCTAAGGCTTTCGAGAAATTACCCATAACCTTGTAGGTAAAACTTAAAATATTCAAAGCCCGTGTTTCTCCTTTAGGAAAATTAATTTCTCTTGACAGTTTTAAAGATTTCTCGCCAATAATCAGCGCGGAATCCGGAATTGTAAACATATAGAAAATGCTGCTTGCTTCCATGACCATCACGCGGCTCGAGTCGTGATTCGTTATCCTCAATTGATCTTTAAGACTGTCTAATGCAAACCCGAGCATGGGTGTTTGGGTCCATGCAATGAGTGAAGTTTTTACAAGAAATAAAATTATTATACCGGTCTTCTTCATCATCAATTGGTTTTAAGCGGTAAAAGAATCACAAACTCCGAACCCACACCATCCTCGCTTTCCACTTCCAACGTTCCGCCATGACCTTTCGTAATAATATCATACGCCAACGATAAACCCAGTCCGGTGCCTTCGCCCGACGGTTTGGTGGTAAAAAACGGTTGAAATATTTTAGATTTATTAGCTTCAGGAATACCGTAGCCGTTATCTTTTACTCTTATTTCAATGGTATTACCATTATGTTTCGTAGTGACGAAAACAAGCGGCGAATACGTATCGGCATAAAAACCTTTATAGTCTGAAGCGCGTTGATGCACGGTATAAAACGCATTGTTGAACAAGTTAACTAAAACGCGCCCGATTTCTTGCGGCACGACATTTGTTTGCGGCAAGTTTTTATCCAAATCCATTCTGAAATCGGAATTAAAGTTGATGTCTTTTGCCCGCTTGCCGTGAAAACTGAGCGGTAAAAATTCTTTAATGATGCCATTTATATTCGTCATCTGTTTCGCACCGGTGCCGCTGCGCGAATGTTCGAGCATTCCTTTCACGATGCTGCTTGCGCGTTTGCCGTGTTGATTTATTTTTTCTTGATTATTGGCTAAATCAAACATCAAATCTTTTACGTAATCTCTGTCAACGCTTTCTTTGCCTATTTCTTCTTGAATATCTTTCATTAAATCAATGGATAGTTCTGAAAAATTCGTCACGAAGTTCAAAGGATTTTGAATTTCGTGCGCGATACCGGCAGTCAATTCACCGAGACTGGCGAGTTTTTCGGATAAAATAAGTCTGTTCTGACTAATTTTAAGTTCTTCGTTTATATTGACTAATATATCGTGGTAAAGATTTTTTTCTCGGGCAATGGTTAATATAATCGTAAAAATACAAACCATCATACCGACTATTCCGTTCAATAAATAATTGGCGCGCTTACTGACATCGTACAGTTCAGGCAATTGACCGTAAGTTTTTTCATAATAGTAAAGAAAAAAAACCGCAACTATAGAAATAACTAACCAAACTGCTGCAACTTTTCTTTCGACCAAGAGCATGGCAATTGCCGGAATTAAAAAAAGTGCAGCGGTACTCGGCGATTCTAATCCACCACCCCACCATGCTTGAAGAAAAATTTGAACAGAACCAACTATAAGAAAAGTATATGTTGTGAGTATAAAAGACAATCCGTACCGAAATGCAAAAGCAAGTATCAAAGTGAGGATGCCGGAAACGAAAAGTATATAACCGGAGTAAGTGTAATCAATAGCCATTGAACTGAAAACACCGAGCAAATTAAATACAGTTGTGACCAGCAATACAATGGCTAATATACGTGCAGACCGATATTTTTCATTGCCGGTTTGTATGGCTTGCGGTATGAAAAAGTTGATGAGTGGACCAAACATGAGGTATAGTTTTTAGAAATTTTTTTGATTATTAACCATAGTTCACATCAGGTCGTACATAGGTAAAAATAGGCTCCATGTACGATCTAATGTGAACTACGAGGTAAAAAAACTTTTCTTTATAATAATTTGCCGTGCCTTTTCAATAGTACATAATTATAAAGGCCGTCCATGACAAAACACGACACGCCTAAAAGTTGTACAAACCGACTGTTCGGATAAAAATAAAACAATGAAACGGTAATGAAACCGGTACCGAGCAAGCGACATAAACCTAAAAGTAAAGAGAACTCCTTCGTATCAGCAGTTTGAAATAAAAGCATCAAGCATTGCAAAGATAAAATAACATTGATGATATAACCTGAATTTGCGCCTATGAGTGTATCATAACCTTCCGTGCGATACGTGTAACTGAACAAAATCCAAAACACGAAATTAATAATGCAAAACGGTAAAAAATACTTTTTTGACTCGGCGTTCATCGGTTGTTTTGTGCCGTAACGCAGAACAGCGTAAAAAATATAACAATCCAATAAAAATGCGGCTTGATAACTGAGTGCATAAAGCAAGCCGGTGTTCGGATGATAAAAAAAACTCCAAACAAATTCCCAACCGATATTGGCACCGGCAATATAGGCGGGCATTTCGACAAATTTTTTTTTCCGAATTTCCCAAACTAAAATCGCATAAGCCCCGATCCAAAACAAACAACCGATGCCATTGAAAATGAGTCCGAGTGTAGAATAGTCTTTGAAATTGATGAGTGATTGATGCATTTTATTCTCATTTAAGCGTCACCTGAAACACCCCAATCTTGTGTCAGCGATTCGGGAATATAAAAATTCAACACTGCACCTTTATCCAATTGACTTATCTGAATTTTCAGTAAAATTTTATTGAAACCTTGAACGATGAGTAACAAAAGCCGCGTATGATCTAATTTTTCGCTCAACTCAATAAAACCACGTACTTTGTTTACCAATTTTTCCACATCTTGTTTATCGGCAGGCGGCACACCAAGTAAGTCTGCAATTTTATCACCCATTAAAAAACGCATCATTTCTACATTCACTTGACGATCCATAAAACTCGGCGTATTTTTATTCTGAAAATCTATCAGCGAATTCATAAGTACTTTGCCGTGTTCGCTCACGTTGAATTGATGATTTTGAATGGCATAACCCAAGGCAAGGGAATCTGCGGCATTGAGCGGAATTAAATCAGTGTCAACACCCATAATATGTCCAATGACGCGCCAACAATGCGCGTAGGCTTCTTTGTCTTCATCGGTAAGCTGAACACCCAAAGTTTCAAGTCCTTCCATAATAAGTGCGGAAAAAGACGTGAGCGTACCTGCCAAATCTTCTTGATTGATAGGTGCATCAAACGCGGCGGTATCCCAATTGTTTTGTTGCAAATAATTTCGAATTACGGCATGAATGAGCCGCACCTTTTGCGCCGCACGAATCCCGCGACCGTCGGGAGATAACCCGCCTGGAGTCATGATATAGTAAATAAATTCCGATGTTTCGGCAATGCGTCTCGAAAAAGCATCTAAAGAACCATGCTGTTCAGTGAGACGCGCTGTGTGATAAAGCACTTCAGCACCTTTAGCGCAAGCATAACATTCCGGCAACGCTTTGTAAGCCAATAAGATTGTAATTAAAACCCTGTGTTGCGTATAAATATTCTGACCGAGTGCGATGAGATCTTTATCTGCCCAATCGGGCAATACGGCGGTTTTTTCAAAATATTCGCGCACTTCAATCGGTAAATCGGCGGGTAATTCATCACAGTCTTTTGAAAACAAACCGAAGAGATTATTGACGGCATTTTTTTCGCCGCTTTGAATAATTTTGTTCACTACATCATCTGCGACCGGATCTGTCATTTTGCGTTTGCTTTCCAGAAATTCGGTGGTCCATTGTCGCGCCGGTATTTTTTCAATGGGTGTGGCTTTAATGGTGGCTTTTTTTTCGATATTGCGCCACCAAATAGCAAAAATTATGGAAGCCACCAAAAATAGGGCAAGCAAAACAAAAAGGATATTTGTAATCATATGGAGTGATGGTTTAAAATTTGATTTTAATTTTCTATTTAGGCAAAATTACAACAAATTCCGAACCTTTACCTTCTTTCGATTCAACTTTTAATTCGCCACCATGCCCTTTCGTAATTATATCATAAGCCAACGATAAACCTAAACCAGTTCCCTCACCCGTCGGTTTGGTAGTAAAAAACGGCTGAAATATTTTGTCTTTAATTTTGTCGGGAATTCCGTTGCCGTTGTCTTTGACGGTTATTTCTATTTTATCGCCGATTTTTTTTGTTGAAACTGTTACCAACGGCGCGTAATTTATATCGGAACTGGTTTTATTTTTTTCATTCACCGCATAAAACGCATTATTAATCAAATTCAAAATTACCCGCCCGATGTCTTGCGAAACAACATTCAATTTTGGAATCGTTTCATCAAAATCCGTTTTGTAATCAGCAACGAAATTTTTGTCTTTCGCGCGCAATCCGTGATAACTCAAGCGCAAATATTCATCAGCTAATTGATTGATGTCGGTCGGCGTTCTTTCACCTGAGCTTGCGCGTGAATGTTCGAGCATTCCTTTTACAATCGAACTGGCTCGTTTGCCGTGATGGTTTATTTTTTCTTGATTGGCAGTTAAATCGCTCATCAAATCTTTTATGTACTCTTTGTCAAAGGTATCTTTATTTATTTCTTCGTTGACATCTTTTACTAAATCCACACTTAACTCCGAAAAATTATTCACAAAGTTCAAAGGGTTTTGAATTTCGTGCGCGATACCCGCAGTGAGTTCACCGAGCGATGCGAGTTTTTCTTTTTGAACGAGTTGATTTTGGGTTTGTTTGAGCTGTATGTATGCTTTTTCAATTTCTTTTGCCTGTGCCAATTCTTTTTGTCTTGAAAGTTCGTGCTCTCTATTTATGATTTTTTTTCTGAGTATGCGATTAATCAAATACAATCCCCAAATTAAACACAAACAATACCCTGTATAAGCCCACCAACTGCGCCACCAAGGCGGATGAATGAAGACTATAACCGACACACCTTTTTCATTCCAAACACCATCGTTGTTACTTCCTTTCACTTTAAAAATATATTTGCCCGGTCCGAGGTTGGTGTAAGTTGCATAACGGCGCATATCGCAATACACCCAATCGGCGTCAACGCCTTCTAATTGGTAGGCATATTTATTTTTTTTGGTGTCGGTATAGCATAGTGCCGCAAATTCGAAAGAGAAAAAGTTTTGGTCGTGCTTCAAAACGATTTCTTTAGCTTCATTTTTTCCGGGTTGAATTTTATCAAAAATTTTAAACTGGGTGATTACTATAGGCGGAATAAAACTGTTCGGATAAATTTCATTCGGATTAAAATAATTAAACCCACTGTAACAGCCGAAATATAAAGTACCATCCGAGCCTTTACAACTTGAGCCTATGCCATAAAATCCGCCACCGTAATAATTACTCTGCAAACCGTCTTTTTCATCGTAATCCGTAAAAGTTTTATTGGAAACATTGTAACGCGAAATACCTCTATTGGTTCCGAGCCACAAATCGCCGTTATTGTCTTCTTGAATGGAGAAAACTGCTGTCCATGCCAAACCTTTATTGCGCGTGTGAGTCGTAAAATTATCTGTTTTGTAATTGTACTCACAAAGTCCTCCACCTTGTGTACCAATCCAGAGACGGTGTTTTGAATCTTCAAAAATAGAATAAACAATATTGGCACTGATGGAATTGGTATCGAGTGGATTGTTTTTATAGTGTGTGAACTTTCCGGTTTTTTTATCGAATTTGTTAAAAGCAATGCTGCCGGTGCCGACCCAAATATTTCCTCTTGAATCATTAATAATTGAAAGGGCTACGTAGTCACTTATGCCTGTAGGATTTCCTGCTTCATAAAAATAATGCGTAAATATTTTTGTAGTCGGGTTAAACCTTTTAATACCGTTGCCCATACCTAACCATATCAAACCCGATTCATCTTTACACATGGATAAAATGGTCCTGGCTCTCCCGCCATTTGAATCACTATTTTTAAAATTTCTGATATCACTATTAAAACTTTCAAATACATTCGAACCATACTTTAGCAGCGATAAATATTCATCGTTTCCAATCCACATGTCACCGTTGGATTCAGGTATCAGTCCTGATATGTAACTGCGTTTAAGAGTACCGAATTTTTTTTCATCCGGTGTAAAGTAAACAGCCTGTCCGGATTTTTTTTGCTGTTCAATTAATCCCTCAGGTGTACCTATCCAAATATTTCCAAATCTATCTTCGGTAAGTGTAGATATTTGATTTGTACCTGTTGAATTTTTTGTTTTAGGATGCGGTTGAAAAAGACCGAATTTTTTTTGATATATGTTTATGGTTTGCAAAATATCACTACTGATAAATAAATTACCGGAAGCGTCAAGAAAAATATTGTAAATATTATTTGACTTAAGTTCGAAGTCCTTACACTCATTTGCAAACCATGTAGTAAATTGTATGCGTTCTTTATTCAATTTATTCAAACCATTGTCGGTAGCAATCCAAAGGTTGCCGGAAGTATCTTCAACAATATTGCGCACTCTATTGCTCGAAATAGAAAAAGGTTGAGACGATTTTAAGTATCGTGTAAACTTTTCTGTTTTCGTGTCGAAACTGTTCAATCCGATATCTTCTAAAGAACAAACCCATAAAACACCGGCATGATCTTGAAAAATATTGTAAACTCTATAATTATAAGTATTGTTATCCAGCGGATTGAGTAAGAAATGACTGAAACTTATTTTGTCAGGATCGTCGTTTAAATTTGCACGATGCAAACCTAAACCTGTCCCAATCCAAATTATTCCGGATTTATCTTTAAAAATACTATAGATGCCATCATGATAATCAGCAGCTAATTTTGAAAAATTCTTAACGTTTAATTTTGAAGTAAGGGATAAAAACTTACCCGTCTTTCTGTTAAATCGCCAAATTTTGCCTTCCAAGTTTCCAATCCATAAATTGCCCTCATTATCTTCTCTAACAGGAGAAACATTTCTTAGGTCGGGCATATCGGGAATGAGTGTGGTATTATACCGCGTAAATTTTTCGGTTTTTGTGTCGAACTTGCATAAACCTTCGGGTGTGCCCAACCACAGCGTATCATTTTTGTCGAGCCACATATTGTAGATATTGTTATGATAGAGTGTTGTCGGGTCGAATGGATCATTTTGATATTTCACAGAGTTGTAACCATTGAATTTGTATAAACCTATTCCATAGTTATCAATCCATAAATAGCCTTGTTTATCCTGTACAATTTTTCCATAGCCGTATTTTATGGTAGGGTCGGGCAGAACGGTTTCAAATCTAAAGTTGTTTTCAAATTGCGTTAGTTTTTGAGCAAATGTAGTTGTGCAAGAAAATATAAATAGTAAAACGAATATTGCTGTTTTCATAACAAGTGGTTTTACAGAATCAGCTTTAAAAATGTTTGATTCAATCTATAAAAGTAAAAGTATTTGTTGTTCAATCTGCATAAATACACTAATTTTATAAAAATTATATTAATGTCTACTACTACATTTAAACATTTAATAGACTTGCCCTCGTTGCCGACACTCGTCAAAGATTTACAACATTATCTTGATGAAGAACGAGCACGTCGTCAAAAATTTTATGATTGGATTGAAGACGACCAAAAAGCAGAATTTATTCAAGGTGAAATCGTTTTACATTTACCGGCTACTAATGAACATTCTGACGCAGTCGGGTTTCTCTTTTGTACTGCAGGTACCTATGTGAATTTGAACGGATAAGGGAAAATGAAAACGGAAAAAGCTATGATTAGTTTGACGCGCAACGATTACGAACCGGATATCGCCTTTTGGCGAAAGGAAATTGCAGATACTTTTGTTCCCACGCAAACGCATTTTCCTGCACCGGATTTTGTTGTTGAAGTATTATCAAAAGGTTCTTCTCGACGTGACCGTGTGGTGAAATTTAAAGATTACGCACAACATGGCATTACCGAGTATTGGATAATTGATCCGAAAAAACAAATTATTGAGCAGTATATTTTACCGAGAGGTAAAAATGAATATTTGCTTTGGCGAAAACTCACCGCTGATGAAGAAATAGAAAGTCAAGTTATTACAGGTTTTAAAATTCCCGTATTGGCTGTTTTTGATGCGACCGCGAATGTTGCGGCTTTAAAAATGCTATTATCTTAAAAAACCCTTGTAAAATCCGTCCAATCCGCGTCATCCGTGTTCCATAACTCGCATAGAGCAACGGAACACGGATGAAGCGAATGAGGCGGATTTACACGAAATTATTACTTTCCACTTTCTATTTTCAACGGCTCGTACTTTTTAAACAATGAATATTTCATCGCTTCTACATTCGATTGATATTTTACCCAATCTCGGGTGAAAAAAGTATTGATTTTATCGAAAAGTATAGTGGCAGTTTCTTTGGCTTTATCCAACGCAATTAAAGAATTGGCGGTCGGTTTACCGGTTCCGGAACTCATTAAACCCATGGCGTGGAACATTTTATCCATCAAATTATCGGTGCTGCGAACAATACCTTTCGTATCGCGGGGCGACATGAACATTTTTTGAAGCACCAAAATACTGTCTTTCAAGGATTTTCCCTGTTTCAATAAATTCGTTTTTACACTGTCTTGTGAACCGGTTGACATATCCATTTCACTTTCAACGATGCCGATGGTTTTGTTGGCATCTTTCAATCGGTTAAAAGCATCTGTTGATTTGCCGATTAATACCCGTGCATCTTTCATTGATGCATCTTTATCCTGTAATTCTTTTTCGGAAATTGTAACGCGCGGATCAAATTTGACATTGATGTAAGTCGAATCTTTGTCTTTATTATTCACTACCACAACTTTATATCGTCCGGGTAAAACAACGCCGCCGGTGCCGGATTCGTTACCTTCGTCACCTTTTTTCTCGTCTTCCCAATTCGGAAATTTCGGACCTTTGCGTTCCAATCCCCATGTTACGCGATTCATTCCGCTATCCAAAGTAATTTTCAATCGGCGTAAAGTGTCGCCTGATTCGGAAAGAATATACAACATGGATTTTTTTTCGGGTGTCGCCGAATCTTTGACGGCGGTCAATGCCGCAGCATTGTTTGGCGGACGATTACCTCTTTCGGATTGTCCGCCGCTAACTGCCGTCTGATTACCGGTGGTTTTACTCCAAATCGTAAACAGCGCGTCTGATGTTTTATTCGTGCCTTCATAAATAGAACTGCCGTTGAATCGCTCACCGTCGAAACTGCGGTGATAAGAATTATAAGCATCGTTGGGCGCGAAAATTTTTAATTTTTGATTCAGTACATCACCTTTAGTACGCGCTATTTCGCGCAGGAAACGAATATCGTCTAAAATCCAGAAAGCGCGACCGAAAGTGCCGAGAACCAAATCACCATCGCGCGGATGAATTTTTATGTCCATTGTCGGTACCGACGGATAACCGTTTGTCCATTTGTTCCAAATTTTTCCGCCGTCCATGGATATGTACAAACCGAAATCGGTACCCAGAAACCATAAATTATTCACTTCCGCATCTTGCGTGAAAGACAAAATATAACTGCCTACCTGTCCGTCACCGACGATACTCGTGAAAGTTTTTCCGTAATCGGTGGTATGATAAGCATAAGGTTTGAAATCATTCTGGCGATAATTATTGACAATAATGAACGCTTCGCCGGCATTTTTTGTCACTTCAATTTGCGGTATCCAAGCATTTTTCGGGCAGCCGGTGATGTGCGGTGTTAAATTATTCCAAGTTTTTCCGCCGTCGGTCGTGAGTTGCAAATTGCCGTCGTCGGTACTCGCCCAAATCACATTTTTATCGGTCGGCGAAGGCGCGATGGCTAAAATGGTACAATGATTTTCCGCGTTCGTCACATCCGGTGTTAAACCGCCGGTGCGTTTCGATGCATTTATTTTTGCGGTATCATTCGTCGTTAAATCCGGCGAAATAATTGACCAAGTTTGTCCGCAATCGTTTGAATAATTGACGAACTGTGAACCGAAATACACACCACAATCCGTAAACGGATCTTGTGCCATTGCCGCATTCCAATTGTAACGCATCTCGGCACCGCCCGGATTTTGCGGTTGAATAAATTGTGAACTACCTGTTTTTCTGTCAATATAATTTACACTTCCACCTTGCGACATGGCGAATACAAAACGTGTATTATCCCGACGCGGCATGACATCGAAACCATCCCCGAAATCTACTTCTTGCCAATCGGCATTCCGGATTCCGCCCGAACGCCATACTGCCGACGGACCTACCCACGAACCGTTGTCCTGCAAACCGCCGTACAAATTGTAAGGTATTTCATTGTCAACGTTAACGTGATAAAATTGTCCGACCGGAATATTGGTAAAAAATTGCCACGATTTTCCGTAATCGCGCGTGATGTTGGCACCGCCGTCATTTCCGTCTATCATCAAATTCGGTTGTTCGGGATGTATCCACCAAGCGTGATGATCCGGATGCACATTCCCTTCGGTGTAGCCGATGAGTTGTGTCCAAGTTTTTCCGCCGTCTTCACTTTTGGATACACTGGAATAAATATTGTACAATCTGTTTTCGTTTTTCGGATCGCAGTAAATACCGGAATAATAAAAAGGTCTTTCGCCGTTTTGTCCGACTTTACGCCATTTCGTTCCGCCGTCATCAGAGCGGTAAATACCGTTTTCTTTCGCTTCAACTACCGCATATACGACGTTCGGTTTTGTTCGACACATTGTTACACCGATTCGGCCTAAATCACCTTTCGGTAAACCGTCGGCATCCGTAATTTTTTTCCAATTATCGCCGCCGTCGTAAGTGATATACAATCCCGAATTTTTTCCGCCGCTGTTGAACGTCCATGGTTTACGTCCGTATTCCCACATAGCAGCAATGAGTTTATTCGGATTTGTCGGATCCATAATTAAATCAGCGCAACCGGTTTGGTCGGTCACGTACAACGATTTTTTCCAAGTTTTTCCGCCATCCGTTGTTTTATAAACGCCGCGTTGTTCGTTCGGTCCGAATGCGGAACCGATAACACCGGCATAAACGGTTTCAGTACGCAACGGATTGATTGCGATGTGATTGATTGCGCGACTGTCGCGCAAACCCATATTTTCCCAATTTTTGCCGCCGTCCATACTTTTGAAAATACCGTCGCCGAAATTTTGCGAGTTGCGCGGATTACCTTCACCCGTTCCGACCCAAATTTCAGACGGATTATTTTGATTAACCGCAATGCTGCCGATACTTTGCGTAGGTTGTTTATCGAAAATCGGTTGCCAATTGATGCCGCCGTTGTTCGATTGCCACACGCCGCCGGACGCTGCACCGACATAATAAATATCGTTTTTTAAATCCACATCCACCGCCGTAATTCGCCCCGACATAGCAGCCGGACCGATTGAACGCGGTTTGATGTTTTTGAATAAATCCATGTTAAGCGTTTGAGCGGAAATATATCCGGCACACAGAACGAAAACCAAAAAGATACAGAATTTTTGCATTTTACAGAGGTGATTTTTTAAAATTTTAAAAACTCGACCAAAGTAAGGAAAAATTTATGAATAGGGGGAATTCATGAAAATTATTTCATTAAGGGTTAATAGAAAGATTTGTCTCAACACAAATTTCAAATAATTGGCAAATAAGTTTTAAGTAACTCTTTGTCTTAAGCGAAGACTTCCTTTTTACGTTTAAAAATGATAATAGAATATTTTTAAATATTTTAAGTATATTTATATTTTAAAATTGCGGCAATAAAATAACTGTCCTCAAACAATGGAAACCCAAGCTTATTTTGAAAATATTCAAGCGCAAATACTGGAATGGTTGGCAACTGCCGAAAAAGAAATTGATCTCGCCGTAGCGTGGTTTACTGACCGTATATTGTTCGAGGCTTTGTGCAAAAAAGCGGCAAGCGGTGTGCGTGTGCGTTTGATGATTTCGCGCTTTACCGGATAAAGTTCACACTATTTTAAATTTGCTGATACAAAACAATTTACAAGTTTACCGAACAATAAAATTATTTTTAAAAACAATGCACTACACTCAAAATAGTGCTGAAAAAATGGAAAGAAAATGAACGAAAATTTAAAGTCTAAAATAGTCATCTTGAGATGCAGAACAAGATACGCTGAAAAGATTTTTGAGGTAGATAGAGATATTTTATAATTAAGTTTAAACGACAAAAGCCTCATAAGTTTACCGCCTCAAATCTGTCAATTAGTAAATTTGAAAAGCTTAGATTTAAATAAAAATCAACTCACAAGTTTACCGTCTGAAATCGGGCAATTAGTAAATTTGACATTTGTGTTTTTACAAAATAATCACCTCACAAGTTTAGCGTCTGAAATCGTGCGATTAGTAAATTTGACATCGTTGAATTTAGAAAATAATCACCTCACAAGTTTACCGTCTGAAATCGGGAAATTAGTAAATTTGACACAGTTAGATTTGAGAAAAAATAATAAAACTATTGCCAAATTGCGAAATAAAGTTTTAATTTAGGAGCTAATATAAAACAAAAGTTATGGAAATTAGCAGCCTTTCTGATATGTTGGAATTTATAATGAAAATGGAAAAAGGAGATTCCCACCATAAGCATATAAGATATTGGTATCGAGGTCAAACAGAAACTTATAATGAAACTTCGCCTGTTCCTGGAGTTTATCGCAATAATCTTAATTCTGAGAATGAGGAAGAAAGAATCAAAAAGGAGCGACATATATTTCAAGATTTTTCAGTGAGTTCAGCTTCTCTTTTCAGTAATTACAAAAGTCCGGAAGATATCTATTTTCTGCAACAGCATTATGGCATTCCGACAAGGCTATTAGATTGGTCAACAAATCCTCTAATAGCATTGTATTTTGCAGTGGAAGATGTATCCGCTCATTACATAAAAAATGAAAAAAGTGGTGAGGAATTAGGCAAAGATGGCGTTATATATTTTATAGACGCTTACCAATTTGGAGAAAGCAGTTATATAACGGCTAAGCAAAAAGAACTAAAAGGTATTCTTCTGGGTAGAGATGATCAATTTAAGAAACAGCTAAAAGTAATTTCAGAATGGGAAGGTGAAATGGATTCATGTGTTTTCCCGATTAGACCCAATTTTTTCGACATAAGAATTTCTCAGCAGTCAAGTTATTTTACTTTTCATGGTAAAGAAAAACCAACAATAACTAAAAATGAAAATATTAGTTTTCAAAAAATTCATGTTAAAAAAGAATCTAAAAAAAATATTTTGGATGAATTGCTTAGAATAAAAATTGATGCGTTCTTTATTTACAAAGATTTACAAGGGCTTGCGAAAAGTATTAAAAGACATTATTTGTAAATTTCCAAACAGTCGAACTCAGCACGGCGTTTGTCGTGTTTGCAATTTATTTGTTGAAAAGTAAATAAATCTTATCTTTGTAGAATTAATTGTCAAATTCTAAATTTTATTTTTATGTCGAACATAACGTTAAATATATCGAGTGAAGAGTTCAATATCGAAACAATAAATAAAATTAAATCGCTTTTCAACGGGCGTGATTTCGATATTTCAATTCGCGCTAAAGAAAAAGAAACACGCGAACAAATGCGCACTCGCATAGAAAAAGCATTGAACGATACTGAAACAGGTGAAAACTTAATAAATTTTTCAGCCGTACAATATGAGCATCTGGTTAAACAATTATCGTCCAAATGAAGACCGTTCAATTTCAAGAAACAGCTTATGAACAGTTTGTTGAATGGGCTGATACAGATTTAGATATGTTTTTTAAAATTGACCGTCTCATCAGAGACATCAGCCGAGATCCTTTTAAAGGTTTAGGTAAACCTGAGCCTTTAAAACATCAATACAAAAGTTTTTGGTCGCGAAGAATAACTCAAGAACACCGATTAATTTATAAATTGGTGAACGATGTGATTGTAATAGTAAGTGTGAAAGGTCATTATGATGATTAAAAATCATTTTTAAACAGATCGGGTGAAGGCATTCAGGTTTCTAAGGAAGTCTTCGCTTGAAGCGAAGACTTCCTTTTTTATTTAAAATAAAAACCTACCTAATAAAAACGGATTTGATACAAAAGTCATCAAATCGAGTGTATCTTTGCGGCGTTTCAAGGTTCTTTTTACAGAGATTAATAGGGAATCAGGTGCAATACCTGAACTGTTCCCGCAGCCGTAAATTCTTTTAAGTTTTGTAATGATTAAAATCCTTGCACAACTTCAAAAACTTTTTATCACAATGTCACTGCACAAACGTTTTTAACGGACGGTGCGGGAAGACGATAACGAGGGAATGAGTCGGAATACCTGCCTGAAACCAAAGCTTTAAAAGCTCACGGGAATATGAGCGGTGGCGAAAAAATAAATTTATGAAGGGACGGAGCGATGCAGCAACTCATCGCCTCGGTGTTCGTGCGTATATTTAAAAATCGTTTCTCACCGTTTTAATATTCCGTTTAATTTTTTTTCTGAAAATTTTTCCTGAAAATTTTTTTAAGTTTTTATTTTAAAAAATATTTTTAAAAATAAAAATAACTAAAAAATATTTTGTTGAAAAAGTATTTTAAAAAACAAATCGGAATTTTTTATTTTTATCACGCACATTATATGTTTATGAAACGATTTTCTTTTTCTATCAGTTTACTCATTTCCGCAATAATTATTTTTCAAACTGCCTGCAAACCTGCTGACGACACACAGGCGACGGATACTTACAGCAAAGGCGTTTACATCACTAACGAAGGCTCGTTTAAAGTGCCGGGCGATGTATCTTTTTATAACCGCAATGTCGGCGGCATCACGACCGATATTTTTTCTAAAGGTAACAACGGCGCGTCGACAGGAAGCTTTGTTCAATCCATGACGTACCTGAACAGAGACACAGCATTTGTGGTGGTGAACGGTTCGAATAAAATTTTGATGATTAATCCACGTACTTTTCAAGTTTTCGACTCTATTTCCATATTTTATCCGCGATACTTGCATTTAATTAACGCTACGCGGGGTTATGTATCAGCAGGTAACGGCACAAAAGCGGCTTCGGACAGTATTTATGTTTTAAATTTTAAATCAAAAACTTTTCTGAAATCCGCACCCGTCAACGGTTTAGGTCCGGATCAAATCTTATCTAACGGTTACAAACAGTACGTGATAAATAGCGGTGGCTATGAAAAAGATTCGTCGGTGGCAGTATTTGATGCGTCTACCGTCTACGCCGATACGATTCTAACTAAAATTAAAGTGGGTGCAGGACCGAACAGTATCGTGCGCGATGCCAACGGCGATATCTGGGTGTTGTGCGGCAATTATTACGACCAAGCCGGCAACGGTAAATTGTATCAAATCCGGAACGATGTCGTAGTCGGCACGTTCGATGTACCGAAATACGCATCAAACTTAACGACCGATCTGAGCGGTAATAATTTGTATTATTTGTCCGGCAATCAAATTTTCACGAAAAATCTTTTGAATTTCACTACAAATCCGCCGCAACTTTTCATGTCGCAACCTTATTTCGTATCTTTGTACGGTTTGGCATTCGATCCGACATCGGGCTATATGTATTGCACCGACGCGAAAGATTTTGCTTCTAAAGGTTCGCTTTATATATTTGATGCTTTGACAAAAACGTTGAAAGATTCCGTTAAAGTGGGTGTCGCGCCAAGTAATTTTTCGTTTAATTAATTCTTTGGACTTTGGATGTTGGATTTTGGACGTTGGAAAACAAAAAATCCAAAACAAAAAATCTGAAATCTAAAATCCAAAGTCCAAAGTGTTTTAAAATGAAATTTGCCGTTATTGTTTTTCCGGGTTCTAATTGCGATGACGATATGATGCACGTTTTAGGTGACGTCATGCACCAAAACGTTGAAAAAGTATGGCATAAAGCGACCGTACTGCCGAAAGTTGATGCCGTGATACTACCGGGCGGATTCAGTTACGGCGATTATTTACGAAGCGGTGCTATTGCACGCTATTCGCCGATTATGCAGGAAGTCATAAAATTTGCCGATGCCGGCGGTTTTGTGTTCGGTATTTGCAACGGTTTTCAGATTTTGTGTGAAGCGCAACTCTTGCCGGGCGTATTGTTGAATAATGCGGACAAAAAATTTATCGGAAAAAATATCTACATCAAACCGGCAACGCACCATTCTCATTTAACAATCGGCTATAATAAAGTTTTAAAAATACCGATAGCCCACGCCGACGGCAGATATTATGCAGATAAAGAAACATTGGAAACGCTGAAAAAAAACGATCAAATCCTTTTTTATTATTGCGGCGAAAACGGCGAGGTGACAGAAAAAAATAATCCGAACGGATCGTTGCTGAACATCGCAGGTATTTGTAACGCCCGTCGCAATGTTTTCGGCATGATGCCGCATCCGGAGCGCGCCTCCGAAAAAGATTTAGGTAATACCGACGGTAATTTAATCTTCGAAAGTTTTTTGAATTGCTTCCAATACTCGGTTACCCGCTAAAACCAATTTAATAAATGTCCATCGAGCCGCGCCAGACACTCACCACACCGCGATTAATGTTGATAGGATTAGCTGTTGTGCTGACTTTATCGCTGTTGTATTACTTACGCAGCATTGTCACGTACGTACTCATAGCTTGGGTTATTTCGATGATAGGACGACCTGCGGTTAAATTTTTGCTGAAAATACGCATCGGCAAAAGATATTTGCCTTCCGCATTAGCCGCCGCGCTTACGCTGATTCTTTTTACGTTTATTTTAGGTAGTTTTTTTGCTTTTTTCGTACCCATGTTCATTCATCAAGCCGATAATTTATCGCGCATAGATTACAACGCCGTCAGTCATACGTTGCAGAAACCGCTTAACGAGATGACCGCAACCGGAAAAAAATTCGGAATGCTCACCGAAAACGAAACTGCCCTTTCCTATATTCAACGTGAAATAATAAAATACGTTGACGTTACTAAATTGGGCGGTACTTTCAAATATGCCATATCTGCTGCAGGGGGTATTTTCGTCGGATTTTTTGCGGTGTTGTTTATTTCATTCTTTTTTTTGAAAGATCAGAATATATTCATTGATTTTGTCTCTTCTTTTTTTCCGCAAGAACTCGACCAAAATATCCGCGAAACCCTTGACGGTACTACAATCTTACTGACTCGCTATTTTACGGGCATACTGTTGCAAATGTTTTTTATATTTATTTACCTTTCGATTATTTTCTCGGTTTTAGGTGTAGAAAATGCTGTTTTAATTGCTATTTTTGCAGCCATAATAAATATTGTTCCGTATTTAGGTCCATGGTTGGGTTGTTCTTTTGCACTTATGGTCGCCGTTACATCTAACTTAAATGAGGATTTTAACGCGCATATTATACCTTTGTTGATAAAAATTATTATTACTTTCGGAGCCATGCAAATGCTCAACGATTGGTTTGTAGCACCTACTATTTTTTCGAAACGCGTGAAAGCGCATCCACTCGAAATTTTTTTGGTGACGCTAATCGGCGCATCTTTGGGCGGAATTTTGGGTATGGTTATCGCCATTCCTACTTATACAGTGTTGCGCGTCGTGGCACACGAGTTTTTTAACGGCTATCGGTTTGTACAAAATATAACAAAAAATTTGGAAAACAGTGAAACCGTCAGGTAAGAATAATTTTTTATTCAAAAAATAAAGTAATTATTTAGCATTTGCCATATCCTTCAGGGTAATACTACTGAAATAAGGAATTAGGTTTGAATTATTATACAAAATCTTTGCGCCTTTGCGGTTAATTTTTTCAACGCAAAGGCGTAAAGTTCGCAAAAATATTTTCTTTTTTCGATAGCATTTACCCTGAAGGACGTGGCAACCGATAAATAATCAAAAAAATAAAATGAAAAAAATATTAACGGCTTTACTGATTCTATCTTTAGTATCATGCGCGAGTCCGATTTCAAAATTTTTGATAAAACAAGCAGAAACCATTGCACCGGCAAAAGTCGCTTTTCAAAACTTGTCTCAAAATGCGGATAGGTTCGAGTGGCAGTTCGGCGACAGTATTATTTCCGCCGACTCATCAGTGATGCACATTTACCAACATTCCGGCAACTACACAGTTACCTTAAAAGCCTTTAAAGGCAGCAAAGTGAATCAAAGTCAACAAAATATCTTAATTAAAGCACCGCTCGCGTGCTTGGTTCAAATAGAAACCGATTACGGCATTATGACCGTAGAGTTATCCAATTCAACACCTTTACATCGCGATAATTTCACGAAATTAGCGGATGAAAATTTTTATGATGGTACGCTTTTTCACCGCATTATTCCCGAATTTATGATACAGGGCGGCGATCCGGATTCAAAATCCACTACACCCGGAGCTGCGCTCGGTGCCGGCGGTCCGGGTTATACCATTCCGGCCGAGTTCAACGATTCTTTGATGCATATAAAAGGCTCAATAGCGGCAGCACGGCAGGGCGATGCCGTGAATCCGAAACGCGCTTCAAGCGGATCGCAATTTTACATCGTGCAAGGAAAAACTTGGACGGCGGATGTACTCGACCGCATAGAAGCGCAAAAAAATTTCCGTTATTCGCCGGCTCAACGCCAAGCCTACTTAACTGTGGGCGGTACACCTTTTTTGGATAAAGATTACACGGTGTTCGGTCATGTTATTTCGGGTTTAGATGTGTTGGATAAAATAGCCGCAGTGCAAAAAGACGGACGCGACCGACCTTTGAAAGACGTGAAAATGAAAATTAAAGTTATAAAATAAATTGAGTAGGGGTAATCCTATATGACTACCCCTGCTCAAAATAAATTCATGGCAGCTCATAGGACTGCATATTACATACAATGAACACACAAAATATCTTAGGTATTGATGTCGGTGCAAGCGGTATAAAAGGAGCGGTGATAGATATTTCTACCGGCGAAGTGGTGCAAAAACGCATTCGTTTGGAAATGCCGGCTGAAAGTACGCCCGAAAATGCCGGTAATGTGATTGCCGAATTAGCGCGTCAGTTCAACTATTCAGGTGTTATTGGCGTAGGTTTTCCGTCGGTGATAAAAAACGGCATAACAATGACTGCCGCCAACTTGGATAAATCGTGGATAGGTTGCCCGATTGAAACTTTTTTGGGTAGAAAAACAAATCAACGTGTCATCGCACTCAACGACGCCGATGCTGCCGGACTCGCCGAAATGCGTTTCGGTGAAGGAAAAAACGTAAAAGGCACTGTTATTCTCATCACAATCGGTACCGGACTCGGCACTGCCGTTTTCACGGACGGGCATTTGTTGCGCAATACCGAACTCGGACATATCTTTTTGCAGAACGGAGTGGATGCAGAAAAAATGGCTTCCGATTCGGCACGGCAACGTGAAGATTTGTCGTGGCGCAAATGGGCAAAACGTTTTGACGAATATTTGGAACTCATTGAAATGTATCTGCAACCGCAACTGATTATTCTGGGCGGCGGCGCGAGTAAAAATTTCGATGAATATAAAGATAGATTCACGATAAAAACACCCATCGTTCCGGCAAAATCTTTGAACAGTGCCGGCATTATCGGCGCGGCAGTCTATGCATACGAAACTATATAAGGTTTTCAGGGCAGGGTTTTATTTTTTTTGCGATAATAAAATGACTAAAGTTGCTTGTTCCGGACTCACGACTTTATCTATTCGGCAAAAAAATTGAGGCTGAATTTCGGTCGGTTCCGATAATTTTATTTTATCTTTTATTGCATCCAAAGCATCTGCCCAACCGTTGAAAAGTAATAATTTCGGCGACATCTTCGCCATATCCCTGAATTGTTTGACGGCTAATTGCACCCAAAAACTATCCGGTGCGTCCATGAATTTTCCATGCAGAATAAATGAAAATTGTTGTTGAATCTCTTCGCAACCCGATTGTTCTACCTCCAATAAATAATTATTTTTGAACGCCACCATCTCTACGCCCGTTCCTTCTTTTATTTGAAAAAAATGCTTTTTCACATTTTGCATCGTATCGCTGAATATTGCCGTCGGATTACCGTATTTGCAAGGCACTTCTTTTTTATTTTTACACGCATTCGCAAAAAAAATTAATGACACAGAATAAAAAATGCAAAACAAACGACAATTTCCGATTAAATTCCTCATACTATTTTTAATTTTTTAGTTTTTCATTATTGAAATGCCGCTCTTTATCGCGCACCGACTTCTTTTCCAAATTTTTTTCTAAAGCACTTTCCAAATCAATACCCGTTTGATTCGCTAAACAGATGAGTACAAACAACACATCCGCCATTTCGTCCGCTAAATCGGTTTGCGCCGTTTCTTTTGCTTCTGTTGTTTTAAAAGATTGTTCACCGTAAATGCGCGCCATCAAACGCGCCACTTCACCGACTTCTTCGGACAGGATTGCCATGTTCGTCAACTCGCCGAAATAACGGACACCGAATTTTTTTATCCAATCGTCTACTGTTTTTTGTGCTTCCTGTATCGTCATTTTTTTATGCTGAAATATTTATTCTGAAAACGCATCCGGAAAAACAAAATTGTAATATGCCTGTAACCTTTTTCGTTCAGGTACGTGTAGGTAATATGGCGTAAAATCTTATGACCGAAAACGATTGGCTTTTGCTTATTGATGGCTGCCGGAAACAGGAACGCGACAGCCAGAAACGTTTATTCAAACTGTACTACAACTATGCAATGTCGGTCAGCACTCGTTACGCTCCTACTTTTGAGGAAGCCGAAGAAATTACGAACGATGCTTTTTTGAAAGTTTTTATGCGCATCGCTACGCATTACACCGTCGGGTTATCGTTTAAAGGTTGGTTGCGGCGTATAGTCGTGAATACGGCGATTGATAAATTTCGTTCCGGCAAAAACGTCCCGGATATATTGAGTTTGGATAACGCCTCTTACGCCGAACACCATGATTTTACAATTGAGAAAATGTCGGCGGAGCATTTATTATCACTTATACAACTATTGCCAGAACTTTATAAAAAAGTATTTAACTTGTACGTGATAGACGATTACTCACACGCCGAAATTGCCGAAATGCTGCAAATTACGGAAGGTGCTTCAAAATCAACGCTCTCGCGTGCAAGACAAAAAATGAAGGAATTAATAAAAAGTATGAAGTATGAAGTATGATTTCATACATTTACCTAAATTACGATGAATGACAGTGATTTCGACAAATTGTTTAATGAGAAACTGAACGGAGAAAGAGAATTTCCGCACAGTGACGAAAATTGGGAAAAAGTTACGGCACGATTATCGTCGGCGCAAAATACAAAATTACTGCGTACCCGTTTGTATCGCGCTGCGGTTATTGCTTTAATTGCCGGTATTTTCGCTTGGCAGTGGACAACTATGCACACAATGAAAAATGAAATAGCGGACTTGAAAAACAATTACGAATTACGAATAAAGAGTAAAGATTCGTTACAGAAAAAATTGGAAGAGAGTCAAGATTTTGAAAATAAAAACTCCGGAAAAAAATCTGAAAAAAATAATTTTGAAAATAAAAACTCCGGAAAAAAATCTGAAAAAAATAATTTTGAAAATAAAAATTCCGAAAAAAAATCCGAAAAAAATAATTTCGAAAGTAAAAAATTCGAAAAAAATAATCCGACAACGGTCTTAGAAAAAAATATTGCGCGTGTAGTTTCCGAAAAAAATAATCCTATATCGGTTTTAGAAAAAAATAATACGCGTGTAGTTTCCGAAAAAAATAATCCGATAACGGTTTTAGAAAAAAACAATGCGCGTGTAGTTTCCGAAAAAAATAATCCGGAAAATAAAAACGGGGAAAGCAATTCCGAAAAAAATAATCCGGCAGTTGTTTTAAAGAATAATAAAGGGGAAACAAAGTCGGAAGAAAATATGCCGATAAAAGACATTGCGTCTATTAGTCGCACAACTGAAACGGATTTAGTAAAGACGCGCACCGGTGACGCTGAAATTAAATTTGCCGGTAGTTCGGTGATACCAACAAATGAAATCGCTTTTCGCTCGCAGGTTATTTCCGAATTAACGATGCCCGGTACTTCACCGATAGCTATGCACCAGAATCGGTTAATTTTGTCTGGCGACGGCGGTACTTTAAAACAATTGACACCGACTATCCGAATAACACATCCGTCGCTTTTACAAAATTTTTCTATTACAACACAAATCGGAACAGATATACAATTGATGCAGAATCGCGATGACGGTAAATCACCCGCGCCGAAACCAAACCCAAACCCAAATCCTGTGACGGATAAAAAGGATCCGCACACGAACTTTAACTTAAATATTAATTACGGTATAACGATTGAAAAAAGTTTCGGTCCACATTGGCGCGCGCACGTTTTAGCGGATTACGCCCAATCTAACTTTATTACCGAAGCGGATAATCCGAAAATATACGTACCTGAACCGCCTCACGTAAAGGATTTTGATTTTGAAAACGCACACGCCGATTTCAAAAGTTGGTTTTTAGGAACCGGAGTGCAATATGCGTTTTTCGAGCATAGTCGAGTGCAACCTTTTGTGTCATTGGGTTATGCTTACGAATCGGTGCAACCTTTCCAAATTAACTACGAATATAAAAATAAAGTGACCGAGGGCACACAAACTCAAAGTAATCTCACGACAACACACAACGAAAATTGGTATAATATCGGTTTAGGAGCGGATATACGTCTCTATAAAAATATCTCAGCGCGCGTAAAAACTGATTATTGGAATACTTTAAGCAGCACCATCAATAAAAAAATGGTGCGCATACAAGGCGGGATTGTTGTAGGGTTTTAATCAATTACGAATCACGAATTACAAAACATTTTTATTGCTTTCAAGAAATTTACTTTGCTTGCGATTATACTGATTCAAAACTGGTTTGCGAAAAATTAATATCTCTATTATTTTATCGCACAGGTCACATTAAACTATACTTAGACCACACTAGTGCTTAATATTACCTATGTACAGTCCAATGTAAATTATGTGGTAAAGAAAATTCGCAGATCATTTCTTTTCGAGTACAATATCATTTTTTTACGGCAAGGAATTTATCCAATTAGTAAACCTTTCTATCCATTTATCTTTTGTGGTAGTGTTATCCATTCCGAAACCGTGGCCGCCTTTAGGATAAATATGCAATTCGGCAGCTACACTTTTGCCATGACACGCTGTGTAAAATGCTAAACTGTTTTGTACTTTCACCTCTTTATCATCGCCGGCGTGTACCAAAAATGCAGGCGGCGTTTGCGCAGTCACTTGCAACTCCGGCGAAAGAAATTTCTTTTGTTCGGGTGTAGGTAGTTTACCCAACAAATTTTCTCTCGAACTTGCATGAACTGAATTTTCATCCGAAAAACTGATGACGGGATAAATCAAAGCCGCAAAATCCGGACGCGCCGAAGTATTATCGGAATCATTTTTATCGGCTTTGAAATTAAAAAGCGTTACCGTTGTTGCCGCCAAATGTCCACCGGCAGAAAAACCCATAACGCCGATTTTATTTTTCAGAACGTGCCATTTTTCCGCATAGTGGCGCACGTAACGTACCGCGTGTTGCGCATCTTGCAAAGGTGCAACGGATTTATCCAAGCAATATCTGTCGTTCGGAATGCGATAGCGTACAACAAATGCCGTAATACCGTATTCATTTAATTTTTTTGCTACCAACACCCCTTCATGTTCATCGGCAGTACCGCGATAGCCGCCGCCCGGAAAAATAATGACCGCCGTTCCGTTCGGTTTTTCTGCCGGAAAAACAGCCATTGTTGGCACTGAAATATTTATTGTGAAAGGCGGATTATTAGCTTCTCTACGTTCTGAATTTTCTGCCGGTTTCGAGTTCGGTACAGTCGTTTCGTAAAGCGGCAACCATTGTGTTTGTGATATAAGTGGTGTATTCATTATTAAAAATACGTAAGATATTATTTTTTCATTTTTTATTAGCAATCTTCGATACAAACGGTGTTCAAAGTTTCCGGTAAAATAATTAAATACTTTGGTTTATTGGGTATTTAAAATAATCGTGTCACGCCAACCATTCGGAACCGAATTTTTCTACAAAAAAATTATCATATTCGTCGGCTTTATCGAAAAGTTGTTCGAGTTGTTTGATGACGGTTTTTTCGTTGAGATAGCGGTCATAAATCAAAAAAGATAAAATAATATCGTGTCCGAGTACGCTGAGAGCATAACCTTCGTTTTTAAAATTTTCGCGCAAAATAAATTCGTATACTGCGCGTACATGTTTTGGCGGCAATGTACACAAATGCGATTCGCAAGTGATAACGCCTTTTTGCCGGTAATAAGAGATATTAATTTTGGCACTTCCTTTTTTTATTTCCCAACCGTCAGGTCCGCGCCGACTGAGTCGAATATCGTAACCGAGTTTTTGCAACATCCTTTCTATCGTGAGCGGAACACCTTCGGGTGTATATTCGACGCATTTGTCCGGCAATTCTACTTTCGCTCCGCATTCCGGACAATATTGTTTGCGTTGTATGGTTGTATCGAAAACGATGTGCGTGCAAGCGGCACAACGCGCAGCAACGCTTCCGATACCGGCTGAAAAACCGGAAAATGATTCGAGAACAAAATTTATCGGTAAAGAAAAGCCGATTGTACTGCCGTCTTTTACTACAAAAGTATTCATGCCGATGATTTCGCCGACAGTGTTTATCAAAGGTCCGCCACTATTGCCGGGATTTAAGGCGGCATCGTGCTGTATGTAAGGAATATTATTGACAACGTGCGCCGGATTGGAAACAATACCCTGAGTAAAAGTATATTTCAAATTGAAGGGATGTCCGATAGCAATCACCGGATCGCTTTCTTGAACGGCTACCGACGATACTTTTTTTTCGGGTATCGTTTTTTCTTTATCGGGCGCGCCGGTTTTAGGCAACCTTAAAAAAGCAATATCGTAGTGTGTATCTTTATAAACAACATTTACCGACTGTCGCTTCAAACCAATACCTTCAATGATGACTTCTTTATTGCCATCAATAACATGATTGTTGGTAACGATTAAATCTCCGTTTTCGCCGCCGTTCAATAAAAATCCGGTACCGGTACTGAAAGGCGTAGCGATTTCGACAACGGTATTTTTAAAACTATCTACTAAGTTTTGAATCATGCGTAACAACTAATCTAAAACCGAAATCGGATAATTTTTAGGCGTTACATCCAACGCTTTCAACATCATCAGATAGGAACGCGCGAAAAGGCACGGTTTTTTAAAATCCAAACGGGATATATCGGGTTGCAAACGCGGGTATTTTTCGGCATATTTTTCCGCGATTTTTTTAATTTCTGCTTTAATATTTTTTACATTCAGTTGTCCATTATGCACATCGGTGAGTTCGTCGTTAATGTTTAAGTTGCGAAAAAAACCGGCTTGCGTTATTCGGAAATATAATTCTAAAAATGCGCGGTCGGGTTGGGGCAATGTATAATTGAAAAGGGCATTACCGACAATAAAATCCGGCACAGCCATTGCGACGTTTTCATGTGCATTTTGTTCGTACCAATCCATATTTTTCAGTTCACCGTCAATCAATTGCACCAAAACTTCGTGCGTCTTGGGTGGTAATACACCGAAAGTAGCGGTGGTATTATATAGTTCCGCATCCGTTTGCTCTTTCGTTCTATCCGAAATTTGTTGAAATTCGCGGCGAATGGTCAAATTTTTTTGAGACGTGGAACGGATGCTGCTATCGAAATATAAACGTTCAATGCGTTGAAAAGCCTCGAGCAAATAACCTTGCGGTATCAATAAAAAATCTAAACGATACGCCAACGACAGCAACATATAAGCCACACCGCCCGGGTACCGTTGCACATCTAAACCCCCTTTATCCATTTCCGAAAATGTTTTTTCTATTTGCGCGCGCAGAAAAGCGTATTTTTTTTCTTTTTCCAACTCAGACAGTTCGGTACGCGAACCGGAATCCAAGGCTATCAATTCCGTATTAAATTCGTCGAGTAATAAATCGTCTTGTTTATCGGCATTTATCGCCACTTCTTTTACAGCGGCGTAGAGTTTATACGGCGAGGCATCTACAGCATGCGCATCAAATTGAATCGTTAAATTATTATTATCGTCCAGCGCGTATCGAGCATAATACAAAAAATAATTAGCTTCCACCAATTGCCGCATATACGTTACATTAAGTTGGTCAGCGTGTGCGATGTGCGAAGAACACGAAAATTTTTCGGCATTTGCTGTTCCCGATATACGCTTCGAGCCTTGTAAAAGTTCAAATTTTAATCCGCCGCCTGTTTCCTGCCAGCGCACGTTATCGGTCGTATCGTCCCGCAGATATTCTAAAAATTTTTTAAAGGCTTCGATATAATTGCCGGCATCATATTTTTGCAGTGCCGTTTTCCATGCTTCATACTGGTGCGGTTCTTTATCGTTGTCGCTGTATCGCCCCAATTTCAAGCGCGCATCCTCTGCGGCTATTGTTTTTTTCTTGAAAAAAGTATCAATCCAGTTCAAACGATTTATGATTTTGGATTTTGAATTTAAAATTTACGATTGTTTCAGAGGTAATGATTTATCAGAGGGCTTTCTCGAAAGCAGAAATTTCTTTTCTCAGACTCAAAAGATAATCAATATCGTCGTAACCGTTGATCATACACGTTTTTTTGTAAGGACTGACGGCAAACAATTCCGACGCACCGGTTTTATCTATCGTGATGGTTTGATTTTCCAAATTCACGGTCAAAGTGTCTTCGGCAGCGAGGGCGAAAATATCTTTCAAAAAAGCATCGCTTACTTGCACCGGTAAAAGTCCGTTATTCAGTGCATTATTTTTAAAAATATCGGCAAAAAAACTGCTGACGACGACTTTAAATCCGGCATCTGTAATAGACCAAGCCGCGTGTTCTCGGCTGGAACCGCAACCGAAATTTTTGCCGGCAACGATTATTTCACCGGTATATTCCGGATTGTTCAACACGAAATCCGGTTTCGGTTGTGCGGTATCGTCGTTGATGTAACGCCAATCTCTGAACAAGTTTTTTCCGAAACCGTCACGACTAACGGCTTTTAAAAAACGTGCCGGAATAATTTGATCCGTATCAACGTTTTCAATATTTAAAGGTATAAATCGGGAGGTTATGGTAGTAAATTTTTTCATTTTTAATTTTAGTACTTTTTCAAGGCGAAAGTAAAAAGGATAATCCGAAATATGCGTTTCTTTAAAAAAAAAATATAATTGTCGCGTGTTCAAAGCATAAAAGATTTTCCGGATAAAAAAAATGCGCGCTTTGTGTTAATAAATTTTAACACAAAGCGCGCAAGATGTCCCGAGTATTTTACGGGTTAATGCCGTTAACGGAGCTTTTATTTTTTAAATTTCCGATCCGAAAAATCAATATAGGCAATCGGGTGTTTAGTCTCCGTTTTATTTTTAGCGTTATATTACAACGTTGTGTATTCCGTTTGGTCGCCGTAAACAACTTCGATAATATAAACGCCGTAAGATAATGACGACAAATCGAAACGTTTATTCACGTTGAAGACTGCATGATTGACATCTTCCATAATCAATTTACCTTCCGTGTCGAAAAAACGAATGATAATGTCGGTGTTGCCTTGCGTCATACAATTTACATCTACCTTATCGTCTTTTTGTACGATTTATGGCATTAACCGCTAACTCAACAGCGCGTTGTAAATCCAATTATTTAAAAGGTTTTGAACTAAATGCTTCCGGATGTGTATTTTTAGCGCAATTAAAAATAGCTTCGTCCGTGTTTGTCGTCAAAAAAATAATCGGTACTTCGGCGGTACGCTACATTCGATACACCGTTTCAATACCGTCAATCTATCCTTTCAGATTAATATCCATTAGCACGATATCCGGTTTAGTTTTCGTGAAGTGCATTACGGCTTCTTTTCCGCGCGGCACGATACCAGTCACTTCGTAACCCAATTGCGTCAGTTGCATAGAAATTTTTGCTGCGATAATCATATCGTCTTCGACTACTAATAATCGAATAGGTGCATCCATTATGAGTTCAGATTTTATAAACCGGCAAGCGCGGGTACCGGTTTATTTTCAAAGTATAAAGTGTTTTAAAGTTTTCTCGAATCGCAAATTGATAAGGTATTCATCAAAAATATGGCAGATAAATTTTAGGATATAAAAATAGAAAAAATAATACACTTACTTCGAAAAAAAAATGAAAAATCCGAAAAATAAAAACTGCTTTTCGAGACAAGTTTTTTATCTTTGTATGAAATCGAAAAAAAATACTACGAGACAACAAACCGCTTTTCTTCATTTTTAATTTTTTCATTTTCCTTTGATTTCCGAGTGGCAAAAATATCCTTTTTTGCGTCTGCTGATGCCGTTGTGCGCCGGCATCATTGCGGCACAAATAAATATACCTGTTCAACCGGTGGCGTGCTTTGCCATCATTGCCTTTTCGGTGATGATCTATGGTGTTATACGGAATTTTAATTTCGGAACGCGCGGTATTTTCGGTATTGCGCTCAACGTTTTATTTATTACAGGCGGTTATCTCGTTTCGTACTTTCACGATGAATTAAATCTGAAAAATCATTTTACGGTAAATACTGCCAACGAAAAACAATATTATTTGGCGCGCGTAACAGAGGACGTGAGCAATAATTATGCGCAACGTTTTGTGGTGCGCATTTACCAAACGCATGATACTGTTCATGGAAAGGTCAATTGTTCCGGAAATCTTTTAATTTACCTAAAACCGGATTCTACTTCCGAACAAAAAAATATAAATATCGGCGATTGGATATTGATGCACGCCGCGCCGCAACGCATCGTCGCCTCCGGAAATCCTGAGGCGTTCGACTTGGCGCGTTATTGGCATTTTCAGAACGTTCATTACAGGTGTTTTGTAGCAGTCGGCGATTTTACAATCGTCGAGCAGGGAAGTTCTTTTTCAGTGATGTCTTACAGCGTTCAAGTTCAAAAAAAATTACTTGAAATACTCAAAAAACATTTGCCTACACCGAACGAATACGCAACTGCATCGGCTTTGCTACTCGGTGCGAAAAGCGAAATGACAGACGAAGTGAAAAACGCGTACATTAACACCGGTTCGATGCACATTTTAGCGGTGTCGGGTATGCACATCGTACTTATTTTCGCGGGATTCGAGTGGCTTCTCAGTTTTTATAAATCCGGAAATCGGCGTTGGCTTTTCATAAAAACACTTGTTCTGATAATTTTGGTTTGGTTTTTTACTTTCATCACTGGCGCGGGCGCGAGTATTTTACGTGCGGCAGTGATGGCAACGTGTTTTGCAGTCGGCAGATTAATGCGGCGCGAGGCTTCGGTGTATAATATTCTGGGGGCTTCGGCATTTATTCTTTTGGTCATCAATCCGTTTATATTGTTCGATGTCGGGTTTCAATTATCGTATTTTGCGGTCGTAGGTATCGTTATTTTTTATGCGCGCTTACAAAAATTAGTGTTGACAAAATACCGCGTCGTGAATATAATTTGGGATACTGTTGCTGTCGGTTTAGCAGCGCAATTGGCAGTGACGCCGCTTTCTTTATATTATTTTCATCAATTTCCGACCTATTTTTGGTTATCAGGAATTTTGGCGGTGCCGGTATCGTCAGCAGCTTTGTACGCGGGTATTGTTTTATTTTTTACGGATGCTATGCCGTATTTGGGTGTGTGGGTCGGAAAAATATTTTATTGGAGTATTTGGTTGATGAATTGGATTATTTTTTCGATTCAAAAATTGCCGTACAGCCTCGTCAACGGTATTTGGCTCACGACTTTGGGCGCTCTATTAATTTATACCGCGATAATCGGTATAAGTTATGCTGCTTTTGAAAAAAAATTACGCCTGATAATGTACCCTTTAATGAGTATTCTTGTTTTGAGTTGCTTGAACATATCGGCTTTAATGAAAAAACAAATGCAAAAACAAATCATCGTCTATAATATCGCCGGCAATACTTTGATAGATTGTTTTGATGCCGCTACTTGTTACTCCATTATAAATAAAAACGACCGCGATACTGCGGTGGATAAAAAAATAACTTACGCCGCGCAAAATCACCGATGGGCAATGGGTGCTGAAAATATATGTACAATAAATATAGACAGCAGCAAAAAAAAGGGAATTTTTTTTTACGATACCGGCTTTATTCAGTTTTACGATAAGCGTATTTTAATTCTCGACGCACTACCCGCTCAACCTATCAATTTGAGTTTCGATGCGGTAGTGGTTACAGGTAATCCGAAATTAAGTTTGACGGATTTAAAAGCGTTCGTAAAATTTAATACACTGGTTGCCGACGCGTCCAACTACAAAAAAAACGTTCGAGCTTGGAAAGATGAAGCCCGAACGCTGAACATATCATTACATGATGTAAAAGAAAAAGGTGCTTGGATTTTTAATTTTTGATGGGATTTCAAATTTTCACCACCGCTTTATAATACACTTTTTCATTTTCAAAAATCCGTAACCAGTAATAACCCGACTGTAAATCGGCATCGGAAATCGGAAAAATATATTCACCGATTGTTAAAGGCGTGTGCGCCAAAATATTTTTTATGATTTTGCCCGAATAATCGCATAAATCTATAACTACTTTTGCACTTTCCTCGAGTTCTATCCGAATAGTTAAAGCGTTTGTAAACGGATTCGGATACGCGGTGACGTTTATTTTATCGAAGATATCTTTCGTGGCGGTTGCTTTTAAATCAATTATTTTAATTAAAGTATCACTTCCGCATTCATTTGCAGCAATCAATCGTACTGTGTATTGTTTTGCCGCCGTGTAAATATGTTTCGGCGTTAAAGTTTGGTCAATAACGGAACTGTCGCCGAAGTCCCATTGCAGCGTATACGAATCGAAAGTTTTATTTAAAAATTGAACGGATAAACCCGTGCCGGTACGTTGCCAATCGAAATTAGCTTTCGGTATCGGTTTTACAATCAAAGCACCGCTTTTAAAATTAGTATGCGCCCCTTGCGCATTTTGTACTGTAAGCGACACATCGAAATTACCGGATTTTTTAAACAGCACGGTCGGATTAGCCAGCGTAGAAGTTGCCGGTTCGCCACCCGAAAATTGCCATAGATATTGTACTGCATCGGTTGATTTATTTTTGAATTGAACAGCAAAAGGCGCGCAGTTTTTAATCGTATCGAAAGCAAAACCTGCTACCGGTGATTGTTGAAAAATGCTGTCTTCGCTCAAAAATGTCGGTGTACCCGTGAGTGCGATGGTTTTGCCGGAAACAATTTTAGTTTTTTGTGTTTCGGAAAAATCCCAATCTCTTTGATATAAATTTTTAGACGAAAAAGCCGGAGACAAACCATAATTATTTTGAGCATATTCGTTAAGATCGCCCGAAATGATTGCCCAAAGCGCGTAAGTATATTTACCGGATGCATGTTTAAACGCCGCACCGTTTACGGACGGCGGTAAGTTCAAAGATTTTGTGCGCACGGAGTCGAACGCAGCACCGTACAAAATTTGCGAAACACTTTTAAAAGCGACACCTTCCACATTAATCGTTTTTTGAAGTGGCAGTTTGTTCAAGGTTTGATACAAACCCATGAGTTCGGTCGCATCGGAAGCATTGCCGATGAGTTTTTCTTCAAAAATATCTTTTACGTGCATTTGCAGAATGCCGTTCGAGGCTGCGGTGATATAACTTTTTAAAATGAAATTTTTTTGCAACTCATCACTGCCCCACGGCGAACCGGCGAGCGGTTTTCGGGGTACGTTTATTTCACTGATGATCATTTTTTTCATCGGAAAAACGGTTCCATTATAGCCGTAATTTTTTAGTACGTCGTACAATTGATTTTTGTGCAGAACAATATCCGCCGCCGCCGCGTCGGAGTTGCGGTAATACACAAATCCACCCACTGAATTATCGTAATTATAAATCGCACCGTCAATATGCGGATAAACGGTGTAAGTGAGCGCATCGAAATAAGCACCGCCCGTTAAAGGAAATTGTTGTGTCGCGTTACCGGTTATCGGTTGATCGGTATTTCTGCAAACGGCATCCAAAAAACTCGGAAAACTTGCTGCACTCATCACCACAAACGCCGTCGAATCTTGTGACTTAATCACTTCATAAGCAATACGCATCATGCGCACGACTTGTTGAACGGGTGCTTTTACGCCGAGTTCACACGGATCCGGATTATTTTCCCACCAATTATGTACTTCTCCTTTTTGTTTGTATCCATTATTGTCTTCTTCATCCCAACCCGGATTATTCCATATTTCCCAAAATTTGACGTTTTTTTTGTTCAGTCGCACTACGTCAAAAAGATATTTTGCTAAATAATTCGAATCATTTATGCTGAGGGTTCCGTCCGGATTATCTTTCCAAATATCTTGGTATAAATTTTTAAACAATTGCGATTGTTTTGAGTAACAGTACAAGTTCGGATCTTGATGATTTTTTGCAGGGTCGCCGACATTAAGTAAAATATCTTGAAGGTCAAGATTTTTGTAATAATCGAAAGTTTTAGTGCGTATATCGGCACCCCAAAAATCAACGAAAAAATCCGGCAGACTCGTTCGTGCCGTTTTTGCATTCACGCCCGAAACATTTGTTTCTATATTTCCGGCAGCAATATCGGCAAGTTGTTCATCTGTCCAGCCTTCTGCAAATTTTACGTTAGCACCGGCACGAAAAGTACCGTTATAAATCGGCAATCGGTTGTTGGCGGTATTTTGTAAAGGGTGAATTTTGGGCGCGTCAATCATTTGCGTTTTTATCGCCGCACTCGTACCGCAACGATTTTGTGCCGTTAAAATAATTTTATAATTACCGCTTTTTTCAAAAAGTTTAGTCAAGTCCGGTAAGTTCGATTGCGTACTGTCGCTGAATTGCCACAATAATGAATCGGTATTGACGGATGATTTATTTTTTAAAAAGATAATCGGTGCTTGATAATCCAATGAAAAATCGGCAGTCGGCATTTTTTCTACATCAATCGTAAAAGATTGTTGCACGATAATTTTTCCTGCTGTGTCTTTGCCTGTATAAACCACAGCGAATTTTCCTTTTTGAGGAAATGTTTTTGAAAGTACTTGTAAAGTATCGTGAGCGAAAATAATACCATTGTCGTTGCGCGTTATCGTCCAATCGTGCTTTATCGCCGTCGTGCCGGCGCGAAAATTAACGGTACCATTTTCACAAATAAACGCGGCGGAAATACTTATTTTTCTTTCGGTTAAAAAAACGGGAGTAGCATTGAGCGCGATATTTATGCTGCTCGCAATTATGATTTTTTTTGTTTTAGTAAAATCCCATGCTTGTTTATACAACGTATCGAGTGCGAATGATACCGGAAACGTATAAATTGCCGATGCGGTTTCGCTGTTATCTACGGTCGTTTTTGCCCAAAGTATGTAAGTATAAACATTATTCGAGTCGCGGAACGCACCGCCGCCGATAGCCGGCGACAAATTAAGAGCCGTTGTGCGCGCCGCATCGTATTTTTTTCCGAAAAGAATTTTACTTGTTGAAGAAAATGCGATGCCTTCATCGTTCATTTCCGGATGCAATTTGTTGGTGTAATCTATATTTTTATACAAACCCATAGCATCAAATTCAAAAGTCGTTTTATCGAATTGTGTTTCTTCGGCGAGTTTATAAATGTGCATTTGCAGAATATCGTTTTTTGCGCAATTAACATAAGCCTTTGTAATCCAATTTTTTTGAGCTTCGTTGGAGCCGATAAAATCACCGAAAGCTTTGCGCGGCAAATTGGTCTCGGTAATGAGATAAATTTTTTTCGGATAATGGTTTACTGCATTTTTTCCATCGTAACCGTAATTTTGGGCTACATCTTCAAAAAAGTTTTTATAGCGTTCCGGATCCAATGCGGCGGCATCGGAATGGCGAAAATAATCGAATTTACCGGCGGCTGTATTATACGAGCGCAAAGCATCATCGAAATGCGGGTAAGCGTGAAAAGCTATTCCATCAAAATAAGCACCGCCTTTTAACGGAAAATTTTTTGTGACTTTACCGGAATCGACATTATCGGTATTGCGCATAACGGCATCTAAAAAAGAAGCATAACCTACACCGGATGTAACTACATACGCATCGGGTTGAATAGATTTTACGATTTCATAAGTAATACGCAATAAGCGCACGTAATTAAATATCGGTGCGCGCAATTTGTAATCGCAGGGATCGGGATTATTATCCCACCAATTACCGGGCGCGCCTTTAGGCAACCAACCTTTTGCGCCGGAATAATCGTAACCGGGTTCGTTCCATACTTCGTAAAACTTGACGTACTTTCCGTATTTTTTTACGAGATTATACACGTACAGCGCGTAATAATTTTTTTCATTGACAGGTGTTCCGTTTTCGCCGTTATCCCAAATCGGTTCGTACATATTTTTAAACAGCGTGGATTGAATACCTTGACAATAAAAAACCGTGTCTTGATGAGCTGCTGAAGGAAAACCGATGATGAGCGTATTATCTTTTAAACCCAGAGAATCGTAAAATTTGAAAGTCGGAATACGCGTATCCATTCCATACAATTCAGTAAAACTTTCGAATAAGCCAGGTCGAACAGATTGAATACCGACACCTGCTATACCGAGTTGAGCATTGCCGGCGGATAGATTGGCTAAATCTTCATCGGAAAAGCCGCGATATTGATCGAAATTTACACCCGCCCGCAATGTGCCGTTGTAAATCGGAATCGTATCATTGGCAGTGAAAGCGGGTTGTTGAGCGGATAATAATGGAGGAATAATAATTCCGAAAAAAAGTGTAATGGTGAACCGTAAAAAAGTATGCATGGGAATCCGGTAAGCGTTTTGGTAATGTGGAAATATAAATTTGGAAACTAAACTATAAATAGGTACTCAATTCAAGCTAATTATTTTTTGTTTGAGAGACTTTATTTTTAAGAAAATATCGGGAATATTTGATTCAAAATAAAGTTTTTCAGGCGAGAAAACAATAGTACCCAATGAGTGCTTTCTTATAGTTTCGTTACTTACACAAAGTTACGGAAAAATTTTTTTATAATCGTCCGTATTTAAAAATCTAAGTTCGTGCAAATTAAATGTTTGCAACCCGAGTTTATCTTCTATAACTAAACCGCCGGCAAGTGTTACGTTTCGAATAATACCTTCAAAAACCGAACCATCTGCTACGCGGCGATACAATGCCGGTATATTCATGCGGTACAAATAAGTTTTAAATAATTCTTGCTGTGCTGTTTGCGCACCGGCTTTAAGTTCCAAAAATCTTTTTTCTAAATGGATACACAAATTATTCGTCAAATTATACAAATCAATATGCGAGCCGGTAAATTTTTGTAAGGCTTCGGCTTGCGGTAAAGACTCAAAATCGGTTTGATTAACGTTGATACCGATGCCAACAATACTTGCTTGAATTGTTGCACCTTGCAAAGTATTTTGTATGAGAATTCCCGCAATTTTTTTGTCGCCGATATAAATATCATTGGGCCATTTAATTTTCAATTCATTTACTAAAAACGGTTTGTTCGCCGCTTCTAAAATATCTTTTATCGTATCTTGAACGGCAAGCACTACGGCAATACTGATACAAAATTGTTGCGTTGCCGAAAGGAATCGCGGATGCAATATGACAGTGAATGCTAAATTTTTATCGGGCGCGCTTTGCCAAGTATTGTCACGTTGTCCGCGTCCGGCAGTTTGGTTAAAAGTAGTAAATATCGAACCGTGCGTTGAAAGATACGCGCCTTCCTGCGATTTTTGCGTTAAATATTCGGCAGCATAACTGTTTGTTGAAAGCAGTTCTTGAAAATGAAACCAAATTTTTCCGATGAATTGTGTTTCGGTTATAGACATAGTATTTTTTCGTTTTTTTTAGTCAGACTGTGCATATTACCCGCAAGTAGTTATATTTTTACGGCATGAATGACAATGAACACAGCGTTTATCTTTTACTCGGATCCAATTTGAGCGACAGAATCGCCACCATAAAAACCGCAACCGCTTTGATAACCGATCAAATCGGGGAATTAAAAACGGCTTCGCGGTATTATGAATCGCAAGCATGGGGAAAAACGGATCAACCGGATTTCGTTAATCAAGCGTTGGAAGTTCGCACAAAGTTAACACCGCAAGCGGTATTAAACACAATTTTACAAATTGAAAAAGATATGGGACGCACGCGCACGGAAAAATGGGCGGAGCGCACGATTGATATTGATATTCTTTTGTACGATAATTTGGTGATGAATCTGCCGGATTTAATTATTCCGCATCTGCATTTGCACGAACGCAATTTTGCTTTAATTCCGCTGATGGAGATTGCCGGTGAAACAGAGCATCCGCTACTGCATAAAACTATCGAAGATATTTATTTTGATTGCCCCGATCCGTTGGAAGTGATTTTGATGGATGAAAAATAGTTTACTGCCGCATTCCCTCTCTCACCTAAACTTTTTGTATAATCGTTCACGTACAAATCTATATGCTGTTGCATGACGGCGGGTGACATTTCTTGAGCGTATTGGGCTATAAATTTTTTACTCGACTCCGGATGCGCGAAGGCGAAAGCCACACTGTCGAACATAATTTTTTCTAATTTTTGTTGAATTGCCGGTGATAAACTTTTTTTAACCACGATACCACCGAGCGGAATCGGAAGATGCGTCGTCGTTTCCCAAAACTCACCTAAGTCGATGACTTTGTGCAAACCTTTGAGTTGGTACGTGAATCGATTTTCGTGAATAATAACGCCCGCATCTACTTTGCCCGACAGCACCGCATCTTCAATTTCGTTGAAAGGCATTTCTATTTTATTTTTTACCAACGGATACTTCAGCCCGAATAAAAAATGAGCAGTGGTAAATTTTCCCGGAATTGCCACTCTTGTACTATCCGAAATTTCTAAATTTTCTTTTTTTGAAATCACCAACGGACCCACACCCGAACCCAATGCACTGCCGGACTGCAGCAATTTATAGTTTTCGACACAATGCTCAAGTGCGGCGTAACTGAGTTTGGTCATATCCAATTCGGAGCGCATGGCGCGTTGATTGAGTGTTTCCACATCCTCCATTAAAACTTTAAAACTGATGCCGTGTGTATTAATTTTGCCATTAATCATGGCATCAAAAATAAAAGTATCGTTTGGACAAGGCGAAAAGCCGAGAGATAAAGTCATTATGTTGGAATTTTAAGTAGATTGTGCTCAGTGTACATTCACAAAAACGAAAGATGGCGGTTGATTGTTCATTTTTTAGTTACAATGAAGATGAAGATGATTAATTTTTCGCAATTTTTTTGGTGGAAGTAACCCTCTCGGTTGACCTCACTCGTGGTTTGCGATTTCGAGTGAGTGCATCTGCGCGGGTTGCCTTTACAGCTTTTAATTACATTTCAAGGAACTCTTCTTTTAATGCGAAACTTACTCTCGAATAATTTCCGAGTTTAGCAACAACTCGACTCAAGTTGTTTTGGCGGACACTTAACTGAACCGAAACTACAATAAACACAACAATCTCCTTCGTTTGGTTTAAGCCGCTTTTTACAATTTTCACAAGAGTAAAAAAATTGACAAGCATTAGTCGGCATAGTCTCAGTCTTTTGATGACTGCAATAAGGGCAAGTAATTGTAGATTCTAATTCTACAACCCGATTATTATTTTCATTTTTCATGCTAAAATTTTAGTTTGTACAACTTTATAACCGGTTGAATTAATGGCTTTCGTAATTTCACTGATATTTGTTTGTTTGTTATCAAATTTTACAGTTGCACTACCTTTTTCGTATGATACATTTACTGTGATTATGCCTTTTAATTTGTTTACCTCTGTTTTGACTTCATATTCACAACCCGAACAACTCATCCCCTTAATTTTAAATTCTACCTCTTGTACTACAGTTGTTGAATTTACGGTTATTGCCGGAGAGGGATTTGAAAAAAGCAGATAAGCATAACTTGGAAACGATAATAATAAAACTGAACCGATTGTAGTAACAAATAGAAACGCTTTGCTTTGTAAGAAAGATGTTTGTTGTTTTATATCACATCCGCAGGTGTCAGTTTTTTCGGTTTTTAGTTTTTGATACCAAGCAATTACTAATACTAAAATAGATAAACCAATAAAATATGGACGTGCTGGAGTAAGCCATGAAAATGTTGATGCAATACCACCTGTACCTAATAAGATGGCAATCAAAGGTGTAATACAACATAACGACGATGCTAATGCCGTCAAAATACCTAAATTCAAAAGAGAAATCGTCTTTTTCATTCTGCGAATTCTTTTGTTTGAAGATGAGAAAATAGTGGTGTTAAAATATTCAAATGCTCGGTCTTAAGTGTATAAAAAATTAATTGCCCTTTTTTGCGATACCCGATCAGATTCGCATCTTTAAGTTTTCGAAGATGTTGCGAAACTGCCGGAACACTCATCATTAAAATATCTGAAATATCGCAAGGACAAAGTTCATTTTCTTGATCGAGCAAAAATAAAATTTTTAGCCTTACTTCGTTACCGGCTAAATTTAATACTTGTGCAAGTGCATTAAATGAATTTTCCGTTTCAGTTATTTTTTGTTTGCAAGCTTGTATTTGAATTGGGTTTGCAAAAATTCTGATACACGATTGATTAATATCCATATTTTTTCATTGAGTAGTAAAAACGATGCGGAATTAAAGTTATTTTATTATTTAAGCAAATACTTAAATAATTTTTAAATTTTAAAATAAAAAAAAGCTACCGTTCAAAATGAACAGTAGCTCTTACAAGATTGTACGAAAAATTTTTTTGTAGAGACGGAGGTTTATAGCGTTTCATAAGCAAACAGCAAATTATGATTGCCGATCGCGCATGAAACGCTATAAATGGTCGTTTCTACCATTATTAAAACGAATAACGTGCGCCTACCTGCATCTGCCAACGCGAACCTAATTGATCAATTTGATACGGCGTAATCGGTTGTTTCCAAGCATAAGTCGGATTAGCCGCCGTTAAACCGGATAAAGTTAAGCCGATAGCAGACGTTCCGTTAAAAGTATTCGGTGCGAAATAAGACCAACCCCAATTTTTATTCAATAAATTGGTTAAGTTGAAAATATCCAAACTTAATTCTATTGTATGCACTTTATCGTTACCCACTTTAAAATTAATGTCGTGTAAAATACGCATGTCCAAATTGGTGTTCGAAGGTGTTCTGGCACCGTTCCTTTCCGTAAAATTACCTTGACGAGAAGCCAAATAAGTATCACCGGCAACGAAATTCATAAAATTTTGTGCTTGTGTTGCTGCTGTTGCTCCACCGGTAATATCTTTAAACAAAGTGGTGGCTTCTGCCACATCTGTTGGAATGTAAACCAAACCTACAGCTTGACCCGTGTTGTTCAAAGGTGTACCGCTGTTAGTACCCCAAGTGAATGGTGAACCGGATTGCGAAGTGAATACAAAACCTATTGTTGTTTGGTTTGAAGCACTCCAGCTTAATTTGTAACCGACATTAGCTACAACACGATTGCGAATATCGAAATTGGAATAAGCCAATGCCGGATTATTAGCAGACAATGCCTGATTAAACTGCCAATTAGATTCCATAGAGTTACGAATACCGTTGGTTATATCTTTTGATTCACCGTATGTATAAGCAGCATACACATTTAAGGCATTTTTTTCATCGAATTTAAACGTTTTCGTTACTTGTGCCGTAAGGCTATATCTCCAACCTTGATCAGTGTTTGATAATAAATAAGCGCTTGAGAAATTACCGTCAATATTTCCGCCTACGTAAACAGGCATTTGATGTTGTGTATCAAAAGCATTGTATTTAACAGAGTCTCTGACATTCACTTGTTGGAATTTCAAATCGCGGATTACTTGAGTGTATAAACCTTCTAATGTAAATTTATAACCTGACACCGAATAATCTACCGCCAAACTGCTTCTCCAAATTTTCGGCATTTTGAAATTATTATCAATCAAATCCACTTGTACTTTATTAGCTTGACCATTGTTGTAAGCAAATTGTTTTGGTCCAGCTGCCAATACATCGCCTGTATTTTTTCCTGCTCTACCGTTTACATCATAACTGCCGTAACCGACGCCGTCGTTATAAAAAGCATAACCTAACCAAGCAAACGGAACACGACCGACAAAAGTACCTGTTCCGCCGCGAACTACAACGCTTCTGTCACCGTTCACATCCCAGTTGAAACCGAAACGCGGCGACACATCTAATGCTTTAAAGAAAGTTTCACCAATACTCGGCAAAGGTGTATTTGAGTATGTATTACCTGCTGCCGGATCAATTTTAGCACCCGTAGTTTTCGGCGACAATAAAGGGGTGTCGGAAGTTGAGTAATCCAAACGAATACCGCCGGTAACTTTTAAGTTTTTAGTTAACTGATATTCATCTTGACCATATAAGCTCAACAAACTTACATTGTATTTAGCATAAGGATTGTTGTAAATATAATCGTGATTATTGTTTGCATCATCTAAGCTGAAAGTGCCGCGTGCGCGATTAACATTCTTTAGGAAAAAATTATCTAAACCCGATGCACCGCTTGTGTTTGCGTAACCAAGACGACCGTTAAAAGCGTTCACGAAGCCGTAGTTCAAGTTATAAAACTCGTTGTGCGTACCGAACGTGAAAGTATTTTTACCGGAGTACAACGTTACATTATCCGTAAGCTCGAACGTATTTTGTTTCATGTTGAAAATCGTAGCTTCACGGTCGTTACCCAAAAATATTGTTCCGCCATTATAAGATATTTCCGTTTGCGGGAAATTAACATTTGTACTTAAAGGAGAACGATAGTCATGTACGGTAGAATAACCGACGACTAAACTGTTCGATAATTTATTACCGAAATGACTTTTCAATTCCGCCACCGTTGAACTCGAATTATTATTTGATTTAAAATCTATACCTGAAAAACGGAAATTGGCACCGTCGCGTTCCAAGTTGGTAGCTTCGGAAACAATGGTGTTGTTGCGTAAAGAAAGTATATTATTGTCGTTGATATTCCAGTCAAAGCGGTTAAAAAACTTCGTGCTTTTCGAGTAAATATTGTACGCACCGTAAGTACCCGGATCAAAATTGTAATTTGTTTTCAAGAAATCAACAATTTTTTGAGCCGTAGTTGGGTCTAATAAAGCAATTTGTTTGCCGTTTGCGTCAACCGCACCGTCCGCCGCATAATAAGTAGGTTCTGTGCGGTTTGTTATTTCTTCGTTCGTAAACCAGAACAATTTATTTTTTATAATCGGCAAACCTACACGAATACCTGTTTGATAATCTTGATAATCGGAACTGATTTTTGAACCATCTCCCGCATTCGCCGGACCGGTTAAAGTGGCATTTCTGAAAAAACCATACGCCGAACCGTGAACATCATTTGTACCGGAGCGCGTTACGGCGTTGATAGAACCACCCAAAACATTACCGATTTTAACGTCGAAAGGTGCCAATAAAACCTGAACGTCTTGAATAGCATCAATACTGATCGGATTTGTACGCGTTGAACTACCGACCATACCCGATGAATTTGTTGCACCGCCCAATGACGGCGAAAAACCGATAGCATCGTTGTTAATAGTACCGTCAATCGTAACGTTGTTGTAACGGAAATTCGTACCGGCAAAAGAGTTATTACTACTTTGTGGCGAAAGGCGCGTTAAATCCTGTAAACTGCGGCTGAGTGAAGGCAATGATTTCATTTGTTCTTCACCGATGCGCGTGCCGGCACCGATTTTGGTCGAACCTCTTTCGGCTGTCACTACTACTTGCGTTATTTCCGTAGATTGATCTTTCAAGGAAATAGTTGGTCCGTTGTTCGGTCCCAACGATAGATTAACGTCGTTTAAATCTTGTGTCGCTGCACCTACAAAACTTACCGTAATTTTATACGGTCCGCCGGGTGTCATATCTGAAATATTATAGGTTCCGTTTTCGTCGGATACCGTTCCGTATTTTGTACCGGTCGGCATATGCACCGCAATAACGGTTGCACCGATAACGTCTTCATTTTTTGCGTCTTTAATTTTACCCGAAATACTTGAGGTCGTTAATTGCGCAAAAGAAGAGAATCCGGTAAGTAAGAAAACGAGTGCGAGAATACTTGATAAGTTGAACTTCATGAAAATTTTAGTTTTTGTTTCTAATATAAACGCTGCAAAATTATGCCCGATAGAACGGGAATTACTAAAATCAATATTAAGTTTATGTTAAGTTATTAAAATCAATAAAAAATTTGGGTATGTGTTTTTTATCTTGATAAATATTTTTTTTGAAAATATACGGGTATAACTGCCTTTCCATTAAATACTTATCCGAATTTTGAATTTCAACTTTACCGTTATAAATTTGAGCGATTAAAACAACAACATTAAAAAAGCATAGCTCGACTAAAAAGAAATTATGCATCCCGCATTATACATCATAAGAGAAAACGGAAAATACGGCTTTATAGACAGCACCGGCGAAATCGTAATTGAACCGCAATATGCCGAAGCTGAAGAATTTCACAACGGCTTTGCGCGCGTAAAAATTTTTGACCGTATTTTACATATCGATACACTGGGTCGTCCGTTATTCAAAACGCTTTTCACCAACGTCGGACGCATGGAAGAAGGTTTTTCGCGCGTTCAACTCGTGAATTATTGGGGATTTATTGACGGCAGATGCAATACTATCATTGATCCGCAATTTGAAAACGTCGGCGATTTCAGTGGCGGTATGGCGGCGGCGCAACGCGCCGGTAAGTGGGGTTATATTAATCGCGCAGGAGAATTCATTATTCAGCCGCAATTCGAAGATGCCGGCAAATTCAACAACGGTTTGGCTTGCGTGAAACTAAACGGTAAATTCGGTTACATCAACAACAAAGGACATAAAACAATAGAACCACAATATTCGGTTGCCGGTACTTTTCAAGGTGACGTGGCTGTTATACAAGAAAATAATACGTGGGGATTAATTCATAAATCCGGTAAAGAAATTATTCCACCCACCTATCCGGTAATAGAAAATGTGAGCGAAGGGTATTTTTCGGAAGGTTTAGCAGCGATATGTACGGAAAATAAATTCGGATTCATAGATATGAACGGGCAAGTTATCATAAAACCCGTTTTCGATTTTGCCGGTAATTTCAATGAGGGTCTTGCAGTTTTCGAGTACAAAGGCAAATACGGTTATATGACAGACACTGCAACATTGCACATTGAACCGACTTTCGATGATGCGCAACCTTTCAGCGAAAGTTTAGCCGCCGTGAAAATAAAGCAACAATGGATGTATCTGGATGTGGAAGGCAACATAGCCGTAAAACCGCGTTTTCTTGATCGTGCTGCCAATTTCAAAAACGATTTGGCACTCATAGAAAAGGACGGTATGTGGGCGTACATAGATATGCAAGGCGAAATTGTTTGGTTAGAAGCGGAGTTTTGAAAAATTCTGATTTTATCTAAATTGTTTGAGCAGTTATAAATCACACCGATATTAGTCCGATTTTTTAATACTTCCGTCGAATATTTATCGCAATAATTTGGTCTTTCGCAAAAGATGCCGGAATTTTAGCTTTGAAACGCGTTGGGCGCAGGACATCATATCTCTTCAATACCTAACGACCAATATTTACGTTTAAAAATCTAAAATTTAAAATCATGTTTGGAAACAGAACAAAATTCATTTTACTTATTGCTTTATTCAGCAGCATTATTTCAGCGCAAAGTCCGGAAATAAAACCGGAAAACCAACCGCGCTCGGTGAGTTTCGGCGGTTTGCGCGTGCGCTCAATTGGTCCGGCTGTCATGTCCGGACGCGTGAGCGATGTGGAGGGCGTGAACAGTGATCCGGCAATTTTTTACATTGGGGCAGCCAACGGCGGCGTTTGGAAAAGTATAAGCGGTGGCACGAGTTTTCATCCGATATTTGATGACAATCCGCAAAGTATCGGAAAAATAAGAGTGGATCAAAACCATACCGATACCGTTTGGGTCGGCACGGGCGAACCTTGGGTGCGCAATTCCGTGAGTGTCGGCACCGGTATTTACGTGTCGCGAACGGGCGGTTCTACTTGGGAGTTTAAAGGTTTACCGACATCGGAACGCATTGCCAATATTCAAATTGATCCGCGCGATTCGAAAACGATTTACGTTGCAGTGCAAGGAGCGTTATGGAGCGACTCAGAAGACAGAGGTATTTATAAAACAACCGACTTCGGTACCACTTGGAATAAAATTTTTTACATCAACGAAAAAACCGGTGCTGCGGATTTAGTCATTGACCCGACCAATCCGGATGTTTTATACGCCGCTATGTGGGAACACCGCCGCCGACCGGATTTTTTCAGTTCAGGCGGAAAAGGTTCAGGATTGTTCAAAACAACGGATGCGGGTAAAACTTGGATAAAAATAGAAGGCGGTGGTTTACCGTCAGGAACACTCGGTCGTATCGGTATCGGCATGGCACCGTCTAATCCGAAAACGATGTATTTGAGTATCGAATGCGAAAAACAAAACGAAAAAGGTATTTATAAAACAACGGATGCCGGCAAAACTTGGGTGCACACGAACAGTGATTTCGGTACGACAGTGCGTCCGTTTTATTTTTCGCGTATTGTGGTGGACCCGACCAACGAAAATAAATTAATTAAAGCCGGATTACAAGGTATTATCAGCGAAGATGGCGGTAATACTTTTCGCGTTATCGGTTCGGGCGTACACTCCGATATGCACGCTTTTTATATTCATCCGAAAAATCCTAAAAATATTATTCTCGGTTGCGACGGCGGTGTGTTTATTTCAGCCGACGGTGGTTATCTTTGGAAACAATGTATGGATTTGCCGCTCGCACAATTTTATCAAGTGGCAGTAGATAATGAAGAACCGTATAATGTGTACGGTGGTTTGCAAGACAACGGTTCGTGGTATGCACCTAACGCAACTGGCGGCGGTGTAAAAAATCAGGATTGGAATTTTGCTTCAGGTGGCGATGGTTTTTACGTTTTTCCGAGTCCGATCGACAAAAATATCGTTTTTTCCGAATCTCAAGGCGGAGATTTTATGCGCTCGAATAAAAAAGACGGCACTCAAAGCGACATAAAACCTATGGCGAAAGTAGGTGAACCGGAATATCGCTGGAATTGGAACACGCCGATTGCGGTCAGTCCTAACAATCCGAATAAAATGTATTACTCGTGTCAGTTTTTATTTAAAACGTACAACGCGGGTGATTCTTGGACTAAAATTTCACCGGACTTAACAACCAACGACCCGAAGCGGCAAGATAAAAAAACCGGCGGCTTGAGTTCAGATTGGTCAGGTGCCGAAACCAACACCACGATTGTACAAATCGCCGAATCACCGAAAGATTCTAATGTCATTTGGTGCGGTACCGATGACGGAAATGTACAAATTACAAGCGACGGCGGTAAAGTTTGGACGAACGTAATAGATAAAATCGGTGCGCCGAAAGGTTTATGGGTGAGTCACGTTGAACCATCTCACTACGATAGAAATACTTGTTACGTCACTATAGACGGACACAGAAGCGGCGACAAAAAACCTTATGTTTATAAAACGACAGATTTAGGAAAAACTTGGTCGTCACTGAATATAGAAGGCGTTGATGCGTATGCGCACTGTCTTACCGAAGACATCGTGAACAAAGATTTATTATTTCTCGGAACGGAATTCGGTTTATTTATTTCGATTGACGGCGGAAAAAGCTTTAAACGCTTCACGAATAATATTCCGAAAACTGCCGTTATGAAAATGGTGATTCAACCCAAAGAATCGGATTTAGTGATTGCGACACACGGACGCGGCATTTTTATTTTCGATGATTTAACGGCGTTACGCGCTTTGACAAAAGAAATTCAGGACAAAGACTTTCATTTATTTGCTACCAAACCGAAAATTTATCAATTGCGCAAAAGCAGCAGTTGGTTCGGTGGTGCGGGAAATTTTCAAGGCGAAGATCCATCCGATGACGTACAAATTGTTTATTATCAGAAAAAACGCCACACTTTCGGCGAAATGAAAATAGAATTGTTTGATCCGAGCGGTAAATACATGAAAGAATTGCCGGCAGGAAAATCAGCGGGTATTAATGTTGTGAATATTGCCACCATTTTACCGATGCCCAAAGCTGCACCGACCACAAATATAGAAGCAATGGGTCGCGGCGCATTTCCGCCGAGTTTGCCTGAGGGAACTTATACGTATAAAATCACGAAGGGTACCAACGTGTACAACGGCAGTTTTTTAATAAAATATCCCGACAATTGTCCGTATCCGATTGCCGACAGAAAACAACAACAAGATTTATCATTGAAAGCGTATGATTTGGTGAATCAATTGGGTTATGTTTTTTATCAAAATAAAAGCATCAGCGAGCAAGCAACTGTTGCTGCAAAAAGCGTGGAAAATTCGGATAAAAAGTTAGCTAAACAGCTCACCGATTTATCAATGGATGTACAAAAATACAATGCTTCTGTTACAATACTCGACGGCGATTTTTATATTGCCGCCGGCGAACACCTCCGCGAAGAATTGTCGCGTTGCTATTCCGGTGTGGTCGGTTTTCCGGGTAAGGTTTCAGATACGCAAATGGACAGACTGAAATACTTTGAAGGCGAACTTGCTAAAGTCAATAAACAATTTGCCGACTTTACCGCCCGCATGACTAATTTGAATGCGGCATTAGCTAAAACCGGTAAACCGGCTTTAACAATAAAAACGTATACGGCATTCTTGGACGGGAAATAAGTTGTATGGATTTATTGTGAAAACGATACGGTCTTGTAGAACACAAATGTTGTTTTGCAAGGCCGTATCGTTTAAAAAAAGCGTAATTATTTAGTAGTTGCCATATCCTTTAGGGCTTGGATAGATGAAAGATAATAATTACAAGGCTTAGCCCTTCCAAAGTAATTAGAAGTACACAAAAAGGGCTGAAGCCCTAAAAGTTTTTTGTCATAGTGTACTACGTCCTGAAGGACGTGGCAACTGCTGAAACATTTAAAAAAAATCAAAAAAAAATCATCACCTTTCTAACGGGTGATGATCAATACTATGGAAAAACACACTAAAACTTCAAATAAATAAGTACAGCGAAAACATAAAATCTTTTATGAAATCTCAAGCTGTACTTTAAAAATCAATGAATGTTTGACAAATTTGTATCGAGTGCTTTTTCAAACCTTCTCAATACCTCACCTGAAGGTACGGCTTCGCCGGCTTCTATTGCTTCGATATTATACTTCGTTAATTCCGTTTTTTCAGCCAATTGTTGTTGACTGATATTTTTTTCTAATCTAGCCAACTTAATTTGGTCGCTCAAAGGAATTATCGGAACGTCTCTAAATTCTTTGGACTGTTTTAAAACGGTTTTGTTACCGACAGGTGATAAGCCCTGAATAAATCCGATAACCATGAGAGCAAAAAGCCCCAGAGAAACAAGTTTGGTCATAGTATGTGTACTTTGTTTGTTTAAATTAGTTCATAAACACGATATTTAAAATTCGGTGGCACATTTTATAGTAACACCGGATATTAATAAAACTGATTGATCACTTATTTTTCACAAAAATGAGAATTTAAATCGTATTTTACAAATCGTCTAACTTCGCTAAATCGTATTGATGAATGACTGCTAATATTTTTTTATCATAATCCTTGTCAGTAGCATAACCGAATTCGCGCAAACCTTTTGCCCAAACGTTGATATTTTTACCGTATTTCAATAATTCCCGATACCGATTTTTCAACAAAAACTGACTGTGTGCCTGCCAAGAACTTTCCGCATCTTTGTATTTTATAAAAAAATCCTTATGGTGATCGTCCGTATAATTTGTACAATGTCCCGGCGGACAAGTTCTCGAAAAACATTTTATACCGAAATGATTATTATTTTTGATCGACAATACGCTGGAACCCGAACGACTTTCAATAATTGCTTGAGCCATACTGATGCTCGCGGGAATACCACAACGATCCATTTCAGCAACGGCTACGGGTGCAAAACGCTCAATATAATTTTTAACTTGAGTAGCGTGAAGTTGATCCGGTGATGCCGGAGATAAGTCGAAAGACATTTTCCCGTAAGTATCATCGCTTGCTACTTTTTGTACATAGTGACTGTCGCGCGTTCTCTCGTATTTGTTACTTGTTGCAAATTTACTACTATTTGAATTAAAAGCAATACCTCCGTTCCAAATAATAAACATAATTATTCCCAATATAGATACTTTACCTACATTAAGTAACGGCAAATCACCTAAAACACCAAACGAATAACGGTGTAAGGTGTGTTGCAGGGCTGTAACAGTGCGATAAAATCCTTGCAAAAAATGTTGTGCCATTTCTTGAAACTGTCCCGATGACGTATTTTGTACGTTGTTTTTTGCAACGGAACTTTTGTAAATAACTTTCAATTTGTTTTTGTCTGACGAATTAGTCCGGTTCATTGTTCACGACGTTTAATGTGTAACGTTGAAAGATTTTTTTTTATTTCCTTATTTTTTTAATAGTATCTACTCAAATGCAACACTCTTTCAACAATAATTTATTTAACGATAAAAAAAATTTTTTTGTTTTAAATTCAAATACAAAGATAAACATTTTTTTAAATAAAAAACAAAAAGTTTTTTTTATTTTTTCAAATTCTTTTCAAATTCTTTTTCAAATTCTTTTTCAAATTCTTTTCAAATTCTTTTTCAAATTCTTTTTCAAATTCTTTTTCAAATTCTTTTTCAAATTTTATTTTTTGAAAAAAAAATGTGCTCTTTCAGTTCACACTGAAAGAGCACATTTTTTTTTGCGATTACTTTTTATTTCCTATTTCGCTTCGGCGGTTTTCGATATAATTTGCACGTTCATTTTTGCGGGAACTTCTTTGTGCAAATAAATCGTAATTTCATGCGTACCGAGTTCTTTAATATTTTCGACGGAAATCTTTTTGCGTTCGATGACAACACCCAATTTATCCTCGATGGCTTTTGAAATTTGACCGGCATCTACGGAACCGAACAATTTGCCTTTGTCGCGCGCTTTTGCTGAAATGGTCACGGTTTGACCTTCAATTTTTGCGGCAAGTGCTTTATACTCATCCAAACGCGAAGATTCTCTTTTATCGAGAGCGCGGACGATGGAAGCATATTTTCTGCGGTTGCTGTCATTAGCCACAAGCGCGAAACCTTGCGGAATCAGAAAATTATTTCCGAAACCGTCTTTAACTTTTTTTATCTGATATTGATAGCCGAGTTTTTCGACATCTTTTAATAATATTATTTCCATTATTATTTAAAATTAAGAGTGAGTTTTTAGTTATTAGTTGCTGGTTTTTCAGTTGTCAGTTGTTGTGTTGCCGGTTGTTAAATAAATAAAAATTCAAAAACCAGCAACTAATAACTGAAAAACCAACAACTAACGACTTATTTCATCAAATCCGCTACATACGGCAACATCGCCAAATGGCGTGCGCGTTTGACGGCAGTAGCAGTACGGCGTTGAAATTTAAGGGAATTACCGGTGATACGGCGCGGTAAAATTTTACCTTGTTCGTTGATGAACTGCAATAAAAATTCCGGATCTTTGTAATCCACGTGTTTTAATCCGAATTTTTTGAATCGGCAATATTTTTTGCGTTGTTGACCGATGTTCGGATTACTTAAAAATTTTATATCGTCTTTAGATGCCATAACAGCAATTTTTGTTTTAAGGTGAAGGAAAAAATTATTCGTCGCCGATACTACCGTTGTCGCCTGAAAGCAAAGCCGCTTCTTTTGCTGCTTTTACTTCCGCCAATGCTTTTTTGCGTTTGCCGAGTTTACCGGCGCGTTTGTCGGCATTGTATTGTGAGGCGTGTGCATCAAGAGCAACCGTGAGGAAGCGCAAGATTTTTTCGTCGCGGCGCAAAGCCAATTCCATTCGGTCAATCACTTCACCGTTTTCACCTGAAAATTCAACGGAATAATAATAACCGCTGTTTTTTTTCTTAATCGGATACGCCAATTGGCGCAAGCCCAATTCGTCTATATGAACGATCGTGTATTTGGCTTCAAATACAGTGTTCACATATTTTTGAGCAGTAGCTGCAATTTCATCGCCCGGCAGCGTGGGATCGACGATGAAAGTAACTTCATAATGACGCATGGTCGAAGTGTTAATGTGGTTTAATTAAAAAAAATATTCGAAAACGAGCGCAAAGATAATGTTTTATGTGAGACAAACACTATTGTTTCAGAAATAATTTATCCAATTATTTTAAGTACCTCAAAAAAATGAATAGAGTTTATAATTTCGGAAAAAAAGCTAAAAATAATTGCTGGCGCCGGGGATTGTTTTTCGCTTTTTTTGTTTTGTATTTAAACCGCAAAATGCGTCAATGCTCTCATTGCAGGTGAGCGAAAACCTAAAACCAAATCGCTTTTGTCAACACCTTTTTTGATAAGTGCCGCACCGACACCGATTTCCGTACTGTTCTTTTGAATCCAAACTTTACCGTCCGGTTTGATGTCGATATGAAACAGGATTTGATAAAAGAAATCATTTTCCGACCAACCGAGCCTGACGAGTTGAAAATGTTTATTTTGTTTGTCGCAAATTGCCTCGTATTCCAACGACGCACCTAATGCATCACGAAAATAGGTGCCGACTTCCGTCACGTAGTCAGAAATGATTTCGGTATATTTTTTGATTTTTGATGTCAATTGAGCTACTGTGTTTTTTTTAAACAAAACTAATAGTATTTTTAGGCATCCAACCACTGACAATATTTTTTTTGATTAAAACGTGAAATATTTTTTTTATAAATTAAATTTTTATTACTTTTGTGTGTAAACTAAGAATTAAAAAAATGGTTGATAACACAAAAATTGCATCTGGCAAAAAAGTTTCAGAACTCATAAATGATTGTTTGACAATCCCTGAATACCAACGCCCATATGCTTGGAAACCAAAGCAAGTAATTCAATTATTGGATGATTTAAAAGAGTCTTTTGAACATAAACAAGATATTTATTTAATCGGAACCATTATAATTTATGAATTTGATAATAAAAAGGAAATTGTTGATGGTCAGCAACGATTAACCACCATAGCAATAATTCTTTATGCTTTAGGATATAAAAAAACAGGATTAAGTTCTCAACCATATAATCATACCGAATCTCAAACAAATCTGAAAGCCAATTTTAAGGTTATTGATGAGTGGTTGGATAAAAAAGAAATTGATAAAAAAGAGTTTGAAAATTTTATTTTACATAATATTTGGTTCGTACATATTAATGCTCCTACGCAAGACGAAGCTTTTGTGTTTTTTGATAGTCAAAATAGTCGAGGCAAGCCTCTTGAGAAGTACGATTTATTAAAAGCGCACCATTTACGTTATATCAGTAACAGTAATGAAAAATTACAAACTGAATGTACAATCTACTGGGAAAAAATTGATAAAGAAAAGAAATTAAGTTTTTTAATCAATAAGTTGTTAGGTAGAACAAGAATGTGGAGCCGTGGCAAATACGGCGAAGTAGATGTCTTAAAAGAGTTCAAATCACAACGAAGTTATAGAAGCAGCGATGGTTTTTACAAATTAAATCAATATCAACAACCTCCAATCTTTTCTAAATGGAGATATATTGACCGAGAAAAACATGACGCGGATGATGGATTAGAATTTATTTACCGAAATATAGATGTATGGCAAGGAACGAAACGTCTCAAATTTGTGAGTGAATCTAAAAAATATTTACCTTTTCAAATGATGCAACCCCTTGAAGGCGGCGAACAATTCTTTTGGTTTATTGAAAAATATAATCAATTATATAAAGAATTATTTGGAGGAGGAGGAAATATATCTCAATTATTTATCACTCTGCATCGAAGCCTTAATATCCTAAATTATAATTCGGGAGTTTCCTATATAATTGAAGTATTCGAAGCCTGTTGTTTGTTTTATTATGATAAATTTGGTGAAGAACAATTAATAGAGTTTGCCATTTGTGCCGAACACCAACTTTCTATTTTGCGGTTTCGGCAATTTTCTGTACAAAATGCTTCAATTAATAAATTTATCAAAGAAGAAGGGAATAATATTGTTGAATTCATAAATGAAGCGGCTTTTCCCGAACATATTATTCATAAGATTTTAGATGTTACCGAAGGCAAGTATTCTAAGTTTAATAAAGAAGAAATCCAGAAAGGGATAAGAAATTCTTACTTTAACACTTTGTATGGAGAAAAATCAGGGTTTTACTCCAAGTTTCACGAAGAATTAAAACAGTATTCTGTTATAAAAATCAAAGTTAAATTTAAAAACGAGAATAAATCATGAATAAAGGCGAACTCAATGTTTCTGAATTTACACCTGAGAATATAGGTGAAAGACTTTTTTCTATTCCTTTATACCAAAGACTTTATTCTTGGGAAACCGAACAAGTCGAACAATTGTTGACTGACCTCTACGATACTTTTAAATTCAATAGGGAACAGATATATTTTATTGGCAATATAGTAAAATCTAAGGTAGAAAAGAATACATATCGTAATGCGTTAGTTGATGGTCAACAGCGAATGACTACCTTATGGCTGATTGGATTTGTTTTAAAAAGTATCAAGTCAGATTGGAATGAGTTCATTTGTAAAAACTCTGAACATCTTCGTTTAGATTTTATTGCACGTGAAGAAGATCGTGTATTCTTAAAAAAATTAGTTAATTTGAATGTAAATGAATTTGAAAATCAAAAAGCAGAGCGAGGAGTAAATATGATGATGGTTAATGCCATAGATACGATAAAACGATTTTTTGATAAAATAAGTGATAAGGATCAAAAGGCATCTTTCGGAGATTATATTTATAGAAATGCCAAATTAGTTGAAGTAACATTGCCCGATTCGACTGATTTAAATAAATATTTTGAGATAATGAATAATAGAGGAATTCAACTTGAAAAGCACGAGATTTTAAAAGCGAGAATAATTAGTGAAATTAGTGATACTGAAAATAAAAAAAAATATGCTGTAATCTGGGATGCTTGCGCCCAAATGAATCAGTATTTAGAGAGGAGTTTTGAAAAAATAGACGTTAAAATAATTAAATCGGAAATAAATAAACTACTTGAAAAAAAATTCGAAAATATTAATGAATTTATTTCTGTACTTACAACCAATGAAAATATAAATGAAAAATCATTTGACGAAATTTTAGCCGAAGCCGAAACTGAAAAAATCAATGAAAAAATTAATGAAAAAGAAAAAGAAGTAAGCGAGAATTTTACTTCAATAGTTAATTTTCCTACTTTTTTACTGCACTCTTACAAAGTTTTCACCGAAAATGTTGAAGTCCGTTTAAAAGATAAAGATCTACTCACGATAATAGAGATTTCTGATAATGATAAGGCAATTAAATTTATAGAAGAAGTTTTAATTTTGCGAATTTTGTTTGATCAGTATATTATCAAAAATTATAGAAACGGCACCAATAATTTGTGGGAGACACGTATATTAACTATTGATAAAGAAGAGATTGAACGTAAGAAAGATTATGAAAAATCAACCCAAATTTTGGCGATGTTGAATGTTAGTACATCAACTGAGCATTGGTTCACACCTGTATTAGCTTATTTACGTCAAACAACAGAAGTTAAGGATGAAGATTACATGGAGTGGCTTGAGAATCTTGATAATTCATTGGCTTATGCACGTTTAAACTATAACGACTTAATGCCAACCTCAAATCTCATTTTAAAAGACATTTCAAATAATAAACCGTTGGGTAAAATCTCAGTTGATTCAAAAAAACTTTCTCTCGGAACTGCAACTGAACGTTATTGGTTCTATAAACTTGATTACTGTTTATGGAAGAAATGGATAGAAAAAGATAATTCTAATTTCAATGATTGGAAAACTGAAATAAAAGGTTTTCAATTTAGAAGTAACAGGTCTATTGAACACATTTTTCCTCAGAATCCTGAAGATGAAAATACTAAGTGGAAAGAGGAAGATTTAAATAGTTTTGGAAATCTTGCATTAATAAGTATCAGTTCTAATTCTGAATACAATCGTAACGTGTTTAAATGGAAACAATTTCAATTTAAAGATAAAATTGATAAAAAAAAGGGAATTGAAAGCCTTAAACTGGTTGATATTTATTCAAGAGAAATTTGGAATGAAGAAATTTCTAAGGAACATGAGACTGCAATGTTAAAAATTTTATCCAACTATCATTTTGACGCAACTTAATAAAATATAAAACGGCAATTGTACTGCCTAAATTTAATTTTAATCTCTCTCATATATTTTGGCTTGTATTTTTAACCGCATTTTTTTTGTAGTCTTAAAGAGAAATGATTTTTTATGCATCAGTATAATTACTTACTTCTATAGAAAGCAAAAACTATTTTCATTTTATTTTGAAAATGACTATATTTGCTTAAATTTATAAAAAAATGGATGCACAACCCGCCACAATAGATAGTAAAAGCCTTTTGCGTGATGCAGACAAAATGCCGGTTGCAGAGTTAGAGCGATTTCTGATTGATATCAATGCTTTGTTGCGCCGAAAAAGAACGCAAGACAAAACGTTGCGCCAGCGTCAACTTTTATCTAAAATTAATCATACAATTTTAGATTCAACTAAATCTGAACGCTATCAAATCTTAGTAGAAAAATTGGAACTAAGGACAATGACCGACGCTGAACATACTGAATTTGAAAACTTAGCCAATCAAGAAGAAAAATTACGCAATCAACGTGTGAAATACATGATTGAACTCTCACAGTTGCAGGATGTTTCTTTACCACAAGTTATGGAATCTTTGGGTCTAACTCCACTTGTTCATGCCTAAAATTTATATTCCCGTCGGTATTCAACGGACGATTCTTGAACTATCTTAGAATTATTGTGAATACTGTATTTTACCTTCCAATTTTTCAACTGACTTTTTTCATTATGATCATATAGTTCCAATTTCTTTAGACGGTAAAACAGAGTCAGAGAATTTGGCACGAAGCTGCGGCATTTGCAATAATAATAAACACAACAAAATCAAATTTGCTGACCCTTTGACAAAACAAATTGTGCGACTTTACCACCCGCGACAAGATGTGTGGGCAGACCATTTTAAATGGAGCGATGACGATATGCTCATCTTAGGGATTACACCAATTGGTCGTGCCACAATCAGCCTATTAAAACTCAATCGAGTTAATGCTGTCAACTTGCGAAAATTATTAAAAATGGCAGACTTGCATCCTCCATTTTTCACCAGCTAACAAATACAATTATTAAAAGCACTGTTACACCAAGCGTTTGAAGTGCAAGGGAAATAAAATTGTCTAAGCCCGGTTTATCGGCAGAAAACAAAAACTATTTTCATTTTATTTTGAAAATGACTATATTTGCTTAAATTTATAAAAAAATGGTTTTGCAAAATCCACCACCACTTTTATCAAATATCCAAATAGAGTTATTGAAACTCTATTCTGTGGGTGTTTCCGATGAAGTATTAATGGAACTCAAAAAAGTAATGTCCAAATTTATGATGCAGAAAATGCGTACTGAAGCGGGCAAAGTATGGCTTGAGAAAGGATATTCCGAACAGGATATTCATAAATGGTTGGGTAAAACAGAAGAAGCCTGATGCTCAAAGTTGTACTTGATACCAATATTATTTTGAGTTCGGTTTCTCCATATTCCCCTTATCGACTTGTCTTTGATAAGTTAGACGATTTTGCTTATGAAGTAGCCGTTTCCACCGAAATTCTTTTGGAATATGAAGAAAAATTAAGCGAAATTTTCAACTCCAAAGTTGCTCAGCTCAATCTTGATTTTCTGATGATTAACCCTAATATTCATCTCATCTCCCCATCTTTTCAAACTCGTTTAATTTATTCTGATTTAGATGACAATAAATTTGTGGATTGTGCTTTTGCTGCAAATGCGCACTACCTCGTTACGAATGACAGGGATTATAATATTTTGAAATTGACAAGTTTTCCTAAAATAAATTTATTGAAAATGGATGAATTTATAGAAATTATAAAGGCACTTTGAAATAAAATTGTTCGAAGGATTTAAAGCGAAAGGGAAATAAAATTGTCTAAGCCCCCTTTTCAGCCAAAAATCGAAAACTATTTTAATTTTTGTAAAATACAGCTGCCTTTGAATTAAGTAAAACTAAAAGAAACATGAAACAACTTATATTGGAAGTTAACGATAATCGTTATCGGCAATTATTGGCATTTCTTGAAACAATAGACTATGTCCAAGTGATTTTGGATAAAAAAGAAAAAAAAGAAAAAAAGCGCGTTACGATTTCGCAGATTTAGTCGGCAAATTGGAATGGGAAGGTGATGCCGTAATTCAACAAAGGCTATTAAGAGATGAATGGTAAATTTATTTTAGATACAAACGCTGTTACTGCTTTACTCAATAACTAATCCAATTTGCAAAATTTGTTGTCATCGGATACAATTCGACTTAAAACTTCCGGATGCAATAATAGTAGCAACGGCTGTCCAAAACCAAGCAAGCCTTTTAAGTAATGATGCTGTTTTTGTTAGAGTACTGATACTTTCTACCACAACGTTTTAATCAATTTTTTCTTAGTTTTGCTTTTTTATAACGACGAAGCCCCCGTTGCTTTCGCGACGAGGGCTTGTATTGGGTTGGCGGCGACCTACTCTCCCGCACATGATGATGAAGTACCATCGGCGCAGTCGGGCTTAACGATTCT
>JBBRQS010000004.1:0-267282 GCA_038226035.1 Chitinophagales bacterium | reverse complement strand
TTTGAATTTCTTTTTTGAATTTCTTTTTTGAATTTCTTTTTTGAATTTCTTTTTTGAATTTCTTTTTTGAATTTCTTTTTTGAATTTCTTTCATACAATTTTTATTTTAACTGCTAAAAAAACCGGATTGAAACTTTGGAAATTATTTCCGGCTGTTACGGCTTTCCGCATTCGGAATAAATTTTTGGTCTTTGTGTTGCGCGCCTCGCTGCGTATAGTGAAATTGTTTTACGGAAAAAAACGTGCCGTGCCACCACTTTTTTTTCACGACGATCCGTTGTATTTTACTTTTTCGGACATCATTTATTTCGCTTATAAATATTATTTGCAACCGCCGGTTTCAGACGATGCCGGTGGTGCAACGGCAGAATTTTTCAGAACCCACCCACCCGATTTTTCCGCTAACCGAATTATTTATGCCGACTTGTTCGAAAAAAAAAACGTCACGATAACGGCTGCCGGCGATATTATGCCTTATGAATGGATTCAAAAAAAATATTGTACGCATCTTTGGGACGATATTGCCGACGATTTTTTTTCTTCGGATATCGTTTTCGCCAATCTCGAAACACCGATAGATATTTCCAAGCCACCGTCACAAGTACCTGAAATTATGTTGAACGATATGCTGTTCAATGCCGGTGAAGAAATGTTTTCGGTCATTCATCAGCCGGTAGTCAGCAATCAAAATATGATTCCGAAATCCGAAACCCGAAATCCGAAATCTATAAAGCTATCAACTAAAAAAAAATTCGATGTTTTTAGTACTGCTAACAATCATGCTTTGGATATGGGTGAAGCCGGTTTAGCGGCAACGAATCGTTTTTTAAAAGAAAAAAATATTTTTCCTACCGGAACTGCTTCCACTGCCGATGAAAAATTTGATTTTCCGGTCATTGATTGCGACGGCGTGCGTGTGGCTTTTATCGCGTTTACTTATTCGATAAATAAATTCCGGAATTCCGAAGGAAAAGATTGGTTAGTGAATCATGTTGAAGTCAATCAACCGGATGCCGATGTTTCGCCGATTACAGAATTAATAAGACACGCGCGCGAAAAAAGAAGTGCCGATTTTGTTGTTTTGGGTTTACATTTCAGCAATGCGTATCAGGTTTATCCCGGAGCGCAAATTCTTGAAAACGTAAAAAAAATTTTTTCGCACTGCGGACCGGACGCGATTTTAGGCAATCACGCGCACCATATACAGCCGTCAGCGCGTTTCGATTTCGTTTGTCCGTTTACTCAAAAACAAAAAGCAGGGTTCGTGAATTTTGCTTGCGGTGATTTCATCGCTTACGATATTTTTAATTGGGGACACTTGACGTTGTATCTCAAATTGCACATCACGAAAGGCATCAACGCAGATAATACACCGATTACTTTTTTGGAAAACGTTGAATTTAAACCCGTATATGTTTGCGGTAATTATAAAAATAAAAACGACCGCGATTTGCGGTTATTGGATGCCGAAAAATTAAATAACCAAATACAAAACAAAAAAATACCCGATTTTTTAACACCCTATCATTTGAAAGAATTTCAAGTGCTAAGGATTTTTTATGAAACTTATTTTTGTAACTTTTAACCACATACGGACACATGAGGCCGTATATAAGTTCACATAAAATATGTTGACCTCAAGATAAATCGCAAGCAGTTATGTGACCTTATGTACAGCCTCATGTGTCCATATGTGGTTAAAATTCTTTGGGCTATTGAAAAATTAACCCTGCACATACACCACAAATTTTTCATCAAAATACGGTTCCGTAAAAAAAGTTTTTATCGGTGTAACATCGGCATACTCTCCTTTTCCGAGTTCTTTTATTTCCGCTTTCAAATTATCGCCGCCTTTCAAAGCCAATAAACCGTTGGGTAAAATGTTTTGATGTTTTTTTTTCAAAAGTTTAAAACTCCAACGCTTTAATTGTTCGAGTGGTGCGACGGCACGTGATACGATAAAATCAAATTGTTCGGTTTTCATATCTTCGGCGCGTGTATGAAACGTCTGAACATTTTTAAGTTCGAGCGCATCCGCAACTTCTTGTGCGACGCGCATTTTTTTATTGATACTGTCAGCAAGCGAAAATTGTACATCCGGAAAAAAAATCGCCAACGGAATACCCGGAAATCCACCACCCGAACCCAAATCCAAGACGCACGAAGTCGCTTTAAAACGCATGACGTTCACGATAGCCAACGAGTGCAAGACGTGGTGCGGATACAAATTCTCAATATCTTTGCGCGAAATGACATTTATTTTTTCATTCCAGTCTCTATACAACGGTAACATCATCTCGAATTGTCGGCGTTGCGTATCCGTGAGTTCCGGAAAATATTTTTCTATTTCGTCCATGCGGTATTTATATTTTTTTTTATTCCGGCAAAAAGCCGTTACTTTTGCGGACTTTTTTTAAAAATGTTAGAAAAAGTCTGCAAAGATGAAAAATAATTTTGTTAACGCCTCATATCATTTCAACCTGTCAATTATATATGGAAACTAAGAGGCAAAAACAAGTTGCGGAAGTCGTAAAAAGAAATTTCAGTTTAGTGTTACAGTTGGAAGCCGCCAATTATATCGGTCATAAAATACTCATCAGCGTAACGCAAGTAAAAATGTCACCCGATTTAGTAAACGCGAGCGTTTATTTGAGCGTATTCGGTACGGAAAGAAAACAAGCACCTATTGATTTATTGACCGAAGAAATGCTATTGTTGCGCGGCAAATTGGCGCAGCGCATAAAAAAGCAAGTGCGCATCATACCGTACCTGAATTTATTTTTAGATGATACCTTAGACGAAATGTTCCGTATCAATAATCTGATGCAACGTTTGGAAGATGAAGGACAATTGGGAAAAAAAGAAGAAGGCGAACAGGAAGCATAAAAAAACTCGTGACACAGTTAGTACCACGAGTCTCCAAAAACGAATCTTACAATTTTTAACCAAAACTTACATTAAAATTAAAAACAAATTCTGTGCCAAAATATAATAATAAATTTGATGTCTAATTTTTTATCATAAAATTTTTTATCATAATGTAGAAATTTAAAAATTATTATGAAATATAAAAAATCCGGTACCGAAAAAACATTTCGATACCGGATTTTTTATTGTTAAACTATACTTCCTACATCCTACGTCAATACAATTTTCTATTTGTAGCCGAAATGTTTCAATGCTTTGTCGTCGTCGCGCCAATTATCGCGCACTTTTACCGTTAACTCTAAATGTACTTTATTGCCTAAAAATTTTTCAATATCCACGCGTGCATCAGTACCTAATTTTTTTATCGCGCTGCCGTTTTTGCCGAGTAAAATCATTTTTTGCGTTTCGCGTGCAATGTATATAGTTGCCGAAATTTTTGCGATGGACTCGCCGGCGTTTGTTTTCGTTTCTTTAAACCCATCCACGTTCACTTCCGAAGCATAAGGAATTTCTTCGCGGTAGTTCAGTAAAATTTTTTCGCGGATAATTTCTCCGACAAAAAACCGCTCGGTGCGGTCGGTGAGTTGATCATCGGGAAAATACGGCGGACTCAAGGGCAATTTTTCTTTTATCACGTCGAGTAAATACCCGAAACCGCGTTCTTTGAGTGCAGATATTTTGAAAACATACGCGAATGGTGCCAACGTGCGCATCAATTTTTCCTGCTCGAATATTTGTTCTTCCGTAAACATATCCGTTTTATTGATGAGCAAAATTTTCTGACATTCGGCGGTTTTCAATCTTTTTATCAGTTCGTTTTCTTCATTAAATAATTCACCGGGAACCGTCACGAACAGCATCACGTCGGCATCTTCAAAACTCTGGGCAATGAAATCATTCATCGCTTCGTGCATTTTATACGCCGGTTGCAAAACGAAACCGGGCGTATCGCTGAATACAATCTGAAAATCATCGCCACTCAGGATACCGAAAATGCGGTGGCGTGTCGTTTGCGGTTTATGCGTCACGATGCTCATATTTTCGCCGACAAGCGCATTCATAAGCGTGGATTTACCGACGTTCGGTCTGCCGATAATATTCACGAAACCGGATTTGAAATGCTCATTCACTGTCATAATTCAAATTTTGAGCGAAGGTAAATAATTTTCGGCGTGTTGTCGGTTAAAATAATTTCTCGCTGTAAAAGGTGCGGTGATAACTGCCTTCAAAGGCGAAGCCGGAGTGGGAGGAGCGACGTGATTTTTTTATAAAAATCACGTCGCTCCATAAAACCCTTTCCCGCAGAGCTAATTTCGAGCGAAGCGGGAAACAGTCCGGAAATAGTTATCACCGCTCTTTTTACAGGAAGAATAATATTCAGCACCTCAAGTATGCTTGTTTGTGCCGAAATCCGGTCGTAGAGCGTAAAGTTTTAAATTCGGTGCAATTAAACGGTATTGTTGCGCGTTTTTCGGTAAACCTTTTTCTAAATGTCAAAATCCAATATTTTCGTTTTATCATTCATTTTTTGTGCAACTTACATAAACGCGCAAACTGCACCGCAACCGCCTGTCACATACAATACGAGGAGTGCTTTCGGTATCAGGAGTACCGACCGATTGGAACAATATCTTAAAATTATTGACGGTGTGGGGTCTTCGGCAACGGATATTTTGTCGGAACAAACTTTGAAATCATATATGATGCCGCCGCGAAAATCGAATACGGGAAAAAATTCTGCCGAATACGCTCTTACAGCTTGTTTCGAGTATTACGTGAATCTGAACAGTAATTATAAAGACAATCTTTCGCCGGACTATTTGAGTTTGAACGTGATTTCGGGCAATATTGAAGATGATTTAAGTTTTTTGGCAAATACCGGCACAGTGTCGGCTTCCGTTTTTCCGTTCTACTCGCCGGGTATTACGCCGGGAGTGAATTCTTCGTTGAAGTATAAAATAAGAAATTTCGTTCAACTTTTTCAAACGACTACTCGGGCGCAACAAAAAATCTATGATTTGCGCAAAGCAATTATGCGCGGACATCCGGTGACGGTGGAACTTCACATTACGCAAGAGTTTCAAACGCTGCAACAAACTAAATTTTGGAATTACCGCAACGGCGATAAAAATTTTATCGGATCAAAATATCTCGTCGCTGTGGGTTATGATGACGAGCGCAAAGCGGTTGAACTTTTAAATTCTTCCGGTCGCGAATGGGGTAACGGCGGTTATATTTGGGTAAGTTACGACGATTTCGGCGAATTAGCAATGAACGGTTATGTTTTGATGCTGTGAACGCATTTATTTAGAGAACGAATACGTTGCCGTTATTTCATTCAGAAAAGTTTCGAGAATGGCGTTAAAAGTTTCCGGATGTTCCATCATCGGTGCATGACCGCATTTATCTATCCAAACCAATTTAGAACTTTTGATAAGTTCGTTGAATTGTTCGGCAACAAACGGCGGCGTTATATTATCCTGACGACCCCAAATTAACAGCACGGGTACATAAATTTTGTGCAATTGGTCGCGCAAATTATTCCGCACCGCCGATTTCGACATCATAATGATGTGCAGTGCTTTATTTCTGTCGTTGATGATTTTGTATAATTCGTCAACGACTTCTGTTGTAGCCATTGCGGAATCGTAGAAAGTAACTTCCGCTTTATTTTTTATAAAATCTCTGTCGCCACGCTTCGGAAACGAATTGCCCATCGCGTTTTCGTACAAACCGGAACTTCCCGTAAGGGTAAGCGAGGATACTTTTTCCTGATATTTCAGCGTGAACATGAGGGCGATATGCCCGCCCAAAGAATTACCGAGAAGGTGTACTTTATCCAAATTTTTATACACCATAAAATCAGATAAGTATTTCAGCATACCGTCCAACGAAGTTTCCGACAAAGGCGCATCGTAAATCGGTAATGTCGGTGCAATAACCCGGTAAAATTTGGAGAAGTGTTCGACTATATCCGCAAAATTACTTAATCCACCCATTAAACCATGAAGCAGCACGAGTGGTTGTTTGTTGTTTTCATCACCGAGTTCAATATATTTGAAGTTACCTTCCTGCTTTATGTTAAGATTCATAAAAATTGTTTCTGAAACAGTCGTCGCAAAAATACAACTTTTTTCTGATTTTGAATTTACGATTTTTCATTTTTCATTTTTTTGAGCCGACAAAATGAAAATCCGTTTCATACGCCTGCATTTATGCTGAAAGTGCAAGTTTACACGCATGAAACGGATTTATCTATTTATAACAACCTTTAAGTTCAGCAGATTACTTACCCTTCATGGTTTTTATAAAACTCAATGTCTCGCCGGCGTGTTTTTCGCCTTCGGAAGCCGAATTGAAAGTGTAAGCAATTTTTCCGTCTAAACCGACGACAAAAGTTTCTCTGCCCGTATAGTTTTGCGTCATTTTTACGCCGAAACCGTTAATGGCAACTTTGTTAGGATCGCTCAAAATCGGGAAAGGTAATTTGTGATGTTCGGCAAATTTTTTGTGCGTTTCTGCCTCTTGGTTGTTGATACCGACTACCATTGCACCGGCTTTAGTGAACGCTTCGTAACTGTCTCTGAACGCGCAGGCTTCTTTTGTACATGTTCCGGTTTCATCTTTCGGATAAAAATAAACGACCATAATTTTTTTGCCGATGTATTTTTTCGATTTAAACATTTTACCGTTTTGATCTTTCAGCGTGAACATTGGGGCTTTATCGCCAACCACTAAAGGTTTTGTTTGTGCCTGTGCGGAAATACCGATAAATAAGGCGCAACAAACAAACAAGATAATTTTTTTCATTAAACAATTTTTAAAATAGTTAGAAACACAAAATGACTACAAAGTAACATCACTATAATAGATCCGGTTGCAATTGATTGCTTTTATTTTTAGAAAATTTGTAAAATCTCAAAAATCTAAATCAATAAGCCCGAGCAAACAAAACCCTTTTATTCGATGGTTTTCCGGTAAGTATGCACACGCCTTGTTCTTCTATCGCATCCAAAGGAATACAACGAATGGTAGCTTTTGTCAGTTCTTTTATTTTTTCTTCCGTTTCGGTTGTACCATCCCAATGCGCGGCAATAAATCCGGTTTTGGTATCCAGCACTTCTTCAAAAGTTTTGAAATCATCTACGCGGGTGATGTGGTCGTCTCGGAATTTTTTTGCGGCGGTGAACATATCCGTTTGTATCGTGACAAGTAAATCGTTAATATGCGTTTCCGCATCGGCGAGGGCGATACTCTCTTTGGTTTTGGTATCTCGTCGGGCTACTTCTATTTTTCCTTCCGCCAAATCGCGTGCGCCGATACCGATGCGCACCGGTACACCGATCATTTCATATTCCGCGAATTTAAATCCCGGACGTTTGCTGTCGTCTTGATCGTATTTTACACGTATACCTTTTGCGCGCAAATTTTTTTGCAATTGCAATGCCGCCGCATCAATTTCAGGTGTCGGTTTCGGAATCGGCACAATCACAATTTGAATCGGTGCGAGTTTCGGCGGTAAAATTAAACCGTCATCGTCGGAGTGCGTCATAATTAATCCCCCTATGAGCCGCGTAGAAGCTCCCCACGACGTTGCCCAAACAAATTCTTCTTTATTTTGATTATTCAAAAATTTTACTTCAAACGCTTTCGCAAAGTTTTGTCCGAGAAAATGCGAAGTCCCGGCTTGTAATGCTTTACCGTCCTGCATCAAAGCCTCAATACAAAAAGTTTCTTCTGCACCGGCGAAACGTTCGTTCGGCGTTTTCATACCTTTTATCACCGGCATTGCCATGTATTGCTCCGCGAAATCGGCATACACATCCAACATTTGAAGCGTTTCTGCCATTGCTTCTTCTTTTGTCGCGTGAGCGGTATGTCCTTCCTGCCACAAAAATTCCGTTGTGCGCAAAAAAGGTCGCGTGCGCATTTCCCAACGCACCACGTTTGCCCACTGATTGATGAGCAAAGGCAAATCGCGATAAGATTTTATCCAATTCCGATAAGTATCCCAGATAATTGTTTCCGATGTCGGGCGAATGATAAGTTCTTCTTCCAATTTAGCTTCCGGGTCTACAATTACGCCGCCGCCGTTAGGATCGTTTTTCAATCTGTAATGCGTCACCACTGCACATTCTTTTGCAAAACCTGCCACGTGTGCCGCTTCTTTGCTCAAAAAAGATTTCGGAATCAGTAACGGAAAATAAGCATTCACGTGTCCGGTATCTTTGAACATCCTGTCGAGTTGATCGCGCATATTTTCCCAAAGCGCAAAACCGTGCGGCTTTATCACCATGCAACCGCGCACGGGCGAATTATCGGATAAACCTGCTTTCTTTACAATATCCAGATACCATTGTGAGTAATCTTCGCTGCGCGGTGTTATTTCTTTAGCCATTTTATTAGGGACTTTGGACTTTGGGACTTTGGAATTTGGACGAATGAAAATTATAAAATTTTTCCAAAGTCCAAGTTCCAATGTCCGGCGTCCGTTAAAATTTGCGCAAATTTAAACGAAGTATGCGATAAAAATATTTTCTTTATAGGAAGTATTGATAATTTATGCATCTGAATTTCTTTTGTTTCTACTTTTTTTAACAATTCATACTTCCTACCTCATACTTAATGTTTAATTTTACCTCGAAAAAATAAGTCTAAATAAATATTTATGCCGCTTAACAAATCGACTTCGCTTTTCGATCAAATACAAGATGCTGTTGAATACATCCGCGACTACACGGATTTTATACCGGTAGCAGGTATTATTGCCGGTACGGGTTTAAGCGGCTTATCAGATGATTTGCTCATCGCTTGCGAAATCGAATACAAAAACATTCCACATTTTGCAGTATCTACGGTTCAGAGTCATAAAAGTAAATTGGTATTCGGATATTTAAAAGGCGTGCCGGTTGTGGTAATGGCGGGACGTTTTCATTACTACGAAGGTTATACAATGAAACAAGTCACGTTTCCGGTGTATGTTTTAAAAGCTTTGGGGATTAATACTCTGATAGTTACGAATGTGTCGGGCAGTGTGAACGAAGATATTGAAGGCGGGGATATTGTAGTAGTAACAGACCACATTAATTTACACGCCGAAAATCCGTTGCGCGGCGAAAACGATGAGCGTATCGGTGTGCGTTTTCCGGATATGCTGAACACTTACGATAAGGCACTCGTGCAAATTGCACTCAAGACAGCGCGTTCTGAAAATTTTACCGCACATACCGGCGTTTATGTTGGTTTACAAGGACCGAATTTGGAAACTCCCGCTGAGTATAAATATTTGCACATTATCGGCGGCGATATTGTCGGAATGTCGTCTGTGCCCGAAGTGATTGCGGCACGTCATGCGGATTTGCGCGTGTGTATGATTTCTATCGTATCGAATAAAAGTTATCCGCCGGATATAATAAAAGATGTGACGTTAGAAGAAGTGATCGCGATGGCACAAACTGCCGGACCGAAAATTCAACTTATTATTGAAAAAATTGTTAGTAAACTGGGGTAGTTAATTTTTTTACTATTTCTGACAAATTTTTAAATTTAATTTCAATCAGCATTACAATGAATCAAAAGGGTAAATTTTTCAAAAACCTTTCAGCCATTTTGTTGGCTGTATTTTTTTTATCCGGCACACTATCTGTGTCCGGTCAAAGTTGTTGCGCGGTACAAAGCATGGAAGATTATCAATTACTGGGCAGTAACAGCAGTTTTATGAAAGCACACGCCGAACCGTTGCCGTTCACATTCGTGAGTGCAGCCGGCGGTACTGCCATTAGCTTCGATGCACCGGACGGAAAAAAAGCAAACGGATTTTTCATCAAAGCGAAAAAGAAAACCAATCAATGGTTGTTCGTTTACCAAGAATGGTGGGGTTTGAACGATTACATTAAAAAACAATCGGAAACTTATTATAACGATTTGAACGGTGATGTCAATGTTTTGGCTGTTGATTTATACGACGGAAAAGTTGCTGCTACCCGCGAAGATGCCGGTAAATTTATGGCAGAAGCCAAAGAACCGCGCATGGAAAATATTATAAAAGGCGCCATCGGTTATTCCGGAAAAAAATCTAAAATCGTGAGTATCGGCTGGTGTTTCGGTGGTGGTTGGTCTTTGCGTTCAGCATTGCTCGAACAAAAACACGCCGAAGGTTGCATCATGTACTACGGTATGCCCGTTAAAGAAGTTGAAAAATTAAAAACTTTAAATTGCGATGTGATTGGTTTTTTTGCAGGCAGAGAAAAATGGATCAACAAGGATATAGTTGAAGCATTTGATAAAAACATGACTGCCGCCGGTAACAAACTCACTTACAAAATTTACGATGCCGAACATGCTTTCGCTAACCCATCGAATCCGAATTTTGATAAGGAGGCAACCGAAGAAACGCACAACAAAGCAGTAGCTTATATGAAAATGAAATATAAACTTTAGACGGATTTACGATTTCGGATTTTTGTTTGAAGCAGAACTTTCTGAATTTTGATAATTATTGAAATTCAGAAAACTCTGCTTCAAACAAAAAATTCTTAAATCGTAAATCGTAAAGCCAAAATCCAAAATCCAAAAATGATTGACTTCCAACGCCACACGCTTTCTAACGGTTTAAAAGTAATTTTACACGACGATACAGCAACGCCTTTGATTGCGCTGAATATTTTGTACAATGTGGGTAGCCGCGACGAAAATCCTGAGCATACGGGCTTGGCGCATTTGTTTGAACATTTAATGTTCGGCGGATCCAAAAATGTAAAAGATTACGACACACCCATTCAGCAAGCAGGTGGCGAGAGCAATGCGTTTACCAATAACGACATGACGAATTACCACGCCGTAGTGCCGACCGAAAACTTAGAAACGCTGTTGTGGTTGGAAAGCGATAGGATGTTATCGCTCTCGCTCACCCGAAAATCTTTGAACGTACAGAAAAAAGTAGTCGTAGAAGAATTTACAGAAACAACTTTGAACGAACCTTACGGCGATGTGTGGCATCATTTAGGCGATTTGGCTTTTAAGAAGCATCCGTATCGTTGGCCCGTTATAGGTTTAGTACCCGAACACGTTGAAAAAACGACTTTGGAGTCGGCCCAAATTTTTTATGAAAATCATTATGCACCCGACAACGCAATACTCTGCATTGCCGGCAACATCACGCAACTCGGCGGATACGATGCTGTTTTAGATCTCGTAAAAAAATGGTTCGAAGCCGTGCCGGCACAAGCAATTACAAAAACCGATTTGCCGCAAGAAGACGAGCAACTTGAACGTCGTACGAAAACCGTTACGGGAAAAGTACCGACACCGGCTTTATATATGACGTTTCACGGTTTTGCGCGCCTGCATCCGAATTATTACGCCTTGGATTTGATAACGGATATTTTATCCGGCGGTGCATCGTCAGTATTGTACCAAAAATTAGTGAAAGAAAATCATATTTTTTCCGAAATAGATTGTTTCCAGACCGGCAGTATGGACGCGGGTTTATTTTTGATTGAAGGCAAACCGATGCCGGGTATTACTTTAGAAACGGCAGAAAAAGCAGTGTGGGAACAATTAACCTTTTTGAAAAATAATTTGGTGTCGGAACGAGAATTGGAAAAACTGAAAAATAAAATCGAAAGTCAAAATACTTTCAGCGATGCCGGTGCTTTAGCAAAAGCCATGAGTTTGAGTATGTACGAACTCGTCGGCGATGCAAACCTCATTAATACCGAAATTAATTTTTACCGCGCTTTAACACCGCTTGATATTCAGCGCGTGGCGCAATTACTTTTTCAGGAAGAAAAAATTTCGGTTTTGTATTATTTAGCGGCGTAAATTATTAAGACTCATCGAAGATTTTTGCGGATACGAAGTTTATTTCTATGCTTTTATAAAACTCCGTTAGGAGTTTCCTGTCAGTATAAAATAAATTCGGACATTTTGCAGCTCCGTCGGGAGCGCCCTGTTTATACTTCCACAAAAATCTTCCATGAGCCTCATTTTTTATTGCCTGAAAATTTCAAAGCCTGAATAGCTTTATCGCGATACGCGCCTTCGGCTTCGGCAATTTTTGTGAGTTGCGTGCGCGCTTTTTCTTTTTCGCCGGTTTCTAAATATACCAATCCTAAATAAAAAGGTAAAATTTCTTGCGGAACAATTTGCGAACTTTGCAATTTTTCTAAACTTGTTTTTGCTGCCAAACTTTCTCCGCCGCCCAACTGTGCTATACCGCGATAAAAAAGCAACAGTGTATCACCGTGTTCGGAAAATGCTTTTTCAAAAAGCGGTACGGCAACATTGAAATGTTGCGCATCATAGGCTTGAAAAGCCAATGTTTGTGCGTCTTTTTTTTCTGCACCCTTCGTTCTGTAGTCCGAAGGATACGGCTCGAATACGGCTGCAACAACTTCGGAAAGTTTCGGTTTTTGTGCACGCTCCGCAAAATACCAACCGGTAAAAAGAATTAAGAAAGTTGCCGCTATTTTCAAAAAAAACTTAAAACGGCTTACTTTGTTATCCGATGTCGGTAACAGTGGCATGGTTTTATCGATGCCGCGCAAAAAATCTTTTGTTTTATTATCTCCTAATATTTTGAGCGACTTGATGACCGCACAATACGCTTCTGCTTCTTTTCTGAAAGCCGCATCGCCGGTAAGGCGCTTTTCCAAATCTTTTTGTTCCGTTTCCGAAAGCGTTCCGGATACTCGGGCTTCCAAAAACATTAAATCGTTGTCAGTGAGTTCCATTATATTTTATAAAGTTAATTAAGATCAATTAATGATTGGTGTTTTATTGCTGAGTAAATCACTTAATTTTTTTAAACACCTTGCACGAGATCCGCGCACGACGGCGGCACTGCTGTAACCTAAAAGTTGCATCGTGTCTTCGTCTCTTTTTTTATCGAAATAAAAATATTCTATCAACGATTTACACGGTTCACCCAATTTTTCAATTGCGGCACTTAATTTTTTAAGTTGCTCTAACGATGTGTCTTTTTCATTTCGCGTCTCATCCAAATCCGGCGGCAATTCATTTTCCATATTACGTGCTGTTTCGTACATTATTTCCGTATCACGTGCAGCAAGTCGCACTGTTTCGTGTTTAATATTTTCACCGATACCTATCAAAAAAGTGAGTAAGGCGGATGTTAAAGTTTTAGTTTTTTCATCGCGCACATTATCCGTAAGCCGTATTAAAGCAGTCATGAACATATCTTTACCATCGTCGGGTGTACATCTGTATTTTACTATTGCCCAGCGTACAAATCGATCGCGGTGCGTTCTGTATATCCAACCTAAAGCATCGGCGCGGTTGTCCGTTTTTAAGTTTTCGAAAGCCTTTTGGTCTGTCATTTTCCGATATTTAGTGTATGTTCTTTTCTATAAAATGTAAACAAAAATTTGTCAATTAACACCCGCATTAACATTTGTAAAGATAAAAGTTTATTTTAAAATTTTCTGAAGTTTTTTTGAGGCTTTTTTGAGGGGTTAAGGCAATTTATGGTTCAATAACATTTTTGGGGAAAATCGTCATTTGGCGTAAAAGAAAATAAAGTTCAGAAAGAGCCGCAGCGCACTTTTTCCGTTTTTAATATTTAATGCGCAAACTTATTACAAACTGATGCTTTTTTGAGAAATTGTTTAGACTTTTATTTTGTTATAAAATTTTTCTGTGCATTTTTAATCGCTTTCAATTAAAATTCTAATAAAAGCAATTTTGAAATCTTCATTCTGCTCGGACAACAAGTGATTTCAGGACAAATAAATGGGCAACAAGTGGATATTTCCGAACTCAATACAGGCATTTATACCTCGAAAATCGGCGTTACGTTTTTTTAGTTTCAGTACACTTAGCACAAAAGGCCATAAGAATAACGGCATTTCTATTTTGTAGTCGTTCAATGACGAACTCACAGGCGTATAAACGCCCGAAAAAATCCACCCTATTAAATTTTTTAAGAAGCAACCGCACTTAATGCCGGTGCGACGGATTTTTTATTCAATTTATTGATTAAATAAACGGATGTCAAACCGGCAACAACGTTATAAAAAATCTGAATCGTGAAAAACATGATGTTGGCAAAAGAAAAAGCATCATCCCCTTTTACGTCATACAACGACAGCGCCGATGTTGCCAAAAAATGATAAGTACCCATGCCGCCCGGAGAAGGAATCACCATACCGAAAGTGCCGAACACAAAAACATTTAACGCCGCCAATGCACCCAAATGACTCGTAGGTGCGAAAGCGAAAAAGCAGAAATAAGTCATCAGAAAATACATCAACCAAATATTCACCGAATGAAAAATAAATACCGGCAAATTTTTAATTTTACCTATGGATTTGAAACCATCCGAAAACCGTTCGGCAAAAGGTTTTGCTTTATTTAAAACCGGTAAATCCAAGATATGGTGGCGATAAACATACAAAACAACGCACAACGCTGCAGCCAAAACTCCGAGCGCAATAAACAACGGATGTTGCAGTAAACGGAAATTGCCGTCACCTTTGCCCAGATTTTTATCTAACCACGACCACAAAACATCATACTCAATAAAAAATGCAAAGCCGACAATACACGCGAGCGAAAACATATCGAGCAACCTATCCACGACAACTGTTCCCATTACTTTGCTGACTGATTGCCCTTCGGCACGTGCCAAAGAAGCAGCGCGCACCACTTCGCCGGCGCGCGACATCCATAAATTAGTGAAGTAACTGATGTTGACGGCAAAAAAAGAATTGGACATTTTCGGCGTAAAACCCAACGGTGTCATCAGCATATTCCAACGCTTGGCGCGACTGTAATTACTGAAAGTAAACGCTGCCAACGTCATACCCAACCAAAAAAAGTTAGCGGATTTAAAATCGTTGAAAAGTTTTTGGTAGAGCGGATAAGGCATTTTGTTTTCCAAACGTAATTGCGCCTGAAAAGCCGTGTTCTGCGCCGTGTACAACCACAACAAAATACCAGTGCCGGCACCGAAAAACAGCGCGTAGCGTAAAATGGTAAAAAGAGTTTTTTTCAAAAGATTTTGGATTTTGTAATTCGGATTTATAAAACAACCCGCACTTGATATGTTCAGATATAAAACATTTCTGCGTCAAACGGAAAAATGATTACAATTGTTTTGTCACCGTTACGGATTTCAATAAAGATTCAAACTCGGTTTGAACGCCCGTAAAAACGTTTTCGTCGAGTAAACGCTGTCCGTAAAAATAAGTATCGAACAAGTCGGTGCAATTATTAAAAGGCATAAGCAACGGATGCGCTTTCATTTCGTATAAATACCGACTGTTTGTTTTTTCTTTTTGCCATTTTATATCGCCTTTCAAATCAAGTTCTTTCAGAATAGCCATGTAGTATAAACGCACAGCCAAGATGTAATTTTTTTGAGTAGTTGCGCGCCGAATCAAAGCATCGAAATCGTTGTTCTGAATATCTTCTTCGTCAATATGAATGGCGGCATCGTTATTGCCGGCAATTTTGCGCGAGCGCCTGAAAATAATTCTGCCGCTATTGGCAATTTGATACACAAAAAACAAGATCAGTCCGGCGGCAATCAACCAAAAAAGAACTTTAAATAATTCCATCAAAGCGCGAGCTTGTTCCGGTGTCAACCACGAGGTATTATTTTTTTTATTTTCTTTGTTTTTATTTTCTTCGATTTCTATGGAATAATCTAAATCTTTAGTCAGTGCGCGCCGATTATTTTCATCGAAGGCATGGGGTTTAATGTCGGAATTTTCGTATTCAATTTGTTCTTTGGTGGGTTTTGGCTGCGTTTCAATGTAATTATCGGCTGCAGTTGCCGTATCCGCGCTTTCAGCTGTATCAATTGCCGGCAATGAAAACCGTGCGGTATCGGTTTGGGCTGCCAACGGTACAAGATGTATGAAAAGCAATAAAAAAAATGAGGGAAACCGAATCATTTACAAATGTACTGAACAAAAAAATTTCTATCAAGATGCGGCAAAGATAAGAAGTTGAATGAGAAAAAAGGTTTAAGATAAAAAAAATCCGTTTAAAACGCATATTAATAAAAACCTTCGTAGGATTTGAAATCCCACGAAGGTTGAAATATTATCCCTTATTTTTCCTTAAATTAAAAATGAAAACCGACGATGAGTTTTACAGAAAGCGGTGTACCGGCAGTAAAATTCAACTCATTTACCGGATCTGTTTCACCTCTTATTTGACTGTTGGTAGCAAACTGTGCTTCGTTCCAATTAACGTTAAATAAATTTTCTACATTGACACCAATACGGAATTTTTTAGTCTTGTAATAACAGTTCGCGTCGTTGATAAAATATCCGCGCGCACGTATGGAATTATCGTCGTTAGCCGATCGCGGACTCACATAACGGTAGCGGAACGCACCTTCCCAATGTTCGGACCGATACGATAAACCACCCGTTGATGTTGCCGGCGGTGCTAATGCAATAAAATAATGATCAAGCACCGGTTTCCCGAAAGGCGTTTCCACCAATCTGCCTTGCGATAAATTCAAATCGGCATCTAAATACAATTGTTTCGTCAGTTGCGCGCGCGCACTCAAATCTATTCCGATGCGACGTGAAGCACCGTTATTGACCGTTGAACCGTCATCGCCATTATAAAACAATTCATTATCCAAAGTCATACCCCAAAAAGCTGCCGAAAAATAAATATTTCTTACCGGCGACCATTGTGTACCGATTTCACCGCTCCAAGCACTCGGCAATGTGTGCGATGTATCTTGTACTACTGCGCGCGCATCATTGGAGTGAAAACCGCGACCGGCATTTAAGAACAGTTTCAAATTATCGGTTGCGGTATAAATCAAATTCAACTTCGGAGCGAGTTGCATTTGATAATTTTTACCCGTATAATTTTGACGAGTCGAATCGGAAGGTAATAAATCGGTGTCATTAAAATTCAAATAATTGAATCGCAAACCGATATCGTATTTCAAACGCGACGTTAAATTTCCTTCTTTTCTTAAATAAACAAAGGTATTATTTTCACTGATTAAAGAGTGCGCAATCGTGTTTAAGTAAGCGCGTCTTTGAACGTGGTAGTTTGCGTTTTCGATATTGTCGTTGCGCATACCCGCACCGACCGACCATTTGTTGGTAGAGGAAGTTGAAATACTGTATTTCAAATTTGCACCGACCACCGTTCTGTCGTCCTGCTGATTAATTTCGTCGCCGTGAATACTGTCATCTCTATAAAAAGTAAAATCGGAATACAAACTGAATTTATATTTGAAAGCATACGCCTGTGCTTCAAATGCTTTGTTGCCGGTCACATTTGTGAAAGTCAAAGACGCATTTTGCCGTCCCGTATGACCGCCTTCCGAATTATCTATTGAACCGAAGCGCGAAATTAAGCCCGACTCGACGGCGCGTTCCGGAATTTGTCCGTTGGCATCCCAAATGGAATTAAAATGAGTGAGCAACAAACGCAGCGTATTGTTTTCATCTATTTTAAAAGTAGTTTTTGAAAACAAATTGAAACGATTGAAATGTTGGTCGTATTGAAAATAACTCGGTGCGTATAAATAATCGGCAGCGATATAACTCGACACTTTATCCGTATTTAACAATTGGTACATCAGTAAACTGCGCGTTGCCGTAAAAGCGCGATTACTCGGCACTGTCGTAAGTTCAGTTTGCAACGTGTTATAATCGAGAACATCTTTTGTTTTGAATTTAACGGCACCGCCGGTTGCAAAATCGCCCAAATCGGCGAAATAAGTGCCTTTGTAAATTTCAACATTTTTCACCACTTCCGGAATCAAGAAATGCAAATCCATATAACCCTGTCCGTGTCCGTGCGACGGCATATTTACCGGCACACCATCTACGAAGGAGGCAATGTCAGTTCCATGATCGCAATCGAAACCGCGAATAAAAATCTGCTCTGCTTTTCCGCCGCCGGCGTGTTGTGCCGTTACCAAACCCGGTACGTTGCGCAACATATCTTGCGCGGAGTTTATCGGGCGCAATTGAAAATCCAGAGCGTTGAGTACTTGCGACGACGTTGCCGACATGGAACGATCAGCTTTGATCACAATTTCCGGCAATTTGCCTTCCGCTAATTTCAAAGAGAAATTGACGTTCACGGTTTGTGCAGCTACAATTTTTATCGTTTTTGCGCCGGTTTGATAGTTTTCTTTTAAAAACGCGAGCGTACAATCTCCTTCGGCAACGTCTTCGAGTTTATAAAACCCGTTTTCGTTGGTGATTGAAATTCTGCTTCCGGAAGTCACGGAGGCGCCGGATATTGGTGTACCGTTCCTATCGTCATTTATGTACCCTTCCACATTACCGGTTTTGTTTCCGGCAAAAATCGTGAGACTTAATGAAATAAAAAGAAAGAGTAGAAAAACCTTTTTCATAAAAGTTGTATTTGAATGTTGCACGCGGGTCTATGTTTCAGAAATTGTTTTTGTATAATTTTTTTGAAACAAAATCAAAAACACTATCATAGCCATTTACGAAAATATTATTAGAACGGTTTTTAAAAGGTCTGCAAAATTCATTGTGTTTTGATTAAAGTTAAAGGATAGCTGTTTTTTATTGGTTTGTTCATTACTTTTACCCCTGAATAAAAAAGAATCGAAAAAAATCGAAAAAATTAAAAATAGTTTTCTTTATGAGTCCGTTTGCCAATTTAACGCCCGTCGTGCGCATTTTGCTTTTTATAAACATCGGTGTATTTATTGTCACGAATTTTATTCCCGGTCTCGAATCCATGCTGAGTGTTTATTATCCGACATCGCCTAATTTTCGTCCGTACCAAATACTGACGCACATGTTCACGCATCACGGCATAACGCATATCTTGTTCAACATGATCGGGTTCATCAGTTTCGGACCGTTGATTGAATCGGTTTGGGGTGAGCGGAAATTTTTATTTTATTATTTTTTCTGCGGTTTGGGAGCTTTGGCATTGCAATTTGCATTTAATTATTGGCAAGTATACAATGGCACTATGCCGTTACAAGAGTTAGAAATGATTCCGTTGCTCGGAGCGTCGGGTTGCATATTCGGTTTGTTGGTAGCGTTTGCGATGTTGTATCCGAATTCGCAAGTCGGTCTTATTTTCATACCGATTTACGTAAAAGCTAAATACGCGGTACCGGCTTTTGCGGCAATAGAACTGATTTTAGGTCTCGGTAATTTTCAGCAAGGCGTAGCTCATTTTGCGCATTTGGGCGGCGCACTCGCCGGTTTTTTACTCATCACGTTTTGGTGGAAAGGGGTTAAGTAATTAATTATGAATTACGGATGGTTTTAAAATTGAATCGAAATAATCGGGAGTGCAAAAATACGAAATGCAAATTATTTTTTTCAACTCCTGTAAAAAATCGTAACCATTCAGGTCTTCTTATGAGCGTAATCAATAGCGCAGGGTAAAGCACTGTGTCATTAAAAGAAGAATTTCAACTCTGAAAAAGTATAATCCGTGTATGTTGGCGCGTTTGATTGCGCTCTTTCAGAGCTGAGTGCCGGAGTTGTTTGTATACAGGGCGTTGCCGTCGTGCTAATTATTCCGCTTTTTCAAGGCTTTAAAAAAAATTATAAGTACCTGAATAGTTACAAAAAATCAAAAATATTTTCGAGCGGTTTGAAATCCGGTTGCAATAAAAAAATATTATTTACTTTTGCCGCTTCATTTTTAAAAATAAAACAAAAATAACTTCTATATGACTATTGAAAATAATAAAGTAGTAAAATGCCATTATGTATTGCGCGACGGTACTTCCACCGGCGAATTAATAGAAAGTACTGAAGGCGCAGAACCCCTGAGCTATATTCAAGGTATCGGTGCCATGATACCGACTTTTGAACAACAATTGGCGGGTAAACAAAAAGGAGATGAAGTGGCGTTTCCGATTAAAGCTGCCGACGCTTACGGCGAATATCAAAAAGATTTGGTGCAGGAGATCCCATTTGCCGCATTCAAATTTGAAGATGGACAAAATCCGCACGATATTTTTACGCCCGGCGAAGTATTGCCACTCAATGACGAGCAGGGTAATCAATTTTTAGCCACCGTAATTGACACCGACGAACAAGCCGTAAAAGTAGATATGAACCATCCGATGGCGGGTGTGGATTTATATTTTACCGTTCATGTGGAAGATGTTCGCGACGCAACACCCGACGAATTGTCGCACGGTCATATTCACGGCGACGGCGGCATTATGCACTAAATTACATTAGAAAGCAGTTCTGCAAATTTTAAAGAAAACCGGCGTTTTACCACCTTGCATAATGTAGAAAGAGTCATATTTACTTACTGTTTTTCGCTTCGCCCGAAAGGCGTATTAATAAAAAGTTTTTTTGGAGCGACGGTATCACGCAGCGTTATTCAAATACAACTGCTCACGCGGTTGTATTTCAAAATTTCCGAACTTACGTTAATTTCTCTAAAACAAATTTTCATCGTATTTTTCGGGTATTTCATCTAAAATTTTCGATATTTTTAAAATATGAACGCATCTTTGGTCAATATTTGCGCTTTATATTTACAATCTGTTTGTTCGATTAAATGAATCATGTATGAAAATTGACGATGCACTCGTTTTGCGGTTGGAAGAATTATCGCGTTTGGAACTCAGTGCACATGAACGCGAAAAACTCCGCAACAGTTTGAACGATATTTTAACAATGGTAGAAAAACTCAATGAATTGAATACCGACGGTATAGAACCTTTGGTGTACATCAATGAAACCGGAAGTCGTTTGCGCGACGATACAGTAAAAAATGAAATCACCCAAGTTCAAGCATTACAAAACGCACCCGACAAAAATGATAATTATTTTAAAGTGCCGAAAGTGATTGATTTATAATGTTTAGCCGGTTAGCCGGTTAGTCTTTTTTATTTGACTAACCGAATAACCGAATAACCGACAACTAATTTTTATGCCTATACCCGTCATCTCAATAAAAGATTTGCGCAAAACATACATCATGGGTACCGATATTATCCATGCTTTGAAATCCATCACGATGGATATTTACACCAATGAATACGTCGCGCTGATGGGTCCGTCCGGGTCCGGAAAATCCACACTGATGAATTTATTGGGTTGTTTGGATACGCCGTCGGAAGGTACTTATTTGCTCAACGACATCAACGTGAGCAGCATGACCGACTCCGAATTGGCGGAAGTGCGCAACAAAATGATCGGCTTCGTGTTTCAAACGTTTAATTTATTGCCGCGCATGTCGTCGTTGGAAAACGTTGCTTTGCCGCTGGTATATTCCGGTATGAAAGCATCAGAACGATTGCAAAAAGCGGAAAACGCGCTCGAATCCGTCGGTTTGCAAGATCGTATGATGCACAAACCCAACGAACTTTCCGGCGGACAACGTCAACGTGTCGCCATTGCGCGCGCTTTAGTGAACAATCCGGCAATTATTTTAGCCGACGAACCGACCGGTAATTTGGATACCAAAACGAGCAACGAAATCATGGCAATTTTCGAAAAAATTCATAAGCAAGGTAATACTGTTATTTTGGTCACGCACGAACCGGATATTGCACTTTATTCACACCGCATCATCAGACTACGCGATGGTTTAATAGAAAGTGATACTTTGAACGAACACATTCTTACGGCAGTCTGATATTAGATTTTGAATCATTAATAAAATTTTAAATTTTTCATTGACAAAAATTTACACAAAAACCGGTGATACCGGAAAAACAGCTTTATTCGGCGGTGGTCGCGTGGCAAAAAATAATTTGCGCGTAGAAGCCTACGGAACTGTTGACGAACTGAATGCGTTTACCGGCTTACTCCGCGATATGATGACTATCGAAAACCACTCAATTTTTTTGGAAAAAATCCAGAACGATCTTTTTGTTATCGGTTCATTGTTGGCGAGTACCGCCGATAAAAATAATTTTTTACCCGATTTATCGGAAACCGCCGTTCACGCTCTTGAACTGCAAATAGATGCCATGGAAACACAACTCCCTCCCCTGAAAAATTTCATTTTACCCGGCGGACATGTTGTTAATTCGTATTGTCACGTCGCGCGCACCGTTTGTCGCCGAGCCGAAAGAAACGTGGTTGCACTTTCCCTTAAAAAAAATTCAAATATTAATCCGCTCGTATTGACTTACCTTAATCGCCTCTCCGATTATTTTTTCGTTTTAGCCCGTTCTATTAGTTTTGAATTAGGAGCGGCGGAAGTGGTGTGGAAGAAATGAAAACCGGTAAATACACATTGATTTTTAAATTAAAAATCGTAAGTTTGTAGAGTTAATATAAAAAAATATGGAAACCATAGTTTTAAAAGTCAAAACCGAAAACGCAGCTAAACATTTAGCTGATTTTTTGCAGACCATCGAATACATTACCGGCGTTGAACGCACTGATAATATTGACCAAGATGAGCATCAAATCTATTCCATGACAAAAGGCAATTATCAACCGCAAGAAAAGCCTTCGGATTATGCCGGTATTTGGAAGAATCGAAAACAGACAGATATCCAAAAGTTACGTAAAAAAGCATGGCAACGAAAAAAATAATACTTTGCGATACGAATATCTTTATAAACTATTTTCATGATGACGAGTGCGTTAATCAAGAATTAGATTTTTTGGGTTTCAATCGTTTAGCAATTTCTGTTGTGTCAGTTGGAGAAATTTATTTCGGTATGCGTAAACGTGAAACAGAAAGAACACGTGAACTCGTTCGCAAATTCAATATGCTGCATATCGATAAAGGTGTCTCCCAACTTTTTATTCAATTTATGCTTGGCTATAAACATTTAGGGATGAGTATTCCGGATGCACTTATTGCTGCCTCAGCAGTCTATAATAATATAGAACTTTATACGCTTAATCGTAAAGATTTCGATTTTATACCAAATTTAAAACTGCATAATCCGAGATAAAAATACTAAGTCTCTCACCAACTTTTTATCATGAAAATTTTACGCGCCTTTCTTTACTTTATCGGTACCGTTATCGCTATCGGATTTTTTTTGCCCGGAACGGCGCACGTGGTGCGTTCAACGGAAATAAACGCGCCGGCAGCATCTATATTTAATGAAGTAAACGAACTTAAGAATTGGAATGATTGGTCGCCTTGGGCAAAATTGGATCCGAATACGACATGGGATTTTTCGCTACCGTCCGCCGGTTTGGGCGCATATTATAATTGGAAAAGCGAAAAGCGTAATGTCGGTAACGGTAAACTCACGATTACGGACGTAAAACCGTACGAAAGTATACGGTGCAAAATGGATTTAGAGGGCTTGGGAACTTCCAATTCCGGATTTAAGTTCACGCCAAAAGATTCAACGCACACACAAGTAGATTGGTCTTTCGATACCGATTTCGGCATGAATCCGTTGATGCGCTGGATGGGTTTCGCTATGATGAACAAAGCTATCGGTGAAGATTATGAACTCGGTTTAGTAAATTTAAAAGCGGTAGTGGAAAAGAAATAATTTTAACCCTGCAAATCAATCATTTGATTATTGATTTGCAGGGTTAAAATCATTTCTTCCTCCCCAATCCGCGTAACGTCGCTAATTCCCGATAAGCCGTGCGCGTATCTTGTGCCGGATAACCGAAAACTTTTTCGCCGGCAGCAACACTTTTTGTGACGCCGGATTTTCCCAACAAAATCGCACCGCGTCCGATGTGCAAATTTTGTCCGATTCCCACTTGTCCGTAAATAACCACATCATCTTCGACGACCGTATTGCCGCTGATACCTGTTTGCGCAGCAATAATACAATTTTTTCCGATTTTAGTATCGTGTCCGATATGTACCTGACAATCCAATTTTGTACCTTCCCCGATAACCGTATCGCTCGAAACACCTTTATTAATGGTGCAACCCGCGCCAATGTCGGTATTGTTTTTGAGTATCACACTTCCGCAAGAATGCCATTTGGTATAAGAATTTTCATTTTTTTTGAAATAAAACGCATCGCTGCCGATAATGCACAACGCCCCGACCGATACATTTTTCCCTACATTAGTACCCGAATAAATAACAGTACCCGCGCCGATACGGCTTCCTTCACCAATTAAAACATCGGCACCGATAACAACATTCGGTTCGATGATAACGGTCGGATGAATTTGCGCCGACGCATCTATTGCCATTTTTAAAGCCTGAAAAGGTTGAGCTTCTTGTGTTAATTGATTGTACGCTTCGAAAGGTTGCGGGTGCAGCAATACGATTTTACCGTCCGGAATAGTTTCCGGTTTTTCATTCAAAATAATAAAATCGGCGGCGGAGTTGAGTGCTTTTTGAAAATATTTGGGATGATCTGAGAAAGTAATATCGCCGGCTTGTACATGATGTACTTCGTTAATACCTTTGACGAACCGATTTTCTGCGCGCAGTGTATCACTCAAAATCACGGCGTTGATTTTTTCGGCTATTGTTTCAATCGGAATCGGTATTTTAAATATCATTATCGGCGGATAAAAAAAGGAGTTCGGAAAAATAAAAAATAAAAATACAACGTCAAATATAGTTCATCTGCGGTTTACGGACAAATGCTTTCATAATCGATGATTTTTAATTCTTAATTTTTAATATTTTTCCCGACTTTTGCGTTTGGATTTTGGACATTTAGTTTTAAAGGAAGTCTTCGCTTGAAGCGAAGACTTCCTAATCCTAAATCCGAATCGTAAATTTACAGTATGACTATTCAAGAAGTTAAAGTTTTGCTTTCGGCACCGAAAAAAATCGTGATTACTTCACATCGCAATCCGGACGGCGATGCTATCGGTTCGTCATTGGCATTGTATCATTATTTAAAATTGTACGGGCATACGATAGACGTGATTTTTCCGTCCGAATTTCCGCCGATTTTTGAATGGATGCCGGCAAGCGAACTGATTACTATTTTCGATTTGGATACTTTGAAATCCGCTGCGCTACTGCAAAATGCCGATATTATTTTCGCGCTCGATTATAATGCGCTCGACCGCGTGGATAAAATGGGAGACGTTATGCGTCTGCTCAAGCAGACGTGCAAAATAATGATTGACCACCACCGCGAGCCGGAACTTTTCGCGGATTTTATGCTCTCCGATATTTCGGCTTCTTCTACCTCCGAACTGATTTACGATTTTATCCAATTGCTCAACGACGGCGAAAAAATGAATACCACCATCGGCGATTGTATTTATACGGGTATCATCACGGATACCGGCTCGTTCAAATTCGGGACTTCGCCCAAATTATTTCGTACCGTCGCGGCGTTGGTAGAGTTAGGTGTACAAGATTACCATTTGCAGGATATAATCACGAACTGTTTACCCGAAAAAAACTTGCGTTTGTTGGGTCATGCTTTGTATAACCGGATGGAAATTTTGGAAGAATATCACACCGGTATTATCTATTTGTCGAAAAAAGATTACGACCATTTCAATATTCAGCGTGGCGATACGGAGGGCATTGTGAACACGATGATGATGATAAAACAAATACGCTTAGCCGTTTTTATGACCGAACAGCCGACGATAGTAAAACTTTCGCTGCGCTCGAAAGGTGAGTTTAATGTGCAGGAATTTTGTCGCGATCATTTCAACGGCGGTGGACATAAAAATGCGTCGGGTGGGTATTCCTATTCCGGATTGAAAGTAACGATGGACAAATTTAAAAATTTATTGCCTAAGTATAAAGACAAATTGAATTTGAATTCGTGATGGAAAAAAAAATCGCTCAAGCCCTTCTCAAAATCAATGCCGTAAAACTTAATCCGCAAAACCCGTTTACTTGGACGAGCGGTATTAAATCGCCGATCTATTGCGACAATCGTTTGTCATTGTCTTATCCCGAAACCCGCAATTTAATTATTAAAGGACTCAAAGAAAAATCAAACAGCTTCGGCGATTTCGATATGATAATGGGTGTTGCTACTGCGGGTATTCCGCATGGCGCAATATTAGCGCACGTTTTAAAAAAACCTTTCGGCTATATCCGCGATAAAGCCAAAGGACACGGCAGACAAAACCAAATTGAAGGCTTAATTATTCCGGACGCAAAAGTATTGGTGATTGAAGATTTAATTTCTACCGGTCTCAGCAGTTTGAAAGCCGTTGATGCTGTTCGGGAAGCGGGTATGAATGTAGTCGGCGTTTTAGCCATTTTTAATTACGGTTTTGAAGAAACCGATAAAGTTTTCGCCGAAAAGAATTGCCCTTTCGTTACGCTTTCCAACTACGACGCGCTTTTAGAAGTGGCGCAAACCACAAATTATATCAACGCAGAAGAACTCGCCGATTTAAAACAATGGCGTGTTTCGCCGAGTACTTGGCGGCAGTGATAAATTTTACTCCATAAAATTGTTTTTATTTTTTTCAAAGTGAGTTTGGTTTTGTTGTAGAGACGGCAACTCCTCGCGTCTTCACTCACCTAATATCTACATTTTTTAGAAAAAATTTTTGATGTTGGTAAAATTGTTTAATTTTGTTTGAAAAATAAAAAATTATGGAAGCCATAACTGTATTTGCAAAATCGCCGGAACAAAGTCGCGCTTTGAAAGCATTTTTGAAAGCGTCGAAAATAAATTATGCTCCGACAACACCCTCGGAGTTAGAAAAATTGGAAGCCCATTTAACGCCGGCACAAAAAAGGTGGTGGGTGGAATTAAAAAACAATATCGAAGCTGTAAATAAAAACGAAACAACAGACAGCGTAGAGTTGGAAGATTTTTTAAAAGAATTGGAAGATGAAGATAAAATTGGAAGCGTCGTTTCGGCGTGAGTTTAAATATTTGCGAAAAAAATATCCCTCTTTACCCAAAGATTTACAACTACTCGGAGAAAATTTACAACTCAACCCGACACAAGGCGTGGCATTAGGAATGGATTGTTATAAAATCCGAATGTCTATCAGTTCAAAAAATAGCGGTAAAAGCGGTGGTGCGCGAATCATCACTTGCGTCAAAATTGTGAACGACACTATTCATCTACTCACTATTTACGATAAATCTGAAACAGAAAACATCAGCGATAAATTTTTGAAATTGCTCGTAGGGGCTATTGATTTGGAAGAATTGGATGAATGATCATTATAAAGTAACTTTCCAAAACAGGCTTATTGAACGTTACGCACTGCTTTTGCTGCTTTCTTTTTTGTTTATGACTGCAATAGTGTTTTTACTTTGCTCATGAATCATACGCAATTGCTCTTCGAGCGGCAAATGTTTGATTTCTTCGTAGGCTTTTTCTTGATTGTTTTGATTAAAATAATTTTGAATATTGTAACATTGTTCTTCGGTTTTCGTAGCTTAAAAGTGTAAAAATTAAAATTAAAAAAATCATGGAAGAAGTAAATGTAAAAATTATTAACATTTATTGGGATAAAATAGATTTCAGCGAGAAAGACGATAGATTAGCTAGATTTAATGAGATAGATTCTATGAATAAGGAAAAAGATTATGGAATTTATCAGATTTATGGTAATCATCAAGCTTACGGTAGAGACGTTTTATTGTACATAGGGAAGGCACAAGACCAAACTTTTGCAGCAAGATTTAATGGCGCGTATAAATGGCAACATATTGGATCTACTTCAACACCAACATCAATAAGATTGGGTAGGATAGTATTGCAGAAAGAAAATCACGATAATTGGAATGCTCAAATAGAATTATCAGAAACAATTTTGATTAAAGGGCATTCGCCAGCTTTGAATCAGAAAGAAAATAAAGGACTTTTTTCTAAAGATGGAATAGCTGGTTGTCATTATCTAATAATAAATTGGGGAGACTACGGACAACTTCAACATGAAGTATCAACTTTGGGTACATCTGAAAAGTATTGGAACGATGTTTAAAAAATTTAATTTCTTACATACTTTATGTGTGAACTTTTAAATGATACAATATTAAACCGCCCAAAGAAAAACATCTCTGTGAGGTTTTTTATGTTTTAAATTATCTATGAAAATTTTCTACTCAACAATTGTGATTTCAGGATTGGTGAGATTCTAAAATCCGTGTTTTCTAATTGTTCGATAATGTCTTTGAGATGGGTAATAATTCCAGCTTTCTCTGCCAATAAAATGATACCTATAGTTCCTATAATTTGCAAACCTAATTCTTGAGCAATTTTTCTGCCTTTTCGTTCATCAATAATGAGTAAAGCATTTTCTTGTTCTAAACATAAAGCCATAGAACTTGCTTCACCAATATCTAAATTGAGTTTTAATATATTTTCGGTTTGGATACTTTTTGCTTTTTTTATTACAAACCAATTCGGAAGATGATCGCCGAATTCGTTTCTTACTTCTTCAGTAATCCAAACTTCTCCGAATAACTTATGTAATATATCGAGTGCATTAATTTTACTCAAAACAATTAAACAACTCGTATCAGATATGATTATACGTTTCATAAACCATCAAAATTTTCATCATCAAGTGTATAGCCGAAAACCGAAACATTAAATTTTCCAAGCAATTCGATGAAAGTTCTTTTCGTGATGCCCACCATTTCCGCGCCTTGTCCTGATGTTAATTTGCCCAATTCATACAACCTTGCAGCCAAAACCATACTGAGTTCAAACTCACTCAAGTCAACTGAATGAGGTAATTTGATATTAAAAGTAGTCTGAATGGTCATGTAGGAAAATTTTAGTGAAAGATGTTATTACTATTTATAGAAGTTTTATAATTGTCAGCTCAATATAAGAATATAGAGAGTCTGTGGTCAAATTATGTTTTATTTTTATTTCATCAACTTGCTCATCATCTTTCCAGACCTTTTTCGTGGATGTTATTGCGTCCAAAATTGCTTTGCAATAATTGTCTAAGTCTCCGCCGCCAAGTCTGTCACTTACTTTGAATATTTTTATCTAAACCGAAAATCTTTCGGTCGGACTAAAGAAATCAAGTACGGATTTAAAAGCAAAGTCAAACAAATGATTTGTGTCAACTTGTAGGTTTGTTTGTTTTGATGATTTTCTTGGAAGCCTTGGATTTCGTATATCGTCAGTGTACCTGATTGGAACAATTTTTAAAAATAAATTATTGTCTGTTTGTTCTATCAAACTTACTTCAGTCAAATCAATAAATGCTGTGTCAAATTTCATGGTTTATAAATATTGTTTACAACGAAAAGGGCTTTGTACAAATGAGGATATAAATTCCTTTTGAACGCAACCACTGCTAATTAAAAAATTATTACAAAATTACTCAAATTTTCCGTCTCAACAAATTTTTTGTAGAATGGCGAAAATTTAAAAAACCGCGCAAAGAAAATATCTCTACGCGGTTTTTATTTTATTAGAGGTTTTAATCACCGCTTCCGTTATTTTGTCCCGTATAAGCTATTTCGCCAATAAATTTTCCGGGAATGGGGACGTAATCTAAAACGTCTTTACCGATTTTCTCGGAAGTGAAATAACCCCAAACCGTTAAACCTTTTACTTGACGATAGAAACCCGGTTTCATCGCATTTTTATCTACCACCATGTTAGTCCCCCAAATATTCGGCAGATTTTTTCCGTTTGTTTTTTCTTGTTGCATTAAAAACGTTTCGCGTTCTTTTACGGAACACGCAACGAATGATTTTCCCATACTTTTTTCACACGTTTCATCAAAATTTTTCAGACCTTCCAAGAATTCTTTTTGGTCTTTTTCTTTCGATAGATCTTTCATCATTTTGTCTATAAACTGCGGCACACCGATTTCTTTCGCACCGGGCGTAGCGGTTTTAGGCAAAATGGTTTCCGTAATTTCAGCCACCAAATTGGCTTGATTGTTTGTAAAAAATATCGGTTTCCATACCAAGTTCGCCTGTGCTTCATTTTTGCAAGCGAGAAAAGTATCTGTCATGGCACTTGCCGATACGGCATAACCCAAAAATAAGGCAGTATTTTTTATATATTCTCGACGGTTCATAATTTTATTAATGGTAAATCTTTCAATGGTAAATCTTTCAATGGTAAGCGGTAAATGGTAAATATCTTTATTGAAAAATTTACTATTTACCATTGAAAAATTTACCATTAAATTAAAGGTTTCTTTTTTTCAATTCACGCACTGCAAAATCGGCGGCGCGTGCGGTTAAAGCCATATAAGTTATGCTCGGATTGACGCACGACGACGAAGTCATACATGCACCGTCGGTAACAAAAACATTCGGTACGGCATGAATTTGATTATTGCCGTTCAGTACCGAAGTTTTCGGGTCACGTCCCATACGTGCTGTTCCCATTTCATGCACACCGACACCGAGACCACCGGCATTATCGAACTGTTTTACGTTTTTAAAACCAGCCGCTTCCAGCATTTCAACGGCATCGCGTTTTATATATTCGCGCATTTTCATTTCATTGTCTTTTATTTCGGCATCAAAAACCAATTGCGGAATACCCCATTTATCTGTTTTGGTTTTATCAAGCGTCACCTGATTTTCGTGATACGGCAATACTTCACCGAAACCAACGAGCGACATACTCCAACCGCCCGGTTTCATTAAACCGTCTTTGAACGCGGCACCAACGCCTTCTTCGTTTGTACCCCTACCCCAATCGCTGCGACCGGCACTTGCACCTTGATAATCGTAACCGCGCAAAAAGTTTGTATTTTTAGATTTTTCATCAATATTGACGTAGCGCGGAATAAAAATCCCGGTCGGACGGCGACCTGTATAAAATTTATCTTCAAAACCTTCATGCTCACCCATTGCACCTAAACGATAGTGGTGATCCATGAGGTTGTGTCCCAATTCTCCGCTATCATTACCCATACCGTTCGGAAAACGATTCGATGTAGAGTTCATTAAAATTTGTGTCGAAGACAAAGTAGAGGCACAACTGAAAATTATTTTTGCATAAAACTCAATCATCTCTTTTGATTCGCTGTCTAAAATGCGCACACCAGTGGCACGATTCGTTTTTTCATCAAAAATTATGGAATGCACAATTGAATTCGGTCGAATCGTAAAATTGCCGGTATTATTTGCTGCCGGTAAAGTGGCGGCATTGCTACTGAAATACGCACCGAAAGGACAACCGCGCGAACACCGGTTTCTGGTTTGACATTGCGCACGACCCAAAGCCAAATGCCAAGGTTTCGGTTCCGTTAAATGTGCGACACGACCGATAGTTACAGGACGACCATTGAGTTTTTGTGCTACTTCTTTTTTGAAATGTTTTTCCAAGACATTCATTTCAAAAGGCGGTAAAAAATAACCGTCCGGTAAATGTGCTAAGCCGAGTTTTTCACCACTTACACCCACAAATTTTTCGACGTAAGTGTACCAACTTTCAATATCTTTGTAACGAATGGGCCAATCAATCGCAATATTTTGTTTAGCATTGGCTTCAAAATCTAAATCACTCCAACGGTAAGTGTGTTTACCCCAAAGCAAAGTGCGTCCGCCAACCTGATTGCCACGAATCCAATCAAAGCGTTTTGTTTCTTGGTACGGATTGTCTAAATCATTGGTGTGAAAATGTTTATTGGATTCACCGATAAAACCGCTTCGGACTTGAACATGAAATTTTTCGCGTTCTTCGGGCGTTAAAGCACCATGATGTTCCATTTCCCAAGTATCGAGCATCATCGTCGGATAGTCTTTGACGTGTTCGACCATTCGCCCTTTTTCGAGTATAAGCGTTTTCAAACCTTTTTCACACAGTTCTTTTGCCGCCCAACCGCCACTCATACCCGAACCAATCACGATGGCATCGTAGGTATGGGTTTTGTTTACTTCCGTATTTAAATTAGCCATTAATTTGGTTGGTTTATAAATTCATACAGTTATATTTTACGCAAGAGTAAAGGTATAAAATTATTAAAGATTAATTTTGTTTGATGATTTATTTTTTACAAATTAAAAGGAATTAATGTGCTGCCTAAAATCACCATTATCACGCCGTCTTTCAACCAAGTTTTGTATCTCGAAGAAACGATATTATCTGTTTTGTCGCAAAACTATCCGAATCTCGAATACATCATCATTGACGGTGGAAGTACGGATGGTTCGGCTGCAATAATAAAAAAATATGAAACACGACTTACTTATTGGGTCAGCGAAAAAGATGGCGGACAAAGCGACGCGATTAATAAAGGTTTGCGACACGCCACCGGAGAAATATTTAATTGGCTCAACAGCGACGATCAATATTTATCGAACTCTTTAAATTACATCGGAAATTTCTTTTCCGAAAACCCCGATACAAATGTTCTATGCGGCAGACAATGGTTGCTCGAACCGGACGGCACGCGAATAAGCACCAACGGTACAACTATTTGTAGAACCGTCGAAGAAACTGCCGTGAAAATGCACATAGATCAACCTTGCACTTTTTTTCGCGTGTCAAGTTTGCGCAACATCGGTTTTTATATCGAAAGCGATTTACATTTTATGATGGATGCCGAATTGTGGTTGCGGTATTTGTTGCATTTCGGTTTGTCGGGCGTAAAAAAAACGGAAACTTATTTTACGCTTTTCCGAGTTCACGCCGCCGCAAAATCTTCGCGGATGTATGACGTATATTACTCCGATCGCTATAATATTTATGCAGCTTTGGATTTGCGATTAGCAATTTACGCTTTGCGATTTGATAAAGATAAAATAAATTCAAAATCCAGTGCCCTTCAAATTTATTTTCAAAAAAAATATTTTTTAGAAAAAATAAATCAAAAACTTTTTGAAAACTTTTTGAAAATTTACTTTTTAGAATTTTTTTGCGAAAAAATTTCATGGAAAAATTTTTTCAAAATTTATTTCGATATTTTTTATTTTGCTTGGAAAGAAAAACGTTGGCGTGTTTTATTTTTTCCGTTGCTGAAAGCAAAAAGATTTTTTTCAAAATTTATTGAAACAGCGTTTAAATAAATATTAATGTCTTGCGAGTAATTTTAAATTTTTTTTTCTAAAAAAGAGATATGAAACGCTTATTTTTGTTCGGGTTATTATCGCGCTTTTATTACCGTTCATTGTTTATCTGAAAAAAATGTCTAACCGCCGTTCTTTTATAAAAAATACTTCCGGTTTAGTTGCAGCAAACTTAGTGTCACCTGATTTAATGCTTGAAAAAGCGCCGAAAAATACTTTCTCTCACCATGTATTTTTTTGGTTGAAAAATCCGGATAACAAAACCGAATATGCTCAACTTTTAGAGGCTTTGAAAGCCTTAAAAAAAATAGAAGCGGTGAAATACGCGCACGTCGGTGCACCGAGTATCAATGATTTCGATAAACAGGTGACAGACGCGTCGTATTCGTTTTCCGTTTTATTACTGTTTGAGAACAAAAAAGATGAAGAAACGTATTTATTACATCCGTTGCATAAAAAATTCGGCACGGAAAACAATCATTTGTGGTCGAAAGTATTGGTGTACGATTCAGTAGCGATTATTTGAATTTAGAGAATTTCGTTTTCAAAATAAATCGTAAATTGCAGATTCAAATTCATAAAACTTAAATCCGAAAGTGCATATAAAAAAAGGAATACTCGTCTGCCTGTTTTTTACCGCTACTTTTAATGTTTTGACGGCACAATTCAAAGAAAACGGTTCCGCATTCAAATTCGGTGACCGGTGTTGGCAATTAACCGAAGAAAAAAACTTTCAGGTCGGCTCTATTTGGTACGAAAAAAAATTAGATTTAAATCAATCGTTTGACCTGTCCACCAACGTTTTTTTGGGCTTTAAAGATCTCGACGGTGCGGACGGTATTGTTTTCGGTTTGCAACCCGTGAGTACTTCTATCGGTGTGGCGGGTCAAGGTTTAGGTTTTCAAGGCGTAGTGCCGTCGGTAGGTTTTGAATTGGATACGTATCAAAATCCGGATTTCGGCGATCCGGTGTATGATCATATCGCGATTATAAAAAATGGCGACTTGAATCATTTGCACACCGCAAACACAATTGCCGGTCCGGTGCCTTTTACGAAAGTTCATTCAGCCACACCGCTCAATATCGAAGACGGTCGTTGGCACGATCTGCGCATTACTTGGGAGGCTTCAACAAAAAAATTAACGGCTTTCTGGGATTGCGATAGCATCATTCAGTCGAATGTGGATTTAGTTACCGATATTTTTAACGGCGACCCCAACGTGTATTGGGGATTTACTGCTTCGACGGGCGGTTCGAATAATATTCAGAGTGTCTGCTTAAAATACACTTCGCTCTTAGATAAAGCCGTAGATACGGTGGTGTGTCGCGGCGGACAAATTCAATTGAAAGCCAACGGCGGCGTAAAATATCTTTGGACACCCGCCACGGGTTTGAACAATGCAACGATCAGTAATCCGATTGCAAAACCGGATCAAACGACTTTATACACCATTTTGGTAACGGATTCGTGCGGTAGAAAATTTTCGGATACCATATCTGTGCGCGTCGGCGGAAATCCATTTACGCTTTATTTAGGTCCGGATACGGTTTTGTGCGAAGGACAAACGATTTTACTCGCGCCGAACATTCCGAATGCCGCATTTGTTTGGCAGGATGGTTCTAAAGATTCGATGTATACTGTAACTAAAACGGGTGTATATTCAGTGAATGTCGAACAAAATTATTGCAAAGCTCAAGACAGTTTGAAAGTGCGCTTTATTGCGCAACCTACAGTGAATTTGGGCGGCGATGTAGATTTATGTACGGGAAAGAAAAAAATATTGGAAGTTTTTGGCGATGATGCCGTTTTCAAGTGGCAAGACAGTACACCGTTGCGCAATTATGTGATTACGCAAGCCGGCAAATATAATGTAACGATAAAAAATAAATGCGGTGAAGCGTATGAGGAAATAATTGCGAAATATCACGACTGTCATCGAGTATATGTGCCGAATGCTTTTTCACCCAATGGAGACCGCAACAACGATACTTTTGTAATCGAATGCGGTGAAGATGTTTTATTTGTTGAAGAACTTATTATTTTCAACCGGTGGGGTTTGCGCGTTTTTTCGGCGACGCATTTTCAACCCGGCGATGCGGCTTTTGAATGGCACGGCGACAATGCACCTCCTGATGTATACACTTACTCCGTCACCGTACGTTACGTGGATGGTGAAACCGAAACCCGCAACGGAGATGTAACACTGTTTAAATAAATGGTAAATGGTAAATTAGTCGAGTAAATAAAAAATTACCATTTACCATTTTAAAAATCAATCTTCTACTTTTTGTTCAACGCGCATGGCGCGCGACGCGGCAGGTAAAGACGCTAAAAATCCGATAATACCGACAACCAATGCTACAAAAATAAAATCGCTGATTTGTAAGTCCATCGGATATCTATCGGTCGCGAAACCGGGCGGTAAAGGCACCAATCCGCCGGAAATATGTGTATGGATATAGTAGAGCGCGACCGCGACTGTAAAACCGATTAATAAACCCAAACTGCTTATCAGTAGACCTTCATTCAAAAAAATATTTCTGACAAACGTTGTCGGCGCGCCCATACTGCGCATGACGGATAAATCTTTTTGCTTTTCTAAAACAATCATCCACAAAGCACCGACCAAATTAAACGCAATGAGCAATATCGTTAAGCTCAGAATGGCGAAACTCATCCATTTTTCTATGTTCACAAGTTTCAAAAATGCTTCGTCTTGTTGATAACGATCTTTTATGATAAAATCGTTGCCGAAAATCTTTTTTATTTTATCGGAGGCACTGTTCGGTGACGCGCCTTTATTGAGTTTTATTTCGAGTGCCGAAACGCGCCGCGAAGCATCGGGTTCATCTTTAAAATCCAACAGATCGCGCATAAAACCGATATTCGTGATGATATACTGATTATCGTACTCTTGCTGAATCTCGAACGCACCGCGCGGATACAAAAATTGTTTTTTAAAAGGTTGCTCGAATGCACCGACATCGCCGCGTTTAGGCATATAAACATTTATCGGCGTGAGTATATCTTTATTATAAATACCCAACTGATTATTAATACCTGCTCCGACAACCGCGTGATCAGTTTGTGCATCACCCAACGAAAATGTACCTTCTTTCACACTTTGAACGATGCTGTTGAGGTTTTTAAAATTGTCGTCAACGCCTTTTAAAGTCCCGAAAACTTGACTCTTGTTGTATTCAAAAAAAGCGATTTCTTCCAGAGTTTCCGATACAACGGCAACCTCCGGTAATTGCTGCAAAGCTTTGAGCTTTACGGTATCCGTTAAAAAGGTTTTACCTTTTGCCGCCGTAATTTTTACGTCCGGATTAAAATTCGACATCATGCCCGTTACTAAAGTACCGAATCCGTTGAACACAGACAGCACGATAATAAGTACTGCCGTACCGATTGCCAATCCGAAAACGGAAATACCCGTAATGAGATTTATGGCATTCGTAGATTTTTTAGCGAATAAATAGCGGCGAGCGATACGAAAAACTAATGACATGAATTGTATTTAATTTTTTTTACCAAATAGTTCGCATTAGGCCGTACATAGTTCACATTAGGCTCTATGTGAAATATGCGGTAAAAATACAACGCTATTTCAAATTTTCCGGTATTTTAACCGCAACATAATCGGTGTCGAATGCCCAATCTTGTTTCAAGAGGGGCGTTTGTTTGTAGTATTCGGAAAGGATGCCGGCGTGTTCGATGTGTTTAAATGAAACTTTATCGCCGGAAACATAACCGTAAACGCCACCTACACGCACGTAAAACCAATTTACGACGCGCTTTTTACCATTTTCAACAATTATATTTTCGTTGTGCTTAATGATTTGCAAGCGGTCATTTATAGTAATTACGCGAATAACCGATGCGTCGAAAGCCGGAGCGGTGCGTAAATTTATATTTTGCAGCGCGCAAGCTGTAATGAACGTTCGACTTTGCGCATAAAGCGGTTTGAATGTGCGACTTATTTTATCCCAACTCAAACTGTACGTCACGTATTCCATACAGCGTTCGCCTGTGCGCGAGCGCGGGTCGGTTTTGGTGCCCAAAGAAAATTTTTCGCAAGGCATATAATCCGCATAAGCGACGCGAATGATGCCGTTTTCTATTTCCACGAATTTTGCTAAAGCCGGTGAAGGCACATCGGTTTCCCATTCGAGCGTCAAACGTTCTTCAAAAATCTTGACGAGCGTACCGGCTTTGAAACCGTAAATTTCCAAATTGCGTTCGTTCAAGTTTTTTCCGGCGACGTTATTCGTAGTTTCTAAAATAATTTCATCTGTTTTATTGTCGTTCACGTCCGCCAAACGCAAACTGCGAATATCTTTTTTACCGCTCTCGCTTATGTTGGCGTAATTAATGAAAACGCTTTTGCCGCGCTCGTTTGTTATGACAAAATAATACTCGCGGTATGGCGGATTCAAAAAACTTTTATCTTTAAATTTATCATCGTGTCCGTTCGTAGCAGCTATCCAAGTGATGGCATTTTCAAATCCGTTGTCGAAGCGTGCAGATTGTTTGTGGTATTTGCGCAACGGAATATCCACGACGGCTTCTTGCATCACCACCGCTAAATTATCGCCGAACACCCAACCGGTTTTTCCCATGCCTGTGCGCACTTTATACCATTTAAACGTTTGGTTTTGCGTATTGTCATAGTGTTCGCGCACCGTTTCACCGATAATTTCCAATAATTCTCCGTCGCTGAAAGTAGTTTCGGTTTGTTTTGTGTACGCTGAATCGGCATACATCCGCACGGGACTCACAGTTACGCCCATTTTTTTTGTGCGAATCATTTGTGCCGCAGTATCGGCTTTCAATATAGTAACAGAAAAGAGCAGGCACAAAAACAGGTTGCACCTCACGAAGATGGTACATCTTTCGAAGATAAAGTTAGAGGCAGGGATGTGGAGGCGCGTTGGCATCGAAAAATATTAACGGTATTTCGCTAAATCGGTAACGAAGTTTTCAGGGGTAAAGTTACGCTAAATTATGAATTAGTGCTGATTATAGATTTTTCCGAAATCAATTATCCGGTTTACGCAAAGCGGTTTTCAAAATTTTACCCGAAGCGTTGAGCGGTAATGAAGACATAAATTGTATGTGGCGCGGGTATTTATACGACGCGATATGCTGTTTTGTAAATTCGATGAGGGCTTGTTCCGAAACCGTCGAGCCGGCTTTCAACACTACGCACGCTTTTATTTCTTCTCCGTACTGCGCGTCCGGCAAACCGATAACGGCAACCAGAGAAACATCCGGATGTTGCATTATTACCTCTTCCACTTCTCTCGGATAGACGTTGAAGCCGCCGCGAATGATAAGATCTTTGGTGCGGTCTACTATAAAAAAATATCCGTCTTCGTCCATAACAGCAATGTCGCCGGAGTGGAGCCACCCGTTTTTGATCGTATCTCGCGTGGCTTTCGCATTTTTGTAATACCCTTTCATGACATTATGTCCGCGATAAAGCAATTCTCCTTTTTCGCCGGCAGGTAATTCTTTTCCTTTTTCATCTACAATTTTTACTTCCAATCCCCAAATAACGGTACCGACGGAACCGGGTTTGCGCGTTTTTCCGAAATGATTGAACGTAACAACCGGCGAACCTTCCGACATACCATAACCTTCATAAATCGGAATATCAAAACGTTTTTCAAAATCGTGCAACACTTGTACCGGCAAACTCGCACCACCCGAAACGCCGATGCGCAACGATTTCATCGCCGATTCGATATTTATATTGCCGCTTTTTGCATTCAGTAAACCCCAATACATAGTCGGTACGCCCACAAAAACGGTTACTTTATTTTTTTCAATAGCGCGAATAACGGTAAGTACATCGAAACGCGGAATTAAAACATTCGTTATGCCCAAGTACAAAGCCGCGTTCATTTTCACTGTCATGGCAAAAATATGAAACATCGGCAATACCGTAATAAAAATATCTTCATGCACAATTTTAAATAAATTGACGCATGATATAGCATTCATCAACAAATTCGCATGAGAAAGTTCCGCGCCTTTGGGTCGTCCGGTTGTACCCGAAGTATAAATAATAACTGCCGTTTCGCCGGGTTTTGTTTGTATGTTAGCAAAAGTAACGGCTTCGTCTTTTATAAATGTGCCGAACGTTTTCATTTCATCTATTGGCGCCTCAGAGGTCAAGATTTCCGTTATCACTATGAGGTGTTCACACGTCGGTACTTCATTGAACGCGGATTGACCTTCGCGCAACATCGGTAAATCGGCAGTTCCAATAAAACAAAAATACGCTTTCGCATCGGAATTACTGAGGTGGTACGCAATTTCATCTTTTTTTAAAAGCACGCTTAAAGGCACGACCGTACAGCCGGCTTTTAAAATACCGTTATAAATAATCGGGAAAGAAGGCGAATTGATGCAACTCAAAGCCACTTTATCGCTGCGTTTGAGTCCGAGTTTTTTTAATCCATTAGCCACTTTATTCGCCATCGCGTTGATTTGCGAAAAAGTATAAGTTGCGTCGCCGAATATATAAGCGATTTTATCCGGATGGTGTCGCGCACTGTCTTCGAGCAGAATGGAAAGATTTAACATTGCCGGTATGTTTACGCTTGTGCTGTCGGGGTTGTAAATCCGATAGGGAAAGGCGGGATATTAGATTCTTGAATAGAGCCGAATTGATGTTCGAATTTGCGGATATTTTCTTCTAAAGCGCTCAATAATCTTTTCGCGTGCTCGGGCGTAAGTATGATGCGCGATTTCACGCGCGCTTGCGGTACGTTGGGCATCATGCGCACGAAATCAACCACAAACTCGGTATTAGAGTGTGAAATAATAGCTAAATTGGAGTAAACGCCTTCCGCTATTTCGTCGGAAATTTCAATATTTAATTGACTGTTCTCTTGTTGAGTTGCCATTGAATTAATTTTTACGGATAATAAACTGCCGCACCTTTATGAATGAAAAGTTGCGCGGATCGTTCTGAAATATATACTGCTCACCGCTTACCAACTCATATCATCATCGTCATCATTCTTTTTTGCTGCCGGTGCTTTGGGTTCTACGCGCTCAACGCGAAAAACGGGTGGTGCTTGAGGCTGCTTGATAGTCGGAGTAACTGCGTCAAGCATTGGCGGTTCCGCCGTTTGTTGCTCCGGTGCCGGTGCTTCACCGTTAGCTAAACGCGCTTTTTCTTCGGCATAACGGGCTTCGTACTCGTCTTGACGGCGCGCAAATTCATCATAATCGTATTGCGGCATCAGTTCGGTCTTTATATAATGCACCGTTTCTTCTAAAGTTTGGACAAAGCGATTGAAATCTTCTTTGTACAAAAATATTTTATGACGCTCGTAATCGCCGGACATTTTTTTGGTACTCTCGGTGAGTGTCAGAAAAAAGTCTTCTCCTTTAGTACGTTTAACGTCGAAAAAATAAGTCCTGCGCTTACCGGCGCGTACTTTTTGAGAGTACACGACTTCGGGTTTCTTAGAATAGCTTTCGTTTTCCACGATGAAATTTTAAAATTAAAACGGACGACATTTGAAATTCAGTACAAAAATAAACAAATGTTTTTATTACTCGCATTTGTTCACTTTTTTTTAAAAAATTGTTGCTGAGTCGGGAAATGAGAGATGCGTTTTGCTTTACCGCCCCTCTCTCATTTCCCGTCTCTAACAACCTGTCACTGTTTAAAATACGAGGTATTTTTCCCGCCGGCTTTTACGGTTTCTAATCGCGTTTTAAATTCTTTTGATAAATTCAAATCATTTTTTTTCGCATAAATTTCTTTTAAAGCAGTGAGCGTATTCTCATCATTCGGGTTTAGAGATTCCGCTTTTTGAAAATAGGGTAGGGATTTGTCGAATACTTCGACCATGCTTTTTTCCAAGGCTTCATATTTTTTTTGTCCCGCTTTACTGAAATCGCTTTCAAGTGCTTTCATATTCACTGAAATTTTAGCAGCTTTATTATAGAAAATCGCTCCTTTAGAATATGCGGCATCAGCATATTTCGGATCTACTTCCAAAGTTTTATCATACCACTGAACGGCGTTCGCTTCCAATTCGGCTTTTTTAGTGGAGTCCGGTTCTTTTTGTCCTAAATTATCGTAAACGTTACCGAGCGTAAAATACAACGACGGATTTTTCGGTTCTTTGACAATCCCTTCTTTCAATTTATCAATCAAAATATCGAGTTTACCGATTTTCAGATAATAATTAATTTCCGTGAACAACATTTGCGAATCGTTCGGAAATTTTTTGCGTCCCGCAGTTAAAACAGCTAAAGCTTCGTCGGTTTTGCCTTCGTCAATTTTTACTTTGTATAAATTCGTGTAATCGAAAATCGTGTCTTTACCCGCCGTGATACGTTTTTGGTAAATATCCGCGTTTTCTTTTTCTTTACCCGCATAACCGGACAACAAAACGGAAAGATATTCTTGGCGGTCGTAGACTTTTTGATCGTCTAATGCGCTTTTTTGTCCGTTGTCTTTCAAAAATTTATGCAAATCGAGTGCACCTCTGAAACTCGCGTAAGCACTCGCATAATCTTTTTTGTCAATAAAATCTTGTGCGTAATTACCGAGATTTCCTTGTATTTTGGTAGCCACTTTGTAAAGTTCGGACATATCTTTTTTCGCCAATTTCGGATCAGTTGACACTACTTTTTGCGCCGCTTGAAAAGAATTATAAGATGTTAAAGCCGACATCGAATATTCGCGGGTGAAAGGTTTGTTCAATAATACCATTTTTTGTACTTCCAAATTATCTGTTTCGGACAATTCGTTGTTCAATTTTGCCGTCAATAATTGAATATCGAAGTTGGTAGCCGCTTCCGGTGATTTCAAGGCAACGTCAACGGCGGTTTGCGCTTCGGCGATTTTATCTTTTTTGCCGCCGATATTTTCAATAGCTCTGTTGGCTTTTTTAACTAATTCTTGCGGTGTTTGTGCGAAATTTGCTGTCACGATCAGCATTGAAGTAAATAGACTTAAAACGAATTTATTCATGTCAATCAGTTTTTAATGAGTTTAATTATAAAATGTAAGACGTAAGAAAAATAAATAGTCAATACGGTTGGTTGTTAAAAAAAAGTTATTTAGTTTGCTCAATGCTTAAAACGGTAAAGATATGTGTGTTTTCAATTTTTTTCATAAAAACTTCCGTTCGACTAAATGAATTTTAAGCCGAGCGCATTACAAGGCAAATCTGCTCACTTAAATCAACAACACACGTTTATTTATTCTTCTCAAGAATGAAATTAACTCTTTTACAAGTTTTCCGGTTCGCATGAAAAAACAGATTATTGATGATATAATAATTATTCAGGTACTAACAATTTTTACAGAAATCGGTAGAAATTTTACCATATTTGGACACATTAAGCCGTATGTGGTAAATTATTAACTGATGCTACGCACGACCTTGTTTAGTTTGCAGAGAAACTATCCGCGTGTGCCGAAGTAGATTTAACTTGCCGCTCCTCCGGAGCAGGTGAAAAAAGGGGGTTGATTGAGCGGGTTTATGGTTATTTGCGATAAAAGTCTTTCATATTTTACACGTGCAAAAACTCGACCCTCTCTTTTCATCCGCTCCGGAGGAGCGGCAAGTCAAATATACTTTAGCAAACGCAACCGGCAATATTTATGAGCTTGTGCGTAACATAAATAATTAAGAGATATCCCAAAATTGTGATTTAACATGAGTTCGGGTATAGGGATAAGAAAGATAAACCAATACTTTGTAAACTTCGCGAAAAACTATCGCGAAGTTTATTCTTTCTAATCAAAAACAAAATATCTTTGCCACACGTTGATATAGTAATTTTAAAAAGTAAAATTCATGATACAAGATACATTGATAACACACCTCATCGGTGAAGAATTGGAACGTCAGAGAAAAGGTATTGAATTAATTGCAAGCGAAAACTTCACGAGCCAACCTGTGATGGATGCTATGGGTTCGTGTCTTACAAATAAATATGCGGAAGGCTATCCGGGTAAACGTTATTACGGCGGTTGCGAAGTGATAGATAAAATAGAACAAATAGCGATTGATCGTTTGAAAGAATTGTTTGGTGCGCAATACGCAAATGTGCAACCGCACTCTGGCGCGCAAGCTAATGCTGCCGTTTTTTTGGCGATTTTGAAACCGGGCGATACGACACTCGGATTTAATTTGGCGCACGGCGGGCATTTATCACACGGATCGGCAGTAAATTTTTCGGGAAAACATTTTCATGCTACTTTTTACGGCGTAGAACCGGACTCCGGACGCATTGATATGGATAAAGTGGAAGAAAAAGCACTGCTCGAAAAACCGAAACTCATTATTTGCGGAGCTTCCGCTTATGCCAGAGATTGGGATTATGCGCGCTTCCGCACCATTGCAGATAAAGTCGGGGCTTTATTGCTGGCGGATATCGCACACCCTGCGGGTTTAATAGCGGCGGGTTTACTTAATTCGCCGATGGAACATTGCCATATCGTGACTTCAACGACGCACAAAACATTGCGCGGTCCGCGCGGCGGCATTATTATGATGGGTAAAAATTTTGAAAATCCGTTCGGCAAAACCACTGCAAAAGGGACGCTCATAAAAATGTCAACCATATTAGACAGCGGAGTTTTTCCGGGAATGCAAGGCGGACCATTGGAGCACGTGATTGCGGCTAAAGCCATAGCATTTCACGAGTGTTTGCAACCGGAATTCAAAATATATTCGCAACAAGTGATGCGCAATGCGAAAACGATGGCGCAAGCTTTGATGCATAAAGGATATAATATTATTTCAGGCGGTACCGATAACCATTTGATGCTCATTGATCTGACATCGAAAAACGTAACCGGAAAAGATGCCGAAAAAGCACTCGTACAAGCCGACATCACCGTCAACAAAAATATGATTCCGTTCGATGTGCTACCGCCGAATGTTTCGTCGGGTATCCGCATCGGTACACCGGCAATCACGACGCGCGGGTTCAAAGAAGACGATTGTTTGCGCGTTGTAGATTGGATAGACACCGTCATCCAAAATCATAACAATCCGGAAGCGATCCAAGCCGTGCGCGAAGACGTAAATGCTTTTATGGAAAATTTTCCGTTGTATGAATTGGTGAAAGTTTAAAAATCCAAAACCCACTACTTTTCTTCAAAATTTCCGGTTTGCGTATTTTTTCGCACTTTATCCCAATCGAAACAGCGACCGTTCATCACGACGTATACGCCGTGAGGCAGCGTTTGAGCGAAAGCCAATGCCGAACCGAGGTTAAAAAATCCGTCGCTGGAAGTGCCGAACGCATACGGTATCATCGCGCCGGTGAGAATAATTGTTTTATTGATTTGTGCTTCGGCAAGTATACCGGCGGTTTTTACCATTGTATCAGTACCGTGCGTAATTAATATTTTTTCGGGTGCAGCAGCTTTGCAATTATAGACAATGATTTGCCGTTCGGCATCAGTCATTTTCAAACTGTCTATCATCATCAATGTTTTTACATCTACATCCATCGTACATCTGCCGCGTTCGAGCATTTTAGTTAAATGCGAATCCTTGAAAAATAATTCTCCTGTGATGTAATTGTATTCTTTATCGAACGTACCACCCGTAACGAAAATTTGAATCATAATTTTTAAATGCTGAATGCTGAATGCAACTAAAAAACCGCACAAAGAAAAGAGAATTTCTTTATGCGGTTTTTATTTTGGGCTGAATGTTTTTAAAATAAAATTATATCGTGAGTTCGGATATAAAAAAAGCGTGCCTCAATCGGCTTTATACCAACGGAATTTATTCCGGCGCAACAAAAAATCCGAGCCTGATGACTCTATTTAACCCCGAACTCACGTTAATTACTTTATGTTTAAACGCCTACCAAAACTACTTTTGAATTTATTTCGGACAAAAAGCGGCTCAGGGCTTTGTGTTTTTGCGCGTCGAAATCATAAGAAATATATTTTGTAAAATATTCTTTGAGGTCGAAACCGTTTTCTTGTGTCGGCAGCAAATAGATAAGTTCCGGAATATGGTTCAAACCGGCTTGCAAAGCGGTATTGAATTTTTTCAAAAAAATTTCCGGCAATGGTCGGTTGCTGACCCACGCGGCAAACACGAACGGCAACCCGCCGGTATAATTTTCCCATGCTTCACCTAAATCGTAGACGTAACGGAATTTTTTATCTAAACCGATGGTTTTATCACCGATGGCTAAACCCGCCGTCGTTCCGGATATTTTATCCAAATACGCATCATCGCTTTTCTGAAAACACGGTGAGGTATGCCAATATTTTTTCAATAAAATTTTTGTTAACTCCACTGACGTGCGCGAATGATAATCTAAATAAAGCGTTTCAACGGCATTTATCGGCACGTCGCTGTAGATACAAACAGTTTTTACGGCTCCTACTGCGCCGATACAATAATCGGAAATGATATGCGGCGTGTGCAATTCGGGAATGCCGGCAACCGGAATGAGTCCTAAATCGGCTTCACCGTCGCGTAGTTTTCGGGCACATTCGGAGGGAATATCCAAACTTAAAGTTATTTCTTGGCTGATATCGCTTTGCAGTAAACCGTACAAAAACGGTTTGGTATTTAAGTAACTCACAGCTGTTATCCGGATAGGATTTATCACTTTATTTTGATTAAAGATGTTGGACTTTGGACATTAGACTTTGAATATTAAATTATTGACTTTAATGTCCAACGTCCAAAGTCTAATGTCCGTTCAAATGGCGCGTATCGTTTTTCAAATCTTCGATAAACTTTCCGTTTTTACATCGAAACGTGTACAAGCCGGTATTAGAGTTTTTAAAAGCATTGATATCGCTCAACGGACGTTCGCGCAAAATTGTGACTAAACAAGAAATCGTACGACCGTGCGTGCAAATCAAAACATTTTTGTATTGCACCGGATTTTCTTTCGATGCCATACTTTCCAAAACTGAAACAACATTTCGGCAACGTAGGTTCAAATCAGCAGCACTTTCTCCGTTTTCTATTTTCGAGTCGAAAATACCGTTTTCCCAATCGGTTGTGATTCTGCGAAAAATTTCCGACATTTCCGCCGTCGGTGCTTTCCCTTCGTTGGTACCCCAAGAAATTTCATCTAAATCCGGAAATTTTTGATACGGTATTTTTTTTTGCTCAATAAATCCCGCAACCGTTTGATGGGTGCGTTTGAGCGAAGATACCATCACAAAATCGAAAGGCACCGATGCGTATTGATCGAAAAAATGCGCGGCTTGCGCGTATCCGGTCGCATTCAAATCGGAATCAACGCCTCTACCTTGCACGATACCGATTTGATTAAATTCTGTTTCGCCGTGGCGAATAATATAAACAGTCACTTGATTTACGATTTTGGATTTACGATATACGATTTTGATTTTTAGAAAAATCGCAAATCGCAAATCATTTAATAATCAAATATTCTATCGCCAATTTATAGCCCGTTAAACCCAAACCGACAATTACGCCAGCGCACTTTTCGCTGAACCACGAATGGTGTCGAAAGGTTTCGCGCGCATGAATATTTGAAATATGCACTTCTACGACCGGCGTTTTTATTGCACCCACAGCATCGGCAATAGCAATACTTGTATGCGTATACGCACCGCCGTTGAGGACTATTCCGGTGAAACTTTCGTCGAAACCCGCTTTTTGCAGCGCGTCAATCAAATCGCCTTCATGGTTACTTTGAAAATATTGTATTTCTATTGCCGGATATTGATGCCTCAGTAACACCAAATAATCCTCGAAAGTTTCATTACCGTAGATATGCGGCTCGCGTTTGCCCAACAAATTCAAATTCGGTCCGTTGATGATGAGTACTTTCATTTATTTAAAATTGCGCGTGGCGATAGCGGAAATTTTGTACTTTCCGATGCAAGAGCCTGTTTAAAATATTCGTTTTACAATTTACTTTTTTCTTCTGTGATACCTTTTTTTAATGCTGCGGGTAAAAAAAAAGTAGGATTAATTTAATACTGTTTAATTATTATCGAAAAAACGAACCTGAATATAAAATTTTCACGAAGGATTAATCCAAATTGCAACCTTCAATCGAAGCGGTATCATCCGGCAGCAACAAATCAGGGTATTCGCAGGTTTTATTTCCTTTTTTCAATATAACTGTATGCGGACCGGCATTTGAAATAAAATTAACACTCACCGACTCGCCGTTTGCATTCAGATTCGGTTGTACAAGTTTACCGTCAATAAAAATTTCAACATTTTTAAATTTCGATACATTAATCAGCCGTATCAAAAACATCCTCATCGGTACTTTAACATTAACGCCGGTTTTAGCAATTTTATCATTCTGTATTACCATCGGTTGCGCGTAAACGATATTAGGAAGATTTTCGTTTGCCGGCGTTTTTGCATTTTTCATCGCCAATATATCCGATTCGTTTAACGGCGGAGGTCTTTTTTTTACGGCGGTCGGACGGACGGGCTCATTTTTGTGTATTGTTTCATTAGATGCGACATCGGCATCAGTCGGCACAGGTTTTTTTACGGGTTTGTTTACACCTACTGTCGGCGGCGGTGCAGCGGGATTATTATCTTTCGGTGATGTCTGCGCTAATTGTCCGCTATCTTTATTTGTTGCGCCTGGCAAATCGGTTTTCGATTTTTGAGCCGTATCAACGCTTGTTGTTGTTGCCATCGGTTGGCTACTACTCACACTCGAGCGCGTAGTAAACCAAAAACCGATACCGGCAACAAAAAATAAAGCAAATACAGATGTTACTAACGTCGCTAAATTTGATTTGCTTTTAGGCATTTCCATTTGAGCCGGCGGCGGCGGCATAGTCTGCGATAAAATACCTGCTGAAGCACCCGTCGAAGGTTTTCCGCTGGGAACGTTTTTTATACTGCCGGCGGGCATTCCGGCATCTGTTGAATCGTAATAAGTTTTTTCCGATTTTTTTGTGGTGTCACTGCCCGTTATTAAAATATTGGTGTCCGTAAAACCTTGCGCATTGCCGTTCCGGTTGGCATCGTCGCTGACTTGCGTGACTATGTAAATTTCTTTTTCGAGCACAATATCGCGTTTGCGTTCTTTCCCGTCGATTTTTTCCATCACCGTCACCTTCAAAGTCAAAGGATAATGTCCGGATTTAAGCGGTTTAACCAAAAAAATCCATTGTGTATAGTCGCCGGCATCAATAAATTGTTCGCCTTCCGTCACGGTGCGAATAGTAAAACACGGCGTTTCATTAAAATCCACTAAAGCCACGCTCATCACTTCACTGATGCGAATAGATTGTATAATGGTATCGGTACTTGCCGGCAGATTGAGTTGAATAATATCGTCATCGAAAGCAATGCGCACAATACATCTCGATTCTTTTTGAAGCGGCATGTGCTCCGGAATATTATGCAGCAATCGTCCGTTATTTTTCGGAACTGCTTTTACCGGCGCAGAAGTGGTAGCGGTAGAGTAATCAGTTTTATTGATGAGTACAAGTATAGCTAAATTAATTTTAGCAATGCGGTTGTCGTATTCTTCTTTGGATAAAATGCCTTTAATCACGAAATCGTCGTGCGCCGTTTGATACCGGTTCTCTATTAAAGTCACGTCATTCAATAATGCCGGATAATTAGCCGTAGTTTCTTGACGTAAAAGCGTCAGTGCTTCATCGGTTTTGCCATCGGCGATGAAGGTCTGAATCGTTTTTATGAAATCGGTTTTAAGCATAATTGTCAATTCGACTATTGTTCACTTTCAGTATTCGCACAAATTTAATTTAAAAACGTTATCTTACGGTTTGTGTTGTAATTTTTTTTTCGATTAATGCTAAATTTGAGTTAATATTTATTTTTTATTTATTTTAAAATATACGAAATAAGATATTATTTCGGATTGAAAGATTAATTTTTATTATGAAAAATATTTTCAAAATTTTCCGGAAGTTTTTTAATTTTTGTATTTTGTCGTCGATAAATTTTTAGCACTCGGCGAGTTTCGAGCGCGGCAAGAAACAGTTCGGAAATAGTAACCAATGAATTTTTTACGGGAATTTTTTTTTAGAAATTTTAATTCCGATTAAACGCAACTGAAAATGAAAAAAATACTGATTGTAGAAGACGATAAAAATATTGCCGACTTGGTAGTTGCGCATTTAAAAGAAGATAATTGCATTATTACGATTGAGCATGATGGTTTGGCGGGACACGACAGGGCTTTGAAAGAAAATTTCGATTTAATCATTCTCGATATTAATCTGCCGAAAATGAACGGCATCGATATTTGCAAAGCCATTCGCAAATACAAAAGATACGTACCCGTGATGATGATGACTGCAAAAAGTGAAGAAAACGATATTGTCGCCGGTTTGGAGATAGGTGCCGATGATTATATCACGAAACCTTTCAGCGTGAAAGAATTTGTTGCCCGCACGCGCGCCGTTTTGAGGCGCACGCAATCCGTCTCATCGGAGTTAGCAAAATCCGGAAAACAATTAATTTTTAAAGGATTAATTATTGATACTGAAGACAGGTTCGTGAGTATGGACGGCGAAAGAATTGATTTAACACCTAAAGAATTTGATTTACTATATGCGCTCGCAAAAAAACCGGGCAGAAGTTATTCGCGTCAACAACTTTTGGACAGTGTTTGGGGATATGAATTTGAAGGACTCGAACACACCATCAATTCGCACATAAACCGTTTGCGGATAAAAATAGAAAAAGATATTCAACAACCGCAGTATATCCTCACCACTTGGGGTATCGGTTATCGGTTCAGTGAAAATGTTTAAAAAAAAAGCGGCGCGTGAAATTTCACGCACCGCTTTTTTTTCGGAAAATGCGAGAACCGGATTTTTGAAATCATTAAAATCAATAAGTACAACTTAAAAATTTTTTAGAAGACCAACGTCCGAACTCAAGCATCCTACTATTTAATATCCCGCATTTTTATTACCTTTATGTGATTTTTGTTTCATTTCCATAACCGGTGCGCTCATTTCTGATTCGCTTTTAGCTACTTTAAATTCGACACGACGATTCATATAATTGGCAGCTTTTGTCGGAATGAGTGTATTATTTTCACCTTCGTAGTTCAATACAAGCCTGTTGCGGTCTACACCGAAACGTTTTACAAGCACATCAATAGCTGCTTGAGCGCGACGATATGATAAACCTTGATTGTAACTGTCTGAAGCAGTTCTGTCAGTGAAACCGTTCGCCAAAATCCTGATACCGGCATTTGTTTTCAACACGTTCGATACTGCGGACAAACTGCCGTATTCGGAATCTTTAATTTTCGAACTGTTTAAGTCGAAGTGAATCATAGGTAAAAACCAATCCGCCAAAGAAGACATTTGACCTTTAGTACCCATATCATTAGATGATTTGAATTTGGCCAATTTAGCATCCACGATACGGTCAACATCCGGTTCGGTGATGTAAGCCGGTTTAGGAATAATAGCTACACCGTTAGCGTCCACTTTATAACCCGGAGGTGAGAAAGGTTCTTTATCTCTGTAATTCGGAATGCCGTCGCCGTCGCTATCTAAAGCTACACCGTGCATATCTACTCTAGCGCCTGCAGGCGTGTTTGGTTCTTGGTCGAACATATCAATAACACCATCACCGTCCGTATCGGTCGGATCGAATTTAGGGCGTGCTTCCAAAGCAGCTACGCGATTATTCATCAGTTCAGCCGGACCTACCCACCATAACGGTAAAGTTTTATTGGCATCTTTGCCGCCTCCGATATTAAAGTTCAAACGTACGTTAGAAAATAGGATAAAGTCGCGGTTACCGTATTCATAACCGTCAATTAAATCAGCTCTTTTACCGAAAAAAGTAGAGGCTTTTACTTCGAGCCCTATATTGAATTTATCGCTTACGCGAAAAGCAAGACCCACACCACCTTCAGTTAAAGGAGCAACAGAACCTGTGTTACGATCGCCAGGAAGAACCAAATCCTGTTTGCCGGTAGCATAAGGTAAACCATTTGTGTTAGTCAGTGTTTTGTCAGGACTTTGACCTGAAACAGTTACTTGAGTACCAATATTTCCAACTCCTACACCACCGAAAACATAAGGACTGAATTTACGAACGCCTGCATCCCAACGTCCATTTGCTAAGGCAACTACAACTTGTAAAGAACCTTGAAAAATAGTTGATGTTGCTGATGTAATCAATCGGTAGTCACCGTTTCCTGCACCATTTTTGGTTGGATTACCAAGATACGGAAATGCAGTACCGTCTGGAGTTTTAGAGTTGACGATTTGCAAATCCAAGTCACCGCGCAAAGAAAAAATATTATCCAAGGCTTTACGCGCATGGATACCAACAGCCGGCGAGCCGAAATCGGTTTTTAAATCTCCGACTAAAAGGGCGAGACCGCCGTGAACACCAAACTCCCATTGGTCGTTTGGAGAAAACAATGAATAAGCCGGTGCGGCTGCCATTGCTTGTTTTGTATCCGACATTTTTGTTGCAGGCATTTTAGTGTCCGGCATTGTCTGTGCGAAAGATATGGAACAAACAAGTAACAGAGCGGATGTTGCGATTAAAGTAATTCTGCGAAACATAGGGTTGAGACTTTGAAATGAGATAATAGATTAAAAAAAATTTTTAATGTTCAAAAAATTGGATAAATTACTTTATTGTAAGCAATGTCACAAATATAGTGTGATGTTTTGCTATTATTCAACTCTAAATTTATAATTATTAAATTATTATAACAAAATTCAGTAGTTATTAACAAAAAAGTTTCTTAATACCACACAACTCTTTTAGACGTTTTATTTAAATAATAGTTTCATATTGAAAAATAAAAGTATAAATTTTCACGATTTTCCTGAAATAAAATTTTGAAATGCAAATTTTAAATGAAAAAGCCGTGCGAAATATAGTTTTTTTGAAAAACGATTTAAAAGAGCGTATCTTTGCAATACCGAAGTAGTTCATAAAATTATTATATCGCCGGGTGCATTTCAATAGCAGTGATTTTTAGTCACTGTTTCTCGTTTCGCTCGAAAGACGTTACAGATAAAGGTTTTTTCCGAAGCGACGCGAATATCCTGATTAATGTACTGTGATAAGATAATTTTTGAATTGGAAAGGGAATTTGAATTTACCGGATTTTTAAGGGGCTGACCGGAATTGACGGGAGAGTGAGCTGTTTTGTAAGCATGTCGTGACATGAATATACATCACGTAAAAAATGTTATTCAACAATTAGTTGGCAACTATAACTATGCCTTGGCTGCTTAATTCTAGGAATTAAAGTGCCTTTGCACTACTGTCAGGTTCTTCGGAGCTATCGTGCGTTTCCTGTACGTGTTTGGCGGAGTGCATCATCAAAACAAACAGGATAGCGTACAAGAGGCTCGATTTGTGCGCGAAATTAATCGAGATAAGGTGTCGGCTCGGGCGTGTTGCTTGCCTATCCGGTGCTCGAAAATTCAATCGGCAACTAAACATGTAGAAAGCCCTATGGTGCTTTGTCCGGACGGGAGTTCGATTCTCCCCAGCTCCACTAAGCGTGCGAAACTATTGTAAAACAATATTTCGCGCGCTTTTTTTTGAATAAAACCTAAATATTTTCGCTCATCGCCGGCTGTTTAAGAGCTACTAAACTTTTGAGTTTTTCTAAAGTATAATCCACTTCGGCTTGGGTATTGAGATGCGAAAAAGAAAAACGAATGGATTTTCTGTCCGGATTAATACAAAGTGCATTCAAAACGTGTGAACCACCTTCAGCACCCGAACTGCACGCCGAACCGCCTGAAGCCGAAATGCCGGACATATCCAACAAAAATAAAAGTAATTCGGCGCGAGGAGAGGGCGGAAACGAAACGTTCAACACTTTATAGTGTGCTTCGCCATTGATGTCGCCAACAAATTCAATATCTTCAAAAATATTTTCGAGTTGTTGTTTGAAATAATTACGCAACGCGGTAATTTGTTTTTTGTGCTCATCGATATGATTGTATGCAAAATCCAATGCTTTACCCAGACCGATAATGCCGTGTACGTTTTCGGTGCCGCCGCGCATATTGCGTTCTTGCGAGCCGCCGTCAATAAAAGGTTTTATGGAAACCCGGCTGTTGATATAAACAAAGCCGATACCTTTCGGTCCATGAAATTTATGCGCAGAACCGGCGAGAAAATGAATCGGCGTTTTGTTCACATCTATCGGATAAAATCCCATCGTTTGCACCGTATCGCTGTGAAAATACGCGCCGTGTTGCGCGCAGATACGCGCCACCACATCTATATCTATCAGAGTACCGATTTCATTGTTGCTGTGCATCAGCGTGACTAAAGTTTTTTTTTCGGAAGCAGCTAATTTTTCGACAAGTTCTGCCGGATTTATCCTGCCTTTTTCATCAACGGAAAGTAATTCGATATTAATATTTTGATATTTCTGTAAATTTTCGAGCGTATGTAAAACGGCATGGTGTTCAATAGGCGAAGAAATAACGCGTTGAACACCCAAATCGCGCACGGCATTTTTCAGAACCATATTATTGGATTCCGTACCGCCCGATGTAAAAAATATTTCGCCGATGCCCGCGCCGATGTGTTGCGCGACTGTTTTACGCACTTCTTCTACTGCCGCCCGTACGTTTCTACCGTCGGCATGAATGCTCGAAGGGTTGCCGTTTAAGCGGTGCATGGCATCCGTCATTGCAGAAATTACTTCCGGAATTAAAGATGTTGTAGCAGCGTTATCGAAATAAACACGCATTAGATTTTATATTTACAATTTTTTAAAAAAAAGAAATTCAAAAAAGAAATTTTTATCATACCCGTCAAGAATTGGTTTGCGGAAAACATACACATTTATTAAGGGTTAAAAATTTTGAACCACTGCTCCTAACGGGCAAAATACAATTGGGTTCAAAATTTAGAACCTTACAAATACAACGCTTTTTCAGCAGTCCAATTCTGCTTGAGTAAAAATCTAAAACCCAAAATCTAAAATTCGATCAATTTTCTTTCGGTGCGTTCAATATTTCATGCACGTCTTGAAAAATTTTATTGATTAAATTATTGGCAGTGACTGACGAATTACTTTCGGCATACACTCGGATGATGGGTTCCGTATTGGATTTGCGGATATGAATCCAGTTACTGTCCGTAAATTCTAATTTCAAACCGTCTGTAGTATTACACGAACAATTGCGGGTACGGCTGTATTTATCGTACAAACTTTGCAGCACTGCTTCGGCGTTGGCGTTAGCGGGTAAGCTTAATTTATTTTTAGCAATTATGTATTGCGGATAACCTGAGCGCAAATAAGATAAAGATTTTCCGAATTTCGCCAGATAAGTTAACATCAATGCCACACCGACGAGTGCGTCTCTGCCGTAATGCAATGCCGGATAAATAACCCCGCCGTTGCCTTCGCCGCCTATAACCGCATTTGCTTCTTTCATTTTTTCAACCACGTTCACTTCTCCGACTGCGGAAGCGGTATATGTTCCGTTATATTTTTCAGTTACATCGCGCAAAGCACGTGTAGAACTGAGGTTGGAAACTGTATTGCCGGGTGTGTTTTGCAAAATATAATCCGACACTGCTACCAAAGTATATTCCTCGCCGAACATTTCACCGTCTTCGCAAACAAAAGCCAACCTGTCTACATCCGGATCGACTGCAATGCCGATGTGTGCATTTATTTCTTTTACTTTGTGTGCCAACTGCATTAAGTTTTCGGGCAACGGTTCGGGATTGTGCGCAAACTGTCCGTTCATTTCACCGTTTATCACTGTGACGTGACAACCCAAGCGGATGAGCAATGGTAAAACCGAAATAACACCCGTAGAATTAACGGGATCCAAAACCACTTTAAAGTTTTTTGAACGCACCAATTCCACATCCACGAGCGGTAAGGCTAAAATTTTCGCGATGTGATAATCTATATAACTCTCGTTTTCAGAGTAAGAACCGAGATGATCAACACCAGCGTATTTTATTTTTCCTTCGGCAGCAATCGCCAAAACCGCTTCGCCATCCAGAGCGGAAATAAATTCGCCTTTGTTGTTCAGCAATTTCAAAGCATTCCAATCTTTAGAGTTATGGCTCGCCGTAAGGATAATTCCGCCGTCCGCATTTTCTGCCGTCACAGCCATTTCCACTGTCGGCGTTGTGCTGTAACCGATATCAACGACATCAATACCGAGTGCGAGCAGTGTATTAATCACCAATTGGCTCACTATACTACCAGAAGGGCGCGCGTCTCTTCCGATAACGATTTTTGCTTTTTTATTAGCAGTATTTTTCAATATCCACGCACCGTAAGCACCCGTGCTTTCTACAATATCATGCGGCGTTAAATTGTCTCCTTTCACTCCACCGATGGTTCCTCTGAATCCCGAAATTGATTTTATAAACGGCACGTTAAAGTGTTTAAATTTTTATATAAGCGATTTTCAAGACGGTTATTCCGCATTTTGCGAACCGGTTTTAAAATTCTGAAAACAGCTCGGTGTACTGCACCTTTGTGCGTAGCATCAACTACTTAATTTATCAGAGCTGCAAAATTACATCATAAACCCCAACGTTTAACAGATTGTTTCATAATAATTTACAATCAATTTTCGACAATATTATTTCCGTTTAGGGGTTTTTTATTTGCAGGAAAATGTCTGACACTCGACAACGTTTTGTTGGCGGGTGGTTTTATTTCAAAATTAAAACCTTGAGTCAAATAAGTTTTGTATTTTTCTTCATCGAAAGTATAAAGTTGCGCCGGACGGTGTGCCATACCGCGCTGAATATCCAAGGCGCGCAAAATATCCATTTTCAAAAATTTGGTCCTGAAATTGCGCTTGTTCAACTCCTGACCGATAATGGTTTCGTATAAATTTTGGAGTTGACTGAGGGTGAATTTTTGCGGCAACAATTCAAAACCGATCGGTTGATATCGCACTTTGCCGCGCAAACGCTCAATGGTCGAATTCAAGATATTTTGATGATCGAAAGCCAATGCCGGCAAATCATCGATAGCAAACCAACGCACGTCTTGCGCGTCGGTATCGTCGCCCAATTGGTATTCTTTCAAATTTATCAATGCAAAATAAGCAATCGTGACCACTCGTCCGCGCGGATCGCGATCGGGCGTACCGAAAGTATAAAGTTGTTCAATGAAAATGTTTTCCACGCCCGTTTCGCGCTTCAATTCGCGCAACGCGGCAGCTTCGAGCGTTTCGTTTTCGTCAACGAAACCACCCGGCAAAGCCCAATGCCCTATAAAAGGATCGTTAGGTCGTTGTATCAAAAGTACTTTCAAACGACTGGATTCATCTAAACCTAAAATAACACAATCCACAGTAAGTGTAGGTCGCGGATATTCGTATACATAAGGCATATTTCGGACTTTAGACTTTGGACTTTGGACGTTTAAATTAATTCATTATTGAAACACATTTTATTCGGTTAATTCGTTTATACTTTTCGTGAACCGAATTATGGAATTTAAGTTTTTCAAGATTGAACTTTCAATATCAAATAATTCTTCACAAAATTACGCATAAAAATAGCATTAAAAACAATGAGTAAAGTTATTTTATTTTTTACAATAAGTACAACCTTTTTTTTCGCGGGTACTTGGATTGAATTTAAAGACGTGGACGGAAAATTCCGTGTGTTGGTGCCGGGCGAAATGACTGAAAAAACAACCGCTATTGAAACCGAAATGGGTAAAGTAGCTTATCATCAATTTTATTATCGCAGTCCGGAAAAAAATGCTGAAAACGTTTATTACGTCGTGAATTATTGCGATTATCCCAAAGGCGCTTTTCCGTCAGATTCTACTGCTCTTATTGCCGATTTCCTGAACGAAACCGTTTCAGCATCTGCAAAAAGCATAAAAGGTGAATTGATTTACGTAGACGATATTCTTTTGGGTGGTAACGCTAATTTTAAAGGAAAAATCTGGCGCGTTCAGTACAACAATAATCGCGCACTGATAAAAAGCAAATGTTTTTTGGCTGGCGACCGTTTTTATCTCGTTCAAGCCATCACCGTTAAAGCTATGACACTTAATTCCGCCGCCGATAAGTTTTTGGATTCGTTTCAGGTGTATTAGTGCAGAACTACAATTTCAAGAATAAGAATTACTTTTATTTTTTTTATTTTCGCCCGATGAATACAACGCATTTTTCCGATGTTCAAAGTACAAAGTGTAAAGTTTAAAGTCTTTTATATTTTGTCGGTAATCTTTTGTCTGTACTCGAGTTGTCACTCCGATGAAGGCGTTTCCGATAAAAAAATATTCCGTTACAACCAACTTGTGCCTATCAGTACTTTGGATCCGGCTTTTGCGCGCAATCAAGCTATTATGTGGGGCATTCAGCATTTGTATGACGGCTTAGTTGGTCTTGACGATTCGTTACAAGTAATTCCGGAATTGGCAAAATCTTGGAAAATTTCCCCCGATGGTTTGCAATATGTTTTTCACTTGCATACGAATGTTTTTTTTCACGATGATTCGTGTTTCGCCGGTAAAACCGGACGACACATGACGGCTTCCGATGTCGTTTACAGTTTCAACCGAATTATTGACAGCGCCACCGCATCATCCGGATCATGGATTTTTAAAGGGCGTGTGCGCACCGTTCAACCGTTTGAAGCGGTGAATGATTCTACTTTTATAATTCATTTAGCAAAACCTTTTCGTCCGATGTTGGGTATTCTTACGATGCAATATTGCGGTATTGTGCCGAAAGAAGCGGTAGATTTTTATAAAAAAGATTTTCGCAGTCATCCCGTTGGAACGGGTCCGTTTAAGTTTAAACGTTGGGTAGAAAACCAAGGTTTGTTCCTCACGAAAAACGAAAACTATTGGGATACCGACAGCAGCGGGAAAAAATTACCGCACTTGGATGGTGTGCGCGTGTATTTCATGACAGACAGGAAAACGGCGTACTTGGAAATGATGCGCAAAAAAATAGATTATATGGTCGGGTTGGAAAGTTCTATTATCAATGAATTGCTCACGACCGACGGCGATTTGCAACCCAAACAATTGGATAAAATGCAACTGATAAAAACGCCTTACCTAAATACCGAATATCTTGGTATTAATATGTCGTTTGGCAATGCACAAACCAATCCGCTTTTGAATAAAAAAGTACGACAGGCACTCAATTACGGTTTCGATAGAGAACTGATGCTGAAAACTTTGCGCAACTCGATAGGGCAACCGGCAACGAGCGGTTTTGCGCCGCGCGGTTTGCCTTCTTTTGATGAAAGCGTGATCGGTTACAATTATAACCCCGCGAAAGCGCGACAACTTTTGAGCGAGGCAGGTTATCCGGACGGAAAAAATTTGCCTACCATAAAACTTCAAACCAATAAAGATTATCTGGATTTATGCACTTTTATTACAAGACAGTGGGAAGATTTGGGTGTAAAAGTGGTGATAGATGTTTTGGAAACCGCCACACTCCGCGAAATGATGACGAAAGGCACGACAGGTTTTTTTCGCGGATCTTGGATTGCAGACTATCCGGATGCAGAAAGTTATTATACGATGTTTTATTCAAAAAATCCGGCACCGCCGAATTATACACGCTTTAAAAACGCAGCTTTCGATAATTTATACGAAGCGTCTATCCGCGAAAACACCGACAGTTTGCGTTACGCTATGTACCATAACTTGGATAAAATTTTGATTGAGGAAGCCCCTGTTATTTTTCTTTTTTACGATGAAAGTAGTCGTTTCGCATCTCTTGATATGCAAAACATGAGTCGCAGTCCGATGAATTTATTACCTTTAAAAAATGTTTGGAAGAGGTGATTTTTAGTTGGTAAGTTGGTAAGTTTTTGTAAGTTTTTATAAGAAGTTTAAATGGTGTAATCTATGGGCTTAAAATATCTATACTTAGTTTTAATGGTAATCTTTTTTCTGATTTTTTCATGCAAAGAAAAAAAACAGGTAATTTTTGCCGATTCAGAGACTACAGAAATAGAAAAATTATACGAAAAAGTTGATTGCGACAGTAGTTATAAAATTTACATTTTCAAAAAAGAAGGAAAATATTATAAGTCAGCGACGCAAATATCTGAACCTGAAAGTGATTGGCTTAATCAAAATTTTACAGCTATTTATGAAAAAAAATTAAATAATCTAATAGAGATTCAAACTAATGATAATGGTGAAGATCATTATACAGTAATTTCATGTTTTTTAGATAATAAAAAAATTAAAGGAGGATATTTACTCGAAAGTAAATTTGGTTCTTTGGTTAATTGCAACGAAGTTGAAAATAATTCATTATCTGATAAAATCTTCAGAATGAAAACTTATTGGAAACAAAACGAAAAAAAATTAAAAATAATAAGAAGTGACTTGGAAAATCCTGACAAATTGAAAAAATATAGTTGCGAACCTTGGACTGTGGATACAGTGGATATTTCAAATTTTCTAAAAGAAATACCACAATTAATAAAAAATTTAAAAAAATAATTTTTTTTCAATCAAAATTAAAATTAAAAGTGTTCAAAGTTTTTTTCACAGAGATACAAAAAGACAAATAATTATCTAAACACACTTTTCATCAAATCTTTTCTTTCTTCCGATAAATTTTCTTTCACGGTAGCGTCTACTTTCCGCAAACGAAAATAACCGAAAAACTGTTCCAATCGTTGTGCATAGTTTACGGCAATCGTTGCTAAAAAAGGCATCGCCACTATCACCGACCAAAAAGAAGCTTTCCCGATAATGAAGGCGAGAACAATCAGTAAAATATATTGCACCATTGCAACCGCAAAAACCATTGCCGCATAAACCGGACCTTTGAATGCTTGTAATTTTACTTTTTTGTCTCTGAACCATGCCGCAGCCGTCAACGGAATAATATGCAAATATTTTCCGAGTAAATATGGAATAAAACCGATAATAAGCGTCAACAAAATACCTAAACCGATGCGCGGCGGCGCGGCAATATCGGTATCTCGAAGATTCAGCATTTTTAATTTTTGCTCGTAACTATCAATGCGCTGAGTCAAAACACTAAATGCCGGTTCCGACAAAGCGTTTATATTGTGTGCAATTTCCTGTTGTGCTTCCAATCGGCGCGCCGATTTTTTATACACCGGATAAGTCGGTTCCGGATACGTGTTGGTATACAATTTGAAATATTTATCGGCAACCGATTCACGCGCTTTATAGTCAATCTGAATAATGAGCGCGCGCATAGCGTTTTCGGTATCTTTAGTAAGTTGTTGTACGGCGCGCGGCACACTTTGCTTGTATGCATCGCAATAATTACTCAAAGAAATAGGCGTACCGATTTTGGCGTAAACTTCGGTTCGCGCCAAGTGAGGTTCGGAATAAGACATACCTATCGGAACGATTTGCAAATCCAAGTCGCCGTAAGTCGTGTAATTATCGAAAGCCAAGCGCGCAAAACCTTTTTGCAACGGGCGCAAAAAGCGCACAGTTTCGGTAGTACCTTCCGAAAAAATCATGACTTGTGCATTCTCGGAAAGCATCTTATTGATATTTTCCATGGTCTCAGCGTTCTTTTTCATTTCCGAAAACCCGTCACGAAAACGATAAATAGGTAACAAATGCGCATTCATCAAAATCCAACGCTTACGGGGTTTACGGAAAAAATCGCCGCGTGTAATAAAATAAAAGTTATGCTCAGGAAAAATACAACCCAACAACATCGGTTCAAAAAATCCCGTCGGATGGTTCACGCTCAATATTACGGGCTTATTTTTCGGAATATTTTCGCCGCCGGCATAATTTATTTTTTTGAAATAAAACGTAAATGCCCAAGTTAAAATCGGGCGCATCAGGTGATATAAATCCATAAATAAATTATGAACGATGAACAATAAACTTTTTGAACGATGAATCATCATTCATCATTCAAAAAAAAATTAAAAACTCACATAAGCGCGTACCGGAAAAGTTCCCATACCTTTTACTTTGGGCGGTACTGCGGAGAAAAACATTTTTTTGCGTTTCGGTAATTTGTCCATATTCGCCATGTGTTCGACGATAAGTATATTTTCACGGAGCAAAACCGTATGCACCGGACGGGTACGACGGCGTGTATCGTCAATATTATTACTGTCTATACCCACGAGTTTCGCACCGTTATCGCGCAAAAAAATTGCTGCTTCTTCGGTTACAAACGGATGATCGGTTGAATAGGCTTCGGTTGCGAAAAATTTACTCCAGCCCGTGTTTATTAAAACGGCTTTACCCGTCACTTTTTTATTTTTGAAAAAAGACAAACCGACTTCAATATTTTTTTCAAACGGCGCATCTATCACAACTGTTTCCAATCTCGCACAATGATCGAGCATCAAGCCTGCCAAATCGTGACCGTCAGCGAAACGGTGAAACGGGCAATCCATATAAGTGCCGGTATTCGATACCATTTCAATTTTCCCGATTTGGAATGTCGAACCGTCATCATAATTGCCGGCGGTTTTTTCGCGCTCCCAAAAATCGCAAATTATCGGTGCCGGCAAACCTTTATAGGTGATTAATCCGTCGTAAATTTCGTGGCTTAAGTCAATAAATTGCATTTTAAATTTTTAATTATTAATTCCCTCCAACGCTTTTTTTGCTTTTTCGTAACCGGAATTAAATTCCAAAGCGCGTTGATAATCGAGCTTTGCGGTGGTTTTATCGCCTGATTTTTCTTTAATTTTGCCGCGATAATAATAGGCTTTGTAATAAGACGGTTTATCGGTCAGTACTTTATTGAGATACTCTTCGGATTTTTGTAATTGATCGGCATCAAAGTACAACAAAGCTAAATTGAAATTCGCATCGCAATCATGCGCGTCACGCGCTGTTATACGTTCATAGAGCAACTGCGCGGCATTATTCTTATGATTAATTTGATAGAAATACGCTTTCGCCATCAGTGCATTGTTATTCACGGAATCCATTAAAAGCGCATTATCGAGATATTTTTCGGCGAGCGTATTATTTTTTTGCGTATAAAGTTTACCGAGTTCGATGAAAGCATCTGTATTTTTAGCGTCCAAGTCGGCAGCTTTTTGGAAAGATTTAATCGCGCGTACCGAATCGTTTTGGTCGCGCAACACAATGCCGGTAAGCAAATACGCTTCACTGTTAAGCGGATCGAGGCGCAAAATTTTATCAATCTCCGTCAGAGCCGCCGGATATTGTTTCGTGATGATGTATTTGCGCGCCAAATCGGCTAAAATGATTTTATTCTTCGGTTCAATTTCGGCTGCACGTTCAATGGTTTTGAGTGCTAAGCGCGATTGCGCGTAATTGAGATAAATATCCGACAAAAATTTATGATAATTTACGTTGTTGGAATCCAACTTTAAAGCGAAACTCATATCTTTTATTGCCAAATCGTAACCGCCCTGAGCCCCATTTTTATAAAATTGTTGCGCACGTTGATAATACAAAGGTGCATCATTCGGATTTTTAAAAATTTTTTCAGTCAAAGTATCAATCGCCGGGTTGCCGGTTTTTGTATAAATTTCTTCGGTTTTTGGTTTTACCTCTGTACAGCCGACAAAAACCAACAAAAAAATAATAAACACACTAAATAGCTTCATGTTTTGCGAAAAAATTTTCCGTAAAGGTACACAAAAAAATGCTTTACAAATTGCAGAACAGGTTCGCAATGTGTAAAGCATTTTTGTAACGAAAATATCCGAATTCAAAATCCTGAAGAATGAAATTTTAATAAGGCACTAATTTTGGGCTGATAATTTTTTTTTGAGAGACTTTATTTTTAAGAAAATATGAGGATATTTAATTGAAAATAAAATTTTTCAAACCAGAAAAGAATTGTTCAAAATTAGTACTCCATAAAGATTTAATTCCTAATTCATGTTCGCCAATTTTTTCTGAATATCTTCCACCAATTTTTGTTGGTTCATGATTTTCATTTTTTGATCTTCTTGCGCTTTTAAGTTCACTTGAATCTCTCCTTGCGCTTTGGCAATTTTCTTATTCCAATCATCAATATCGCTGTGCAAATTGGTATTCTTTTTTTCGAGACTGCGTTGGTCGCGCTCTAATTTTTTCTGTTCTTCTTGTTGGTCGTTCAACATTATTTTTGTTTGTTCGCGTTGAATGCTCAAAGCGAAATCAAGCATGATTTTTTGCGCGGCATCATATTTGTCTCTAAATTCTTTGGAGTTGATGTAAGCACCGCCCAAATCTACCCACATAGTCATATTGGTGTTGCTGCCGGCATCCGTAAATTTTGTATACATATCTACGGTGTTGGCACCGCCGAGCGACGATATTAAAGCGTTATCCGTGAACCATTCATCGGTTTTTCTGTCTTTTTTCGTATCCCCTTTGAATTGTTTCGTGTAATCTTTCCAGTATTTTTCTACGGTTCTCATCGGCACGTTCATGATGTCTAAGGTCAAACTGTTTTTCACGCCTTGACTCATGGATCTCTCGCTTTCACGCACCAAAGAGGCACTGTTGTTGTTCATCGCTGACTTAGCTACCATCATCGAATCTTGTGATTGGGCTTGCGCGATAAAACCTAAAAAAAATGTAGTTGTAAGTGAACAATAAACAATAAATTGACGCATTTTAATAATTTTTTTAGTTTTTTGAATAAATAATTTGTATTATGAAGGATTTAAGCTGCACATTTTCAGTAACACCGTTAAATACATCGCAAAATTAAGACTTTTATCTGCACAAATTGAAATAAATTTGTAACAATTTTGTGTATTGATTATTTTAAATTTTAGTTTTAGAACTTCGAGTTTGCTTTGGCGTTAGAATATATTGTTTGGATTTGAATTAAAATTTTTACAGAAAAATTATAGAACCTTATCAAAAAATGAAAAATTATCCGTTTTTGAATAAATATAAAATCAGCGTTTGGTTCATCGCGGTTTTTGCTGTCGCACACGGACAAAATTCGGAACTTGCCAACGCTTACTATGCACGTCGGGCTTACGCTCAAGCTATACCGATATTTGAAGCCGCATTGGCAAAGAAAAATAATCCGGGTATAAAATCCAAATTAGCCAACTGTTATCGGATATTGAGTAAACCCGAAAAAGCATTGCCTTTGTATGCCGATATCGTGAAAGAAGATAAACCGGCGCAAAAAGATTTATTGCATTACGCCGAAGTGTTGATGAACGTATCGCGGTACGAAGAAGCAAAAGTGTGGTTAAAAAAATTCAATGCCGGCAATCCGGAAGATGCGCAAGGCAAATTACTACTCGATAATTGCGATAAAATAAAAAATATCCATCCTTTTTTTCAAAACATAGCCATCACACCTTTTACTAAAAACGATAACAGTGACGACAATGCACCCGTTTTTTTTCGCAACGGCATCGTTTATGCTTCCGACCGCGCGCAACCTTTTAAATTATTGAAAGAAAAAAATCCAGAAACCGGAAGAGATTTTTTCGCCCTCTATTATTCGGAGCCTGTAAACGATACCGGATTTACGGAGCCGCGTATTTTTTCCGCGCGACTCACCGATTTGAACCGCAATACCTCCAACGCATCGTTTACGAAAGCCGGCGAGCGCATTTATTTCTGTAAAAATAACGAGGAATCGGCAAAAAACGGCAATTACAATATGCAGATTTATACCGCCGAAACAGTCGACAGCGAACATTGGAAAAATATAACCCGCTTGGGTTTTTGTTCGCCCGAATCGAATTATATGTATCCCGCAATTTCACCCGACGGAAAATTACTTTTTTTCGTGACCGATAAAGGTGAAGGTCAAGGCGGATTAGATATTTACGTCACACACAAAACAAAAAAAGGCTGGTCACGACCCGAAAATTTGGGTGCGAAAGTGAATACGCCCGCACATGAATGTTTTCCGTTTTATTCCGGAGACAATAAACTGTATTTTTCATCGAAAGGACACGCGGGATTCGGCGGTTACGATATTTTTTTCACGACTTACGACTCCGTTAAACAAGTTTGGCAAATACCCGTCAATTTGGGTGCGCCCGTAAACAGTGCTTACGACGATATTTCCATTTCTTTTTCACACGACAGCATCAACGCCGGTGCATTCACTTCCACGCGCGGCGGTCGAGGCGACGATATTTATTTTTTTAAAATCATTCCTGATACTTCCACCTTACCGTTTAAAGAAATGCCGAAAGGTTTTTCAATGGAAGCAGATGAAAAAAAGAAAAAAGACGAACATCGCCGGTAAAAAAAGTGTCAACACCGGATTGCATTAAATTTTCAGTCACTTGCGCGCGAACTGCCGTACAAACATACTTCATCTTATTAAAAGAAATACACACAGCATAAAGCAAAAAACAACTGCGCCAAGAAAAATTAATTTCGATTGGTGTGATTATTTTGGTGCTTTTGCCGGCTTTTCAGTTTTTTATTTAAACGAGGTATACTCATGCGTGGTGGGGATTTGCAATATCGCAACTAAGAGTTTGAAAACTTTTAGCTGCGATATTGCTTTTTAGAAGTCTTAAACGATCAAGTAAGTAGATGAAGGATTTTAATGGATTTCTAAAAATATTATAAACACGTTTATTTTTATTCATCCACTTAGCTTCCGTATTACAAAAGCAATAAACTTTTGTGTGCGTAAAAATCAGACCATATCACATGAAGCCGTTGAGGAATATTAAGTTCCAAATCGCACTTAATATTCCTGAATGACTAATAATGGTTTAAAAAATCATTCCCAATCTTTCATCAACTCCACAAACTCCTGCTCCGATAAAATTTGAATCGTTTTAATCGCTTGCGCTTTTACTAATTTAGATCCGGCTTTTTCTCCGACGACCAAAATGTTCAGGTTTTTTGATACACCGCTTACTATGGTGGCACCGTTTTCCGCCGCTAATTTTTCCGCCGATTCGCGGGTGAATTGCATCAAAGCTCCGGTGAATAAAATGGTTTTACCCAAAAGCGAACCGGTAGTAGATACCGCAGCTTTTTTATCTTCTTCGGTCGCGTACATATTCACACCGCAAGACTCCATATCGCGTAACAAAGTAATATTTTTTTCATCGGAAAAATAATCTACTATATTTTGCGCCAGTACGGGGCCGATTTCTTTTATTGCCGTTAGTTTTTCTACGTCGTAATATTGCAAATCAAGCACATAATCTACTTCGGCTGCAATAAGTTTCGATGCGCGTCTGCCGAGATGGTGGATACTCAAACTATTCAGGACGCGCTGAATGGAATTTTTTCGTGCTTTTTCTATTGCTTCTTTTAAATTTTCCGCCGAACGTTTGCCGAAACCTTCGAGTTTGGAAATTTTTTCGTAATCGAGCCGATAAAAATCGGCGAAAGAATGAATCCAACCCGCTTGTACAAAACGCTCAATCGTTGCTTTCGATAAACCTTCGATGTCCATTGCATCTTTGGAAGCGTGATATACATATTTCTGAAAATCTTGTCGTCCGCAAATACAATTCAGACAACGATAAGCCGCTTCGCCTTCTTCGCGTACCAAAACATTTGTCATTGTCGCATCGAAAGGACAAAATTTCGGAAACCTTATCGGTATTTCGCTACCTTTCCGCAACTCCGGTAAAACTTTTACTATGTACGGAATAACGTCGCCGGAACGTTCCACCAAAACAAAATCGCCGATGCGAATATCTTTTGAGTTAATAAAATCTTCGTTGTGCAACGACACCGACGACACGGTTACGCCGGCTAATTGCACCGGTTGTAATTTCGCCACCGGCGTGATAGTACCGATTTTTCCGACCTGAAAATCAACGCTCAATAATTGAGTAGTAGCTTGTTTGGCTTTAAACTTAAAGGCTACTGCCCAACGCGGATGATGGCTCGTGCTGCCGCAAGCGTATTGAGTTTGCAAATCATTCACTTTCACCACCATGCCATCAATTTCGTAATCGTAAATATCGCGTTTTTCTTGCCAAGCATTGCAAAAATCTATGACTTCCGAAATGTTTTTGCACACTTTAGTTTCTATATTATTTTGAGGAATTTTAAATCCGAGCTCGCCGAGATATTCTATAATTTCATGGTGATTTTTAAATTTGAGGAGCGCATTACTCCCGTCTTTTGTTTCCGCAAAACCCATTTGATACACAAACGCTTCGATGCCGCGCGCCGCAGAATCTTTGGCATCTTTGGTGCGCAATCCGCCGGTAGCCGCGTTGCGCGGATTGGCAAATAATTGTAAGCCTTCGGCTTCGCGTTTTTTATTTATTTTATCGAATGTATCTTTTTTTATCAAGGCTTCGCCGCGCAATTCTACGCGGGTAATACCGCGACCGGAAAATGCTGCTTTTAACGGAATACTGTGCATGACTTTAGCATTGTGCGTCATGTCTTCGCCGATTGTACCGTTTCCGCGCGTGGAAGCGCGCACCAAATTATCGTTTTCGTACACCAAAACTATTGTACCGCCATCGAATTTAGGTTCTACTACATATTCAACTTGCGCATCTTCGGGAAAATCCGCTAATTTTTTTACGCTTTTATCAAAATCAATTAAATCTTCGGCGTTGTATGAATTTTCCAAAGACAGCATCGGAATTAAATGCTTTACGGTTTTGAAAGCTTCCGAAATATCGCTGCCGACGCGCTGTGTCGGCGAATCGGGCACGATGAGTTCGGGAAACTTGTTTTCAATCGCTTCCAATTTTTTGAACAACAAATCGTATTCGTAATCACTTATTTGCGGATCATCTTGCACATAATACCGCCATTCGTGATACCGCAAAATTTCGCCGAGTTGCAAAGCGGACGCAGAATTTTGAGGTAAATTATCGTCGCTCGAAAGTTTTTTTGATAAGTCGTAAAGGCGGCGTTGATCTTCTTGAGTGTACATGATTCGGTTTTACGATTTATGGTTTTGTATTTACGATTTTAGATAGGATTTTCTAGTAAATATTTTTCGGGAGATAGTATGCGAATTTTGCTGTGAATAAAATCCGATTCATTTCTTGTAATAATCGTTGAAATATTTTTCATTTGAAGTGCGCAATAATATTGAACGGCATCTTCAAAATCTTTAAAAGGTGATGCTAATGCCGAATTAATTATATTGCTATCTATTGGTAAAACTTTGACCAAAGGTTCAAATTCTGTTAAAATTTGTTTGACATGAGAGGACGCGGTTTTTCGTATCACATAAGCTACATTACAAATTGTAAGTGCGCTGACATAGAGTTCTGTTTGACCTCTTAAAGAGCGTTTAAAAATTTCATTAGCAGCAATTACAAATGGATGTCTATTTTGTAAGAAATCCAATACAACATTTGTATCCAGAAAAATCTTATCCATTTATTTATGTTTTTCATTTACTGCTTCATACAACTCTTTTTTATAATCAAAATCATCAGGTAAGATAATGCTGCCTCGGAGTCTATCTAAAACACTCATATCTTCAGGTATTTTAATTTTTTCTTCCTTTCTCTTTTTAGTCCTGACAGCGGTTTTAATTTTTATACCGGATTGATTCAACCATTCCATTAAAGGTTGAATCAATTGCAATTCGTCCGGTGTTGTGAGTTTTATGGTGATAGTCATAATAATTCAAGTTTTAATTGAGACAACAAAAATACGGATTTATTTTTAATTTTTAAATTCATTCCCGATTACTTCTTTATCATCGAAAGGATGTTTTACGCCGTTGATGTCCTGATATTTTTCGTGTCCTTTGCCGGCGAGTAAAATAATATCGCCGCGTTGCGCCAATTGTACGGCTGTTCTGATAGCCATGCGACGATCGGAAATTTCTAAAACTTTAGCTTCATCGGTAGCCGATACACCGCTTTGCATTTGCGCAATGATAGTATCCGGATTTTCAGTACGCGGATTATCGGATGTTAAAATTAAAACATCGCTCAATGCCGCACCGATACGCCCCATAATTTCTCTTTTCGCCGGATCCCTGTCACCACCTGCTCCGGTGACGGTGATAATCCGTTGTCCGCTTCTGCGCAATTGAAGAATGGTTTGTAAAGTTTTTTCTAAAGCATCGGGCGTGTGCGCATAATCCACGATACTCGTAATTTGTTTTTCAGGATTGAAGGAATAATCGAATCTGCCTTCCGCGCCTTTTAAACTGCTTAACACGCGGAGAATTTCGGATTTTGGATTGATAGTTTCCTGAAATCCGATTAATTGCATCGCTGTTGCATACACCGCTAATAAATTATAAGCATTGAATTCGCCGATAAGCCGCGCATGAAAATCTTCGCCATCGAATGCCAGATGCAAACCGGATAAACCGTTTTCCAAAATTTTGGCGCGATACGTTGCCGATTTCTTCAGAGCATAACTGATGCGTTGCGCTTTCGTATTCTGAATCATGATTTGTCCGTTGCGGTCGTCGTTGTTCGTGACGGCAAAAGCATTTTTGGAAAGACCGTCAAATAATTTGCGTTTGGCGCGCAAATAATTATCGAAAGTTTTGTGATAATCCAAGTGATCGTGCGTGAGATTCGTAAACACGGCTCCGTTAAATTGCACACCCGCTACCCTATTTTGATCCAGTGCATGACTCGATACTTCCATGAATGCGAACATACAATCGGCGGTGCGCATATCCGAAAACAACTTTTGTAAAGCCAACGGATCAGGCGTGGTATGCGTAGAGGGCAAAATTTCACCCGCTATGCGATTCTCGACGGTAGATACCAATCCGCATTTGTAACCCAAACCCGTGAACAAATCGTAGAGTAAAGTCGCGCAAGTTGTTTTTCCGTTTGTACCTGTGATGCCGACAACTTTCAAAGTTTGAGTCGGATTGCCGTAGTAAGCCGCGCACACCAAACCGAGTGCTACACCGGAATTTTCAGTTTGAATAAAAGTAACGTCGGCGCATAAATTTTCAGGCAACGTTTCGCAAACAATAACCGTTGCGCCTTTATTAATTGCATCAGAAATAAATTGATGTCCGTCCGATTGTGTACCGCGCACGGCAACGAAAACGCAATCCGGAATTATTTTCCGCGAGTCGAAAACGATTGTAGAAATATTTTTTTCGAGCGAGCCGAAAATTTTTTTTTCAGAAATATTTTCAAAAAGTTTTTTTAAATTCATTTTTTATTTTTTAGAGAATTATTTTTCAAAAAAATTACATTTATTCTTTCCAAAAATTATTCGACTTCTATTACTTCTTCGAACAATTTGTAAATGTTTTCTCCTTTTATTCTAAAACCACTTCCATGGTCATGTGGTTTGCCAATATATTTCCCAGTTTTGTATACACCTATTCTAATATCAAACATAATAAATCCTTGTTCAAGTGCAGTGACAAATTTATCGAAATTAAAGTTTTGATAAACGATTGCTTTGTTGAAATGAAAATATTCGCCGTCCAATTCTTTTTTCGTTTCAGCAAAGACCGTAAAAAGCGCACTCATTTTATTTGAAGCTTTCTTTAAATGCTCAAAACTCCAATAAACTTCATTTGATAATAAACTATCAAGATTGTCGGTTACAAATAAATTCAACCGTTCATTGGCTCTATCCGTTTTTAAAATCAGTTTATAAGTATCATATAAACTGTTCCATCTGTGCGCGAATATGGAAGTATGGAGTGATTTTAAATCTGGAAAATGGGCATCTCCTCTGCCGAAAGTATCTTTCAAAAAACGATTTGCGCCTTTCGGTTCAGTCGGGCTTTTGGAAAACAAACTGATGTAAGAACTTGTTAATGCTCTTTGACTTTTTACTTCAAATCCGTCAAAGTCATGATCTTTAAAATTGTTTTCTTTAACGCCGAGGTAATCTTCAAAAGTATTCCCTATACCACCGTCGATATTATTAGGACGTTTAGATTTTACGAATCCCAAAGATTTGATTCTTTGAAATTCATTTTTAATGTTTTCAATATTTGCTGCCATGTTTTTAATATAGTTTTAGAAATGTTCTTGCGGTAAAAAATCCTTTGGGCTACACTCGAATATTTCTGCGAGTTGATTTATATGATTAAGATTATATTTTGCGGCATGATTCGGACTTTCTACATTACCTATAAAACCTGAAGAAATACCAAGAACATTGCCAAGTTCAACTTGTGACATATTTTTTTTCATGCGCATTTCCCGCGCTCTATCAATTACAAAAATTTCAATTGCTGTTTTTTTTTCTTGAAAACTCATTTAACGGATATTTTAATCAGAAAGGTGAAGAAATAAATTATCTTTGCACCTATCAATAAGTAGGTAAATAATAAAATGAAATGGAACTGCAATCCGTACAAGAAAATTCTGAAAGACAAGTAACTCTACCGGTTTCAAATGATATTAGGTCGGTTGTTGAGGTTAATAAATTATACAACGAGCCGTGTTTGGAAACTTTAAGTAAAATGAAAGATAATTCAGTTGACTTAGTAGTTACATCACCGCCTTATAATATGAATTTGCGGATTCGGAATGGGCAATATTGTTCTCGACAAATTGTAAAAGAATTCAGCAGTAAGTATAATAATTTTGATGATAATTTACCGATTGAAGAATTTTATGAATTACACAGCAAAATAATCAGTGAATTATTGAGAGTAAGTCCAATTATTTTTTATAATATTCAAATCGTTACTGGTAGTAAAAGAGCATTTTTTAAGATTATAGGTGAGTATGCGGATTGTTTGAAAGAAATAATAATTTGGGATAAAGGTTATGCGCAACCGGCAATGGCACTGAATGTGTTAAACCGTCAAAGTGAATTGATATTAGTTTTTGAAAAAAGCAATGCCATCAGCCGGCAATTCGATAAATGCAATTTTGAGCGTGGTACTTTAGGAGATATTTGGAATATTCAACGCGGGAAAAAGGTTGATAAAAACCACAGTGCTGTTTTTCCTGAAAAATTAGTAGAAACCATTCTCAAAAACTTTACTAATGAAAATGATGTCGTTTACGATCCATTTATGGGTACAGGTACAACCGCCGCCGTCTGCCAAAAGCTAAACAGAAATTGGATAGGTAGTGAAATCAACGCCGAGTACTGCGATGTCATCATCAAAAGATTGGAAGCGGAAAAAGGTATTCCGGGATTATTTTAAATATCAAACTTAATCCCTTGCGCCAACGGCATACTTGTTGAATAATTAATCGTATTCGTTTGTCGGCGCATATAAGCTTTCCAAGCATCGGAACCGCTTTCGCGTCCGCCGCCGGTTTCTTTTTCGCCGCCGAATGCACCGCCGATTTCAGCTCCGCTTGTACCGATGTTCACGTTCGCAATACCGCAATCACTGCCCGACGCGCTCAAGAATTTTTCTGCTTCGCGCACACTGTCCGTCATTATCGCTGACGATAAACCTTGCGGTACATTGTTTTGTAAGTGTATGGCTTCTTCGATGGTACTGTATTTGATGAGGTATAAAATAGGTGCAAAAGTTTCGTGTTGCACAATGTCAAAACTATTTTCAACCTCCGCAATACACGGTTTTACGTAACAACCGCTCGCGTATTTTTCGCCTTCAAGCACACCGCCTTCGACGATAAATTTTCCGCCTTGTGTTTTTATTTTTTCTATAGCTTGAACATAAAGACTGACGGCATGAACATCAATGAGCGGTCCAACATGATTTGTCGCATCCAAAGGATCGCCGATACGGAGTTGAGCGTAGGCGCGCACCAATATGTCTTTAACGGCAACATAAACGGATTGGTGAATAATCAGACGGCGCGTGGATGTACACCGTTGTCCAGCGGTACCGACGGCACCGAAAACGGCGGCAGGTGTTACTAATTTCAAATCCGCACTCGGGGTTATAATAACGGCGTTGTTGCCGCCGAGTTCCAAAATAGCTCTACCCAGTCGCGAAGCGACTTGTGCCGCCAAGATTTTTCCCATACGCGTAGAGCCTGTGGCGGAAATAAGCGGTATGCGTTTATCGCTCGTCATCCGGTGGCCGACGTGGTAATCACCCGTAATGAGATTCGAAACGCCTTCCGGAACGTCATTCGCTTTCAATACTTTTTGTAAAATATTTTGACAAGCCACCGCACTCAGAGGCGTTTTTTCGCTCGGTTTCCAAACCGTGACGTTTCCGCACACCCACGCCAGCGCGCTGTTCCAAGCCCATACCGCAACCGGAAAATTAAATGCCGAAATAATGCCGACCACACCCAACGGATGCCATTGTTCGTACATCCTGTGTTGCGGACGTTCGGAGTGCATCGTTAAGCCGTATAATTGCCGGCTTAATCCGACGGCGAAATCGCAAATGTCAATCATTTCCTGCACTTCTCCCCAACCTTCCTGCAAACTTTTTCCCATTTCATAACTCACCAATTTACCGAGTGCATCTTTGTTTTCGCGGAGTGCTTCGCCGAATTGTCGGACTATTTCACCGCGCGCGGGTGCGGGTTTTTCGCGCCAGATTTTAAACGCTGCTTGTGCCGTTTCCATCACTTTATTGTACGTGTCGGCATCGGTTACGCTCACTTCACCGATTAAATTGCCGTCAACGGGCGAATAACTTTTTATAAATTCCGATGTATTCAATGCGTTCAAACCGGTAGAAGTGCCGATGTTTTGTTTTTTGATGTTCAGTTTCTTGAGTTCCGATTGCATGATTTATTTTTTTTAACAGTTTAATAATTCAATAATTTTTTTTAAGAAAACTTTAACCGCTTACGTTTTAAACAGCGCTTAATTTTATGCGTCAAATAAAATTAATTACCATTACGAATACGGATTTTTTTGTCTGAAGCAGAATTTCCGAAATTAAAAAAATCATTTTCCAAATCGTAATTTGTTATTGACTTCCGTAAATCTTTTAAACTGTAAATGTACAATATAATGAAAAAGTTTCTATTGTTTTTAATGCTTTTAGCATTACCTTTTTTGATTCAGTCTTGCGCCGTGTATGCACAGCCGGGATATTACGTCAGTGCGCGTCCGGTTCGACCGTATTATGCGCCGCCGCCGTCGCCGTCGCGCGGTTTTGTCTGGATAGACGGTGATTATTTTTGGAACGGCGGAGCATATACGTGGCACAACGGTTATTGGGCGGCACCGCGTCCGCGTCATCGTTGGGTAGGCGGTTATTGGGTATCTTCGAGACGCGGTAATTATTGGGCACCGGGACGTTGGAGTCGTTGGTGATTAAAAACCGAGACTTCAAAACAAATTATACTTCAAAATACAATACACGGCTCTGAAACCGTCTACCCAAGTTATTTTTTTGCCTTCAGCGTAGGTGCGTCCGTAATACGAAATTCCGACTTCGTAAATGCGTACGTTTTTTGTGCGTGCTACTTTGGCTGTGACTTCCGGTTCGAAACCGAAACGCTTTTCTTTCAAGTCAATACTCTGAATGATTTCTCTGCGGAACATTTTCAGGCACGTTTCCATATCCGTCAGATTCAGATTTGTGAGCAGATTGGATAAAAAAGTAAGCCAACGGTTGCCGATGGAATGAAAAAAAAACAAAACACGGTGCGGTTTACCACCGATAAAACGCGAACCGTATACTACATCGGCAAACCCGTCGAGTATCGGTTGCAATAAGATACTGTATTCGTTCGGATCGTATTCCAAATCGGCATCTTGCACCACCACAAAATCACCTGTCGCGGCGCGAATACCGGTGTGCAACGCCGCGCCTTTTCCGGCGTTTATTTCATGCTTGAAATAATGAATGTCTGCATCCGCATGCGCCGATATATAGGTTTTCAAAACATTTTCGGTATTGTCGTTGGAGCAGTCGTTGACTATGATTATTTCTTTCGTAATATTGAAATCATCTCCGTTTTGTAGTTTTGCGGCGAGAACTTTATCCAAAATAAGATGAATGGTGCGCTCTTCGTTATAAGCCGGTATGACGACTGATAGTTTTTTGTTCATTAATTATTTATTATTTTTCGGCGCGAAGATACGGTTTAACGGTAAATATCGCGAAAGAAGGGGATTAAAGAAGACAAAAGATAAAAACGAAGTATAAAATACACGAACCATGTTCAATTCAATATTCCGCATTAAAAAATAATTAACTATTCCGGTTCGACTAAACTTTCTGAAAACAAAATTTCGCCACCTTTACCGCCGTGCATAACGTTAGGAATAGTGATATAAGCTCACTGTTTCGCGCTTCGCTCGAAAGACGTACTCACAAGCCCAGCTTCTCCGCTGAAAGCGGTTATTCCTATTTAATGCACGGCGGTAAAGCAAAAACAGCCCGTAAATAGTCAATCAGTAAATCGAGGGAAGAACCTGAATAGTTACAAAAATAATTTAAAAACAAGTAGAATGTTAATTTAATGCAAAATAACAGCGCCAAGTGTTGGAAATACGGAAAAATTATACCAATTTTGACGTATCAATTGACAAGAAGCGACGATTGTCGGGAAATAGACACGCGATTTATTCACTAATTTACATTATTTCTGCACGAACCCGTTGCTCGTTGGGACTTTTTTTTGTTTTTCGATACTTCGAACTACACGTATATGCCAAAACTTTACCTCACACTCTTACTCCTTTTTTCCGAAAGCTATATCACACAGGCGCAATCGTCGGCTTGGTCGGCGGATGTATCCAATTATTTGGGCGGTACAAACTATGTTAAATCTGCGCGCCCGATTTGTGCTTGCGTAAAAAACGGTTTGCTGCGCCTAGAATATGAATCGAGTTTTAAAAAAGAATACTACGCCGAGTTTGATTATAAGCAAAAAATTTGTTTGACCGATAATTTTACTTACGAAATCCGTTTGAACAACAGTAAAATATTCGGCGGAATTCCTGCTTTGGATGTCGGTTTCGGTTTCGGCGGTGCTGCCGGACTTATTTCAACGACACTCATGGGTGAAGCGGGCGGACAACCTTGGACAAACATCATTGTCAACGACAAAACCATTGTCAGTAACAAACCGTTTTTGGTATTAGATTTTTCGGATTGGGTAGTCATAAAACTGAAATTTCAGAATAATATTATCAGTTATTCTGCCAACGGTACTCAATTTTTTTCTGCGCCTTACGTTGGTAATATATGCAATATCGAAAACTTACATTTTTGGTTTAAAGGATCGGGTGCCATTGATTATGTAAAAATTTACGATAATCCGACGGGTGCGATGCTTTACGAAGAAAATTTTGATGATTGCAATAACATGAAAGCACCGCTCGCTTGCAATCCGAAACTGAACATCACAGCCAATATACCGTGTTTAGGCGATACGCTTAAACTTTCGACAAATACCCGTGCCACTTCCTACGAATGGAATGGACCGAAAGGCTTCAAAGAAACAAAACCAGACGTTTTCATCTCAAAAACCGATTTATCGTGGAGTGGTACTTTTTTTTTAAAAGCACAACTTAACGCTTGCCAATCTTTATCGGATTCCATCAAAGTACAAATTAAACCGTTGCCGGTAGTGAGTTTAGGTAACGATACTTTTTTATGCAGCGGCAAATCACTTTCTTTAGATGCAAGAAATGCCGGAAGTAATTATGTTTGGCAAAACGGCACCACATCGCGCTTTTTCGGTGTGAAAAATTCCGGACTGTATGCGGTGACAGTGACGAACGCCGACAATTGCAGTGCTTCGGCAAAAGTTAAAGTCGATGTATCACCCACGGCACTACTCGCCGCCATTAAGCTGACGCGACCGTCATGCGCCGGTTTATGCGACGGACGACTGAGCGCGAAACCCTCCGGCGGTTTCGGTGCGCCTTATACTTTTAAATGGATTGGTGGACGGCGTAGTGATTCTATTATCGGTTTGTGTGCGGGTGAATACACCCTCACCGTCACCGACAGCAAAGGTTGTATAAATAATTTAATTTACGATTTACCGGAACCCTATCCGATACTTTCCGTCGCACAAACGGATACCATGTACAATGGTTTTTCTACGCGCTGCTCTAATTCAGCCGACGCCATTGTATCGGTACACGCTTCGGGCGGTGCCGGTGAGTTTAGTTATAAATGGCTCACAACGCCTTTCCAATTTTCGCGGCAAGTAATAGGTTTAGGAGTCGGTACGCACCGCGTAGTGTCAATAGATAAAAATAATTGCACAGATACCACCGCTATCACGATTGATGCGCCGAATACTGTCACGACCCAACCGCTTATAAGTAATATAAAATGTATCGGTGAAAAAAACGGAAATATCCGCATAGACAGTTCAAAGGGCGGTATTCCGCCATATACTTATTTATTGAACAACCAACCTTACGATACGGGTACAAAAATTTGGTCAAATTTACCGAAAGGTACTTATAAACTTCAAGTGCAAGATGCCAATAATTGTATTTCTTTGCAAACACTTACCATCGTTGACCCACCGAAATTATCGGTTACTACTACGCCGGATACACTCATTCGTTACGGCGATAACGTGCGTTTGTTTGCCGTTGCCGATGCGCCTTCCGTGACACAATCCGTTATATGGCGCAGTATGCGCGATTCCGTCACCTTGTCTTGCGAAAATTGTATGTTCACTACCGCCAATCCGCGTACAAGTACAATGTTCAAAGTCATGGTTACGGATACTTTCGGCTGCACGGCACAACGCGATATTGTCGTGAAAGTAGATAAAAATCGCCGCGTGTTTGCGCCTACCGCTTTTTCGCCGAACGGCGACGGAAATAACGATAGTTTCACTTTGTTTACGGGTAGCGGCACAAGACACGTATTGCTTTTTCAAATTTATAATCGTTGGGGTGCGTTGTTATTTTCAAAAGATAATTTTACTCCTAATGATGAAAAAATCGGTTGGGACGGTGCATTGAACGGCATTACGCAACCGGGCGATGTTTATTTTTGGTTCGCGCGCATTGAATTTGATGACGGCGAAACTGAAACTTTATCGGGTGATGTAACTTTGTTGAGATAGTTCGGCAGTTAAAAAAAAACAAAAGCCCGCGCAAAACTGCACGGGCTTTTTTTGTATGCTTAAACGGCTTTGTGAATTAAAATCGACGTGTTTTTCACTTATTGTAGTTTTATTCGATACTACCCATACAATCTTAAATCTGTATATTATCAATTGAATAATTCTCTGAACTTCAAAGGCGACTGTTTCGTTTTTATTTTAAATAGCTTACTAAATGATTGAAGATGTTCAAAACCTAAGTCGTAAGCTATTTCACTTATTGATAAGTCTGTAGTTGACAATTTTTCTTTAGCTTTTTCAATTAATTTTTCGTGAATGTGTTGCTGCGTGTTTTGTCCTGTCAGCACTTTAAGCAGACTACTTAAATATTTAGGAGATAGGTTTAGTGATTGAGCAAGGTTCGCAACGGTAGGTAAACCTTTCGAAATCAAGTCCCCATCATTAAAGTAATCAGTTAATAATTTTTCCAAACGTTCTAATATATTGTGATTCGTTTTCTCCCGTGTAATGAACTGGCGATTGTAAAACCGTTCTGAATAATTGAGCAACGCTTCAATATGTGAAATGATAATGTTTTTGCTGAACTTATCAATATTCGAATGATACTCTTGTCGGATATTTTGAATGATAGCTGTAATAATCGTCTCTTCCTTTTCAGAAAGGCATAAGGCTTCATGTAAAGAATAATCCCAAAAATCATATTGCTTAATGGTTTTTGCTAAAGAAGTATTCCATAAAAAATCGGGATGAATATATATTACCCATCCCGACTGTTTAATTTCCTTCCGGGTATCTTTAACGCTAAGCGCAATAACTTGGTTAGGAGCTATAAACGATATAATACCTTCATTGAAATTAAACGGCTGCTGACCGTATTGCATTTGAATATTGGAAGTTCTTTTAACGGCAATACTATAAAAGTCAAGCACCAAATTCTTAGGTTCATAAGCATGTAGATGTTTGACTTTTTCTAAATCTATCACGCTTATCAATGGGTGCGCCGGTGCCGGCAATTCCCTGAACTGGTGAAATTCGCTTATTGTTTTAAAATGCTTTATTGTCACTTAATTTTCCTTTATGACTTCTAATATGAGTTTACCGCGCACATGAAATGTTTCACTTTCACTATGCGCTTCCCTAACTTGTTCCACTTCCAAAGGATATATTTTACTGATTTCAACTTTCACCTTACCTTCATCAATGAGTTGAGCTATTTCCTGTAACCAGTCTGACCTCATCTGTACCGCACATTTCTCGCCTTTGGAATTTTTATTCGCCAATGCCTGTGTCACTTCTTCATTGAAAGGAAAGTCAATATTGACGCTTACCAGAATACCTCCTTCTTTCAATACTTTTACAGACCGTAACCTTTCGTTATTGTCCCTATGCGGCGCAGCATCAAATACCACGTCTACGTCCTGTATTAAATCTTCAAACTTTTGGGTTTTGTAATCAATCACTTCGTCGGCACCAATTTTTTTTAAGTAAGGGAGATTTTGCGTTGAAGCAACTCCAATAACGTAAGCACCTTTCGCTTTTGCAAACTGTACAGCCAACGTTCCAACGCCACCGGAGGCACCATGAATTAAGATACGCTGCCCGGCTTGCAATTTTCCATATTCAAAAATAGCAGTCCAAGCTGTAAGTCCTGCTAAGGGTATACCGGCAGCCTCATTGAAACTGATACTTTTGGGTTTCAAGGCAAACTGACCAGCTTTACCGACACAATACTCTGCATAACTTCCATCATCTGGAAAGTTGGGAAGACCGTAAACCGCATCGCCTTTTTTTAAATTAGTTACTGTGCTGCCTATTTCTTCAATAACACCCGCAGCGTCCCAACCTAATGTCATAGGTACTTTCAATATGGGTTTTAAAAAGTCGTTTCCACCATTGCGGATTACCCAATCGACAGGGTTTACACCGCTGGCATATACCTTCAACAAAATCTCATCGGCTGCCGGAACAGGGCGATCAATTTCTTGCAATTTCAAGACCTCAGGTCCGCCGAACTCATTAATTCTTATTGCTTTCATATTTATGTTATATTTTAGTACAAAGGTAGGAACGAATCTGAAAGGTGGTTTAGCCAAACTTCTCTTTGTGTTAGCCAAAATCCTGAAAAGATATATTTTTATGATTTTGAATTATCGAATCGTTCCATTGGACGAAGCGGTACGTTTGAGGTTCTTGATTAACAATCACTTGGGGAATAAAAAAATCGGACGAAACTTGATTCTTCAAGCTTGTCCGATTAGTACCGGAGGTGGGACTCGAACCCACACGAGGTTGCCCTCGCTGGATTTTGAGTCCAGTACGTCTACCATTCCATCACTCCGGCGGGGAACGCTAACAGACGTTATTTCAAAAGCAGTACAAATGTAGCTAAATTTTTTTCTAAACGCAATAGATAACGTTTTTTCAGATAAAATTCTTTTACTTTTTTTAAATCTTCCGACGTTGAGGCGGCATCATCGTAATTTTCTAAAACCGGTTTTACATCGGCGTACAAATCGGTTTGCATTTGATGCACTTCGGCGACTGTTTGAGCATATTTTTCGGCATCAAAATCCGTTTGCAAATCCATAACCGATTCGTTAATATCCATCATCTCCATCAAAAAATCGTTCGGAATATCCTGCTTCTCTCCTTCTTTGAAAAAACCCTTAAGTTCGAGCATATATTTCACGCGCTCATCAAAATCGGAAAGGGTTTTGTAGGCGCGTGTATTGAAGGTAGATTGTTCTAAAATTTCTTGTTGCTTGGCTGCATTTTCCCGTGTGTAAAAATCGGGGTGGTATTGACGCGACAGCGCGTAATACTTTTGCTTCAACGTTTTTTCATCAAGCACAAAACTGATCGGTATATCGTAAAAGGAAAAAAAGTCCACGGTTTTTAAAATTGAATTTTATTTATTTATTTTTAAAAAAATTATTTTTTTGAAATTTTATATCCCAATAAACAAATTTTTACGTATTTTTGTTTGAATTATTTTTCAATTTACTTTTCACGAAAAATATTCAAACAAAAATAAAAAAAAGCGCAGCGAAAACCAATTTCACTACGCTTTTTTTTATCAAACTAAACCAAACTAACCCGCTATCTTATAATATCCCAAAGATTAATCACGACAATGAGTGCCAGCATAAAAAAGAAACCGACGGTGACGAAGCGTTCCATGATTTTGTCGCTCACTTTTCGTCCGGTAACTATTTCCCAGAGCAGAAAAACAACGTAACCGCCGTCAAGTGCCGGTATGGGTAATAAGTTCATAAAACCGAGAATGAGAGAAAGACTTGCAGTCATGACCCAAAAACGTTCCCAATCCCAGTTATTACCGAACATTTTGGCGATGGATTTGAAACCGCCGACGCTTTCTTTTGCTTTTATTTCACCGCGAAACATTTTTCCGAAGGCTTTTACCTGATTTACCAAAAAATCCCAGCCTTTTGCAAAACCCATCGGAATTGCCTGCACGAGCGAATAAGTTTGTTTTTCGGTAGCATAAAAACGTTTAAGTTCACCGTTCGGCGCAATACCGTATTTGCCCAAATTATCGGACAGGGCATTGAGCGTCAAGGTATCATTACCGCGTTTGACTTTCCAAATCACGGGTTTGTTGGCAAAGCGTTGCGCCGCCATAGTAAAATCGCTGTAAAACGGGGTCGGAATATCATTAACTGAAATAAATTCGTCTCCTTTTTTCAGTCCCGCCAACTCTGCCGGTTTATGTGCTACCACAGAATCAACAACGAAAGGCAACGGCAAAGTAAACAAAGGTTTATCTTTATTATCGAATTGCGTGAGTTGGTTCACGGCATCTTCGGGCAGTGTAATTGTTTTTTCTTGTCCGTTGCGCACCAATGTTATCGTGCGCGCACCATTAAACACGATTTCTTTCAGCACTTCCCTATCATTGAAACGCTCTATTTTTTTGGTGCCGACGGTTTTTAATTTGTCGCCGGTCATCAAACCGAATTTTTGACCTAAAGAATCAGCGTAAATACCGTATTTCGCATTTTCGTTCGGAATATATTCTTCACCGTAATGCCAGAACATCATGCCGAAAATAAAAAACCCGAGCATAAAATTAACAAAAACACCGCCGAGCATTATTATCAATCGTTGCCAAGCTGTTTTAGAGCGAAACTCCCAAGGTTGCGGCGGTAATTTCATTTGTTCGGTATCTAAACTTTCGTCTACCATACCGCTGATTTTTACGTAACCGCCTAACGGCAATAAGCCGATACCATACTCCGTATCGCCGATTTTTTTGGAAATCAACTTTGACGGATAATCGAAAAACAAGAAAAATTTCTCTACACGGGTTTTGAACCAACGCGCGGGGAAAAAATGCCCGCATTCATGTAAAATAATGAGGAGTGATAAACTCATCAAAAACTGCACTATCATCGCTACGCTCATATAGAAAGGAAGATTTTATTAGTAGAATAAGAAATTATGATTTCAGACGGTGAAAATTTCTTCCCGTCTCAATTTGTTTACGGTAACTAAAAAAAAACAAAGATAAGGAAAATAACAATAGCCTATGTCGGTTCAAGCATTTGTGCTTATGTGAATTTAAACTTTCACACCGCAAATATCCATTAAAAACGCATATTCCATTGCCGTTTCTTTGAACCGTGCGAAACGACCGGACGCACCGCCGTGACCGGTTTCCATATTGCAAAACATATAAAGCGGTGCGAGTTTGTTTGTGCGTAAAGCCCGTAATTTTGCTAACCATTTTGCCGGCTCCCAATATTGCACTTGCGAGTCGTGCAAACCGGTAGTAATGAGCATCGGCGGATAGGCTTTTGCTTCTACGTTGTCATAGGGGGAATAAGATTTCATGTACTGATACGACATTTCGTTTTTCGGATTTCCCCATTCGTCAAATTCGCCCGTAGTGAGCGGAATCGTCTCGTCGAGCATCGTTGTAATGACATCAACGAACGGTACGGCGGCAATGGCAGCGCGCCACAATTCAGGACGCATATTTATAACGGCACCGATAAGTAATCCGCCGGCAGAACCGCCCATTGCGCACAATTTGTTTTTGGCGGAAAATCCGTCTTTTATCAAAACTTCTCCGCAGGCAATGAAATCTGTAAAAGTATTTTTCTTTTTCAAAAGTTTACCGTCATCATACCACGCGCGACCGAGTTCTTGTCCTCCGCGAATATGTGCGATGGCAAAAACAAAACCCCGATTTAATAGACTCAAACGCGACGAACTGAAGTTCGGATCAATCGAATGTCCGTAAGAACCGTATGCGTACAGCAGCAACGGATTTTTATTTTTTTTGAAAAGCCGGTTGTTATACACCAACGAAATCGGAACCTTCGTACCGTCCTCAGCAGTGGCATAAATGCGTTTGGCGGTATAATTTTTCGGATTAAAAGTAGCATCCAATACCGCTTCTTGTTTCAATTGTTTGAAAGTGCGCGTACGCATATTGTAATCGTAAACGGTACTCGGCGTCGTTAAACTCGAATAACCGATGCGTAAAATATCGGAATCGTATTCCGGATTAATACCCGTATACGCCACATAAACTTCTTCCTCAAAAGCGATATAGTGGATGTGGGACGTTGAATGAATAACACCTTCCGGAATCCGAAATCCGGAATCCGAAATCCGAATTTGAGTAATTCCTTCTTTGCGTTCTGAAAGAACCAGATATTGTTTAAAAACATCAAAACTTTCTAAAAGTACGTCGTCGCGGTGCGGAATGAGTTCCTGCCAATTGTCTTTTGTTTTCGACAGTCCGACGTCCGATACAGTCATTAGTCGAAAATTTTTTGCTTGCCAATTCGTGATGACGTAAAAAGTATCTTCGGCATGGTTGATAGCATATTCGTGGTCGCGTTCGCGCGGTTCAAATATTTGCCACGTACCGGTCGGATTGTCGGCGGATAAAATCCGATATTCGTTCGACACCGTTGAATGAGAAGCAATCAGTAAATATTTTTCGGATTTTGTTTTACCGACCGCACACACAAACGCTTCATCGGTTTCTTCGTAAATACAAACATCTTCGGTAACATCGGTACCCAAAACATGGCGCATCACTTTATCGGAGCGCAAGGTTTCGATGTTTTTCAGGGTATAAAAAACGGCTGTATTATCGCTCGACCAAATTACACCGCCCGTAGCATTTTCAATGGTTTCCGGCAATTGCAAGCCGGTCACTAAATTTTTGAAATGCAGGGTATACAATCTTCTGCTCACTGTATCTACACTGTATGCCACGATGGTGTTGTCCGGAGAAATACTTCTGCTGCCGACGTTGTAATACGAATAACCTTTTGCCATAGCGTTTACATCGAGCATAATTTCTTCCGGATTGTCCAAACTTTGGTGTTTGCGCGCATAAATAGGATATTCCAAACCTTCTTCATACCGCGTGATATACCAATATTGATGATAAAAAAACGGCACACTCATATCTGTTTGCGCGAACCTGTCTACGATTTCTTTATACAAATTATCCTGAAAAGCGACCGTATGTTTCATTTTTTCAGTGCGATAATCATTTTCCGCGTTCAGATAGGCTATCACTTCCGGATTTTCGCGGTCTTTGAGCCAAAAATAATTATCAATACGGGTATCGTTATGGATAGTCAGAGTTTCAGGTTGCTTTCTAGCTTTCGGTTGAATCATTTATATTGACGATTTGCTGTTGACGATTTCTTATGTTACGGCTCCTGAACGCAGGTATCCGACGATTTATTACAAGAAAATTTTTCTTCCCGTAAAAAAGTGTAGCGATAACTATTTCCGGGCTGTTTCTCGCTTCGCCCGAAATTCGCCCTGCGGGAGAGGGTTCTATGGAGCGCCGCGATTTCTACAAAAAAATTGCGGCATTCCGTTCAGTCCGGCTTAGCCTCTAAAGGCGATTATTATTTCACTTTTTACACGAAGAAAATTTTTTTCAATAAACTTTTCCGTTGCGAAAAGAAATATAATCCGGAAAAAATAATTTCTTAAAAAAAGTTGAAAAATTTTCGCGATTGAAAAATGCGAAACCGAATTTAGTTTTTTGTCGGCGTTTGTTGAGTACCGGTTGTGCGCCTTGTTCGGCTAAAAGATTTTTTTGTAACGCCGGTATATACGCGCCGTAAATGCTGTGCCGCAAAATTCCCGACATCCGAAACCGGTACATACTCGTGCCCGTCGTGAACAACCACGCTTTGCGTTGTTTCAAACTCGAAAAGTGATAAAAAACGAGCGGCTTTTGAATTTTTGAACGATGAACGATGAACGATGAGCGATGAACACCCCTATTATCAGGTGCTAACCGTTCATCGTTCATCGTTAATTTATAGTCGCCGACATTCCAAGGCGCGAGATTAGCACCGATTTGTTCTATAACTTTCAGCGTCGGAAATTGTGCTTGCCATTTATCCAAATATTTTTGATCGGCGAAACGGGTGGGTTCTACTTTGTCGTAGCACCAATCCAAACAGTCGTCGCGCCATTGTTCGAGACACGCTAAGCCCGCAGTGCTGCGGCGGAAACTGACCCAACCGACGTTATAAATACCGTATTTTTCGTACGCTTTTCTCCAACCCGTCAGTTTATGACTAATAATTCCGATGTCGTGCTGCCCTAATTCATCGAAAATATATTGCGGATTATCGAAAAAAAATAAATCCGAATCCAAATAAGTGAGTAAATCTATTTCCGGATATTTATCGAACAGATGCAACAAAATTGAAGGACCGGAAGTGAAAATATATTCTACTTTCGAGCGAGTCGGTTTTACTTTCAGTAAATCCGTATCCGTTTTTTCGTATTCCGAGAAAGATACCGCTACCACATTCGGTAAATTTTTTTCGCTGACGCGCTCAAAAGCCGCGTCATCAAGACAAACAGCATAAAAAACAAAATCGCTGCAATGCGTTTGCAACGATTGATAAAGCGTCAGAAAAAAGTGAATATAGTTTTTATCGAAGTAAGTAGCAAAATACATTAAGGGGATTCGTAAAAAATAAGTTACCCAATATTGGCTGCTATGTTCTCTTTAGTCAAGGCAAATTATTCGAGAAATATTGAAATATTTAAGAAAAATTTGCCGTAAAGTAAAAAAAGTAGTTGAGATCAGTAAAATATTTTTTACAAATCCCCTTATCAATATTATTCGTTTCCATCCTCACTTTTAAAATAAAGTACGGCTTTTTCTTTCAGCATTCTTTCCTGTATTTTTTCGCCGATAATTTCTATGCGTCGTTTTTGCCGGTAAAGAGGCCAGCTTTCTGCATCGCGTCCGATAAATTCGTAATAGCCTTCATCGCTCAATAAGCAACATACGCCGATGTGCATGAGGTCTTGTTTTTCTTCTTTCGTAAAATTTTTCTTCCAAAATCCCAATTCCTGAATACCTATCATCAACAGCACGAGATTCAAATCGGGTAGCGTATCTTTTTTCAGCGTATCTTTTACGATGTGCCGAACGCGCAACCACTCAAATTCTAATTGCCCATCTTCCATAATCTATTTACGATTTTAGATTTACGATTTACGATTGATTTTTTTAATCGTAAATCGTAAATCGTAAATCATAAATTTATTTAAACCCGCGCATCAAATCAACGAGCAATTGAATACTTTCCGCCGGCATCGCATTGTATATAGATGCGCGGAAACCGCCTACCGAACGATGTCCTTCTATACCGCTTATATTGTGTTCTTTAGCTAACGCACTGAAAGCGGGTTCGAGTTCGCGGTCTTTCATCGTGAAACAAACATTCATCAATGAGCGATCTTCTTTGGCTACGTTGCCATGAAAAAGCGGATTACTGTCAATTTCGTTATACAATATCGCTGCTTTCGCGGCATTGCGCGCCGCCATTGCTGCGAGTCCGCCGGTTTTTTTTATCCAACGTAACGTCAATAAACTTACATACACCGCATAAACGGGCGGTGTATTGTACATGGATTTTTCTTTTACGAACGTATCGTACTGCAACATCAACGGCACTTTACGTTTGTTTTTGCCGAGCATATCTTTCCGAACAATGACGCACGTAACGCCTGCCGGTCCCATATTTTTTTGCGCGCCGGCGTAAATCAATCCGAATTTTTCAAACGGAATCGGGCGGGATAAAAAATCCGATGACATATCGCATACAATCGGTTTATCTGTTTCCGGAAAACTTTTGAATTGCGTACCGTAAATTGTGTTATTGCTCGTGAGGTGCAGATATTGCACGTCTTCCGGAACTGTCCAATTTTTAGGAATATGGTCGTAAGTCGTTGCTTTCGACGATGCTAAAACGATTGTTTTACCGAATTCTTTAGCCGCATCTATCGCTTTAGCGGACCAAGTACCGGTATCCACATAAGCGGCAGATTCGTTTTCGCCCAGCAAATTCATTGGTACCATACAAAATTGCATGGATGCGCCGCCCGAAAGCCATACCACTTCATAATTATCGGTTAAACCGATAAGTTCTTTTATTAAGGCAGTAGCTTCCTCAAAAATCGCGACGATTTCTTTACTGCGATGGCTCATTTCCAAGACGCTCAAACCGCCGCCGTTTAAGTTGCGCACACCTTCGGCAGCTTGTGCTATCACCTCATCGGGCAGTATTGCCGGACCGGAACTGAAATTATGTTTTTTAATACCCGCTTTGTTTTTCGGAATTTCCGGAATAAGAATGTCTAACATGATATTATATTTTACGGATGAAAAATTATTTCAGATAAAACATAAAGCACTAAAAAGCAAAAAGTGTTTATATTTTCGAGAGAATAAATATTTTATTTTTTTTAAAAAGCAAAATTAAGGTTTTTATTTTAAACAATGAGCGGATTATTTTAGAAAAAATTTATACCTGTTTAAGAGATAAGAATTTTTGCGACAAATCTTTAAGGTTTTACTGCTTAGTTACAAAATTTAAATAAAAAATGAAGTAATAAATTTAATTTTGCAGCCTATTCATCGTTAAACGTTCAAAAAAATGAAATTTCTTATCGCCGGACTCGGCAATATCGGTGCCGAATACGATGATACGCGTCACAACATCGGTTTTAATGTGTTGAACCAATTGGCACACGATTTGGAAGCACCGTTCCGGCTTGACCATTTCGCTCACGTGAGTTCGGCAGCGTACAAAGGCAAAAAATTGATTTTGATAAAACCCACCACCTACATGAATCTGAGCGGAAAAGCGGTGCGGTATTGGTTGCAAAAAGCTGAAGTTCCACCCGAAAATTTATTGGTAGTGTTAGACGATTTAGCACTCGATTTCGGTATGCAACGTCTGCGTCCGAGCGGTTCGGCTGGTGGTCACAACGGTTTGAAAAACATTGATGAATTGCTCGCTCACAATAATTACGCGCGCTTGCGCATCGGCATCGGCGATAATTTCAGGAAAGGACAACAAATTGATTTTGTTTTGGGCAAATGGACAAAAAAAGAATTGGAAACGCTGCCCGAAAACATTGAAAGAGCATCCGAAACCGTAAAATCTTTCGTCGCCATCGGGTTGCAACTGACAATGACGGCTTTCAATAAAAAAATTTAAGCCGTTTTATCCGACTCTATTGTTGCTGAAAAACATACCGCACAATATTCGCACCCATTTGCAGAGCTTTTGTACGGATTTCCTCCGGATCGTTGTGTACATCATCCCAACCATCGCCCAAATCGGATTCATAATTGTAAAAAGCCACCAAGCGACCTTGCCAAATAATGCCGTAAGCGCGCGGAGGTTTACCGTCGTGTTCGTGTATTTTCGGAATACCGTTCGGAAATTCATACTGCTGATGGAAAATCGGATGCGAAAACGGCAGTTCGGTTAATTCCATATCCGGAAAAATTTTTTTCATTGCCGGGCGAATGTACGGATCCATTCCGTAATCGTCGTTGATGAATAAAAAACCACCACCCATTAAATACGCGCGCAAATTTTCTGCTTCCTGCGTACTGAACACCACGTTTCCGTGTCCGGTCATGTAAGTGAACGGATAATTATACACATCCGCACTGCCGGCTTCAACAGTGGCATATTCTAAATCGAAGTTGGTTCCGAGATTTTTATTACAAAATATCGCCAAATTTTTCAGCGAATTGACATCATTGTACCAATCTCCGCCGCCACTGTATTTCAGCAATGCAAACTTCAGCGTCGGTTTCGGCTTAAACGCGCTGAACGAAACAAGTAAAATCAACGCAAAAAGACCTAAAAATATTTTTTTCATAATGAGAATTTTTTGATGTTGTACATTAGGTGTTAAACTTTAGACGTTACACTTTTATTTTCCCAAAGTCCAAAGCCCAAAGTCTAAAGTCCAACGTCCAAATTATTAAAAACACTGCACGCTATGATACCGGCAGTTTCGGTACGCAAACGCGCATCGCCGAGACTCACGTCCGTGAAACCGTTTTTACGTGCAGCCGATATTTCTTCGGGTGTGAAATCGCCTTCGGGACCTATCAGTATAACGGCATTTTTTTCTTTTTGGTACGCTTTATTCAAAACAGTTTTTTCGGTATTATCTTCGCAATGCGCCGTGAGTTTTACAGAGTCATCAAAATTTTGAGCAATAAATGATTCAAAGGTTTGCGCGGCATTTAAAGTCGGCAAAAAAGTACGCAAAGATTGTTTCATCGCCGAAACGAGAATTTTATTCAAGCGTTCAGGTTTTATAATTTGGCGTTCACTGCGTTTACAAATCAAAGGCGTAATGGTATGGATACCGATTTCGGTACATTTTTCTAAAAAAAACTCAAACCTATCTATATTTTTTGTCGGTGCTATCGCGATATGTAAGTTGCGCAGCGACGCGGCTGCTGTTTTCGTTTCTGAAATGGAGATAAAGCATTTTTTTTTACCGATTTCTACAATGTCGCCGCGAAATAAATGTCCGTTACCATCCGTAAAAAAAACCTCGCTGCCGATTTTCAGTCGCAAAGTTTGTGTCGCGTGGTGTGCTTCTTCTTCATCAAAAGCAGCAATATGACCGTCAATTTGATGCGTATAAAATAGTTGCATTGTTTAAGATACGGGTAAACCGGTTATTTTTAGAGAAAAATTGCAGTAATTTTAAGTTTCCTATGTAAAATTAAAAAAATGATTATAAATTTGTTTTTGCAAAAAAATTGTTCGTAGAAATATTCAGATTAAAAATTCTGCCGGCAAAAGTAATTCGCAATTCGTAATTAATTCTGAAGCACTATAAAATTTAACAAACTGAACATGAGAAGTATATTTCCAAATATTGAATCAGCGATTATTATTGTCGGCTTAATCGGCGTTGCACTTTTCGGGCTGAATAAATGTCGCACCAACACCACGAACTCGATGCTGAAAAGCGTGCCGATAGAAACCACCTCTACATCGCAAATTCGGGACAGTATTTCTTTAACGCCTTCCCTATCACCGGCAGCAGTGAAGCCGCGTACTCGTCCGATTTCGCCCGTAGTCACTTCTATTCCGTCTAATATTCCGGACAATTATTCTACTTCCGCCATGCCGAACGGTACGGTGCCTATGGTTACGACGTTGCCGCAAACGCAACAGCAGCAGCAACAAATAAATACAGTGCCGCAAACGATTCGCGTGGTGCCGAACAATCAGACTAATGTCACATCGAAAAGTGTTCCGGATGCTTACAATACCGCGCCGGCAAGCGGGACGGTGTTGTATGTACTCATTGACGGTGTGCACATCCGCGCGCAAGCGAATTTAAAATCTAAATCAATGGGCAGATTGCGTAACAACGATTATGTTTATTTTATGAATGAAGTCACCGATACGCCGGAATGTGTGCATTTAGCCAACGGCAAAGAAATTTGTAAACCTTGGTTCAAAATAAAAACCAAACACGGTACCGTCGGTTGGGTACATGGTTCGGGTGTGGATTTTTATAAACGCAAACCGACTGAAAATCTTTAAAGGATTTTTTTTACAGTTTCTTTCGCAATTTTTTAGGCGCTAATAATTTTTGTATAAATCGTTAAAATTTTACCACAAATTACGTAAGGTAAATAATTACCTTCTTTTTTCAAAAAGTCGGACAAAGTAATTCTTGATTTTCGTAATCGCCGAGATAAATGATAGATATTTCAAAAACATTCTGAACGCGGTTATACGTTTTCAGATTCGGTAAATTCAAATCGTAACTCGCGCCTAACAAGATATTATTATATTCCAAACCCACCATAAACACCGCCGCATCTAAAGTCAGATTACCGTCGTTGCGCACCGGACGCAACCAACTGCCTATATGCAATGCAGTACCGTAAGTTTTATCAATCTGAATTTTAAGATCCGTACCGACATTTGCCGCGAAATGCGGACCTTGCAAATCGAGTAAAATACGCGGCGATAAGAAAACAGTGTTCTCGGTATTAATCGGAAATTGCGAAGCTACGTGCACCGAATATCGCGGAAACAAAGGATTCGGCGGTGACGGCAATTGGTAGAAAGAAACATTCGGTTTGTTGAAGTGATGAATAGCACCGCCGATAAAAAACGCCGTATTCTTATCTGCCGAAATAGAATAATTGATACCCAAAGAAAAATCAGTGTAAGAGAAATTATTATCCGGTAATTTTTCCTGCGTCGGAAAAGTATAACCGTCAATTCCGTTCCATTGATCTTGCAGGGATAAAGTTTCGTAATTAATATTGCGCTGATTCAATCCCGCTTGAAAACCCACCGACAAATATTGCGTATTGTTGAGATTTAAAGATTTATGATATGCACCGGACAAGGCGATTTGGGTGGTACTGAAATCAATGCCGTTCACGATATCTTTATTCACGAGCAAACCGACACCGATTCTGTCTTTATTAAAATTGGTTTTGAACGGCTCTAAACGCAAATCGCCGCCGAAAGAAAATGTCTGATACGGCTGTTCGAGAATCCCGCGCCATTGATCGCGATAATTTACTCCGACGCGGTATTTACCGTCAAAATTACCGGTAAGTGCCGGATTTAGTTGCAACGGCGACGAATAAAACTGTGTTAATTGCCGGTCTTGCGCTGAAATATGCAAGGCACAAAAAGCAAGAAATAAAAATAATATCGGTTTAAAAGGTTTTGTTGCACGCATCATATCTGAAAATCGGTGTGTTGCTTAAATATTACAGTTGATTTTTTAAGTTGAATGGTTTGAAAGTAGAAAAACCGCCGCAAAAATACAATTAAAAAAACTCTTTACACATTTCAAACGGATAATGCGCAAGTCTTATTATTTTTGGCACTCTTTTAATTTTAGATGATTGACGTCCGAGTATGAAGCAAGCCGCCTTATGTCATTTAAGTTTAGTACCCGTTCGCGCTGAGGCTTCCGACAAATCGGAAATCGTCACGCAACTGCTTTTCGGCGAATTGGTGACAATTTTGGAAATCGCCAAAGGGAAAAAAAATTGGTGCCGCATCGTGACGGACTGCGATAATTATGAAGGTTGGATGGATAGTCGGCAAATCACGCCTATTACCGCAAAAGAAGAAAAAAATTATCGCGCCGGTCAGCATGCTTATTGCTTGGATACGGTATCGAATATCACCAACGGCGATTATTTTCTCACCATTACACTCGGCGCAACGCTGCCGCGTTTCGATGGTGTGACGGTACAACTCGGCGGTAAAAAATATACTTTCAACGGTCAAGCTCTGACGGAAAAAGATTTTCAAAATACGCCCGAACGCATTATCAAGTTAGCGCGTCGTTATTTATTTTCCCCGTATTTGTGGGGTGGGCGTTCGCCGTTCGGTATAGATTGTTCAGGGTTTACACAAATGGTTTTCAAAATGTCCGGTATAAAATTACCGCGCGACGCTTCTCAACAAGTTGAGTTCGGTGAAACGATTGATTTTTCTGCGCAAGCGCAACCGGCAGATTTAGCTTTTTTCGATAACGATAAAGGCAATATTATTCACGTCGGTATTTTACTCGGCGACGGAAAAATTATCCACGCCTCCGGACAAGTACGCATAGATGCATTCGATCACAACGGTATTTACAACGAAGCACGGCAGATTTATTCGCACAAATTGCGCGTCATAAAACGGTTAGTATAATTTGTTTTAAGATTTAGGTTCTATGATTTTTTAACTTTTTCAATCAATTACTTGTTTAAAGATTTTATGCAATTTACCGCTATTCCTGAATTATGATAGGCGGTAAAAAAATTAAAAAAAAAGTATTCCGTCATGCACATTATAGAAAAATACAAACTTTCTCAAGAAGATATTGACCGCATCGTGGAAATGGCGTGGGAAGACAGAACGCCTTTTGATGCCATAGAATTTCAATTCGGTCTGAGTGAAAACGAAGTACGCGCACTTATGCAGCACGAATTGCACCCGAATAATTGGAAAAAATGGCGTGCGCGTGTACACGGACGTGCCACAAAGCACACCGCCAAACGCGATGAAGACGTTTCTATTTTCAAAAGCCGAATGCAAAGACCCGGAGGCAATAAAATTTCCAAAAAAAAATACTAACCCGATTTCGAATTTCGGATTTTTTCACTTCATACTTTATACTTCATAAAAACCGTGTTTCAATTTTCGCTGAGTGCTTTTTTGTACGGCTTACCGGTCGGATTTTTATTTTGCATCGCGTTAGGTCCTATTTTTTTTTTACTGATTAAAAGCAGTTTGGAATACGGATTTCGCTATTCACTGTTCATTATTATCGGCGTGGTACTCGCGGACGCAACGTTGTTAGCCATCGCTTACGGCGGTATTCAGGCGTATTTGCCGACGGGAAATATAGATGTCACTTATTGGACGCAGATGTTCGGTGGAATTTTATTGACGGTAATGGGCGTGCGTTCGATAATAAAAAATCCGGCACAGGTTAAAAAAATCAGCATTGAAAATTCTTCTTTAATGCTGAAAAATTTAACTAAAGGCTTTTTGATTAATATTGTTAATCCCGCAAATTTTATGGAGTGGGTAGGCACTGCCGGACTTTTGAAATCGAAATATCGGTTTGAAGTTTTTGAGAACTTCAGTTTTTTTACGGGTGCATTAATTGCGGTTTTTTTTACGGAAGTCGGTATTGCTTATTTTGCAGGACGTTTGCGCCGGTTTTTGAATCCGCGCGTCGTGCGCGTCATTAATATTATTACAGGTACCTTATTTTTGGGTTTCGCGCTGTGGATGTTTTTTGAAGCGTGGCGATCTATTAAAACTTCGTAATTACTGAAGGAGACAAGAATTTTTTTTGAATTTTTTATTTTTTCAAACAAAAAAAATTTTTAAACGTTTTATTTTCAAAATTTTTTTGTACGTAAATTTTTTAAAAATGAAATTATTTTTTTTAGCGGTTTTATTTTTTACGGCTTCCGTAATTTCCAAAGCACAAATTGTAACGCAAGTTTATCGCGTGAACGGCAATTGCGATATTTGCAAAAAAACAATTGAAACGGCGTGCTATGCCGAAAAAGGCATCAAAAAAGCAAAATGGAATGCCGATAGTTTGGCACTCACCGTCAGTTTCGATACGACTAAAACCAATCGCGAAAAAATTTTACAGCGTGTTGCCGCCGCCGGTTATGATACGGAGTCAACAATAGCAGACAATGCGGCTTATACAAAACTGCATTCGTGTTGCCAATACGATAGAAAAGTGTTGACTGTAAAAAAAGAAAAGTGAAAGATAATCAAAAATACAGGGAAACGGTTTATGACACCAAACAGCCCCATGAAGTGAGTTGGACACAAGAAATACCAACCACTTCTTTACAATTTCTACGTCAATTTAGTTTACCGAAAACGGCAAAAATAATTGACGTAGGTGGTGGTGAAAGCAAATTTGTTGACTATCTGTTCCAAGAAGCATTTGAAAATATCACGGCTTAGGATATTTCACAGAAAGTCTTAGATAAAGCTAAAGAACAATTAGGTGATAAAGCTGCTAAAGTAAAATGGTTTGTTTCCGACATAATTTAATATTAATTCACTGAAATCTATGATCTATGGTATGAAGGAGTTGTTTTTCATTTTTTAATAACAAAAGAAGAGAGATAAAATTATTTGGCAATTGCCGAAAATGCTGCATCAAACTATCTTCTCGTAGCAACCTTTTCTCAAACAAGTCCGAAAAAATGCAGTGGGTTAGAAATTAAATAATACCCGAAAACAGATTTAGCAGCACAATTTAAACATGCGTTTGAAAAAATAAGATGTAAAACGGAAGATTATAAAAAACCGTTTCAAACGGTTGAGAACTTCACTTTTTGCAGTTTTCGAAAAAGCGATAAAAATAAAAACTAAAACACGCTATTTGTTGTCGTTATGCCGGAATATCTGTGCCTGTAAAAAAAGAACAATTTTGTGATAATTACTGCCTATCTTTGAATAAATTTATTTTTTGAAAACACTCGGTTCTATATTATTTTCATTTTTATTATTGTTTTGCTTCACGGCAACACCGACAGCAAAGGTGCGTGCTTGCAATAAAAATTGTTGTAAAAAAGAAGTGAAACAAGTTTCAAAAAAACAAAAAAAAGATTGTTGCAAAACACATTCCGACAAAAAAACCAAACATCCTAATGGCAATTGTAACGATGATTGTAACGATTGCAATTGTTGCGTTTCCGCTTGCTCTTCTGCCATAAGCGAACAGACAGGATTTAATTTACTAGGTTTTAAAATAAACATCCCCGAAAAACAAATAACGCCTTACACCAAATTTCCACCCAAATCTGTTTTTATCGAATTTTGGCAGCCGCCAAAAGTGTAGTTTTCCTTCCGAACAGCCTGAAGTATGACTTAAATTATCATGTACTTATTCCCTGAAAGGAGTAATTGTATGGTAGTGATTATTTTTATTAAAATTCATGTTGTATAAAATTAATGACACTTTACATAAAAAATATGGTGTGCAATCGCTGTAAAACGGCGGTTGCCATCGAAATTAAATCCGTTGGTCTGACGGAACGAAGTATTGAACTCGGCGAAGTCGTACTTTACGAATTGCCAACCGATGAACAGCGCGATTTATTAAAATCACGGCTCGAAAAACTCGGATTCGAATTACTCAACGACCCGCACCGCCAAATCATTGAGCGCATAAAAACGCACATCATAGAACTCGTACATTATAATACCGGCGAGAAAAGGCATGAAAATTTATCCGATCTCCTTGTGCAACATTTGCAAAAAGATTACGCCGGTCTGAGCAGTTTATTTTCGGAAGTGGAAGGTATTACGATTGAACATTTTCATATTTTACAAAAAATTGAGCGCGTCAAAGAGCTTTTGGTCTATGACGAAATGAATTTAAGTGAAATTGCTTTTCAAACCGATTACAGCAGCCTGTCGCATTTGAGTCATCAGTTTAAGAAAATAACCGGCTTGACACCGACACATTTCAAGAAGATTGGTAATTTAAAACGCCAAACATTGGATGCAGTGCTGTAGTTTCGGAAATTATACAAATTATTCCTGAAATTGTGTAACAGTTTTTGCGGTTGACAACGGCAACTTTGCATCCTTAATTCATTTTAAAACTCAATTTATATAATTATGATGACGCATCAATATCAATTGTCTGGTTTAACGTGCAACGGGTGTTCGGCTTCGGTGAAAAATATCTTATCGAAAATACCCGGTATTCAATCTGTTCAAATAAATGATAGCCGCGATGAAGCAACTGTTACAATGACGCAACACGTCGGAACGGAAACATTAAAAGCGGCTTTAAAACCTTATGCGAAATATCAACTCGAAGATAAAGCGCTTATGCAACCTGTTGTAAAATCCGTTGCCGCCCATACTACGATTTCAGCAGATGCAATGACGGATACGCGGTCGTGGTTGGAAACTTACAAACCGTTACTTTTGATTTTGGGTTATGTGACATTAGTAACCTGTATCGCTGCGCACGCGAGTTGGATATTGGGGATGCAATACTTCATGGCAGGTTTTTTCTTGGTTTTCTCTTTTTTCAAAATGCTCGATTTGAGCGGTTTTGCCGCATCATACAGTATGTATGATATTATAGCGCAAAAAATTCCGAGCTACGGTTTTGTTTACCCTTTTATCGAATTGGGTTTAGGCATAGCGTATTTAACGGGCTTTAATCCGGTTTTAACCAACAGCATTACGCTGATTGTGATGGGTTTAAGTATACTCGGCGTGGTACAAAGTGTAATGAGTAAACGCAAAATTAAATGCGCGTGCTTGGGTTCTGTTTTTAATTTGCCGATGACGACCGTAACAATCGTCGAAGATGGTTTAATGATAGTGATGGCGGCAACGATGTTGCTTATGCTGCAACACACACTGTAATTTATTTTTATTTCGACGAGATTAAATTCACAAATTTTCGCATCATTTTTTTAATAATTAAATTTTTAAGGTAATGAAATCCATTAAAATACTTTTCGCATTGACGGCTGTTGTATTCTTTACAAGTTGCACATCGACAAAATCCGTTACGGGTTTGCATAATATGCCGGGCAAAGAAAACCTCCGTACACCTGAAATGATGTCTGAATCATTTGCCGTTTCCGGCAATTGTGAAACGTGTAAAAGACGTATCGAAAAAGCGGCTAAACTTAAAGGCGTAACTCAAGCCGATTGGAATGTTGATACACAAATTTTAACCGTGATGTACTTTCCGCAACAAACGAATAATGATGCGATACAAAAATCCGTCGCTGCTGTGGGTCACGATACACCGAAATACAAAGCAGACGCTGCCGCTTATGCTAAATTACCAAGTTGTTGTGCTTACACCCGAAAATAGAATAAAAGTAAGCCGCCAAGTATTTTCACTTAATACTTTGTACTTATTTTTAATCTTTTTTTTAATTTTATAAACCGTTTCTATCATGAAAATGAATATGAAAGCCTGTATTGACGCTTGTTTAGCGTGTTGTATTGAGTGTGAAAGTTGTGCCACATCTTGTATTGCTTTAGTGAACAAGGATCATTCGAAATGTATCAGCCTTTGTCGCGATTGTGCCGACCTTTGCGCTTTGTGCGCGCGCTTTAGCGCACGAAATTCTTCGTTCAGTGCGGCGATTTGTAAATTATGCGTCGACCTTTGTAATGCTTGTGCCGCGGAATGTGAAAAACTTTCTGCAAACGATTGTTGCAAAAAATGTGCTGCTGCCTGCAAAGCTTGTGCTGTTGCTTGCGCCGCTTAAAAACTCGATATCAAAGGGATTGTTCACGAACCTTTGATGCAAAAGTATGATTTAGTTTACCGAAAACTGTCAAGTTCACGCTTGCCGGCTTTTGGTTTATAAAAAAATGTTTTCCAATATCTCATCATTAAAATTTTTTAAAAATGAAAAATGTATTGTCAGTTATATGTCTGTTTATTTTGTCAATTACAATATCCGCGCAAGAACCCGTCAAACTCAAATTGCCGGGCGCGAGTCCGGAAGCGGCGTTTACGCAACAATTAGGTACAACAGAAATAAAAGTAGCGTATGCACGTCCGTTGGCACGCGGAAGAAAAATTTTCGGTGCACTCGTGCCTTTCGATAGTATTTGGCGTACCGGTGCGGGTGATTGTACCACCATCGCATTTAATGAAGAGCTAACAATCGGCGATAAAAAATTCACAGCCGGAAAATACGCATTGTTTTCTATTCCGACTACCGGTGATTGGACTATCATCATTAATACCGATACTACTTTACACGGCACAACGGGTTATGATGCTGCAAAAGATATTTACCGTTTTAAAGTAAAAAGTACAAAAACGGATAGGTTTTATGAAACCTTTACTATGGAAGTCGGCGACATTAATCCAAGAGGAGAAGGCTTTTTGAATTTGATTTGGGAAAATACGTTGGTTAAAATTCCGATTAAAAGTTCGGCGGACGAAAATATTTTAGCCGAAATAAAAAAACGTTTGACAGACGGTAATGAGCAAAATGCCGATTTAATGTATCAAGCGGCGACGTATTATTACTTAACAAATCGAGATTTGAAACAAGCATCAAATTGGGCAACCCGCGCGGAAAAATTAGATGCCACTATGTATGATTATCCGAATTTAAGTCAAAAAATTTATGCGGATTTAAAAGATTATCACGCCGCAATAGATGCCGCAAAACGCGCTGTTGTTTTAGCCGAAAAGAAAAATAATACCGGCGCTGTCGCTACTTTGAATAAACGCATCAGTGATTGGCAAACAATTTTAGGCGAAACACCTACATCGGTTGCGTCGCAAGCACCAATGTTGAGTGCCGATCACGCTTCGATGAACATGGGTAATATGGAAACAAAACCGAAACAGGAATCAATGCCGAACATGAATCATCAAGATCATGCCGCGATGAATCATAGCAACACGGAAATAAAATCTAAAAAAGAATCTATGCCGAATATGGAAATGTCCGCTCAAACAGTTGATTTGAAAACGCAATTCGCACCGGTTTTATCGGCTTACATGAATTTGAAAGATGCTTTGGTGACGGATAATGCCGTTGCCGCAGCCAAATACGGCAAAGCCATGAATACCGCTTTGCAAAATATCGAGACAAAAAATTGGACGGCAAAACAACGCAACTATTACGATGGCTTTGCAAAAAAATTAGAAACCGATGCCGAACATATCGGCGACAACGCAGATAAAATTGACCATCAACGCGAACATTTTGAAAGTTTATCGAACAATTTGACAAGCGTTGTGAAAACTTTTAAACTCAACGCCGATACGGTGTACATACAATATTGTCCGATGAAAAAAGCATCGTGGATGAGCGCGGAGAAAACGATAAAAAATCCGTATTACGGTAAACAAATGCTCACGTGCGGCTCGGTAACAGAAACGGTACAATAAAATGGTAAATGGTAAATGGTAAACGGTAAATAATGATTGTCCTCAAGATATAAACTTACCATTTACCATTTACCATTTACCATTTACCATTAATAATTAATTTCTTTCAAAACAAAAAAATGGAACATCCAAAACTGCATAATCTTATGGTTGAACCGGTTGTAGCAAAGAATCAACAAGTCGAAAAACCGATGGCGCAAATGCAAATGTCGGATAAAGAGGAGAATCATTCGATGCACAACATGAGTGGACATGCCGGACATTCCGGCGGCAACCACACGGGTATGATTGCAGATTTTAAAAAACGTTTTTGGATTGTAGCAGTACTGACCGTGCCGATTATGCTGTTGTCGCCGATGATTCAAAATTTTATGGGTGTCAATTGGTCGTTCAACGGCTCATCTTATATTCTTTTGGCTTTGTCCTCTATTGTATTTTTCTATGGCGGAATACCTTTTCTGAAAGGATTAGTTGAGGAATTAAAAGGCGGCAAACCCGGCATGATGACATTGATTGGCATTGCTATCACTGTTTCTTATGTTTATAGTGTTGCCGTTGTTTTTGGATTAAAGGGTATGGATTTTTTTTGGGAATTGGCAACTCTTATACTTATTATGCTGTTAGGGCATTGGATTGAAATGACTGCCGTTTCGGGCGCATCGCGTGAATTGGAATTACTCGTGCAACTCATGCCGAACCAAGCACACGTAGTACACGAAGGCGGACATCTGATGGATATGCCGACCGATTCACTGAAAGTCAACGATATGATTTTAGTAAAACCGGGCGAAAAAATACCTGCCGACGGAATTATCAGTGAAGGCGAAAGTTATATCAATGAATCTATGTTGACAGGCGAATCGAAACCGGTACTTAAAGTTGTAGAAAATAAAGTCATCGCCGGCAGTATTAACGGTAACGGTTCACTGAAAATTACGGTGTCTCATGCTTCCAAAGATTCTTATCTCGCCAAAGTTATTCAATTGGTGGATGATGCGCAAAAAGCGAAATCGAAAACGCAATTGCTGGCAGATAAAGCCGCATTTTGGCTGACGATAATCGCTTTGGCGGCGGGTATAAGTACATTTTTTTATTGGTATTTAACGCAACACGATTTGGCTTTCGCGATTGAACGCATGGTGACGGTAATCGTCATTTGTTGTCCGCACGCATTGGGTTTGGCTGTTCCGTTGGTGGTGGCAAAATCAACTGCACTTTCTGCTCAAAACGGTTTATTGATTAAAAATCGCAATGCTTTTGAAAATTCTCGTAAAATCACTACACTTGTTTTCGATAAAACCGGCACCTTAACGGTGGGCAAATTCGCTGTGGTACGATACGAGAGTTTATCGAAAGATTTTGATAAAAACGAAATACTGCGCCTCGCATCGGGTTTGGAGCAAAATTCGGAACATCCGATCGCCACCGGTATTTTACAAAAAGTGGCGGATTTGGGTATCACGATTCCGAGCGTGTCCGAATTTCAAGCCATTACAGGAAAAGGCGTTGAAGCAGTTTGCGAAGGAAAAAAAACAGCGGTTGTCAGTCCGAAATATTTAGAAGAACAAAAAATTTCTTCCCGACATTTACCTGCCGGCAACGATAACGAAACGGTAGTTTATGTTTTGATAAATAATAAATTAGCCGGCGTAATAGCACTCGCCGATGAAATTCGCCCTGAATCTTACGAAGCTATTAAAGTTTTGAAAGAAAACCATATAAAAACCATTCTTTTAACCGGCGATAATAAAAGTGTAGCGCAAACCGTCAGTGAAGCATTGAAAATGGATGGTTTCATTGCTGAAGTTTTGCCCGACCAAAAACTTGAAAAAATTAAGGAACTACAATCTAAAGGCGAATTTGTAGCTATGACCGGCGATGGCGTAAACGACGCACCGGCACTCGCACAAGCAGATGTCGGCATCGCAGTCGGTTCCGGTTCTGATATAGCAGCAGAAACAGCGGGTATTATTTTGGTTAATTCCAATCCGAAAGATATTGTCAAACTCATTCTTTTCGGAAAAGCAACTTACCGTAAAATGATTCAAAATTTGGTTTGGGCAACCGGTTACAATATCATAGCAATACCGTTAGCGGCAGGTGTTGCATCGCATTGGGGTATTATGTTGAGTCCGGCAGCCGGTGCTGCTTTGATGAGTTTGAGTACCGTTATTGTAGCGTTTAATGCGCGTACTTTAAAAGTTTAGGTTTATACTCGAAAAGGAATAACTATCAAATAAACAATACCATTCCTCTCTCTGAAAAATTCTTGCAATAAGGATTGAGGTTATTTTAGTCTTTTAATCTGCTTTATGTTAAATTTTGAAATTTATATTTTTCGTTTTTCTATTTTAATTAGATTCATGGCTCTAAGTATTTTTTTTACTACTCATGCGAAAGCACAGAATACTTTTTCTGCTGTTGTTATTGATGCCAAAACTAATCAAAGTATGGTCGGCGTAGCTGTTAAGATTGAAGATACTAAAATTCAAAACGTTTCTGATGAAGCAGGTAAAATTACACTTCAAGGCGTTCCAAACGGTATACAACATTTGGAATTTAGTTTTATCGGCTACAAAGACCTTGATATGCGATTCGTATTTCCGCTCGCTGAAAATAACTTAACGATTAAAATGGAATCCGGTGATGAGGAAATCGAAACGCTTGAAGTGACTTCCACACGTACAGGATCGCGGATAGAAGATTCGCCAACTAAAATTGAGGTATTGGGCGCATCGGATATGATAGAGGAAATAGGTTTAAAACCCGGCAGTGTGACAGGTATTTTGGGCGATATTTCAAGCATTCAAGTGCAACAATCATCGGCAACTTCGGGCAATTCAAATGTGCGTATTCAAGGTTTGGATGGGAAATATACGCAATTTTTGCGCGATGGTTTACCGGTATATGATGGCTTTTCGGGCGGATTTGGTGTTCTGCAAATTCCGCCGCTCGATTTAAGGCAAATTGAAATCATAAAAGGTTCGGCTTCTACTTTGTATGGCGGCGGTGCTATTGGCGGTATCATCAATTTTATTTCAAAAAAGCCCGACGAAACGGCTCAACACATAGTCACTGCAACTGCATCAAGTTTGGGTGAAACGGATTTCAATGCTTTTTACGCTTCAAAAAAAGGTAAAATCGGATTTACTTTTTTCGGTGGCATTACGCGACAGGCAGCTAAAGACGTTGATGGCGACGGGTTTTCAGATGTGCCGGATTTAACGGCAATCAATTTGCATCCGAAATTATTTTGGCAAATTGATACGGGTACAAATTTCAATTTGAGTTTAAATACTGTTTTTGATAACCGAAAGGGCGGCGACATGCAAGTTTTAAATGGCAAGTCCGATGCTACACACACCTACTTTGAAAAAAACGTCAGTAATCGACAAACGATTGATGGTACGTTTACAAAAAAGTACGGGAAAGCGGATATGTTGACAATAAAAGGCGCGTTCAGTCGCTTTTCAAATAACAAAACGCAGTCAGATTTAGATTTTACAGGCACGCAATCGAATTTATACACCGAAGTATCGTATTTATTGGTGCGCGGAAAATCAAATGTCGTTGTCGGTGTTAATTATTTACAGGATAGTTTTTCGATTAATAAAATAAATATTACTACCCGTTTAACCGGTACTTACAATCAAACCTTTGGCGCATTTGCACAATATACCACCAATATTTCCGACAAATGGTACTTAGAAGCTGGTATTCGCGGTGACCATCACAACAAACAGGGATTTTTTGCTTTGCCTTCAATCGCCGTATTGTATAAATTGACGGATGCTTTTTCATTGCGATTCGGTGCGGGTTTGGGTTATAAAACGCCGAATATTTTATCAGGTGGCATAAAAGATTTAGAATTGAGAAATATACATTTCGGTTTTGCCAATCTCAAAACCGAACAATCTGCCGGTACGCATTTAGAGTGGACTTACAAAAAACTATTTAACGATAATTTTTCACTGTTTTTTAATCAATCGTTTTTCATAACCGATATCAAAAATCCGATTGTTGTTGTAACACCTCCTACTTTGCCTCCTTACGATCCGTCTTTTTATACAAATGCGAACGGTCATATTGTGACGAAAGGTGTAGATAATTATTTGCGCTTGAAAATCTATCGCAATGAAATTTATTTCGGTTATACATTCACAGACCCGAAAATCTTTTATGAAAGTGTTGTAGCCGGTACGCTTAATCCAAGCGGTTCCTATTTGCCTTTCACGCCCATTCATCGTTTCGGGACAACGTTTATACATGAAATCCCAAACAGATGGCGATTTGGTTTTGAATTATCCGGAAACAGTTATCAATATCGAGACGACGGCGTTACTAAAACACCAAGTTATACTTTGATGAATGCTTCTGTCACGCGCATTTTCAAGCATTTTACAATAGTACTGAACGGTGAAAATTTATTAGATACGCGACAATCCATGTTTGAAAAAACTGTTTTTGTTCCACCGTATAATAATCCGGGTTTTGCCACGCTATATGCACCTATTGACGGGCGTGTCATTAATTTAACTTGTGTAGTGAAATGGTAATTTCATGTTTAATTTTTAATAATTATTAAATAAATTCGATGAAAAAATTAATCTTTTCAGATAATTTCTTGATGTTAATTTTGGTGATTGTTTCTTGTAGCACTATCAAAGCGCAACATTTAACACCTCCGGAACTTAGAACAAGTGAAGTCATTATTCCGAAAAAAAAATATCAGCCTAGAATAGTGACATATCATCTGTATGTCAAAGATACAACCGTTAATTTCTCCGGAAAAACGAAACGTGCTATCGCCGTCAACGGACAAATTCCGATGCCGACACTCACGTTTACGGAAGGTGATACCGCAGAAATTTATGTTCACAATGAACTGAATGAAGAAACTTCGCTGCATTGGCACGGTTTACAATTGCCGAACCGTTACGACGGTGTACCGAATTTGACGCAGATGCCGATAAAACCGCACAGCACTTTTTTATATCGGTTTCCGATAATTCAACACGGAACGCATTGGTATCACAGTCATACTGGACTCCAAGAACAAATCGGTATGTACGGTTCCATGATTTTGAATAAACCCGATGAGCCAACTATTCCGACTATTCCGGTTATTTTAAGTGAATGGACGGACATGAATCCGAATGAAGTACATCGCCGATTGCACAATGCCACAGATTGGTTTGCTATTCAAAAAGGCACAACACAAAGTTATGCCGAAGCGATTCAGCAAGGTTATTTAAAAACTAAAATCGCCAATGAATGGAAGCGTATGAATGCAATGGATGTAAGTGATGTGTACTACGATAAATTTTTGATAAACGGCAAATACGAATCAAGTTTGCCGCAATTCAAAGCCGGCGATAAAGTGCGTTTGCGTATTGCAAACGGCGGTGCGTCCAGTTATTTTTGGTTGAATTATGCCGGCGGGAAAATGACGGTGGTTGCGAGCGACGGTAATGATGTAGAACCGGTTGTAGTGGACAGACTTATTATTGCTGTTTCCGAAACGTATGACGTGATAGTCACTGTTCCGGAAAACAATACCGCGTATCAATTTTTGGCGACACCTGAAGACAGGTCAAAATCAACTTCAATATTTATTGGCTCCGGCAATAAAAAATTTGCCGTGCCGCTACCGAAATTAAAATATTTTGAAGGCATGAAAATGATGAACGGCATGATGAAAATGGACGGCGACCTTAATGATATGGGCATGAAAATGAGTTTGAATCAAATGGATATGAATGTGGTGATGTATCCGGAAATTACGGGAGAAGTCAAGAAAAAAAATGCCGGAAAAATGAACGATATGAATATGGGTGATAAGAAACCGGAAGATAAGAAGATGAATGATATGAAACCGGATGATATGAAAATGAATGGCATGAAAATGTCGGGGCAAAACCATTCGGAGACTGAATATAACAGCAACGCGCTTTCGGATATTGTTACACTCAATTACAGTATGTTAAAATCGCCGGTAAAAACCATATTGCCGAATGCGGCAACAAGGGAAATGAAATTTGAATTGACGGGCAATATGAACCGATACGTATGGAGTTTGGATAATAAAGTGGTGTCGGAAGCCGATAAAATTTTAATAAAAAAAGGCGAAAATATTCGTATTATCTTATATAACGGTTCTATGATGCGCCACCCGATGCACTTGCACGGACATGATTTCAGATTGCTCAACGGTCAGGGCGATTACGCACCCTTAAAAAATATCATCGATATTATGCCGATGGAAACCGATACTTTAGAGTTCAATGCTAATGCAGAAGGCGATTGGTTTTTTCATTGCCATATATTATATCACATGATGAGCGGTATGGGCAGAGTTTTCAGTTATGAAAATTCACCTGCAAATCCTGAAATTCCGAATCCGAAATTAGCGCAAAGAAAATTATTTGCCGATGACCGAATGTTTCATTTTATGGCAAATATCGGTTTAGAAACAAACGGAACCGATGGCGAAGCGATGTTTTCCAATACGCGCTGGAAATTCAGTACACTTTGGCATTTAGGTTATCACGACGAACACGGTTATGAAAGCGAAACCATGTTCGGTCGGTACTTCGGCAAAATGCAATGGTTATATGCTTACGCCGGTTTTGATTATCATTACAAAAAGACCGGTGGACCTGAAAATTTATTATTCGGCAACGAAAACAATAATTTACTCGGGCAGGTCAGTAACAAAAATAATCGTAAGACAGTTGTTGCAGGTGTTACTTATATTTTACCGATGCTCGTCGCAGCGGATATGCGCGTTGATGGCGACGGCAAATTTCGTTTTCAATTGATGCGCGAAGACATTCCGGTAACGCCGCGTTTGCGCATGAGTTTGATGATAAATACCGATAAAGAATATATGCTCGGCTTCAAGTATATCGTTGCAAAAAATTTTGCACTTTCTACGCATTACAATAGCGATATGGGTTTGGGTGTGGGTGTTACATTGAACTATTAAAAAAATAAAAAAGTGAAAGACAATCAAAAACACTGGGAAATGGTTTATGAAACTAAACAACCTGGTGAAGTGAGTTGGACACAAGATATACCAATTACTTCTTTAGAATTTTTACGTCAATTATTTTTACCGAAAACGGCAAAAATAATTGACGTAGGTGGCGGTGACAGTAAATTTGTTGACTATTTGCTGCAAGAGGGCTTTGAAAACATTACCGTTTTGGATATTTCAGAAAAAGCCCTCGATAAAACTAAAAAACGATTGGGGAAAAGAGCAGAAAAAGTAAAATGGATTGTTACAGATATAACCCAATTCGAACCTACTGAAGTTTATGATTTATGGCATGATCGCGCTGTTTTTCATTTTTTAACGACACAAGAACAGATACAAAAATATCTTTCAATCGCCGAAAATGCTATATCGAAATATCTAGTCGTAGCAACTTTTTCTAAAACAGGTCCGAAAAAATGCAGTGGTTTAGAGATTAAACAATATTCAGAAATAGATTTAGAAACACAATTTAATCGAAAATTTGAAAAAATAAGATGTAAAACCGAAGACCATGAAACGCCGTTTCAAACGTTTCAAAATTTTACATTTTGTAGTTTTCGAAAAAAATAAATGTGGTTTTAATAAATTCCATTACCATAAAAAATAATGAAAAAAGGTTTGACTGTTCCTATTATTTTAAATAAAGATTACGAATCCGTCTCAATATTTTTACCGGAAAATCTTTTAAGAGAAGCAAGAAGACAAAAATCTATTTCGGATTGTAATGTGCCTGAAATTTGTGTTTTAGATCCGGACGGGGATTTGACTGAATACCTTTTAATAACAGGCAAAGGCATAAAAAATGATTGCTGGGCTTGTTATCATTCAAAATTATACAGTTTTAATTTAGACGGTAAAGATATTGGCATTATCCCTTGTATAGTTGGTGCTTCTTACTCGGTTTTAGTAGCAGAACAATTATTTGTTTCCGGATGTAAATTACTTTTAAGTGTGACTTCGGCAGGAATCATTAAACAACCTTTATCTGATAAAAGGTTTGCTTTAATTACAGAATCCGTAAGAGATGAAGGTACAAGCTATCATTATTTACCTACACATCAATTGTCCTGTTTGTCAAACAATTTGCGTGAAAAATTATCTCCAAAATCGGCAATTGAAAATCTGTCCTATTTTGAAGCGAAAAGTTGGACGACGGACGCACCTTACAGAGAAACACAAAAATCAATTACTGCTATGGAAAAAGAAAATGTCACTTGTGTAGAAATGGAAGCGGCAGCATTATATGCATTTGCAGAAGCCAAACATAAAAATGTTGTGTGCTTTGCGCATCTTACAAATACAATGGCACAAAACGAAGGTGATTTTGAGAAAGGAGAAGCGTTCGGCAGTATAGACACTTTAAATCTTCTTTCGTTCACGATTAATAAATTAACGAATTGAACTCTATATTTCTTTAAAATTTGAAACCGTAAAAGAAAATACGCACAATAAGATTTTTGATTAAAAAAAAACAACTCATGTCAAAAAAAATAATTTTCTCGTTAATAATTTGTTTGATTTCCGGTATATTATCAGCTCAAACAACCCAACCCGACACTGCCAAACAATTAAAAACGGTAGAAATCGGTGCCAAATCTGCAAATGGCATTTCTACTTTAGCGACGCGCAATGTGGAACGCATTTCGCGCAACGAACTGAAAAAAGCTCCGTGTTGTAACCTCTCCGAAAGTTTCGAAACCAACGGTACTGTAGATGTCACTTACAGCGATGCGATAACGGGTGCGAAAGAAATTCAATTGCTCGGTTTGCGCGGACCTTACACGCAACTGCTCATAGAAAATCGTCCGGATTTATATGGTTTGGCAACGCCGTTTGCGGGTGATTTTATTCCAGGTACTTGGATAGAAAGTATTGAAATCAATAAAGGCGTGGGCAGTGTAAAAAACGGTTCGGAAAGTATCGCCGGACAAATCAACACCGAACTCGTGAAACCGGGCAAAGATGCACCCTTGTTTGTGAATGTATACGGCGAAAATACCGGACGACTCGAAGCCAATGTGCACATCAATAAAGTGGTGAACGATCATTTAAGCACGGGTTTATTGTTACACGGTTCTCTTTTTGAAAATAAAATTGATCGGGACAACGATTATTTCATAGATATTCCTTTGAAAAAAGAATTGAATGCGATGTACCGTTTATTTTATGAAAAAAATAATTGGGAAGTTCAAGCACATCTTCAAGCACTCACCGATCACCGGCAAAGCGGACAATTGCTCGGCAATATCGAAAATCCGTATACCGTGGACATTCAAAACAACCGCGTGACGCTTTTCGGAAAAGTATCTTATACCGGTTTCGATAAACCTTATAACGCTTTCGGTTCGCAATGGTCTGCCACTTATCACGATATAAACAGTGTCATCGGGCAAAATAATTATTCGGGTACACAGCGCAGTGTGTTCGGCAATGTTTTGTATTCAACTATCATCGGCACAACCGACCATAAAATAACATATGGTGCAAGCGGACACGCCGACGATTATCCGACGTATTTGAACGGAGAAAATTTATCGCACAAAGAAGCCACGCTTGGTGCTTATGCGGAGTACACATACAGCCGTCAACCGATCGGAAAAAATTATAATGACGTGAGCATTATCGCCGGATTGCGCACCGACGAACTTTTCGGACATGGATTTTATGTAGTGCCGCGCTTGAATCTGAAATATAATTTCAATGAAGGCGATGTCGTGCGTTTAGCCGTCGGTCGCGGTGTGCGTGTGGCGAATCCATTGGCGGAAAACATTAATTTGCTCACCACCAATCGGCAAATCATTTACGGAAATGATTTAAAACCCGAAGACGCTTGGACAATGAGCGCAAATTATGTAAAAACGATAACTTTCGGAAAGAAAAAAACTTTGAAACTCGGAATAGATTTGTACCGCACACAATTCACCAACCAAATTATCACCGATATAGAAAGCACTGTGGATCAAGCACAATTTTATAATCTTGATGGACAATCGTTTTCAAACGTAGCAATGGCATCGGCGAGTTCGGAAATATTTAAAGGTTTTGAAGTAAAAGTCGTTTATAAATATACCGACGTGCAAGCCACTTACGACGGAAAACTTTTGCAAGTACCGCTGATCTCGAAACATCGCGTACTCACAAACTTGGCGTACCAAACACCCGACAAAAAATGGTCATTCAGTGCAACTTGGCAATACGTAGGCGCGCAACGTTTGGACGACCGTTATTTAGTACCGCATCGCTATCTACATCATTACGAACCTTATTCGCCGAATTATTCTTTAGTCAATGCTTCCGTCAATCGCACGTTCGGCAAATTGGAAATTTATGGCGGCGCAGATAATATTTTCGGTTTCGTTCAGCACCTACCCATTATCGCCTACGACACACCGACAAGTATTTATTTCGATGCCACGCAAATTTATGCACCGATGTATGGGACGAAAATTTATATGGGGGTTAGGTGGAGATTGTGATTCAAGAGAGCCCGTTTTAAATCCGTTGTATTTTATTCCTACTAGAATACACATAAATTAATAAAAAAGTATTCTTAAATGAGTTCTTTGCAAACTACTTAAAACTGAACCTGTTCATTTTATTTATTTTTAAATAAAATGTTAGATAAAATATTAAAATTTAGTTTATTTAATTTAATTTTGTCATGTTTAAATTTTTTATGCGGAAATTAATTTGGCCATAATATTCATTAATGGCTATTTATTACTTTATTGACACTTTATATTAATTAAATCGAAAAAAAATGGAATCCATTTTTTCGGCAAGAGAACCGTTTCTTGGCTATCTTTACCAAATACGATATGGATTATTACTTATTTTGAAAGAAGAAAATCAAAATGCAAAATTATTTATTGAAAATATAGACGATATTAGCATTGAGAAACAAGATTCCCTTGAAGTTTATCAAACTAAATTTCACATAAAATCTGTTGCAAATTTAACAGATAAAAGTACTGATCTTTGGAAAACAATTAGAGTTTGGTGCGAAGGAATTTTAAATAATCAAATCACTCCTGAAACTTGCATATTTCATTTAATTACAACGGCTAAGATTTCAGAAGATACTATACCTAGTAAATTGAGACATGATACACACAAAGATAGAAATATAGATGATATATTAAAATCACTTATAGAAGTGGCAGAAAATTCTAAAAATGCTGATAATAAGGCTTCATATGAAGTTTTTAAAAAACTAAATACCGAACAACAAAAGAAATTAATTTCAAAAATTTCAATTGTTGATGGTTCAAATGATATAAATAAGACGAAAGAAAAAATTAAAATTTGTTTGCAACTTTCAACATACCATGTAGAATCTCTTTTTATTAGATTAGAGGGTTGGTTTTTAAATGAAATTATCTTACAATTACAAAACCATCGTGCTGAAATTACCTTAAAAGAAATTAAATCAAAGATTCATGATTTTGTGAAGAGTTTAAATGATGATAATTTACCAATAGATTTTCCTTATCCAATAAAGGATGAGTCTCAACTTTCACTATACAAAGATAGAATATTTGTGCAACAGTTAGAAAATATTGGGTTTTTAAATAAAATTATAAACATAGCAATTAGCGATTATCATAGAGCTTATTACCAAAGATCTAAATGGATGAGGGAAGGATTGATTAGTTCATCGGATGAATATCAATATGAGTTAAAACTTATTGAAGATTGGGAGAGAAATTTTGCAACTTTAGAAGATATTTTAGAAAATGGCGACGAATTAAGCAAAAAAATAAAAGGAAAACAATTCTATGAAGAATTTTATGTAAAAAAGTATCCAACAATAAATATTAAAGATAAATTTAAAGAACAGTATATGGTGACGGGTAGTTGTCATATACTCTCAGATGTTCATAAAATTGGTTGGCATCCTGAATTTAAACCCTTAGATAATAATGCTCCCTAATTGGCGAGATAGACCAGAGATTACAGCATATTTAATAAATCCCGCATTTTGCAGCGAGATTATGAGAGCATGCGTTTTAGCTTATAAGAGTGAATCAAATACAAATTTTCCATTTGCACTTTCTATTTTGGTTTTACCACTTATTTTAAATAGTAGAATAAGAGAGAGGTTACCTAAAACGAAATCTAGTACAATTCATAATTGGATAAATTCAAACGAAGATTTGAAAATTGGGCTATCTGAGACTATTACTAATTTTATTCCATTCATACGCGAAACAATAATGTTTGCAATCCTATATGATTCGTTAAGTATTGATAATAACGGTGATATTTATATTAAACCACGCAAAAAAAAATTTAAAAGTGAAGATGCTGAAATTAATAGTTGTATTAAAAAAGCAGAACTAATTGGTAAAATATTTAGTAAATCTGGCGATCTCTTGACAATTTATTCAATTTTAGGAATTAAACCGTAATTAATATGCAAATAAAATCTTTGATTTTTTATAACAGTAAAGGTGAAAAAAGAATTTTAAAATTTGGGATTGGCAAAGTGAATATTATTACAGGCGAATCCAAAACTGGAAAAACAGCTATCATTGATATCGTAAATTACTGTTTAGGTAGTGATGCTTGTAAAATTTCTGAAGGTGTTATTAAGGAAACTGTAGAATGGTTTTCAATCCTATTGCAGCATGAAAATGAAGAAATTTTTATAGCAAGGCAGAATCCTAACAGATTAAATCAAATTACAACCTTTAATATTTATTTGTCCAATAGCGATAAAGTTAAAATTCCTGATATTAACGAAATTCGAAACAATTCAGATATAATATCTTTGAAAGATTTTTTAACGAAAAAACTATTTATTGCTGAATATACGAATACTCCTATTTCGGGAAATGTAGATGCATCAACTGTTAATTTTAAACATAGTAGATTTTATTCGTATCAACCACAAGATTTAATAGCACAAAGAAATTATTTATTCTATAACCAACAGGATACTTGGGTAGAACGATCAATCAGAGAAACGCTTCCTTATTTTCTAGGTGCAATTAGAGAAGATACGGTAAGAATTGAACAAGAGGTTGCAAACAAAAAACGTGAATTAAATAAATTTGATAAAGAATTGAAAGAATATGAGAGAATCAAGGAAGATGGTTCAGAAAAAATTTTTGAATTAGTAAACGAAGCTAAACAATTAAATCTAATCTCTTCCAATACTCTCGCTGATAATACCATGCAAGCAATTTCAGCTATTAGAGAAGTACTAAATTGGGAAGAATCTATGAACGAAGTTGTTCAAGGGGAGGATGAAAATTTGAAGAAATTATTAGATGAAAAGAATGATTTAGAGAGAGAACTCAGTCAGAAAAAAGATACCATAGATGCTGTAGATAAATTTATTAATCACACTTTAACTTATTCTTCAGAAGTTGAGCAACAGAAAGCAAGATTAGAATCAGTAAAATTTTATGACAATACAACAGTTGACCATCAGAAATGTCCCCTATGTTGTCAAAATATTGAAAATGAAATTCCATCAATTACGGCAATTAATAAATCACTAATAAATATTTCACAAAATCTTGAAAAAACTATTTTAGAAAAACCAAAATTAAATCAATATTCTAAAAAATTAGATTCAGAACAAAGTTTTCTTAAAAAACAAATTGAAATACGTCGTAAAGGAATAATTGCTATCTATGCTGAAAAGGAGCAGTCGTCAAAGCAAAAAGACTTAAATTTGAGACGAGGAAAAATAATAGGGAAAATATTGCTTTTCTTGGAAAGTTATCAAAAAATTGAGGAAGATAAATCTCTATCTGTAAAAATTGAAGCATTAAAAGCACAAATTGATCAACTCGAAAACTCAATTAGTTCAGAAGAAAAAGACAATAAATTAAATTCAATATTAAATCAAATAAATAATCAAATGACAACTTGGTCAAAAAAATTAGACCTTGAATATCCAGATGCACCAATTAGATTTGATATTAAAAAATTGACAATTTTTGCAGATACACCTAAAAAATCAATTCCTCTTACAAATATGGGTAGTGGAGCAAATTGGGTAGCTTATCATTTACTTATCCATTTTGCACTACACAAACACTTCATTGAAGCTGATAGGCCAGTGCCTAGATTTTTAATCTTAGATCAACCGTCACAAATTTATTTTCCACCTGAAAATGATCCTAATGAGTCTGGTAAAATTGAGAAAAGTTCAGATGAGAAAGCTGTACATCAAATCTTTGATTTCATAATAATGGTGACTCAAGAACTTGCTCCAAATTTTCAAGTAATTGTTACAGATCATGCGAAACTTTTTTATGAAGATTTTACGAGTAATATTATAGAGGAATGGAGGAATGGTATTAAATTAATACCAATTGACTGGATTACGAATTAGAAAATTAATCTTTGCATTTTGAAATTAGTTAAAAACGAAAATAATTCAAGTTTAATAACAAAAGCTACTTTAATAGAAATAAATTTCGTCAATATCAAAAATGGTATAAATGATTTGCGAGAGTATTTCGTTTTCGAAACAAGATCATCAGAATTTTCCTATTAATTAATAATGTGCAAAATTTCTGAAGTATATATTACATATACACAGCGTTTTTTTATTTCTCTCTTATTTTAAAAAATCACCATCAATAATAAGCAGTTTCACGCCTGTCGCGGTTATGGAACGGTGTGAACTTAAATTATCAGAAACGATATAAGTCATACCTTTATGAAACGCGAATTTTTCGCCCGTTGATAATTCGGAAACAAATGTACCTTCCAAACAATGAACGATATGTCCTTTTTTGCACCAATGATCCGCTGCATATCCCGCGCTGTATTCTACGATGCGCATCCGCAAACCTTGCGATTCAAAAGTTTGCCAATACGCGGTTCCAGTTTCTCCTTTATGTTCTGTTTTTGAAAAGTCAAGTAGATTAATAATTTGAAAAGGAAACATATTTTGATGAGCGATTTATTAATTTTTAGGCAGAGAATAACAATACAATAATTTTTATTGAAAATTCAAATTTATTCTTTTCTATCTTGGTTTAAAAAATTAAAAGCAAAATAATAATTCTTCAAGATATAAAATAAATAATTATTTTTGCAGGAACTAAATTTTTCTTATGAAATCTTATATCATTGAGATAAACGAAAGTGACGAAACTATTATAATGGAAGTATTACACCGCTTCAAAGTGAGTGTACAACCTATGTTGCAAAGAAAATCAAAAAAAAATTTATCTATTACTACGAAACCTAAAACTGTCGCACACTTTTTAGAAATTAGCAAACAATTGAGTGTTTGGAGCGATGAAGATGTTAAAAGAATTGATGAAGCTCATGATCAACTTAATCAATTCCAACCCCAAGCATGGTAATTGACACTTGTATTTTTATTGACTATTTGAGAAAACTTAATCGTCCCAAATCAATTTTAGCGCAACTGCCACTCGGCACGCCTTTGTATATTTCAGCAATAACCGTTTATGAACTTTGGGCAGGTGCTACCGATATTTCCAAAAAACAGGATGTCGAATTGATTCTTTCTTCAGTTAACGTTTTGTCTATTGATGAAAATGTTGCTGAAGTTGCTGCTCGTATTTATCAGCAAATTGGGAAAGGAAATTTTATCGGTACTGCAGACACATTGATTGCCGCGACAGCATTATATCATAATTTGCCAGTAAAAACACTAAATATAAAACATTTCACAAGAGTTGAAGGATTGAGTGTTGTTTAAAATTTAACATGAACAAGGAAAATATATTGGTGTGCAACCGATCACCGAAGATGATTCAATTTCAACACCCATTTTATAAGGTTTAGAATTAAGTTTGATGGAGGTTTTTGAGGAGTAATTTTTTCACCCAATCCGCATACCATTTTTTTCTTTTTGTTGCGGTTGCAAAAGCGTAACTGTTCCGTCCTCGGCAACAGAACCGAGTACCAATACTTCACTGAAAAAGTTGGCGATTTGGCGTGGCGGAAAATTCGTTACGGCGACGACTTGTTGTCCGATGAGATTTTCTTTGGTATATAACACCGTAATCTGCGCCGAACTGCGTTTAATGCCGATGACTTCTCCGAAATCTATGGTGAGTTGAAACGAAGGTTTTTTGGCTTTAGGAAAATCTTGCACGTCGAGAATGGTACCGACATGCATCTCTATTTTTAAAAAATCATCGAAAGAAATCATGTCGTTTTTTAGAAATTAATTTTAAGGCTTAAAATTAACTCATTCCGGATTTATAACGGTTCACCGGCAGCATGATTTTTCATGCGCGCCGCTAATTCTTTTCCGAGATAGCGTTCAATGATGCCGTGTACCAAATATATGACGGGTGTCATTAGTATCGCGATAACAAATTTATAAATATAGCCGCCTGTCGAAACGGTCATCAATTGCTGTATTGTCCAAGGCGTTTGTCCGGTAGCGGGAAAATATTTCGGAATAAAATAGAATGCTAACGACGTAACCACGTAAGTATCCACTAACTGCGAAAATAAAGTACTGCCCGTTGAACGCAACCACAAATGCTTTTCACCGGTGATTTGTTTTATACGGTGAAAAATAAGTACGTCCGTCACCTGACCCAAAATAAATGCCGCCAAAGAGCCGATAATTATCGCCATACCTTGTCCGAAAATAGCGTTGTACGCGGAGTTCATGTCGGAAGTTCCTTTCGTCGCCTGACTTGCGGGCCACCAAGCGGCGGGTATCAGTTGAATGGAACCGTAATACATGACGTAAGCATACGCGATGAGTCCGGCACCGAGATAGGACAAATAACGCACGCCGCGCGCACCAAAATATTCGTTTATGATGTCGGTCATGATAAAAACGAAAGGCCATAATAATACGCCTGCCGATAAATCGAAATTATATTGGCCGCCGAACAGCGTCCAATTTACTTGTTTTATACCAATCGAATGTTCCAACGAAAATATTTTAACACCCATGAATTCAGCAATAATGGCGTTGACGATAAAAAAACTGCTTAAAACAACAAATAATTTCACGCCGCGATGCGTCAGAATATCCGTCAATTCTGAAATTTTACTCGTTTGTTTCGGTTTTGTATCGGTTTGCAGGTTCGATAATTGTTCGGACATAGTGGCGATATTGTTTTAAAAAAACAGTGGAATATGTTTTACCCGATAAAACAACATCAACGTTAAAAAAGTTTGCTTAAAAAGAGGAATGGTAGTGGCATAGCTGCGTGCTGCACGGATGAAAATTAATTTCAGAATAAATTTTTATTCATCTCCAAGTTTTCTTCCGTTACGCGCGGTATTTCTTCGAGCGTTTTATCAAAAATATCGAGTTCGACAAAAAAATCAGTGCCTATGTCTTCTACACTGTCAAAATATATTTTTCCGCCTGCCGATTGTACGATTTGTTTCGTGTAGTATAATCCGATGCCGGAACCTTGCAACTTAGTCGTGAAATTTTGTCCGAATACTTTATCCGCCGCTTCTTTCGGAATACCGATACCGTTGTCGCTGATACGCACGATGGCTTTTGTTTTTTGGAGGTACAAACTCACACGCACTATACCTTGCCGTTGCGCCGGCACGGCTTGAATCGCATTTTTTATCAGATTGTTAAAAGCACCGAGCAAATGATTTTTATCGGCATAAATATACAAAGGCTCTTCGGGTAAGCTGATGATAATTTTTACGTTTTTATCGTTGTTGCCGCTGATAAACAAATTGGTAACAGAGTTGATGAGTTCGTTGAGTTCGAACGTCATATTGTTGGCATTTTGCGGCATTTTGGCGTAAAATGCAAATTCGTTCGTGATACGCTCCAAAGTTTCAACCTGATCCAATATTAATTGCGCGGAGCGTAAAGCAATTTCTTTGAACGTGGCATCGTCCAGGTCTTTTATAAAACTCAAATGCGATACCACCATTTTAATCGGTGTGAGCGGGTTGCGGATTTCGTGCGCCACGTGTTGCGCCATACTTTTCCAAGCCATAGCGCGTTCGGCTTCCGATATTTTTTCAAAACTATCTTTCAGTTCTTCGATTTTATTATTGTAGGCATTTACTACTACGCCGATTTCATCGTCGCGCGACCACTCTATGCGTTCATTTTCGGCTTTATTACCGATGGTCATGTGTTTTAGTTTTTCGGCAACGTCTTTTATCGGACGCATATTCAGTTTCGTAATTTCGTACACCGCCATAATACCCAACAAAAATAAAATAGCCAAATAAAACAAATTGGAAGAGCGCGTCGCATACGCCGACATTTTCAGATTGCGTTCGCCGGAATAAAGCGGGGTTTCCAAAAAACCGATTAATTTTTTATCGTTATTCAGGATGTTGTAATAATTGGTTTTGTAATGAAAACTGCCGACACGCTCATCGGATTTGAAACTGCCCGTTGTTTCGGCATCGTACAGTTTGCGATACGCCGCCGCATTCATAAACCGCGAAATTAATCCTTTATCGAACAGATTAGTTTCCGTCGTTGCGGATAAATAACCGGCGGCATCGTAGAGATGTAAAGCTGTCTCGTTCGTTTGTCCGTATTTTTGCAGAAGTTTATTGAGATAAGGCGAATCGGCATTCAAGCTGTCCTGGGGTGCGTTCACGATTTCGTCAAACAGTTGCGCTACTATCGGCTCATATTTTATATTCAGTTCGTGGTTGATGAGCATATCTTTTGAATCTTCGGTATAGCGCATGTTGAAGTAAAAGATGATGATGTACGAAATAAATAAAAAAGCAATGAGCGGCAACATGAGCCGGTTGGAAAAAGATCGGTTGTACGACAGCGACAGAGAAAAATTCATGAACGTCGGTAAAAACGGTATAAAATTATTTATCACTGCCATGAACAACAACAGAAATGCCCAGACAATAATAATGAAAGCACACAACGCTAAAGCCTGAGACGATACAACATTGTCGCGACTGATTTTTACGATAGTACCGTCTTTGCTGCGGTAAATGATACCGCGTTTTTCAGAGTTTTCAAAAAATTCGGACGCTTCGGGTGCCGGTATTTCATCTTTATTCAGAATGAGTTTTACGCCGGTAATATTCGGTTCGGTGCGTTTTCCGTTTTTGTAAACGCCATACTCCAACTTACTGAGATCTTTCATCCCCTTAAAATTATTATCGGAAAGCAATTCGCTCGACAATACACCCGAAATTTTATCGTTACGGGTAATTTTCATCGCAATTTTTATCGGATTATCCGGTGCGAGCGGTTGCGGTATCTCGATATAATCCAAATAAGCCCAATCTCCGTCTTTATCGCTCCACAAACGCAAACGTTTTGAATTGCCGACGGGGACACCCGCATCGTGCTTGGCTTTAAAATCTATGAGGTCGGCATCTTTTTCCTGCAACACCGCAACACCGTTGCGGCTGAAACCGAAATATTTGAAATCGTAATGACTGTTGAGATAAGAAATACTGTCGAAATGTTCTTGAATACGTCGTTCAATATTTTTAAGTCCGGACAAATGCGCCGCAGAAGCGGCACTATCCGGACGCAAAACGCTGTAAATACTTTCGGTTTCGTCGCTGAAAAATGCGGATTTAATCACCGGATCGGTTTCAATACCTCTTTTCAAAATCGCGATATATCGTTCTGCCAACGAATCACGCGATACCGACAAACGTTTGGCGTAACCGATAAACATATTTCTTTCTTTCACTTGGTTAAAATGAGCGATGAAAAACGATTCCGTGAAAGAAAATAAAACCAACCAAGCGACCAACCAAACAATGGTCGGTCGTTTTTCGAGCACAAAAAAGTGCATAAACAAAATATAAGTGCTTATGTACAACACATACACCCAATTCGAGAGGTCGTGATGAATATCCAACATTTCGAAAATCACCCAACCCAACAGACACGCTTCGGCGGCAGCGGAAACTTGAAAAGCTGCGGATAAATTCAGATTCACCGCTAAGCGCGTCATGCGCTCACTGATAAGAAAAACCGAAAACATAAAAATACTCACCGCACACAACGACGAAACGCTGCGCCAATTAAATTGAGTCAGGCTGTCGAACGAAATAATACCGTTACTTGTAGTCACCAAATCATCGAAAATACCGATTGCCACGATGTTCAAACCCACGATGACGATGTAGTACAATGGAGAAAGTACGGCACGTTTCCAAATTTCCAATCTTTCACTGTTGGCGAGAACCAAATGCCGGTTAAAAAAAGTCGCTATCCAGAAAAAAAACAAAGTCTCTATCCAGAGTTGCGGTAGAGAAGAAATAAAAGTACCCGAACTATCTCCGATAGACACTTTTAAAGTCGGCAACCAAACACGCGTTTGAATCAAATAAATAATCAGCCGCAATAAAATAGCGAAAAAAATGAAAAACGAAATACCGATAACGGGTTGTTTATAGTGTTTCAATAATTGTTTTGCCAAATCGTCGCCGAAAAAACCGATACAAATAAAACCCAGCAAAAAAAACGAAAACATACCCAAATCATGCTTTTCATCAGCATTGGCTTCATCACTTTTCAAATAACACAGCACAGTCGCCGGATTGTCTCCTGTAGCAATAAAATTTAGACGGATAATTGTATCTATGTTCAATTGCGCCGGAATATCATTAGATGCCGGAAAATAAGCATGCAGATACTTACCTTCAAAAGATTTATAGGCTTTTTTTATCGGAATCAGTACCGTCGCAACTACATTTGTACTGTCATCGGCTTTATAAAAAATACGTTGACGTTGCTCGTATTGCGACTCATATTGCGTAATAAATTTGACGGTCGTTTTATTATAATTGATATTACCGGCATTTAATGCCGGCGGCGGCGGTACCACGTCGTTGCGCGTCCAATAGACGCATTGATTGTTTTTATAAACCGCAAATGAAAATTTTTCTTGCTGAAGTTTCTCGGTTGTTTCCGATATAAACTTATCATCCGCAGGATTTTTGGTAATAAGTTTTTGTATAAAATCTTTATCTTCCAAAATTTTATCCGCTTTTTTTTCTTCCCGGTGCAGATAATTTTCTATTTGATTTTTGTAACGCACTGTGTTAGCCTCATCTTTATACAGCATAGACCATACAAAAGCGGCAATAAATGAAAAAATACCGACCCAAAGAAATAATAAGCGTTGCTTCTGAAGTATCATTGGTGCGTTAGAAATGCGCTGTAATTAATGCGTTTTATTTTTCAAGCGACAAATATATTATTTTTTAATAGAAAAAAGAAGTTACGCCATTTAAAAATAACTTTCCGGTAAAAAATAACAAACGAAGCACGCTCGAAAACACGGTAAATAAATTTCGTCAATAGCAGGTTTGCGGTACGCTCGCGGTTTTTTGGCAGTAGTGAAGTAAATTTATATATTTACAGCATGAACACGTACAGAACGATTGATTTATTTGCGGGTATTGGCGGTATCCGACAAGGATTTGAAGCTTTCGGATGTAAAAACGTATTTACTTCCGAATGGGACAAAGTTGCACAAAAAATGTATACCGCAAATTTCGGCGAAATACCGAAGGGTGATATTACCAAAATAAATCCAATGGATATTCCCGAACACGATATATTGTTGGCTGGTTTTCCTTGTTACTATTCGGTGTTATCGGAAGCAGGAAGGGTTTTTCAGATACACACGGTACACTTTTATTCAACTTACAAGAAATTCTGTGCATCAAACAATCTTACTCTTTTTTGCTGAAAAATGTCAAACAATTAAAAACGCATGATTCCGGCAGAACATTTAAAGTAATTATCGAAAAGTTAAAGGCATTCGGTTATTTCGTTCACCATACCGTTTCGAATACGCTTGATTTTGGTTTGCCCCAAAAAAGAAAGCGTACATTATTTTCGGGTCCAAAGAAAAAATCGTTTTTAAATTTTCTCGAAAAACTGCTGCGACTAAATCTCTTGCTGATATTCTGCAATACGATACGGAAGTACCCGAAAGTCTTTTTGCATCAAAAGTAATCGTTGAAAAACGGGTAAGGCAACTTAAATCCGAACCGGTTTATCCGTAAGTATGGCACGAAAACAAAGACGGCAATATTTCTGTTTAGCTTTTTTTGCGCTTTAGGTGTCGGAGGTTCATACAACTATTCACTTGTGAATTGTAAAAGAAGATTAACGGAACGAAAAATGTTGCGTCCGAAAAGTTTTTCCGAAAATTTTAAAATTGCGGTTTTTTTACCGCCATGCGTAAAGTTGTCGGAAACAGTGTTTCCATTCCGGTAATTAAAGCCGTTGCATAAGAAATGATAAAAGCAATAGACACTCGGCAAATAAGATGCGCTCAAAAATCATAACAACTTGCTCTTTAAATATGAATATGATCGAAGCAAAAAAGCATTGCATAAAGTCATTACTAAAGCATGAGTACATCTTAACAAGCCCATTCATACGGCGGAAATTTCGTATCGGGACAGAATTAAAAAAGATATTGTTTTAGATAATCTTTCCACTTATCTCAATACTCCAAAAAATGGCGAGATGTTCTAACTAAGTTTTTAGTTAGAATAAGTACGTCATCTGCGCGTTATCAAGATAATGTTTTCAATTACAATTTTTTACTACCGCTTGTTTTATCAGTTTAGGAATTGAAAACAGAGAGAAAGAAGGTATGGTTGAAGGCTGCATTTACAGGAAATTTACTGAAAGATTTTCTCAAATGAATACGGGTATTGATTATTGTATCGCGAATGCTGTAACAAATTTTGAACTGACGGAATTTTTTTCTCTATTTTGGAATGAACCCGGATCACGTCGAAGTATCTATAAAAATTACGAAATTGTCGTCTTTGCTCTTTTTTCTGCTTTAGTTGAGGTTTTGGGAATTACAATTTAAGTAAGTTTAAAAGAAAACAAGCAAAATATTTTAATAGACTTTGAAGATTTTGCTAAAACGGTGATAAATCTTTCACCTGAACAACCTCGTATAAGAATGAACGCACGTATTAATCGCGTTGGTGTCACAAATGCGAATGATAAAGTGTTAGATACGTGGGCAAATTTTGGTTTAGCCATTCAAATTAGGCATTTATAGCAAAATGAAGAACTCGCTGAAAATATAGTACCGGCTGTTTCTGCCAACAGAATTGTTATAGTTTGTAAAGACAGCGAAAAAAAAAATAGTTTTGCTTTTAAATCAGTTGGGTTGGAAATCAAAGATTCAAAGTATTGTCACCGAATCCCATTTAATAAAGTGGTGTGCACGCGCTTTGAGAGGTTAATTTCAGAACGAATCGGGATCAAAGTTTTAAAAATTCTGAAATCTGAAATTCAAGTAGAATTTCCCGCTACTGAACCGTTAGAATTTGATAAACTTATTTCCGATCGAGGGTATGATAAATTAAACGATGGATTTTGGAGCAGAGCAATTACTAAGATAAAATAAACACATTTCGAATACTAATACCTTACTACAACTATGAGTCAATTTTCGAGACAAACTACTCCTATTTTTATTTTTTTCGTTTGCATCGTTTTAAGTTGCAAACCTACCTCGTTTTCTACAGACGCACCTACCGCAAACGATGCGATACCGAATTTTTCCGGTCATTTCGGTTACGGCTCGAATATGGGTTTTTATCCGCCTTATACCGATATGCAACTCATGGATATTTCTTCGAGAATCAATGTGAATACACTGCGACCGGGATTGACGGAAAGTTTTTTGGAACAATGGGGTTATGATATTCGCACAGATGCGTTCCAACATTTCGGCGATTTAAACATGACGAATAATGTTTTATTTATCGGCTATCCGAGCAAAGCGCATCGCGACAATACGGTTTATTGCGGAAAAGATTCGTCGGCACTGTTCGCCAACATGTACGAACCGATTTTCGATAAAGGCGAAAACGGTACACCCGTAAACGATAAAAATTATTACGCGCTGTACGTATACAAAACGGTAAAAAAATACGGCAAAAACGTAAAATTTTACGAAATATGGAACGAACCGGATTACGCTACCACCGCCAAAACAGAAGCAACGCCGGGTTCGCAGGGTTCGTGGTGGACGGAAAATCCTTTGCCGTGCGAATATACTTTGCATGCACCCATTCAACATTATATCCGTTTGTTGCGCATCAGTTACGAAGTGATAAAAAGTATAGACGCATCGGCGAATGTGTGTATCGGCGGTATCGGTATTCCGAGTTTTTTGGACGCGGTGCTGCGCCAAACAGATAACCCGAAAGACGGCAGCGCGACATCGGACTATCCGCTCAAAGGCGGTGCGTATTTCGATGTGTTGAGTTATCATTCTTATCCGCATATTGATAATTCGTTGCGCGCCTATAATAATGCGAATCAAAATTTCGATCAATTCCGTCATTCAGATCGTGCCGTTACCGGATTTTTGGACCGAAAAACTAAAATGACGGACGTGCTGAACAAATACGGTTACAACGGCAGTACTTTTCCGCAAAAACATTTTATCGTCACCGAAACCAATATTCCGGCAAAACCAATCGGCGAATATATCGGCAGTTACGAAGCGCAGCGCAATTATGTGATTAAAGCGCTCGTAAAAGCGCAACAGAACGACATTCTTCAGGTTTATATTTACGGTCTCGGTGAATTTCAAATCAGTTCAACAATACACGATGAATTTGATAAAATGGGTTTGTACGCACCGCTTACCAACACCGTACCATATCAAATGCCGCCGACCGAATGCGGATATGCTTTTTCGACAACTGCCAAAACACTTTCCGGCTTCGATGCCGATGCCGCCGAAACGCAAAAAATGCAAATACCGGTGAGCATGGACGGCGGCGCGTTTAAAAACAAAACGACCGGCGAGGTACGTTTCGTTTTATGGGCAAAAACAAGTGTGGATCAATCTGAAAAAACACAAGCAGTTTATAGTTTTCCGGATGCACTGAACATCCCGACCGTCAATCGCCGCGACTGGGACTTTTCAAAAACGCAGAAAGACAGTATCGTTTCAACACACAATATTATTTTATCGGGTACGCCGATTTTTTTAATTAAAAAATAAAGTAATTATTTACCATAAACGGACATATTAGGCCGTACACAAGTTCACAAAAGAAGAAACGCTGAATTCAAGAAACACCCCGATTGGATGCGTGATATTGTGTACGGACTAATGTGTTTATAAGTGGTAAAACTTTCAGTAATTTCTTAAAAAATTATCATTACCTAAATAATCAAAAAACAAAAACAAAAATCAAAAATGAAAATCAAAAATCAAAAATTAAAATCAAAAATCAAAAATGAAAATCAAAATGAAAATGAAAAACAAAAATCAAAATCAAAAATGAAAATCAAAATGAAAATCAAAATGAAAATGAAAATGAAAATCAAAATCAAAAATGAAAATCAAAATGAAAATCAAAATGAAAATCAAAATGAAAATTAAAATTAAAAATGAAAATTAAAAATGAAAATCAAAAATGAAAAAAAAATTTGCAGAGCCGTCAAAAAATTTTAATTTTGGATTTAATTATTAATTCAAAAAAATGCAGACCGAAAAAATATATCAGCAAACGCGCGAAACCGAGCAGAAGGCTTTAGAAATAAATTTGGATGCAAAAATTTACGGCACTTTCGCCGAAATCGGTGCGGGGCAGGAAGTAGCGCGATATTTTTTTCAAGTCGGTGCTGCAGCCGGTACGATTGCCAAAACGATGAGTGCTTACGATAAAACTGTGAGCGATGAAGTTTACGGCATAGAACCGAACGGACGCTATGTGTGTGAAGCGCGTTTATACAAAATGTTGGATCATGAATACGAACTCATGGAGTCGCGTTTGCGCAGCGAACGACCGAACACCAATTTTTTTGTATTTGCCGATACGGTGGCTGCGGTTAATTTTTCTAAAACCATTATAGGAGAGGGGTGGTTGGGTGTGCGTTTTCAACTCGCGCCGAACGAAAAACCAAACGATTTGGTCGTACACGTCCGGATGCTTGACGGTGAAAACCGGTTGCAACAACAAGCCATCGGTATTTTGGGCGTGAATATGATTTACGCCATTCACCGGTATAAAAATAATATCAGTTATCTTGTACAATCTTTGATGGACAGTTTGAGCGGACGCGTGTCGGTGGATATGGTGCGGTTGACGGGACCGGATTTCAAAAACGTGGATAATCGGTTGCTCAGCCTTTGGCTCGTAAAATATCATTCGACAGACGTGGCGATTTTCGGTCCGGATAAACGCAATTTACAAGCGGGAGAATTACTCTACAAAAAAAATCTGCTCGTGGTGCGCGGCTCTTTTCGTCCGGTTACATTAGTAAACGAAGACATGATTCAAACGGCATGGCAACAATTTCGAAATGAACCGGACGTAGATGCTAAAAAAAGTTTCTTGGTCTGCGAAATTACTCTGGATAATTTGACGCTCGAAGGCGCGCTCGATGAAAAAGATTTTTTGCATCGAGCAGATTTATTGAACGCACTCGGTTATACGGTGATGATTTCGGATTGCGAACAACACCAAAAACTCATTCATTATCTCGCCGAATATAAAATTCCGAAACTCGGTTTGGTGATCGGCGTGAAACAATTGCTGGATACGATTAACGAAAAATATTATAACAATCTCGACGGCAGATTGCTTTCCGCTTTCGGAGAACTGTTCACGCGCAACGTCAAAGTGTATGTATATCCGATTTTACAGGAAGGTACGAGCGACGTAATGACGGCAGAAAATGTACCGGTACCGGATGGTGTAAAATTTTTGTACCGGCATCTTTTAGAATCCAAACACGTCGAAGATATTCGCGCGTATCATCTCGAATATTTGCACATTTATTCCAAACAAGTGCTTAAAATGATTCAGCACGACGAACCGGGTTGGACGGATATGGTGCCGGAAAAAGTCGCGAAACTCGTCCGCGAAAAATTTCTGTTTGATTATCCCGCACAAAGTTTGGTGTTCGAGTACTGATAATAAATTACGAATTACGAAAAATACGAGCGAATCTTAACTCGTAATTCGTAATTGAATATTACACTGCAACCGCGCCTTTAATTGCCGGATATGGCTCGTAATTTTTAAGAGAAAAATCCGAATATTGAAACTCGAAAATATCTTTTACCGCCGGATTAATTTCCATTGTCGGTAATGTGCGCAGTGTGCGACTCAATTGCAATTGTACCTGCTCCAAGTGGTTGGTATAAATATGCAAATCGCCGAAAGAATGCACAAACTCGCCGTATTTCAAATCGCACACTTGCGCTATCATCATCGTCAGTAAAGCATACGACGCAATATTAAAAGGTACACCCAAAAAACTATCAGCCGAGCGTTGATACAATTGGCAAGATAATTTGCCGTCCGCGACATAAAACTGAAATAAACAATGACACGGCGCTAATGCCATTTTATCTAACTCCGCCACGTTCCAAGCCGAAACAATGAGGCGGCGCGAATCCGGATTGCGTTTTATTTCATTTATTAACCACGAAATTTGATCCACCGTTTTTCCATCCGCACCCGCCCAACTCCGCCATTGTTTACCGTAAACGGGACCTAAATCGCCGTCGGCATTCGCCCATTCATCCCAGATAGAAACGTTGTGTTCTTTGAGATATTTCGTGTTGGTATCCCCACGCAAAAACCACAACAGCTCGTAAATGATGGATTTAAGATGCATTTTTTTGGTAGTGACAAGCGGAAAACCAGCGTTCAAATCGAAACGCATTTGATAACCAAAACAACTGACAGTTCCGGTGCCGGTTCGATCCGATTTTTTTACGCCCGTGTTTAGGACGTGATGAAGCAAGTCGTGATATTGTTTCATAAATTTTTAACGGTAATTTTGCGACAAATATAATTCATTTCACGCGCTCAAAAAGTTTTTGATAAAGTTTATACTCACACATGATTTGTTTGCGAAAAATCATACGTTTTGTAAGGATTCAAAATTTAAGCCCTTACAAAACGAGCATAAGACATTTAGTTGTTTCGCGAACCACTTTTGAACGAGTATAAAATCGTTGCTTTTAAATTACGGTGCATCTTTGCAGAAATTTTCGGAAAGAATAAAATTCGTCAAGCGAATAAATCCAAAATCCAAATATGTCCATAGAATATTTAAAAACCGCGCACGCGGATCCAAAGACAGAAAAAGCAAAACCGATTAATAAATGGAAAAAGTATTATTTGCGTTTACGGTTCGGCACGCTCGGTTTATTTTTTCCGCACGCTTCTACTCATTACGCTTACAAACTTTTTACTACGCCGCGCTCACGCGCCAAACATTGGAAAACAGATGCGGTGATTGAAAATGCGGTTGTATCAGATTTAATGTTCGATAACCTGAAAATAAAAATCTATGAATGGGGTACCGGCGATAAAATAGTTTTATTGGTGCATGGTTGGGAATCACGCGGTACAGGATTACGGATGTTCGTGAATCCGCTTTTGAAGTCCGGATTTAAAATTGTGGCTTATGATGCACCCGCTCATGGCGATTCGGAAGGTGAGCAATTAAATTTACCGACTAATGCGCGGGTGATTGCTGCGGTAATGGAAAAATTCGGCGGTGTTTTTCAGGGTGCGATTGCGCATTCGTTTGGCTGTACGAGTATAATTTTTGCTTTGCAGCATATTAATCCGACATTAAAGATTGAGCGCGTTGTTTTATTAGCGGTGCCGCCGCGCATCGACATTATTCTCAATGGTTTTATGAATCGGGTAAAAGCACCGCAATTATTGAGAAAATATATTTTCAAAAAAATTCATGGTATTCACCCCAATTTAGAAAATTTTGATGCGGCATTATCGGAAAACGATGTGCAAGTAAAAAAACTATTGCTCGTTCACGATTTGCAAGACGATGTAACGACGATAAAAACGGCAGAAGTTTTTGAAAAAAATTGGAAAAACGCACACTTGCTCATCACCGAAGGTTTCGGTCATTACCGGTTAGTAAAAAATCCGGACGTGGTGCGGTATATCGTTGAATTTATTGGTGCGGCAAGTCAGAGAAGTAGCTGAATAAAAATAATTGGATTTAAATTTTTTTTGAGAAATTCGTGTAAAATTCGTCTAACCCGCGTCATAAATTTTCAATTTAAACGCACCGCAACACGGATTAGACGGATTTTTTACGGAACTTTAACGACGTTTTAATTTATGCAATTGCTCAATTGCTTCACTTCAAAATTTTCAAACTCAAATCCAAACTGGAAACATGGTGTGTGAGTGCGCCGGATGAAACAAAATCTACTCCGGTCAGCGCGTAACGACGCACATTTTTCAGCGTTACACCGCCGGAGGCTTCCACTTCATAAATATTATTTATTTGCGACACCGCTTTACGCATATTGGCAAACGAAAAATTATCGAGCATCAACCGCGTCACAACACCTTTGCCCGACAATAAAGCTTCATTGACTTCTTCGAGCGATCGTACTTCTAAAGTCACGCCGAAGCCGGCCGTGTTCGGATTATTTTTTTTATATTCCCCTACCCTTTCAACGGCTTTCGTAATACCGCCGACAGCATCGTGATGGTTATCTTTAATCATAAACCAATCGTACAAGCCGAAACGGTAATTATCGCAACCGCCAATTGCCACCGCCCATTTTTCGCAGTAACGGAATAACGGCGTTGTTTTGCGCGTATCCAAAACTTTAATTTTATACTCTTTAGTCGCTTCCGCAAATTTGCGACTCAACGTTGCGATACCGCTCATCCGTTGCATTGCATTCAGTACTAAACGTTCGGCTTTTAATAAAGCCTGCGTGTTGCATTCTACTTCAAACGCAATATCGCCTAATTGCATGATATCACCGTCGCGTTTAAAAATATTTATTTTTGATTCAGCATCTACCTTTTTAAAAATGCGTTCTGCCAATGCAATACCCGCCAACACGCCGTTTTCTTTTATTTTAAGCACGGCTTTGTTGCGTTTGTCGGGCGGAATGCACGCCAATCCCGTAATGTCGCCGTCGCGTACATCTTCCCACAAAGCTTGGTCTATGAAAGCGTCAATAAATTTTTCGTCTAAAGTAAAAGGTGTAACCGGCATATTTATCTGTTAAAAAAAATCAGTTCAACATGGCTAAAAAATCGTCGAATAAATATTGCGCATCATGTGGACCGGGCGACGCTTCCGGATGATATTGTACGGAGAATACGGGTTTATTTTTTACGCGAATACCTTCAATCGTATCGTCGTTCAGGTTGACGTGCGTAATATCAATCGTTTCAAATTTGGCGCGCACGATAGTCGGGTCCACACCGAAACCATGATTTTGGCTCGTGACTTCGCATTTTCCGGTTACCAAATTCAGTATCGGATGATTGATGCCGCGATGTCCGTTGTGCATTTTATACGTCGGAATATCCAAAGCGAGTGCCAATAACTGATGTCCGAGACAAATACCGAAAAGCGGTTTTTCAGTAGACAATATTTTTTTTACTGTATCCACGGCATAGTGCATGGCACCGGGATCGCCGGGACCGTTGGATAAAAAATAACCATCCGGATTAAATTTTTCTATTTCTTCGAAAGGTGTTTTTGCCGGAAAAACTTGTATGTAGCAATCGCGTTGCGAAAAATTTTTCAGAATAGATTTTTTGATACCGAAATCGAGTGCGGCAATTTTATATTTCGCGTTTTCATTTCCGAAAAAATACGGTTCGCGCGTCGTGACGAACGAGGAAAGTTCTAAACCGTCCATATTCGGTACGGATTTGAGTTTGAACGCCAATAAATCCACATCAAAAATTTCACTCGAAATAATAGCGTTCATCGCACCTTTATTCCGGATATGACGCACGATTTCGCGTGTGTCCACGCCGGAAATACCAACCATGTTTTCTTTTTCGAAGTACGATTGAATATCGTTGTCCGCTTGCGAACGCGAGTATTCGACGTTAAACGTTTTGCAAATCAGTCCGGCGATTTTCATTTTTTCGGATTCCGTTTCCGAATTTTTTATGCCGTAGTTACCGATATGCACGTTGGTAGCCACTAAAATTTGTCCGAAATACGATGGGTCCGTAAAAATTTCCTGATAGCCCGTCATACCGGTATTGAAACAAATTTCTCCGGAAGTAGTACCGATTTTTCCGGCAGCTTGTCCATGCCAAACTGTACCGTCTTCGAGCATAAGTATTGCGGGTGTATTTGCCATTTATATTTATTTATTTACAAAAAAATTTTATAAATCAGCTCAAAGGTAAATCAATTAATAATTGAAAATTGAAAATTGAAATTGAAATTGAAAATTAAAAATTGAAAATTGAAAATTCTTAATTATTAATTCTTAATTGATTTACCTTTACCGCTATATTTTTTGTAAATCACTGACCGGAGATTATTATTTTGTATGGACATTCACTTCAGTTTACTCACCGAGTATGATATTTATTTATTCCGAAGCGGCAAACATTTCAAACTGTACGAAAAATTAGGCGCGCACATCGTTAATGTGGACGGTGAACAAGGCGTTTATTTCAGCGTTTGGGCACCGCACGCAAAAGATGTGTACGTGGTCGGCGATTTCAACGGGTGGCACAAAACGCAACACCGGATGTTTCCGCGCATAGACAGCTCCGGTATCTGGGAAATTTGTTTGCCGAACATCGGTAAAGGCGCGTTTTATAAATACAGTATTCACAGCACGAAAGGATATATTTTAGAAAAAACCGACCCGTTCGGTTTCTATTGGGAAATACCGCCGCAAACAGCGAGTATTGTTTGGGATACGGATTATTCATGGAAAGATACGGCTTGGTTGAAAAACAGAAATAAAAAAGCCGATACACCGCAACCGATGTCGGTTTATGAAGTGCATTTCGGTTCATGGCGCAGAAAACTCGAACAAAATAACCGTTCGCTTACTTACAAAGAAGCTGAAACGGAACTCGTGGCGTATGTAAAGGAAATGGGTTTCACGCATATTGAGTTTATGCCTGTAATGGAACATCCTTACGAACCGAGTTGGGGTTATCAGGTGCTGGGCTTTTTTGCGCCATCAAGTCGTTTCGGTACGCCGCAAGAGTTTATGTCGCTCGTGGATGCTTTTCATAAAAACGATATCGGCGTGATACTTGATTGGGTGCCGAGTCATTTTCCGATGGATGCGCACGGTTTGTACAATTTCGATGGTACGAATATTTATGAATATCCGGATCCGCGCAAAGGGTATCATCCGGACTGGAAATCCGCTATTTTCGATTACGGCAGACCCGAAGTACGTTCTTTTTTAATTTCGAGCGCGTTTTTTTGGTTGGATAAATACCATGCCGACGGTTTACGCGTAGATGCCGTTGCGTCTATGTTGTATCTCGATTACAGCCGCAATGAAGGCGAATGGTTTCGCAATCGTTTGGGCGGTAACGAACATTTAGAAGCTGTGGATTTTATACGCACACTCAACGAATCTATCAACGAAAATTTTCCGGATACGGTGGTTATTGCCGAAGAATCAACGGCGTGGTACGGCGTATCGAAACCCGTTTGGGAAGGCGGTTTGGGTTTCGGACAAAAATGGATGATGGGTTGGATGCACGATACGCTCAGTTATTTTAAACGAGAAGTTTTATATCGGCAGTATCACCAAAACGAAATTACTTTCAGTTTGCAATATGCTTTTACCGAAAAATTCATGTTGCCTTTCAGTCACGATGAAGTCGTGTACGGTAAGGGTTCGTTGCTGACGCGAATGCCCGGCAACGAGCGCGAAAAATTTGCCAATTTGCGCGCCATGCTGACGTTTATGTACACGCATCCCGGCTCGCGCTTGTTGTTTATGGGTTGCGAAATAGCACAAGGCGGCGAATGGAATTTTCAATCGCAATTGGATTGGTGGTTATTGGACGCTCCGAACCACAAAGGTGTACAAACGCTCGTAAAAGATTTGAATGCTTTAAGTAAAAAACACGGCGCACTATACGAAAAAACTTTTGAATCCGCCGGTTTTGAATGGATTGCGGGTGATGATATCGAAAACAGTATTTTGTTATTCATCCGTAAAGGCAATCCGAAAACGCCGATGCTAATTGTAGCGTGTAATTTTTCTTGGAAACCGCAACTGCATTACGGTTTGGGTGTACCGATTGCCGGCACGTGGAAAGAGATTTTTAATTCCGACGATAAAAAATATAATGGTACGGGTGAAATGAAAAACGAAAGCCTTGATTCCGAAAAAGGGGCTATGCACGGCAAAACGGATATTATTCATATCGTTATTCCGGCGTTGTCGGTGGTCGTTTTTGAGCAAGTAGTGAAGAAAAAACTTTAGTATATTTGCATAACATTCTTGTAAATTAATCTGTATGATTCGAGAAATTTCAATAGAAAACTTTAAATCTATTGAGTCTTTAAAATTAAATTTAGGTCGTTTCAATGTGCTGATAGGTGCAAATGGGAGTGGTAAATCCAATATTTTGGAGGCGATAACTTTTGGTGCGGCTGTTTCAACTACTAACTTAAAAAATGAATTTCTTTCCACTCGTGGTATAAGAATGGCTGAATCAGAGTTGATGTTTTCTGGTTTTAGTTCGAAAGATTTAAATAAAATTATTCTTATTAAATTTTCTACTGATAAAAATGAAATTATCGAATGTTCTATAACTATTACTGACAATAATGATTGGCAGAGTGCCCCAATGTTGGAAGAACATGTAATACAGGATATTTACAAACTTCATGCAGTTGATAATAATAAACTTTCAGGCGAAGAATTTACTAAGTTTATTAACTTTGTTGCGAAAGAAACGATAAAACTTGTTGAAGAAAATAATATATCCAACTTTCTAATTTTCGCACCCGAAAACTATTTCTTGCGTAATCCTTACGAAAATCAAATAAAACCATTGGGTATTCGCGGTGAAGGTTTTTTAAAGCATTTGTCAGAAATCGGTTTAAAAAATCCGGCAATTTTTGATGAGCTTAAAGAAAGTTTAAGTCTTATTGATTGGTTTGATGATATAGAGTTTGACAGAGCGGCGGACGGATATTTTACCGGCAGAATCAAAATAAAAGATATTTATTTGAAAGACGGCGTGAAGTTTTTTGATACAAACAGTGCCAACGAAGGTTTTCTATATTTGCTTTTTTACTTAACGCTTTTCATCAGCGATGAAACACCCAAATTTTTTGCCATTGATAATATTGATGCGGCTTTAAATCCGAAATTAGCAACCGATTTAATGAAAGTGTTAGCAAAATTAGCGGAGAAACACGATAAGCAAGTAATATTCACAACACACAATCCGGCAATTTCAGATGGTTTGAACCTGAATGACGATGAGCAAAGATTGTTTGTTATTTCTCGCAACGCGGAGGGACGAACTAAAGCAAAGCGTATCGAAACAAAACCTGTTCCTGCAAACGGACACTCTATAAAATTATCAGAGCATTTCCTGCGCGGTAATCTCGGCGGATTAAATTTTTAAATGTATGTCGCCCACTTTCGGACTAATTGCGGAGGGACTAACGGACCAAATTGTTTTGAAAAATATTCTTTTCGGATATTTCAAAGATCCCGATTTGATTGTCAAAAATTTGCAACCGATAGACAGTACCGATGAAGATGATGATGCGCGTAAATTCGGCGGCTGGTACAAAGTCTTAAAATATTGTCAAGACGGAGATTTACTATCCGATTTAGTGTTTACCGATTTTTAAATTATTCAAATTGATAGCGACATTGCGCACCTAACACCACTTGATGTACCGCAAAATCCTAAAGAAACTATTATTGAGCGCGTAAAAGATAGACTCATTTCAGCCGTAAAAAAACAATTGAGTGATGAAGTTTTTGAAAAGTACGGTCAACGCATTATTTTTGCTATTGCTGTAAATGAAATCGAGTGTCGGCTTTTACCTTTGCATTATGATGATAAAAAACTATCGGCGCGTGAAAATAATTGTGTTCATCATTTGAACAGTAGATTATCAAGAAATAATGAAAATACAATTAACCCGAACGATAAACAATCACGCATTTACAAAAACATTTCAAATGACTTTAGAAAAGCAAAAATATTTAAAAATGCTTATCCTCAAAACCCAAGCCTTAAAATTTTTGTAGAAGAGTTGATAAGTAAAGTACAGATTATTGATACTTCTATCAACGATTGATTTATCGAAAAAAGCAGTACAATTTATCGTTAAAATATTAAAACATGGATACATACAGTACATTTATCGACAGCGATTCTTTTGAAAAAGAAAAAAAAAATTACACCCTTGCCGGATTTTGGAGCCGGATTTTCGCTTTAATCATTGATGGGTTTATCGTGTCATTTGCCAATATTGCCGTGCTGCACAATTTTATTTCATCTGAAAATTCTTCTTTTGTTCATTTCAACTATTCTCCATTGTTTATCGTTCAATGGCTCTATTACGCTTTATTGCAAAGCAGTAATATGCAAGCTACATTGGGGCAAAGAATTTGTCACATTGAATTGTTAAGTATCAAAGGAAATAAAATTGATTTCGGGCAAGCGACGGGTCGGTTTTTCGCATCTTATTTGAGTGCGTTTTTGTTCGGCATAGGTTACCTCATGTTTTTTTTCAGCGATAAAAATCAATGTTTGCACGATAAATTAGCCGGAACACTCGTCGTTGAAGGTGTGGCGGGATAACAATTAATAAATTACTTGCACTGCTTAAAACTTAATTTGTAAATTTGCCGTTGAGTAAGTTGGATTTACGGTTTTTGGTTTTCTTTTTTTTAACCGCCATCATCGTAAATCGTAAATTATAATTTCATGTTGTTATTGCCGAAAGATTTGTGTGAAAAATTAGAGTTCGATAAAATTCTTCAACTTTTAGAAAAAGAAAGTTTGGGTGCACCCGCTGCCGCATACTTCGAGCAATTGGAGCCGAGTACGGATTTGGTTTTAATAGAAAAACAACTCAAAGAAGTAAAAGACCTGAAACTTTCCTTAGAAAAAAACGATAAATTTCCGCTCGCCGCTTATGAAACGTTCGAGGAAGAAATTAAAATGTTGCCCATTCAAGGTTATGTACTAACGGTAGATAGTTTGCAGCGCATCAACCGCTCGTTGCTTATTTTCAGAGAATTATATAAATTTTTTACTCCGGTGCGCCGCGAAATTTATCCGACACTTTATTTTACGATAAAAGACACGGCTTACGACGAATCCTTGGCGAAAGAAATTATGCGTGTAATAGATCCGGAAGGGATCATTCGCGCCGATGCGTCACAGGAATTAATAAAAATCCGCCGTTCGATTCAATCCAAACAACGCGAATTGGAAAGCGTGTACAAACGCATCATCAGCGAATACCGCCAAAAAGGTTGGCTGACGGATAATGCAGAAACTTTGCGCAACGGTCGGCGCGTTTTAGCCGTGCCGTCCGAACATAAACGAAGTATTCGCGGCATAATTCACGACGAAAGTACAACCGGACGAACAACCTACATAGAACCGGAAGCCGCGATAGAAGTCAACAACGATTTATTTGATTTAGAGCAAGAAGAAAAAAAAGAAATTTATAGAATTTTGCGCGCGCTCTCCGAATTTTTGCGCCCGTACACACCCCTGCTCGAATCTTACAGCGATATAATTATCGCTTACGACATTATTCACGCCAAAGCACGTTTGGCAATGCGCATGAAAGCTTTCATGCCGCAACTCTCCAACGCGCCCGCATTGGGCATAAAAAAAGGGAGACATCCATTGTTGTATCTGAAAAATCGCGCTGCCGGAAAAGAAACAGTGCCGTTTAATTTAGATTTATTTCACGATAATCGAATTTTGCTGGTATCGGGACCGAACGCGGGCGGAAAATCCATTTTGATGAAATCGGTCGGGCTGATTCAACTTATGCTGCAATCCGGTTTGTTGGTACCGGTGAGCGAGTTAAGTGATATGGGTATTTTCGAAAAAATATTCGTTAATATCGGCGATGCGCAAAGTCTCGAAGATGATCTGTCTACGTACAGTTCTCATTTACAAAATATGAAAGCGTTTACGGCGCAAGCCGACGAACAGTCTTTGATTTTGATTGACGAGTTCGGAAGCGGTACCGACCCGAAACCCGGTGGTGCTATAGCAGAAGGAGTTCTGAATATTTTAAACCAAAAAAAAGTATACGGCGTAGTAACAACGCATTACAGCAACCTCAAAATGTTTGCTTACCGCACCGACGGTATTATCAACGGCTGTATGAATTTTGATAAAGATAACTTGAAACCGACTTATCAACTCACTATCGGTCGTCCCGGTTCATCCTATGCTTTCGAAATTGCGCAGAATGTCGGTTTGCCGCGCGAAGTGTTGCTGTATGCGAAAAAGCGCGTCGGCGAAAATGAACACTCTGTTGATGAACTGCTCGTGGATTTACAGCGCGAAAAACAAGAGTACGACGTAAAATTGCGCGAAACAACCGAAAAGCAAGAACTGTTGGATAAACTGATAAAACAGTACGACGATAATATAAAAGATGTGGAACAACGCCGCAAAATGCAAAAACTCGATGCCAAAGAGTTTGAATTGCAAAAAGCCGCAAATATGCAGCAGGAAGTGAAAAGTTTATTGAAAGAACTCAAAGACGAAAGTAATGTAGAAAAAGCGCGCGAAGCCGTCAAAGAAATAAAAATAAAACAGCAACAATTAGCCGAAGAAGCCACGAAAATTTCCGAAGATTTATACGCCGTACCGAGTGCCGGTCATTTGGAAATTGAGCCTGGAACGCGCGTAAAAATGCGCGCCGGCAGCGCGGAAGGGCGCGTAGAATCCGTTAAAGACAAAACCGCAACCGTTTTAATCGGCGCCATGCGCGTAAAAGTAAAGGTGAAAGAACTCGTTGCGCTCGAAGAACCGCTCGTTAAAAACTCGACTACCAATACCCAACGTTTATCATCCGATATCATTCAACGCTCCGCTATTTTTGATCCGAAAACCGACGTGCGCGGAATGACGATGCTGGATGCCGAAAAAATTATAGAAGATTTTATGGATAATGCCGTCGTATCAAGTGCCAACATTTTACGCATTGTTCACGGAAAAGGCAACGGTATTTTACGAAAATTGGTGAAACAAAAATTAAAAGAATATAAGAGCGTAAAAAAAATCTACCATCCCGAACAAAACGAAGGCGGCGACGGCGTAACGATGGTAGAGTTATGAGTCAGGAGTTATGAATGAGTGAACCGCCGCTTAATCTCTCACCCGATTTAAACCCATAGCTTGAATAACAATACGCGGCAGTGATTTTTCCGGATTTCGGTTTTTTAAATTCAGATACCAACCGATGGATTTCAAAATCGGTACTTTATGCGTTTCCACAAATTCAATCAGTGTGCCGTCCGGATCTTCGATATAAGCAAAATGTCCTGCCGCTTCACCCATATCAAAACTATTGGCGGAATCTACGGTAAAAGGAAAGCCGGCTTCGGTGCATTTAAACTGTAATGCATCCATACCGCGTATATCAAAACACAAATGAATAAATCCGACATCACCCCACAAACGATTTTCAAAAATTTTGCGCGGTGTGCGGTCAAAAACCTGCACTAATTCTATTTCACTTGCGCCGAGAAGCGGTGCAAACGCCCCTTTGCGCGGTGTCGAGTGGCGCAACAAAACGCGCTCGCACGGATTACTACCGCCAGGCAAACATTTCGTGTCGTGAAAAACATCTTTTCTTTTATACGCAACGACATCATAATTCAAAACGTCTTTGTAAAATTCGGTCATACGGTCAATTTGTGTTGTACCTATGACTGCGCCATAAGCACCGCCCGTATTTTTTCCGTTGCGCTGAAACCAATCTTTTGCTTCTACAATTTGAAAAATATTACCGAACGGATCGCGCATCCAAAAATATTTTTCACCTATCGGTGATATTTCAATTTCTTCAGACAGAATTTCACCGTTCATTTCAGTAAAATCCGATAAGGCTTTTTCGGCATCCGGCGTTTTTATTTTTGCGGCATAAATTCCCATATCACCCCATAAAATATCAAATGCGGGTGGTTGCGGTACGCGTCCGGTATATTGCCAAATTTCAAATCCGCCGCCACCTTGCATATTTACGGCTAATACGGCGTGGCGTGCTTGCGGTTTTCCGTCGGTATAGCGCAACATTAATTTCGCTTCCGCTTTTTCATTGAACACCGGCACGTCGGTACCGAAAAATTGCCGATACCATTTCCAAGAAGCCGCCACGTTGGCGCAACCGATACCTATTTGTTGAATACCGCAGATATTGTACATAATTTGTATTGAATCGTAAAAATATAAATCTAAGCTTTTCAAAAAATCATCACCCACAATAAATAGCAATTTAAAACTACAATAATACCCGCGACACTCCAAGCCGAGACTTTCATCAGAAATGAATTGACGAATGCTCCCATTTTGTTTTTATCATTGGTAAATAAAACCAAAGGAATAACGGCAAAACTCAATTGCATAGACAGTACAACTTGACTGAGTACCAACAAATCGGCAGTACCTTTTTCGCCGCGCCATAAAACAAAAAACAAAGCGGGCAACACCGCCAATAAGCGCGTCAGTAATCGGCGCAACCACGCTGCCATTTTCAAATCCAAGAATCCTTCCATCACAATTTGTCCGCTCAAAGTACCGGTGAGTGTCGAATTTTGTCCGGAAGCCAATAAAGCGACGGCAAATAAAATACTCGATATAGATGTGGTACCGAGAATCGGATCTAATAAATGAAAGGCTTGTGTGATGTCGTTGACGTTTTGATAACCGTTTTTATGAAAAGCCGATGCCGCCAAAATGAGTATAAAAGCATTGACAAAAAATGCCAACACCAATGCGACGGTAGAATCAATAGAAGCAAAAAGGATAGCTTTGCGTTTACCTTCCGTCGTGCGTTCATATTGGCGCGTTTGAACGATACTTGAATGCAAATACAAATTATGCGGCATCACGGTGGCTCCGAGAATGCCGATAGCGATGTACAACATTTCCGGATTACTGATGATTTCTCTTTTCGGTGCCAATGCAGAAAAAACATCGCGCCAAACGGGTTGTGCCAACAAAATTTCATAGCCGAAACACAGAAAAATAACCACAATTAAAGCACCCGTAAATGCTTCCAAATATCGAAACGCTTTGCTTTGAAGATACAGCACCAAAAAAACATCCAACAACGTTACTAAAACACCCAACCAGTACGGCATTCCGAATAATAAATTAAGCGCAATAGCAGCACCCAGCACTTCCGCTAAGTCGCAAGCAATAATGGCTATTTCCGCAAAAACAAATAATGCCAACGAAACAGAGCGCGAATAGTAACTGCGACACGCTTGCGCCAAATCGCGCTCGGCAACGATACCGAGTTTCAAAGATAAGTATTGCAGTAGAATTGCAAAAAAGTTGGAAAACAAAATAACAGACAATAAGGTATAACCGTATCGTGAACCGCCGGCAATATCGGTTGCCCAATTGCCCGGATCCATGTAACCGACTGCCACCATGAGTCCCGGACCAAAAAACGCGAAAGCTTTACGGAAAAAATTTTTTGTATCCGGTACCGACACACTATTGAACACTTCCGGCAGAGAGGGTAAAATATTCAATTTTTGTATCGGTATTTTTTGTTCGCGCATGAATAGCGGTGAGTAGTTATTGATTTATAAATGCCGGTGCTTTGTTATTGTTTAAAATTATTTATTAAACGGTGATTTTTGTCCGTTTAAAAATTTGTAGCGCGTTTTGTGTTGTTATCCGAGCTACTTCTTCTAAATCTATGCCTTTTATATCAGCGATTTTTTGTGCCACATAGCGCACATAACTTGTTTCGTTGCGTTTTCCGCGAAACGGCACGGGCGCAAGATACGGTGCGTCGGTTTCCAAAACCAACCATTCGAGGGGTATTTTTTCAACTACAACATCCAAACCCGAATTTTTATAAGTAAGTACGCCGCCGATGCCCAAATAAAAGCCTAAATCAATCGTGCGTTGCGCTTGTTCGGTGTTGCCGGTAAAACAATGTAATATACCGCGTTGCGAATACCAAGGATTTTCTGAAAGTATATCCAAGACCATATCCATTGATTCGCGGCTGTGAATGACTATCGGAATTTTCAAATCTTCTGCATAGTGCATTTGCCGGATGAACGCTTTGCGTTGTTGTTCGACGAAAGTTTTATCCCAAAATAAATCTATTCCTATTTCGCCGATGGCGCAAAACGGACGTTCTGCAAGATAGGCTTCCACGATTTTTAATTCATTTTCATAGTCGGCATTGACGCTACACGGGTGCAAACCCATCATAGCATGACTGCATTCGGCGTATTTTTTTTCGAAATCCAACATTTTTTCATGTGTTTCGCTGTCTATTGCCGGCAAAAAAACGGTTTCTACACCTACATCAAAAGCACGCTGCATCATCGCATCAGAATCATTTTTAAATTGGTCAGCATAAAGGTGAGAATGGGTATCAATCAACATTTTTTTGAATTTTGCGGTTTACGATTTTTTCTAAGTTTGCCGGGAAATATCATGCAATTAATCGCTGATAAAACAACAAACTCTCTTTAATATCCGCTTCGGTGGTTGTGACATTCACGGTGACGTTACCGACGGAAGGGATGAGGCTGAAATTTATTTTTTGCTTTTCATTTTTCTTATCTTGTTGCATGAGCGCGACAAGTGTATCGAAATTTTTTTGTTTTAAATCATGTTTACCGTATAAACGTAAAATAAATCGTGTAATGTCTTCCAAAGTTTTTTCATTCAACCCCAATACTTTTTTCGATAGATACAATTCGCAAATCATTCCGACGGCAATAGCTTCGCCGTGCGTGAGCGGTGCAGGTGTTTGGAGAGCGAAACTTTCTACGGCATGACCGACAGTGTGCCCGAAATTCAAGGCTTTACGTTCGCGTTTTTCAAACGGATCTATTTCAACGATGTGCTGTTTTATTTTCAGCGACGGCACGATATACGAAGCCCAATCTACGGCTTCTATATTTTCGATTTTTTTTAGAGCATCCCACTGTTTTACGTCGGCAATGAGCGCGTGTTTAATAATTTCGGCAAAACCACTCAATTTTTCGCGGTTCGGAAGCGTCGCTAAAAATTCGGGAGCAATAAAAACCGCTTTCGGGTTACAAAACACGCCGATACTGTTTTTCACCTGCGCAAAATCAATTCCCAATTTTCCGCCTATAGAAGCGTCTACCTGTGCAAGTAATGTCGTCGGCATTTGCACGAAATCGAAACCGCGTTTGAAAGTAGCGGCGCAAAAACCGCCCATATCACCGATAACACCGCCACCCAAATTGACGAGCAACGCTTGACGGTCGGCAAGTGCGCCGAACATTTCTTTCCAAATTATTTGCGTCGTCTCTAAATTTTTATGTTGTTCACCCGCAGAAATAGAAATAACGTGCGCATTTTCCGGAAAATGCGCACGATTGGGTGCAAGACAAAGTTTTTCGGTATGCTCATCCACTAAAATAAATACGTGCGAATATTTTTTTTCGCCTAAAAATCGTTTCCAAGCCGCCCAAAAATCGCCGACGTGAATATTATATGAGCTTAATGCGAGTGTTATCAAGTTTTTTATTGATTTAATTAAAGTATCGTCGCTTTGGTCGCCTCTAAAATTGCGCGCGCGCCGGCTAAATCTTTAGATTGCGCATACACGCGCAATACCGGTTCGGTACCGGAAGCGCGCATCATTACCCATTCGCCGTTACCGAGATTGTATTTCCAACCATCAATTGTTTCGAGCGATTCTACTTTGTAACTGCCGAATTGTTTGTACGGTGTATTTTTGCAAATTGCCACTATGCTCTCTTTTTTCTCGTTTGTTAAATGCAAATCGTCGCGTTCGGATGCAAATGGACCGACAATATCGTACACTTCTTGAATTAATTCTTTGAGCGATTTTTTGGTAGTTGCCATAAATTCTAAAATCATCAGACCTATCCAGATACCGTCGCGTTCCGGAATATGCCCTTTTACGGCTAATCCGCCGGATTCTTCGCCGCCGACCATGACATCGCGTTGCGTCATAATTTCGGCAATATATTTGAAACCGATTTTAGTGACTTCGCACGGAATGTTGAATGCTTTTGCCATATCGCGCATTTTATCCGTCACCGAAAAAGTAATTACTACTTCGCCCGTCGCTTTTTTATATTTGTGCATATACAGCAACAATAATAATAAAATATGGTGCGAATCCACGAAATTTCCTTCTCCATCATACAAGCCTATGCGATCGGCATCGCCGTCGGTAGCAATACCGAGTTGAATTGCCGGATTACGTTTTATGGTTTCTGAAAGCAACAATAAATTTTTATGAATCGGTTCGGGTGCTTGTCCGTGCATTCCGGGATTAAAATCGCAGTGCAACATTATCGCACGCGGCAGTATTTGTTTGAACGCGCGTTGTCCGGCACCGTACATGGCATCATACGCTACCTTTATACCCGACTCTTTTATTTTTTTCAAGTCAAAACCTTTTTTCACTTGTTGGATGTACATTTTTTCCAAATCAACGTATTCCAAAAGTTTTTTGGCTTTCATATCTTCCAGTGACGGCAATACGGCGGTGCATACTTCCGGTATTAAAGCTTCTACTTCATTTATCGTGGATTGAAAAGCAGGACCGCCGAAATGCGATTTCAATTTAAACCCGTTATAACTCGGCGGATTATGGCTGGCGGTAATCACGATACCTAAATCTGATTTTGTTTTCATTACGCCCAACGATACCATTGGCGTAGAAACAAAATCCGGTGCCAAAATTACTTTTATGCCGTGTGCACCCAACACTTGCGCTGTCACGTTGGCAAATAAACTGCCGCCGAAACGACAATCGTAACCGATGACGACTTTTTTCTTTTTGTTTTGTTTGAGCCAGAGCGCAGTGGCTTCCGCCACCCGTTTAACATTATCTACGGTATAATCGTCGGCAATAATTGCGCGCCAGCCGTCGGTTCCGAATTTAATTTGTACAGCCATTTTTTTTAGTTTTTAGTTGTCAGTTTCAAGTTGTGAATTAATTCACGAAAAAGATATACACACCGAAGCGAAAAACTTTTTATTTCTGCGCTCCTGTGCCAAAATTAGTGATAGATATGGAAATGTAAAATTATTAAGGAGATTTTTGTGAAAAATACGTCTAAACTCTTTCAATAATAGTGGCAACACCCATGCCGCCGCTACCGGAAATACGTCGGTTAAGATTCGCACTTCCCGATACGCGTTCCGCATGATAACCTTTCAGTTAATTTTTAGTTCCCAATTACGCCATTTTTACTAATTTTTTTGAAATTCTCCGGTAGCACGAATTTCAATATTATCACTCACCATAATATTAGCCAATTTTCCACCGATACTAAAGTCACTCCTTTTAATGGTCGCGAGCGCTTTAATTCCTAATTGCAATTTTTTATTATTCGGGTCCGGATGCGCTGCCGGTCCGTTCATCGTCACATCAAAAGTTATCGCTTTAGTTATACCTTTTATCGTTAAATTACCCGTCATCGAATATTTATTTCCTTCTATTTTATTGAAGGTAGTGCTGATGAATGTGATGGCGGGAAATTGTTGGACGTTAAACATATCTTCACTTTTTAAATGATTGTCGCGCATTTCGAGATCTGTACTAATGCTTGCAGACTCGATAATGATTTCAAAAACAGCATCGGATAAATCGTTTTTTGTCGCTGTTATCTTTCCATCAAATTTTTTAAAATAGCCGTCTACTTCTGAAATGCCATGGTGCTGAGCAATAAAAGTGAATTTAGAATGTCCTTTATCAAGTACCCACTGAGCTGAAGCGGCTAACGAGCCCAATAAAAAAATAAAAATGAATAAGTTTTTTTTCATGATTTTAATTAGAATTGAATAATGAAGTGATTGCGACGTAAAATTATTGATTATTTGCGCCGAACTGCCAAAATTAAGGATAGATGCGGGAATGTAAAATTTTTGAGATGATTTTTATAAAAAATTCGGGATAAACACTTCACCTTTACTCAACAATCGTGCGGTGCGGATGACCCCGGCGTTTTTTATTTTCACTTGCCCTGCCTCATCTTTTTCGATTTCTAAATTAACTGTAAATTCTCCCGAAGGATGTTCAACGGATAACTCGGATATTAGATTTTGAAATTTGGAAGCCGGAAATTGTTTTGTCTCTAATGTCCGATGTCCGATGCCCAACATCTTATTTGCTATCGTTCCTTCAATCACGCAAGCTGTTGCTGTGGACACTGCGCCCAAAACACCAATCGCTTCGTGGCAAACATGGGGAATGAATGTGCGGGTATTAATAATACCGCCCTCTTTTGGTAAAGAAACAATACACATTTTAGGAATTGTTTTATCTTTTACATCACCTAAATTCATTCTCGGTCCGATTTGTAAACGGATACTTTCTAACTTTTTTTTAAGTATTTCGTTCGCATCTAATTCTATGGGCGATTCGTAACCAGTGATGTTTAAATCTTCTGCTCTGATTAAAACTTCAGGCATACCATTATCTATACACGTTACTTCAATACCGTCAACAAAATCCGTTAAGTTGCCGGTCGGAAATAATGCACCGCACGTTGCACCTTCTATATTCAGGTAATTACAAATTATCGGTGCAGCTGTTCCCGTAACGCCATCTACTTTGGTTGTACCTGCATATTCAACAAATCCGTTCGGAGTTTGAATCGTAATTTCACAAGTGCCGCCTGTATTAATTATTTGTACTTCAGCAGATGTTGTCGGTATCGTGGCGGGAATCATTCCGGATTCAATTGCAAAAGGTACAACCCCGGCTAAGATATTTCCGCAAGTTTGGGAAGTAGTAATTTTGCCTTTACCGATAACAACTTGTAAAAAAAGATAATCAAGGCTTTTAGTTAGCGTTTGTTGGTGATTAGCTGATAAACTAATAATTGCCACTTTACTGGTTAAAGAAGTAGCACCACCCAAACCATCAATTTGTCGAGGGTCGCCGTGACCGGCACCTTCCATTGCGGCTAAAATTATTTTATCCCGTTCAGTAATATCGGCAGGCAAATCTTTGGCATTGAAAAAAAGCCCTTTAGAACTGCCACCACGAAACTGCATACATGGAATTGAAAGCTGCATAAAAATTTAGTAGGTTAGTCAGTTAGTCAATTAGTCGGTTAGTCGGTTAGGTGCTTTAAATAAATATTTTGACTAAGCGACTAATCATTCCCAACCGTAAATTTGGAGAGATGTTTTACCTTCACGCAATTGACGGCGCGTATTTTCTTCTTTTAATTCGCGTGCGGTCGCTTTTTCTATGGCTTCTAAAATTCTATTTTGAGGAATTACAACCACCCCGTCTCTATCACCAACGATAATATCACCGGGGTTTATCAATACATCGCCGATTATAATTGGTTGATTAAGGGTTCCATCACCGTGATTAGATGTGCCGACAATACATAAACCACGACTGAAAACATTAAAACCCATTGCTTCAATATCATCAGCGTCGCGCACGCAGGCATTAATGACCAAACCGTTGATGCCTTTTGTTTTTGCTCCGAGACTCATTAAATCGCCCCAATATCCGGCTTCGTAATAACCGGAACAATCAGCAACAATTACATCACCGGGTTGTGCATAAGCATACGCGCGGTGCAAAAGCATATTATCGCGCGGCATTGTCTTTACGGTATAAGCCGGTCCGCAAACTTTCATCGTCTTGCTGATGGGTTTTATTGCAGAAGGTAAATTGCCGATTTTACCTAATGCTTCATGCAATGTCGCGGCTGAAAATTTGCCGAGTTGTGTTATTAAATCCATAATTTTGATCGTTGGTTTTTCATTTTTAATTTCATTTGTTTTTTGTTTTTGTAAGTACAAGTCGCGACCCGTCCTTACAAAAACAAAAAACAAAAAACAAATGAAATTAAAAAAATGCAATTAAAATATACTCGAAACCACGCGCGGTACCATACTTTGGTGCGCTTCGGCGAATTTAATTTCTTTTTTGCCCGAAATGCGCCGTGCATGATTCGCTCTACGCGATGCCAATTCTGCGTAATAATCTTTCAGATAATTTTGCGCACCCATACACGCCATTGCCGCCATTTTTTTTTCCATCACAGAACTGATGTCAATAAAAGTGTCCGGCACAAAACCACATAGTTCCGGTTGGTGCGGCTCAAAAGAATACCATACCGGCGGATCAATATTTTTAAAAGCACTCGGCACACCGGCACCGCTTGATAACAACCGCGCACGTTGAACGGCTTGAAATGCAAGTGGATGATCGGGATTGAACGGATCTTTTTCGCTGTGCGTGAGTATCACCGTCGGTTCAAAATCGCCGATGATTTCCGTGAGTTGTTTGATGCGTTCATCGTTTAAAAGCATCGGATAATCCCCCCAATCTAAAAACCGGATAGGTGTGCCTAAAATATCTGCTGCCTGTTGCGCTTGAGCGTGTCGAATAATTTTTACGCTTTGTTCAGTACGTTTCGGATCTTCTTTCCAAAGTTCGCCGGATTCTCCGCGTTCACCATACGACATCGCAATCACTAAAGTTGTGCCGCCTTCTTCAATTGTTTTGGCAATCGTTCCGGCTGCACGCCAAACAAAATCACCGGAATGTGCGCCTACTACTAATAATTTTTTATTCATGAAATAAATTTTGGACAATGGATACTGGACAATGGATTTTGGATAATGTGTAACGGACGTACAATTTTTCGCTGCTAATCCATTGTCTATTATCCAAAATCCAATATCCGCTTTTTATACTTCCGGCGTTCCGCGTGTATGAAAACTTGATACCGTTTGCAAACCCCATGCTTGACCTTTTGAGCGTTCTTCTTTATTCCAAACAATTGTTTCATAATCCGGATCGAGAATTAGACGCGCCGTCGGGTTACAAATTTCTACACGGTTACCGCCCGGTTCATAAACGTACAGAAAAAAAGTTTGTTGAACGGCGTGTTTGTGCGGACCTGTTTCAATAAAAATGCCGTTTTCTAAACAAATATCGGCGGCGATTAAAACTTCTTCACGGCTGTTTACGGCATAAGTTACATGGTGTAGCCGCGCATTCATTCCAGAATGGTCTTGTGTCACCGCTAATTCATACGATTTTGAATTGACGGAAAACCAAACGCCTTTTACATCTTTTATACCGTTATCTTCAAAAATAATTGTTTCCGTTAATCTGCCGCCGACAATGTTTAATTGAAAATCTCTGAATGCGACAATATCTTTCGCCAATAAATTCAAATGATCAATTCGACGCACGTTAATACCGCGTCCCGGAAATTTACTCGCCGTATTTTTTAGTGCTGATTTATCGTTTTCGCCGGCTTTGTATTTAACGGTATCGAAATAAATTTCTACCGAGTGTCCGTCCGGCATTTTAAACATATATGCCGGACCGTGACCTACATCGCCATCGTTCCAACCGATGCCGTATCCGGATTTTTCAATTGCTGATACCCGCCTTTCGAGTGCCTCCGTATTTATTGTCCGCCAAGCAAAATGTCCGATACCGTTAGTTTTATTCGCTGTGAGTTTTAAAGTGTGGTGTTCATAATCATCGTAAGCGCGTAAATAAACCGAATCGCCTTTCGCATCACTGACCGACATACCCATAATTTCCGTAAAAAAGCGGGTGCTTGCATCCAATTTCGGCGTGAAAATTTCAACGTGTGCGAGATGTGCGATGTCGCGGATAATATCTGTCATTTAAAGATTAACGGTTTATTTTGTCAGAACACTATTCTTTTAACGAAATTAATAACGTCGCTGCGCCAGCAATTAATGTCGGTATCGCAAAAATTATAAAATTAAAGGTCATTGATAAACCTAAACTGATGAGTATGCCACCGATTATCGGACCAGCAATAGCACCTACACGTCCAATACCGATTGACCAACCTACACCGGTTGAACGTACTTTAGTCGGATACAATTTAGCTGCAACCGAGTATAATCCTACAAATCCACCTTGAATTCCGAAACCAATTAAACCGAGCAAAATTAATACTGAAAGAGAGCCGTTAAAAAATCCGAATACAATCATCAGCAGTGCTGTAAATACGAGGAAGCAAAATATGACCCGCTTCAAACCGAATTTTGAAGATAAGTATCCTTGTAAAACAATTCCGAAAAAGGCACCCAAATTAAAAATAGTACCCGCATAAATGGATAATTGAACAGATAATCCGGACGCAGTTGCAAGTTTCGGAATCCAAGAGGTTAGAAAATACAGCGTTGCAAAAGACATGAAAAAAGCCGACCATAAATAAAAAGTCGGATTGTCGGATAAAGGACGAAAAACAAAAGACGAAAGAAAACTACTTGATATGCTTTTGTCTTTTGAATTAACGGATTGATCTGTTTCGGGTAATTCGGTTAAACGAGCGAGATTTAGTTTTGTTAAAATCGTATTTGCTCGATTTAACGCATTATGAGGTTGTGTTTTAATTAAAAATTCTAAAGATTCGGATAGAAAAAAATAAATAAACGGTAGAGTACTCAACGTGAAAATCCCCGCAACTTGATAGAGGTTACGCCAACCTAAATGCGGGATAATTTCTGCCGCAACCAAACCGGAAAAAATAGCACCGAGTGGATATCCTGCCATGACAAGACTTACCCAAAAATCTTTTGTTTTAACGGGTGCATATTCGGCTGTTAAAGTAGCAGTGCTGGCTAACATACTCCCTATACCGAGTCCGCTGAGGAAGCGGATAAAAATAAGTTGTTCGACAGATTGCGCCAAAAAAGTTATCCAGACACAAGTTCCCATTATAACCGCTGAAATCAAAATCATCAACCGTCGCCCTATTATATCGGCTCGCGGAGCTAAAAACATGGCACCCGTTGCCATACCTAATAAGCCGGTGCTGAATACAATACCGAATTTCGCAGGATCAATCATCCACTCTTTAGCAATAGAAGATGCTGTATAAGAAATAACCATGACATCCATACCATCCAGCATATTCATCAAAAAGCAAATGAAGATAGTGGCTAATTGAAGTGTTGAGATTTTGTTTTTTAAGTCGGCAATCGAAGTTTGCATTTAATCTATCAAATAAATGGCGATTCTAAAAGTTTTAAAAACATTTCGCATACTGCACTAACCCATTAATGAATTATTTTAAGGTTTTATCTAAAAAATCAAGTACCAAACTTAAATTTTCGGATTTATCGAATTGCGGACCGCCGTGGTCGGCTCCTTGCAACAAATATAGTGTTACTTTTTCTTTGCCTAAAACTTTAATTAATTTTTCTGAAAAATTTATAGATTGTTGAGTAGGGATTAAATGATCAACCGTCCCATGCTGAATAAAAAAAGGCGGATCATCGGAACTAATGTAGTTTTCAGGATTTATTTTTTTTACTAAATCAGGAACTTCGGAAATTTTTTTTCCGAGAAGTTTCGATTCAGGCGAATCGGCTTCGCCGTGATCGGGTTTGCCTTTACCTGAAATTTTAAATTGCGGATCCAATTCGAGAAAATTAATCGGACCGAACCAATCTACAACTGCTTGTACACGACTCGATTGTTCGGGATTGCCTTGTGTTAAATCTTCCAATTCTTTTACGTCTCCGGATGTTCCGGCGAGTGCCGATAAATGTCCGCCGGCAGAACCACCCCAAACGGCAATTTTATTCGGATTAAAATGATATTTGTCCGCATTTGCTCTTACGTAACGAATAGCTGCTTTAACATCGTTAATTTGCGATGGAAATCTTGCTTCGCCACTCAACCGGTAGTTGATGGATACGACTGCATAACCGCGTTTCAGTGCCGGTTCTAAAAGACTTAAAGTATTTTCGTCCGCTTTATCACCCATTAAAAATGCTCCGCCATGAATATTAACAATAACCGGTACCGGGGTTTTTATAGAATCCGGCAAATAAATATCCATTACTTGTGCCTTAGACTGAGCAGCGTAAGGAATATCAAGAATTTTATTTTTAACGGATTGCGTTTCAGATTTTGATTTATTGCTTTGACAATTTAAGGAAAAAATAATTGTGAAAGTAAAAAGAATTAGGGAGATTGATTTTAAATTCATTTCTAATAAAGTAAAATAAGTGATTAGATAAATTTTCTATTGGTGTACTTATGATAAATTCAAACGTACTATCTGTTATTACGCAGAGATTAGTACATTGTTCTGAAAGGATACATTTCCGAAATACTATAATTTGAAAAAGCTTGAAGGATTTTAAGTTTAAGTTTAAGTCGTAATGGAAATACGTCTAAACTCTTTCAATTATGGTAGCAACACCCATACCGCCACCGCCGGCGATTGAAATCAGTGCGCGTTTTTTACCCGTGCGCTCCAATTCATCTAATACGGTACCGACGAGAATCACACCTGTTGCACCGAGCGGATGTCCGAAAGCAATAGCGCCGCCGTTGACATTAACCCGTTCCGGATCAATATCCATTTCTTTCTGAAAAACAAGTGCGACGGCTGCGAAAGCTTCATTCACTTCCCACAGATCAATATCTTTGACCATTAAGCCGGTTTTTTGCAATACTTTTTTCGCCGCCATAACGTGTCCTCTAAACATAATCGTCGGTTCGCAACTCACGACGGACGTTGAAACAACGCGCGCTCGCGGTTTGAGATTCAGCGCGACGGCGGTTTTTTCGTTACCAACGAGCAACGCGGCAGCAGCATCCACGATAGCGCAAGAATTACCGGCGGTGTGTAAATGATGAATGCATTCCACTTCCGGATATTTTTTTTTCGCCATAGCATCAAAACCGTAACCGCCTTCGAGCGCGAAAGAAGGTGCTAATGCGGCTAAAATATCGGGTGTGGTATCGGGACGCACGTTTTCGTCGCGGTCGAGTAAAAGTAAATTGTTCTGGTCTTTTATGGGTATAATCGAATTTTGAAAATAGTTGTTTGCTTGCGCGTGCGCCGCACGTTGATGTGATTGATAAGCACATTGATCCAAGGCTTCGCGCGAAAAATTATTCAGCGTAGCAACCAAATCGGCGGCGATACCCTGCGGCAGATAATTTATTTTCGACACCACGTCCGGATCAAACAAAAGCGGTCCTCTATCGGATGTCATACGCACGCGGCTCATACTTTCTATTCCGCCCGCCACTACCAAGTTTTCCATTCCCGAACCGATTTTCATCGCCGCTATATTCACCGCAGATAATCCGGAACAGCAAAATCTGTTGATTTGCATTCCGCTCACGCTGTAATCCCAATCCGCAAACAGTAAAGCCGATTTGCCGATATTGCCGCCTTGATCATTTACGGGTGTAACGCAGCCGAAAATACCGTCATCTACTTCTGCAGTATCTAAATGATTGCGTTGTTGCAAGGCGCGCAAAACACTCGACAGCAACGAAACGGCGCGCACTTCGTGCAAAGCACCGCGTTTTTTTCCTAATCCGCGCGGCGTGCGTACCGAATCGAAGATAAAAGCGTCGGTCATGGTTTATAATTTGCAATACACTGAATCAATTTTTTATTCTCTCGCGGTGTTCCGATAGTGAGTCTTAAACAGTTTTTTGTGAGCGGGTTGCTGCTTCTGTTGCGCACGACGATGCCTTGAGCGAGCAAATATTCATACAATTTATCGGCATCACGGCATTCGGCTAAAATAAAATTGGTGTCCGACGGATAAATTTTTATTATCGTTTTTGATTCCGCTAAATGTGCTGCAAGTTTACCGCGTTCTTTCAAAATTTTTGCGACTTCTTTTTCTTTCATTGCCACGTTTTTTAGCGCGCGCAAAGTTTCTTTTTGTGTCAGTATGTTTACGTTGTACGGCGGTTTTACTTTATTCATTAAAGTAATAATTTCCACCGACGCAAAAGCCATACCCAGACGAATACCCGCCAGCCCCCACGCTTTAGACATCGTTTGTAACACAATCAAGTTAGGTGTTTCGGGTAGCAAGTTAATATACGATGGTGCTTCGGCAAAATCAATATAGGCTTCATCTATGACCACAATACCATTAAAATTTTTTATGAGCCGCAATATGCTTTCCCGCGAAATAAGGTTTCCCGTCGGATTGTTCGGACTGCACAAAAACAAAATTTTAGTATGCACATCGGCGGCGGCTAAAACCGCTTCTACTTTCGGTTGAAAATCGTTTGCGAGCGGTATCAGTTTTATTTCTATGTCGTTAATGTTTGCCGATATTTCGTACATACCGTAAGTGGGCGGCAAAACCAAAATATTATCTAAACGCGGTTCGCAAAAAGTACGCACTAAGATGTCTATTGCTTCATCGGAGCCGCTGCCAACGAAAATTTGTTCGGCAGCTATATTTTTCTGCTTCGACAATACTTTTTTTATATCCAGTGCCAACGGATCCGGATAACGGTTTAAACCCGTGTTATACGGATTTTCGTTTGCATCTAAATAAGTGTCAGCTTCACCCTGAAATTCGTCGCGCGCACTCGCATACGGTATCAGTTTCAAAATATTCGGTCGTACAAGTGTTTTTATATCCATTGTATTGTGGGTTACGGATTAAATTATTTTTTTCACCCGCGTCGAAGGGCGCAAAATTTTATCATTTCCCAAATTAATTAAATTCAATCCCGGCGTTTTACCGACACAGATACTGCCTAATGTCGTATCGAATCCGAGTGCTTGCGCGCCGTTGATAGTCGCCCATTTCAACAAGGTATCGAAATCAATGTACGATTGAAAACGTTGAATGGTTTTCATTTCATCTAACACCGACAATTGCCAATTCGATGTCAAACTATCCGTACCGATAGTCATGCGCGCATTTTCTTCGATAAAAAATTTATAATTCGGCAGCCGGTTTTCTATGTACAAATTTGCGTTGGGGCAAGTTGCCCAAAAAACCATATTCGACCATTCATGCGCCGCCTGAATATCTTCACGCGAAGTTAAAGTATTATGTACAAAAAGTGTTCGCAACGCCGGATTCATGTTTGCCATAGCATAATGTATCGGCGTTTTTTTATCGGACTTAAATTTTTCCAACGATACGCCGAACCGCGCATAAAAATCATAGAACGCACCGTTTTCTTTCAGAAACAAATCTTGTTCAGCTTGCGTTTCCTGATTGTGAATACTCACCGTGCCGGTCGCGTTGCGCGCGTTTATTAACTCGAACAAACGTTTTGAAACGGAGTAAGGTGCATGCGGCACAAAGTTTTTGGTACTGTTGCCCGTCAAACTTAATTTACCATATACTTCTTCAGCATTTTTCGAAAAAACGGCTTCGGCATTTTCAGTTTGCAAAAAATCGAAAATTTCTACAAAAGTACAATAAAGCAAATTATTTTCCGCTTTTTTTGAAAAAGTATCTGTTGTATTCGAAATATCGCCGACGGCAACGATACCGTTTTTAATCATTTCTTTTTCGGCGCGGTCTATCGCTTGCCGAATCTTCAGCGGCGGTGCGTTGCGTTTTGTCACCACATCAGTAATAAAAGGAATGAGCGTCGAACCGGTAGGCACCAAACCTTTCATGTGAGAAAGTTCGAGGTGACAATGCGTATTGATGAATCCGGGAACGATGACACCGGTGTGATGTTGCGCACTGGACGGATCGTGTGCCGCATAATTGTCTAAGGCTAAAATTTTTCCGTCATCATCTAAAATAATTACGCCGTTTTTTATCGGTGCGCCGACAACGGGATAAATCCAATCGGCAGTGTGCTTTGTCATTTTAAATTTAATTACCGGCACAAAGTTCAGAGAAAAAATCCGGAAATTAAAATTAAGGATTGTGTTTCAATCCGATTTAATACAAAAATTATACAAAGAAAAATCGGGCGCCTAACAATTTTTTAATAAATAAAAAGACCAAACAAGAGTCAATATCGAATTTTAAAATGAAAAAGTACCTGTCGGCACTTTTTACGACATTTTATTGCGAAATCTAAAAATATCGCAAAAATTCGAAAGGACTCATTTTAAATTAAATCGTGAAACGAAAAGTCTTTATAATTTTACAAATCATATCGTTGTTTCATTTTCTTTTTCAAAACAAAAACTTCGTCTCTGAATTGCGCTGCGGACATAAAATCCAATTCTTTTGCCGCTTCGCGCATTTTTTTTTCGGTTTGCGATATCATTTTTTCAAATTGTTCTTTGCTCATATATTCCGTGAGCGGATCGGCTACCATATCTAAATCTGTTTGTTCGACGTAGGAATTAAGTTTTTTACCGCGAATATCGAGGATAGAACTTTGTTCCAAAATTTGTTCGCGTGTGCGCGAAATAGTAGTCGGCGTAATATTGTGCAATGTGTTGTATTGCATTTGTATGGAACGGCGCCGCACGGTTTCGTCTATCGTGCGGCGCATGGAATCGGTGGTTTTATCGGCATAAAAAATAACCAATCCATTCGAGTTACGTGCCGCACGTCCGGCAGTTTGTGTGAGTGAGCGTTCGTTGCGCAAAAATCCTTCTTTATCGGCATCAATAATCGCAACGAGCGAAACTTCCGGTAAATCCAGACCTTCGCGCAAAAGATTTACGCCGACCAAAACATCAAAATCACCCAAACGCAAGTCGCGCAAAATTTCCATACGCTCCATCGCGTCTATTTCCGAGTGAATATAGCGTACTTTCACATTCACTTTTGCCAAATACTTTGAAAGCTCTTCGGACATTCTTTTCGTGAGCGTCGTCACTAAAACGCGCTCGTGCCGTTCGATTCTTTTTTGAATTTCTTCCAATAAATCATCAATTTGGTTTATTGAAGGACGTACTTCAATCGGCGGATCCAAAAGACCGGTCGGACGCACGATTTGCTCCGTAACAACGCCTTCGGTGGTTTCCATTTCATAATCAGCAGGCGTAGCAGAAACAAAAATGACTTGATTAATCAGCGTTTCAAATTCCGAAAAACTCTGCGGACGATTATCCATCGCACTCGGCAAACGGAAACCGTAACTCACTAAATTTTGTTTGCGCGCGCGGTCACCGCCCCACATACCGCGAATTTGCGGCATAGTCACATGACTTTCGTCAACGAACATGATGTAATCTTCCGGAAAATAATCAAGCAAACAAAACGGACGATCTCCTTGATGGCGGCGATCGAAAAAACGGCTGTAATTTTCTATGCCTTGACAATAACCGAGTTCTTTTATCATTTCCAAATCGAAAGTCGTGCGCTCCAAAATCCGGCGCGCTTCGGCGGTTTTACCTTCGCGCTCGAAATACACCACTTGCGCATTCATTTCATCTTTTATTTCTTCCATGATTTCCTCAATCCGATCGCGCGGCGCAACGTATAAATTTGCCGGAAAAACGGCAACCGCATCTGTTTTTTCTATGCGTCTGCCCGAAATAACATCAAAACTTTCCAAACTTTCTATTTCGTCACCGAAAAAAGTGATGCGGTAACCGTAATCTACGTAAGGCAAATTAATATCAACGGTATCGCCGCGCACGCGAAAACTGCTGCGCGTGAGTTCTTCGTTGTCGGATGCACGCGAATACAAACTCTGCACAAGCGCGTACAAAAATTGGTCGCGCGGCAAAATCATACCGACTGCCAAACGAATGATACCCGATTTATAATCTTCGGGATTACCCATACCGTAAATGCACGACACGGAAGCCACGACCAATAAATCGCGACGACCGGACAAAATAGAACTTGTAGCGCGCAAACGGAGTTTATCAATTTCTTCGTTTATCTGCAAATCTTTTTCGATGTACGTATCCGACACACTTATATAAGCCTCCGGTTGATAATAATCGTAGTAAGAAACGAAATACTCGACCGCATTTTCCGGAAAAAATTGTTTGAACTCCGAGTATAATTGAGCGGTCAGGGTTTTGTTATGCGTCAGTATCAGCGTCGGTTTGTTGAGGCGCGCAATCACGTTAGCCATCGTGAATGTTTTTCCGGAACCCGTCACACCGAGTAAAACTTGCGCGCGCTCACCGCGTTCGAGGTTTGTAACCAATTGTTCAATCGCTTCCGGTTGATCGCCGGTAGGTTGATAATCGGAGATGAGTTTGAAATCCATATAAGAAAATAGGAAAGCAAAAAAATAATGGGTATTAATTTTCCAATAAAAATTCTATTTCAGATTTTAAAAGAGGTAAATGCTGCATAATAATATTCCAAATTTCGGAATTTTGAATTTCTTCATAGCCATGTGAAATTTTATTGCGCGTGTTTATTATACTTCTGATGTTTGATACATTAATATCCGGTTTTTGCACTAAAAGTCTTTTACACGCTTCTCCGATAATTTCTAAATTCCTTTCGACAGCCTGTTGAATTAAAATATTTGAATCATAATTAGAAAATATTTTCGGAGTTCCAATAAAAGACTCAATTCTGTCAATGCAATCTAAAATGTCCATAAGAGATTGCATATAGATATTATGATTCATAGACTAATTGCTTTGTTTCATTTAGTTCCTTTATAAAAAAAGGTTTTTTTAAAGTTGCCTCTTCGAATAAGTCTACTTTTCTGTGAATACTATCTTCAATATCGAATTGTAAACTTACCAACATTCGAGCTTTTTCAAAAATATCCGTTACATCCTCATTGAAATTAACAAGAATATCTAAATCACTTTTTTGAGTGAAATTATCCGTCACCACTGAACCAAAAAAGTATGCTTTCTTAATTTTATATTTTTTGAATAATTCAAACACAACCGGCAAACCGGATTTTAAAGACGCATGAATCATGAAAATTTTTAAAATTACGGTTATAAAATAATAATTTTAATATCGAAAAAGAAAACAAATTTAAGTAAATAATTTTTTTGAAAGAAAAATTATTTTTCAGTGAAAAAATTTGAATAAATTTTTTTTTAATAAAACTCAAAAGTTTTTTCTTCGCTTATTTTTTTTTCTTAAAAATCGGAACGGTTGAACAAGGTTCGCCGTACATGATGGATAATGCGTGCGGCAATAATTTTTGAGTGAGTGCCGTATACGCTTCGGTCGGCACAGGTTTATGTCCGCAACCTTTTATCACGATACGTTTATCTGCAAAAATTGCCGCCTCCATATTTTTTATTTCCGAAAAATAATGTGCTTTCAAAAATTCTTCTTGTGTACCTTGAAATATATTTTCGGCAAAAGGCGCGGCGTGAATGGCAACGAGCATATACGCCCAAGTCGGAATAACGGCATCGGCGGAACAGTACACCAATAAATTTTTATCGGTGTACTGCGCCCAATCGAAATTTTTACACGTTTCTCTGAAATCTTTTTCTTTCAACATCACTTCCACGTACAAATGCGGCTTTAAGTCGAATTCGGCAAAAGATGCCCTCGGAAAAAAATCTTCGAGATTCAGCGTTATCAATCCGCTTTCCGCCACGCGATTGATGAGCGGCATATCCGGTATTTCAGTTTTCATTTTATTTATCTTTTAATTGAAACGTTCAAATGCGTTTATTTGTTTTTCGGAAAAATTATTGTAGCGATTCCTTTTTTGAGACCGAATAAAAAAAACGGGTAACGGAAAAATTTCCGTTACCCGTTTTTTGGATTTTTTATTGCCTTGTTTCATGATAACAATAGCGAAAAAAAATAATTTTATAAACGTATTTCGACTAATAGTTCCAAATTATCTTTTAAAAAATTGCGGAATTTTTAAAAGTGGTTTAAGCCACAAAGTATAAAACTCAGGTTCAAGATTATTAATTTTCCAAGCAAATCTGTCTTCTTTATTTGCTTTTATTCTGTTTTTGATGCTTACGGTACTCTGCCCTCCTAAACGCATTTTAATTATGACTTCGGGCAAATAAGCTGCCCGAATGTTATGCTTATACAAAAAACGCAGCATAAGTTCGTAATCGGCTGAACTTTTAAAACCCGTATTAAAAAATCCATATCTCTCATAAACATCTTTTCTTACAAAAAAAGTAGGATGAGGTGGCATCCAGCCATACAAAAATTTTTCTATCGCAAAATTACTTGCTATCCATTTTCTCTTAACGGCGGAAATATTATCTTTATCAACAAAAACTAAATCTGCATACACAGCTTCCAAAGTAGCATCCTTCTTAAAAAGATTTACCACTTTAGCAATTACTTCGTTGTTTGCATAAAAATCATCGGAATTTAAAATGCCTATCACTTCACCTGTTGCCATTTTAATTCCCTTGTTCATAGCATCATATATTCCTTTATCGGGTTCTGAAATAACTTTTGCAACATGTTTAAATTCGTGGACAATTTTCAGCGTATTATCTTTTGAAGCACCGTCAATAATTATATGCTCTATATCTGGGTATGTTTGGCTCTCTATACTTTTTAAAGTTTCCCGAACAGTAGCAGCGCTGTTATAGGTTACAGTAATGATGCTTATTTGCATTGAATTATTATACTATGATATTTTTGAATAGTCTGTTAAAAATTTATCAACAATTCAAAATTGCTAACAATTTTTCGATTTCATTTTGGGCACATAATGTTGCTGGCATTAAGTTTTTATTTGTTAAAGCAATTTTAATAGCCCTTATCATATCTTCAATATCCAAAGGATCAAAAACTAATGATGGTTTTATTAAGTTTCTTGAATAAGTTAAATCACCTGCCAATATCTTACATCCCAAAAAAGTTGTTTCAATAAGTCCCAAACCTACTGTTTCAAGCAATGAAGGAAATATACAGAACTCGCATTTATAAGTTTGTTCTTGTACGGCTTCGTAAGAAATTACTCCTAAATTGTTAATTTTAACCCCTTTACGTTTTAAAAAATCAATTTTTTCAAGTAAACTAACGTTTTTTATAGGTACAGTAAGATATAATATAGGAGTTAGGCCGGAGTCGTAAAGTTTATTCCAAGCATCTAAAAGCCTGTTATGATTTTTATGAGGATAAGCTAAACTGGGATATATAAATGACTGAGGTATTCTTTTGATTTGCTGATTTTGAAATTTATTTAGTAACTTACTTAAATATGGCAAATTAAAAAATAAGCATGTTTCTAAATTAACATTTACGGGAACTTTAAATTTTATTTTAAAAGAATTTTCAACTATTTTAGATTGAAATATAAAAAAATTGCTATTTCCTAATATTTTTTTGAAGTATAAAGTCTTAACAGTCCATGCTAATTTGGTTATTAGCTTAGGCGTGTTTTTAACTTCTAAAAGCAGCATATTATGAAAAAAAGTAACAACTTTAATATTTTCTTTTATTAAAAAGGGTGGTGGGTAATTACCGAAGCAAAATAAGGTTTTAATATTTTTTTGTTCATTTAAATGTTTTTTCAGAATTTTCGATCTGTTTATAAAGCCTCTTTTATAAACTGAACACCGATTTAAATTTGGAATTCTCCGGGTCGGCAATCTAAAATCTAAAAGAATATAGTATTCTATTTGCCTTGATTCAAGTTCTTCTAATAAATAGTACAATAACTCGGCAGGTCCTCCACTATTAATATTTAGTGCTTCTATTAATAACATAAAATAGTGTCTGAGCAAATATTATTTTAAGCCGATTATCAATTTAAATAATTTCTTCAGATAAAACTTTTAAAACTTAAATCTAATTGATTTAGGTTATAGTTTACATCCCAATTTAAAGCTGTCTTTCTCGCTTCCTTCCCCGTTCTTTTGATTGCCTCCGGGTTGTCCATTACAATTTTTATTTTATTAACCAAATCTGTAACAGATCCTCTTACATGTAAAAATCCATTAAAACCATCTACAATTCTATCCTTTGCACTGCCTGCACTTTCAGAAGCGATTACACATAACCCACATGACATTGCTTCTAAGACTGAATTGGGATATGGATCTATATGCGAAGGATGGAGGAATACTTGTCCTGAGTTATAAAAACCGGAAAGTTCCTCAAAATCTATCCATCCTTTCAAGAAAATATGGTTTTCAAGTTTTTTATCTTTAATTAAATTTTCAAGATATTTCGTATCTGGTCCAGTGCCTGCGATTAAATATTTAAATTTTGTGTATCCAGATTTAACCAGTTGTTCAAATGCTAAGACAGCCAAATCATAACCTTTGTGGCTCAATAAGATTCTTCCGGAAGAAATAAATATTATTTCGTTATTAAAAAATGGTTTATTGGATGAATTAAAATAATCATTATTAGTGACAAACGGGAAATTATATACCTGATTCGCTCTTAATTTCCATATTTTTTTTGCATGTTGTATTCCGATTTGACCAGTTAAGAAAAAAAGTGCGTTCTTTCTTGAAAAAACTAAATTTAAAAAAAAATCTCTCAATTTTTTTTTTAAAATAAATTTTTTCAACGGTAGCGCTGGAGTATCAGACCAAAGAATGAGTTTTCTGTTAAATATTGTTATTAACATTATTAAAACTAAATAAAATAAACGATTCCAACCTGCAATAAGAAAAATTGCCCTTTTATCCTTTAAAATACTTTTAAAAAGCATTAATAACACTTTCTTCTTGTTTTTATCAAAATATAAGATAGGAAATTCAGAAGAGAATGCACTTGTCCATGGATGAGATTTGAGAATTTGTTTATAACATATTACTATAAGATCAGGATACTCTTTATAAATCGAGTTCAATAAATCAACGTGATAGTGTGTAGGATGTTCTATAAACCAAAATAATTTCATAAATTTTAGGATATTGGTTTAAATTTGTTGATGTAGTTTTAAAGCAAAATTCATTATTCAAGCACAATTAATATTTTAGTCCAAACTTTGCCTTAAACAATCTATCCAGCGATTGGCTCTCTTTATAAAACACGATCAGAACTTCTTTTCAGAATTAAAATAATTTGACGTTCTATATTTTCATGGAAATCTGTTAATTTATATTGCTTAGTACCTATTTCATTAAACACTTTTAACTTCGATTTGCCGGCGTTTAAGTTTTTTAAAGAAATAGTATAACAATTCTGCACCGCCTCCATTGTTAATATTTAGCGCTTCGAATAACAACATGATTTTAAATTGTCCGTCCGCTATGAATATTGTAATTTATTTATTTTTTTATCGTAATGATACTGATATAATCCGGCAACTATTCCCAATAAAGCATAAAAAAATAAGCTTCCATAGAGAAGGGTATAAAAAGACAAAAGAAAGAAGAAATCTGATAACACAGAATCGGAAAAAAATTTTAATTTATTTTGCATGTAAGAATACCCGTAAATAAAAATACAAAGCCCGACTATTCCGCTTCTTGATAATACATTAACTATAAGAAAAAAAGGGGCAGAATTTACAGTACCCCCGTAAGTCGCTACTTCTTCCTGAGTAATATAATAACTTGCAGGTATACTAATTGTGTTAGGTCCTACACCAAAAATCAGATATTTAGGATTAAAATAGAGAAAAGCAAGTGCACTTTTATCAAAAACTTCAAATGAGTTAATGAAATCCGGGACACCCTCTATCTTAGCTTCTTGTCTTTGTAAGGAGACAGATTCTATCCTTGTTTTTTGGTGTTCTATAAATTCTTCACTGTCGCTAAGTAGTACCCATCCGATGGCATATATTAATACCAAAGGAAATAAATATTTAAGAGAAAAATTTTTTCGGATAGCAAAAGCAAATATTGATATTGCCAGAAAACCTAATGCCGTACTTGAAATAGACAAAGCAATACCCAGCACACAAATTAAAATTCCGATTACAGATATATTCCTTAAAAATATTTTCTTGGATTCGATCCCAAATACCATGAAAATAAAAATAAAAAACGTGAAGTATTGACCTATCTCTCTTGGCTCACCAAATAAGCCAGTAAATCGGTTAAGAGCATAATGAGTCGGTATTAGAAACAGGCGAATTTCTCCAGCAAGAAAAACATTGTCTATTTCGCCGATAACAAGCGAAATTAATGCAATAAAAAAAATACTTTTCAGTAAAAATTGTATGGAAATAAAACCGTTTTTGAAAAAGAAAAAGAAACAATAAAAAGAAAAGTATATCTCAATAAACCTGATCAAACCCACTAAAGTCCTTAAAGGTAATTGTTGGGTTACGGTGCGTACATAACCGTTAGGATCATCCCAAGGAAATAAAAATACAAACCAAGCACCCGTTGTTGCCATTAAAATAAACTCCCACCACAATAAATTTCCAACGACTGCTTTAGAAAAAATAAATATTTTCCGTTCAAACAACATATACCATAAGCAGATGTAAGCTCCGGACCAAAACTTATAATCAAGTATATCTATAAATACGAAGTCAGTACAAAAGGATGACATCGCTATAATGAATAAAATGCGATGTTGTTTAAGTCCTACCAATAGAGGTATAAAAACCAATAATAGATAAGAAATAATTGAAGGAAACATTTTTTTGGTTTAAGTGAGTTTCAGAAACGAATAACTTTTTTCCTATCGTTTGTGCCACGTATGGTTACGTTTTACTTCCTCATAATTTCTCTCTATTAATTCACTGTATTCTTCCAAATGCGTAAGTATGTATTTAATTTGAGCCACCGGATTTTCAATATCTATTTCTACGATCGGATTGTATCCGAATAATTCTATCATTTCAGGCGGTATAACACCTAATACGATTATTTTTGATTCCATACAGTGCAAATACCTTTGGGTCATTGTATTTATTTCGCCTGAGCGATTCGGATGAGAAATACATGAGGGAACACAAATTGTTATTTTAGCTCGAGACAGATGATCCGAAAACATAGATTTAGTTAAAAAACCAACACCCCTTTCTTTTTTCATAAAGATACGTGATGTTCGTATTTTTCATATCATCTACAATTTTATTATGATGTCCTTCCCATCTTCTTCCGAAGTTCAAAACATCTGCACCTCTTTCATGCATCGACTTGTTGAAATATTTTACTAATTAGTATATAATTTTTTTTAGTCTGAATTTTAAAAAAAATTAGCAGCAAGCAAAAAATAACTTGTATAATAGGGTAAAATATCCTGTACTGATCTACAATAGAATTGACTAAGAAATACATTTCAGTTTTCCGATGCCGAGTAATGTAGCAACAGTTTAATGAAAAAATTTGTTTTTTAAGTAATGCACGTGTCCATCTGAATCTATTTTTTCAAACCCAAGATCCAAAAATTCTTGAAGTAAGTCAGTTTGCGTGTAACGCTTTTTTTTGTATTCAGTCTGGTGAAGTTCTATTATTATCCCTATGCAATTTTTCAAGCTTTCTGTATCTTCTTTTAAAATTTCAACTTCCATACCTTCAATATCACACACTAAGAAAAAAGAGTCTAATTTTTCATAATTAACTATTTCGGATAGGGTTAAGGATTTAATTTCCAGAGATATTTTTTCCGGATACGCCGAAATATAACTCGTAAGATTTGTTTCACCTTTATTAAAATAAAGTATTGAACCAGTATTTGAACCTGAAATTCCACAATTAAATATTTTGTAATCACTTGTAGAATTTTTAAGCATATTGCGGTTTAAAATATCCGTCAAGTATGGATTAGGTTCAACTAAATATAAATACTTAGGTGTTTTTTGAGAAATAATCGAAGATACTGCACCTATGCTACTCCCGATTTCAACCACCTTGTGGTTCATCGGGAGATATTTTTTAATCAATCTGACTTCTGCACTCTCGTACATTCTGAAATAAATCGAAGAAATAATTGAGTTTTTTATTTCAACCGAATTAGTATAAACTTTCACACCCCAAAAAGGCACAACGTTGTTGTAAACTTTCCTTATTAAAAGTCCTATAAAAGACAATTGAAGAAAGTAAGCTATAACTTTTTTTACGGCAATCAACATTTTAGATGATATTGTTAGTAGAGTTAGTTATTTCAATTTACTCGCTGATGCTACGCATATACCATCAAACAAGTTATATTGAAGCGTTAAATGCGTTTCAATTTTACGATTATTCTCTTTGTAGTTACTATAGGATCTGTCGCAAATTGGATTATTTTTATTATTATTTTGGGATAATTTTTGAAAGAATATTGTTCTTGTACTCTTTGACTTATTTTATCTCTAGCTTCATAAAATTTATTTAAAGCACTGGTTCCGCCTACACCGCCACTTTGAGATTCGGGATAGATACGAAAAATAGCAGCAGGAAACTCAAAACGTTTGAACCTTGCACCCTTTATTGCCAAATCTACTAGTAATTCTCCGTCCCAATGAGTTCTATTCGACTCGTTAAACCCTCCACAGAGTTTAAAAATATCTGCCCGAATAAAAGTAGATGGTTGAAAAATAGTAATTGAATTCAACCTATAGAAATTTAAATTCCATTTATGACTAAAAGCCGGGTACTTCTTTTCTAAACTTGTACCCTCACTAATGAAACCGTGTCCGTAATAAAAATCAAAATCCGGGTTTTCAGAAATAAATTGAGCTACCCTAAAAAAAGTGTCAGGCAACAAAACGTCATCTGAATTTAAATAATAAAATAACTCTCCGTTTGCGTGAGAAAAGCCTTTATTCAAAGCATTTGCAGGTCCGTTATCTTTAACTGATTCCCAATAATTTAAAAAAGAACTGTATTTTTGAATTATTTCCACGCTCTCATCCGTAGAGCCTCCGTCAATGACGATATATTCTAAATTCGGGTAATTCTGTAATAAAACGGAACGTATGGTTTCTTCAATAAATTGACCTTGGTTATAGCTGATTGTTACAACCGATATTTTAGGAAATGATATTGTTGCATCTTGAAATAGAGAGCCCGATGATTCTATATCCCAAGGCCAACCTTTTTTATTTTTGTTTGGCTCTATAACTTGTTTCAAAAATCTATTCATAATACTGAAACTGTTATTTAATTTATTTAATAAATTGATTGATAGAGTTTAGCTGTTTGTTTTGCAGTACTGTCCCAAGAAAAATTTAAAAGCTGCTTTTGCCCCTCCATTATTAAATTTGCCCGTAAAGATTTCTCAAATAGTACTTTTTTAATAGCACTTCTCATTTCCATTACACTGTTAGGATCAAAGTAAAGTGCCGCATTTCCTGCTACTTCAGGCAAGGAACTACTATTACTTAAAACTACAGGACAGTTATTGGCAAAAGCTTCTAAAATCGGGATTCCAAATCCTTCATATTTTGAAGGAAAAACAAAACATTCAGCCTTTTCATATAAAATGGTTAATTGGTTTTCGCTTGCGAAGAAATGAATAAAATGATTATGCAATTTTCTATTTTTTAAAAAGTTTAATTCTTTATTTGAAAAAGCGGGTCCTGTACAAACGACTTTTAGATGTTCATGTTCTTTCAAAATCGGACTGACGGCTTCTACAAAAGTATCAAAATTTTTATATCCACCTCTATGCCCGACAAAAAGTATATACTCAGTCGGAAGTTGCTCTTTAAAACTTTCCAATAATTTATTGGAATGGGTAATTTTTCTTAATGAATTACCTAAATATATCACTTCGATTTTTTCGGGCTTGATACCTAAAATACTAACAACATCATTCTTAGTACTTTCCGAAATCACTACTATCTTAGCAGCTTTATTAGCAAGAATACGTTGGTTATCCGTAAATGCAGCACTACTTCTATTGTTGGAAAATTTATTTGTAATCATGTCAAGAATAGTCAAGACAAAAGGTTTGTTACCAATTTTACTTAAAAAGTAAGGTTTGTAAAAAGTGGGATGAAAAATATCAAACTTATTTTCGTCAATGTACTTAAGAGATAATTCTTGATTTATCGTAAAATAATCTTTGATAATATTTGTTTTCGCTAATAATTCGTATAACTTATGTTTTCCTTTAAAGTCCATTTTTTTCATGAATTCTTCGTATCCTTTAAATTCCAAATGATCTAAATGGCAAATTTCTTTCAGATATTTATTATTACTAAAAGCAACACCGATATCTATTTCCACGCCGTATGCTGGTAAACGACTTATCATTTCGGCATAATAACGAGAGATACCTCCTATTTTTTGGAGGTAAAATATTTGATAGTCAAATAATACCTTCATTTCTAAGTTTAATTTTCCAAAATTTTACTATATCCGATAAACTATCATCAATAGAATATTGAATATTCCAATGAGTACAGGATATCAATTTTTCATTATTTCCTATAATAATTGGATTATCGTTAGGACGAATTAGTTTTTGATCAATATCAATCGGACAAGTTATACCTACTAATTTACACAATTTTTCTAAAATCTGCCCGATAGAATAACCTGTTCCACTGCATACATTATACACTTCACCTTTTATTCCTTTGACCAACAGTAGATAATATGCTCTAACAACATCTCTTACATCTAAAAAATCTCGAATAATTGTTAAGTCGCCGGTTAAAATTTTATTTTCATATTTTGTTCTATACATTAATATTTTCCTTGTAAGTGAAGAAATTACAAACTGGTCAGTTTGTTCCGGTCCGCAATGATTAAATGAACGCGTCATTACTATATCTAAATCGTAGCTTTCTACATACAATTTTGATAACATTTCTTGAGATACCCTGGCAACTGCATATGGACTGATAGGGTTAAGCAGCGTGTTTTCATTCAAAGGTATGTCATTGGGTTTTACAATACCATATTCTTCCGACGACCCTACGGATAGCAACCTACATGGAATTTTTAAAATCCTGATGCTTTCTAATAAATTAAGAAATATATTAGTGTTGTTATTAAAACTTTCAATGGGATACTTCCAACTGTATGCTACACTGCTGTAAGCAGCGAGATGTAAAATGTATTGAGGTTGATAATAATATAGAATATCTTGAATTTTAAGCCTGTTGTTTAAGTCAGCTGCTTCTACAGTAATCTTCAAATTTTTATAGTGATTTTCATCTGTAACTGATTTACGGGATATGCAAACTACGTTGATTGTTTCTCCGATGTTATCCAAAAAATCTAAAAAGAACTTTCCGACAAAGCCCGAATATCCGGTTATCAAAAAGTCACATTTTGTTTTTACTATCATACATTTTATCTTTTATGTAGTTAAAATCATTTGATAATGATATTTTTCGATTATCGGCTTTTATAAATCTGCGCATTAAATTGGCTATTGATAAGGTTAGTCTTTTTAATTTGAGGTATCCAAAATAGATAGGGATTATTCTTTTTTTAGAAAATAAATGTAAACTGGCACCATCCGTATAAAAAAAAACGTTAAATTTCTTTGCTATATAAACTAAAGTTTCTTGGTCATATAATGCTATATGTTGACCTATTTCTGGAAGAATGTACCACCAATTTTCTATATTTTCTTTTTTGATTTTTTGTCGAAGTATCGAAGGTTGAGTGGCTGTGGAAAAAAATAGAGCATTGCCGGCAGCCAACATCTTCTCAATCTCTAAGAGTGGATTTTCTAAATGTTCAAACACTTCAAAAGAAGTTACAAGTTCAAATCCAGTGTTAACTTGAATATCCGATATGTCGAAAAAATTCGCGAAAATATTATCGCAGTATATATCTTGTCTGTAAAAATCAAATCCTCTGTCCCTCATTAGACGAACGAATAAACCATAACCTCCTCCATAATCTAAAAACTTTTTATTAGTCCTAAAATTTAGTTTTAAAACTCGTGATACATGTAAAGCACATTCCCAATTACGATAAGGCAATCCTATATCTAACGTTGTAATAGCACTATTGTAAGCCTCTTGAAGCCAGTATGGGGATTCGGTTTGAATAAATTTGCATACATCACATTTGTAATAATTAATTTTATATTTTCCTAAAAGTGTTTTATTAAAAATGAAATTTGAATTAGTATTACAGATTTTACAATTGTTATTCATTACGATGTTATATTTTATTTGTTTAAAATACTGGCTTCATTATTATTAGCGAGTTTGGATGTTTGGATATAGGCAATCATAACACCAATAAACAATAAAAGAAGTATAAAAGGTCCTAATAAAATGTGTACCAAAGGCAAGCAATTCAGCAGAAATAAATTTTTGTAAAATAACTAAAATATGCGTCATTCGGTAAATTGTTATGTAAGTAAAATGTACTGCGGACACTGTACCCTACTATTTTAAAGTAGTTAAGGATGGATCAGTTTAAAAAAGTTCTTTGATACATTGTGTGAAAATATCTAGCCACTGCCATTAATATTTATAGCCGACTTTGGAAGCGTCTTATAAAAAATACAAACCGTATCGAAAAAAACTGTTTACTTTTACTTAAGTATCTTAATTGCTCCTGCGCCAATAGCCTCACTCAAATCTGGTTCAAGTGCATATACATATAACCGTCCCTTACGAAAGTAATGCTCGCAATGCCATTAGTCACACTAATTTCTAAAATTAAAATTTCATTTATTTTTTATATGTTTCTCAATTAACTCTTTAGTAGCTTTGTATTCTAAACTGTTTCGGAATCTATCGACATTTGGCTCTTAGCCTTCTTCGAAATATGCTAATTTGACTAAATCAGAATATTTCGGTTGAGTCCTTACGTATTCAATAGTTTCTTCCCAAGTCTTCATTATCTTTTTAATGTTTTAATTTCTACAGCAGGGTTTCCGCCCGCTAAAGTATAAGGCGGTACATCTTTAGTTACTACGCTACCCGCAGCTATAACTGCACCTTCACCGATTGTCACACCTTTTAAAATGATAGAGTTAAATCCTATCCAGGCTTTATTCCCAATAATTATTTTTTTGCTTTCAACTTTATCCCAATTTTTATAATATCCTGGTGTATGTTCGTTTATTCCTTTTTTCCAATCTCCCACATCATCTATTCTATCTTGCCAATTTAGAGAGTGTGCATTTGTATCAATAAATGTACAACCCCAAGAAACCATGACATCAGAGCCTATATCAATCGCTAATGCACTTACAAACATACTTCCACCAATAAATGTGTCATTACCTATATTAATGAGGGCATCTTTTTTTTCGAAAATAAAATTACCACTAATCAAGCAATTAGCACCAACTTTAAAGTTTATAAAATTTGCTTGCCTCTTTCTAATGTCAATGTTTGCACCGGAAACATCAGAATCTTGCCCTATTTCAACTTGCTTATCTTTTTTTAAATTGGCACCACCTAAGATTTTTTTTATTGTGCGATATACATATTTTATCATCAAAGTAAGTTTAATAATTCCAGATTCCGCAAGATTTTTTAGTTATAATCTTTCTATATTGAGTGTAATTTAATATAACGGGTAAAAGAATTGTTGATATTGTACCTAAAGGAACACCTATTAGCCCGATTTTCAAAGTAGTACAATAAAATATAATTATTAGAGGGTTCACGACCATCATCACAATAGACACGTACAGCTGAAGTCGAAGTTTACCGACTGCGTTGATAAAATTTACGTAAAGTACGCCTAAATTAAATAAAATACAATATAGTGCGATACTTAATGACAATGAAAATGGAATTTGTACCAAATCTTTAACCCATAAGTGATACACGTAAGAGCTAATAGTTAATTGAAAAACCGTAGCAGCTATTAGACCGAACCAAATAAATAATGATTTTTTCATCGTTTTTTTTATCCACTCAAAGTCATTAAGTACATATCTATTCGTAATCATTGGTAAAGAAGAGGCAAGTATGATTGAAAATAAAGTTGTTATTATGCTAAAATATTTAAAAGCTATGTTGTACAATGCAGCGTCACTTGGTGAAAATAAATGAGAAATAAGCATATTGTCTGTTGCAAAAATCATTACAGCAGCGATTTGAATAAAAAAAAATTTAAACCCTAAGTTACCTATTTTATTGAATTCTGATAACTTTATGCGGTCAAAGGAAGGCTTTAAATCTTTAAACCTGCCTCGAAAAAAAACAAAATTGCCTATAAGTAGTAGGAATATAGGAATGCAACCGTAAATAACAGAAACCATAAGTAGTCTTTGATCTGTATGGTAGGTACCTATTTCCCAAATAAAAAACAGTAAAGTAATTTGGATTACAGTGTTTAATCCGTCTGACCAAGCAACATTTTGATGGGCTATTAAAACAGTTGATATTAATTTGAGTACAAATTGAGTGCAAAGAGAGCCGAATAACAACAATGTTGCCCAAAATAATTCATTTTCTAATGTCGGTGCGGCATTGAACACTTTAGCCCAACTAACCCAATAACCAATAATGCAAAACAAAACAAAAACTAAAGCAAATATTCCTGTCAACACGGCATAGGCTGTACTTACATAAACTTTTGCGTCTTCATAATTACCCAATGTCAGTGCCTCTGTTAATTTATTCCTTAATCCATTGCCTATTCCTAAATCAAATACTCCGAACCATCCTAAAAAAGCACTCATAGTTAGCCAAATACCGTATTCATTTGGATTCAAATATGCTAGCAGTAAAGGTACGGATAAAAGATTGGTACTGATACTCACAACCTTAATCAACGCTGACCAAAAAATATTTTTAGCAATTATTTTGGTATTGTCATCCTGTTTTCTGAATTTAACTATTAAATTTTGCTTTACATTATTTAAGGTTAGCATATTTTTAAGTGAAATCTTGTTGAAGCAGAAGCAGAAAATCAAGACTAGTAATTGTCTGAATTATTTTATTTTATAAACCTTCAAAATTCAAACTTTTGTCTCTTAGATGCTCCAATTTTAAAATCAAAGTATCGGAAAGTATTTTTAGATTCTTGTCACATGCGTAGTTACTCCCTGCCTCTAAAGTCAACATATCGGAATCATAAATCTCTTTTATGTCAAAATACTTCAACGAAAATGTCAATTTTTTTGTCAATACTTCAAAAACCTTTATAGGATTGCACAGGATAGTATCTAAGTCAACTACGCAGAAATCTTCTTCTTTTTTATGTTCTAAAAAATTAATTATTTCTTGATTGTAGCGCACCCAACTTTCCAATAAGGAATTTACTTCTTTAGCTAATGTGGGCTTGTAGAGGTATTTAATTCGGTGCAGGATACCGGAGAGTTTTCTTACACCATTTTTTTTATTTATTTCTCTTTGAATCTTGAGATGAGAATGTACTACAAGTTCGTAAGACCTATATACAACAAGCGTTTTTACATTTGGTATTATTTTCGACCATAATGGGTTAACCAATAAACAAGAATCCGGATCTTTCCAACCCCATTGCTGATATTTCTGATTTCTTTGAGTAACTAAATCTTTTGCTTTTTTTTTGTCTTCGTCTGTAACACTAACGATGTCAGTAATTTTTATCTTCAGTGGTTTTTTTTGAATACTTTTAAGTACTTCATCTTGAAACAACATTATTTCCTTGTCTTCAAAAAAACCTAATTTGTTGATAAAAGATGGTTTAATAAATTTTTCCCCAATTTGTAATCCACATTTTTGCAACCAACTTGCAGTAAATGAAGTTCCTGATCGCCCTGCACCCAAAATTATCAAAATTTTATTTTCCATTTAGCACTTTAATAATATTCTAAAATTCCTTGATTACTGTTTGGGGTACTTTTATAAAAGAATTATTCGCGACATTAATGATAGAGTATCTCGGAACCTGTCGTACTTTCAAGGAATTTTGCAAATAAGTTACACATTCACAAACCCTGCAATTTTCGGTATCGATTATTAAATCCGGACAGACAGGAATCTCGTAAGGTGCCGTTATGCCCGTAAAGTTCGGAATTTCTCCAGTACGCGCTTTTTTATACAACCCTTTCACATCGCGATATTCGCAGACTTGGAGGGAAGAATTAATATAAACTTCCATAAAATCGCCGCAGCCAACGATCCGGCGTGCTAAATCCCGCATAGCTTGAGTCGGCGAGATTAACGACACAATAACCATAACACCCATATCACAAAGCAGTTTTGCTACTTCAGCCGTGCGACGAATATTTTCCATTCTATCCGCCTCCGAAAAACCGAGATTGTTGTTTAATCCGTTCCGAAGTTCGTCACCATCTAAAATTTTAGACAGAATACCTTCTTCAAGAAATTTTTTTTCTAATTGATCGGCTATTGTACTTTTGCCGGCACCCGAAAGCCCTGTAAACCATAAGACTTTACCTTTTTGGTGAAGTATATTCTCTTTTGCTTGTCGGTTTATAAGTTCTTTGCCACTCCAAAAGTGTAATTTGTTTTTTCTGTTTTCCATTTGTCTAAATCTGATATGATAGTTAATGAATCCATCATATTAGATTAAACTTTTGCAGAGAAGTTTAATGGCGTTTAATTATTTTTTAATTTTAATTAACATTTTTAATAGCGAAAACTAAATACTGCTCAATAAATACATCCGCTCAATCACGTCCACCGTCTTCATTCCCTCGAGTGCATTAACCGTAATCGCATCGCGCCCTTTCAAAACATTCACGACATTATCAATCACGAAGTTATGATTTTGCGCCGAACCCGTATAACCGCCGTAATTATTTACGGGATTGGTTGCGGATAATTCGGGCATCGTATAATTTTTTATATGGCAGTATTCAACTTTATCCATGTATTGTCCGCCGATTTTCACCGTACCGTTTTCGGCGACGACAGTCATGCTGCTCTCCAAATTTTTATCCCAAACGGAGGTGGAAAAATTAAGACAACCGATGCCGCCGTTTAAAAAATCAAATTGTACAATACCGGAGTCTTCGAATTCGGTTAAATTTGAATGGTTAAAATTATTAAATTTCGACTTTATATTCGTTATGTCGCCGAACAGCCAATATACCATATCTATGAAGTGCGAAAATTGCGTAAAGAGTGTACCGCCGTCTAAATCTTTTTTTCCGTGCCAACTGCCGGGTGTATAATAACGTTCGTCGCGATTCCAGTAGCAATTAATTTGAACCAGAAATATTTTTCCCAATACTTTTTTTTCAATTACGCTTTTTATCCAGACCGAAGGCGGCGAGTAACGATTTTGCATCACCACAAAAACGTTCTTGTTCACGCGCAAAGCTTTATCGATTATTTTTTCGGCATCGGATTTAGTAAGCGTCATGGGTTTTTCTATAACGATGTGTTTTTTTGCTTCTAAACACGCCAGAGCTTGCGGTGCATGAAAACCGTTCGGTGTAGCAATATTAACGACATCCGTTTCGATATCGGATTTCAAAAAAGCTTCATATTCGTCAAAAAAAGGAATACCGGAAAGCTTTAAACCGAGTTCGGAAAAATGTTTCGTATCAATCAATGCCGTCAATTCTGCTTCGGGATGCTTCAAAATCATTTCAATATGCCTTTTTCCGATGTGTCCGCAACCGATGACGGCAAATTTTACTTTTCTGTTCAACTTATTTAATTCAAAATTTTTTTTTATTTTATTTTTTTATTTTTTTATTTTTTTTATTTTTTTTATTTTTTTTATTTTTTTTTTTTTTTTTTTATTTTTTTTTTTTTTTTTTATTTTATTTCAGGATTTCTGAAAACAAATACGGCTTCGCCGTTCATGCGTACCGACAGGCTGGCTTGTTTACGTAAATTTTATGCACGTTTCGCACAAGTAATTTAAACCTGACGATTCGTTTTTCGGAAAAATTTACAAGATAGAAAATGAATTAAAACATGCATACCGGATTTTACTTATCCGATTCATGCAAAATAAGCATTCGGATAAAAAAATAACGCTTGTTCAGGCGGTGACTCTGTGAAAAAGAAAAATAGCTACAGGTAATTTATGTTTGTAAAGTAAGAAATTGATTTCAGATTAAAAATTATTAAGACTTGCCGATATCGGACTTTTAAAAAACTTTAGGTGTATATTTCCGTTGAGTGAATTTTAACGCGCATTTACGATTTTTTTGTAATTAAAATCTTACAACGGCAAAGGTATACGGTTTTTCCAAAAAAAAGAAAAAGAAAAAAGAAAACTTTTTATTTCAATCTTGTTGCGATTTTTTTCGAGGGCTTATATCGGTATTAAAAAAGGCGTATTTACAAAATTTTAGCAGGCGAAATAGTTTTAAGAAAATCTTGCCGCCCAAAAATAAATCCGTAAGCGCGCAATACTTTAACTTTGTGTTTTTCATCGGAATAGACTTTTTCAATACCGTATTCAATGCCGCGTTTTCAAAAAATATTTTACGTTCTTCTTATCATTACACTCGCTTGTAAAAATCCTTTAAACACGACAAAACCGGATAAACCGTTGGCAACCGTGTTCAATAATACGCTGTACGTGAGCAATCTCGAAGATATGTTTCCGGACAATGCGTCGCATCAGGACAGTGTCATGGTGACGAATGCTTACACGAACCGGTGGGTACGCGAACAACTGATAATGCACGAAGCCGAACGCAATATTCCGAAAGATTTGAACATTGATGACTTGGTGCAGAAATATCGCGCTTCACTTATTCTCAACAGTTATGAAGAACAACTCACTAAAAAAAGTTTGGATACCGTCATCGGCGATGCCGAACTTAAAGCGTTTTACGAGCGTACCAAAGACCAATATCAACTTTCGACACCCATCGCACGGTGCTATTTTCTGAAAGTACCCAAACCCGTACCGCAACCCGACAGTCTGCAAAAATGGTGGAACAATCCGAGATCGTCGGATAACTTGGCGAAAATGCAAAAATACGCGCAACAATATTCAAGATCTTTCCTCCTCGAAGACTCAACTTGGCATCGTGTTGAAGATATTGCCGTACTTTTGCCGAGAGGAACGGTTTCGGGCGAAAATATTTCGGAAGGAAAAGAAATAACCATTACCGATGCGCATTTTCAGTATTATTTTCGTGCTCTCAAAACCATGAATCAGAAAGATATTGCGCCTTTGTCGTACATAAAAGAGCAGGCATCGAAATTTATTCTCAATCAGCGCAAGCAACAACTCTTGGAAACAAAAAAACAAGAAATGTATGATTCGGAATTGAAAAAAAATAATATCAAGATTTTGCCGTTGTAAGAATGAACAGGATTGAAGATTTTTGCAATCGAAAAATAATGATAACCGGTTCGTTTCACAAATAATCAGCATGATAATAGCTAATCCGATATACGATACCGTGTTCAAGTATTTGATGGAAGATACCGATATCGCCAAAGGTGTGCTGTCCGTAATTTTGAATTCGGAGATAACCGATTTGACTTTAAGACCGCAAGAAAGAACTTCGGAATCCGCAATAGACGATAGACTACCGGTGAATATCTATCGTTTAGATTTTATAGCCGTGATAAAAGAAAGTTCCGGCGCTTATAAAAAAGCATTGATTGAGTTGCAAAAAACTAAAAGAAGTACAAATATCCAAAGATTCAGGAAATACTTAGGCGAAAATTATCAAAAAGAAGATAAATTACTCATTAACGGGAAAGAAAAAGCGCAATCTTTAGAAATCGTTACTATTTATTTTCTCGGTTTTGAATTAGATGATGTACCGACATCCGTACTGAAAGTAAAGAATTGTTTTATTGATGTCATAACCGGTAAACAATTAGAGTATGAACCGTTCGATAAATTTATACGCCTACTAAATCATGAGAGCTGCTATACGGTACAAATACCTAAACTGCATCCGAACGAACAAAGTCGCGTAGAAAATGTATTGAATATTTTCAGTCAACGTTATCAAACCGATGACGAACATAAATTGAATTACTCGGGCAATATGAGTGATCCGCTTGTAGAAAAAATGGTCAATCGCTTGACGCGCGCTATTGCAGACCAAAGTTTGCGGGACCGAATGGATATCGAAGACGAAATAGAAAAGGAGTATCAGGATATAAAAGAAAAATATCAAGATCAATTGGAGGGAAAGGATAAAATCATCGAGCAAAAAGATAAAGTCATTGAGAAAAAAGATAAAGTCATCGAGCAAAAAGATAAAGTCATCGAGCAAAAAGAAAATCAGTTAGATGAACAAAATCAATTAATCGAAGATTTAAAACGTCAATTGGCAGACAAAAATAAAGATAAAAAATAGAAATAAGCGGTAACTCAACTTTTTAACCGCCCATCTTTATTTTTGACCTTAAAGTACCTATCCAAGATAATTCATAACAGTCGCACTAAAAAAATCGTAAAGCAGCAATAGATAATGTACATTTCGAGTTTTAGAACGTTTAGTAATAACTTGCTTTATATTGTTTGTGAAAAATACAAACAAGTACCGAACATTGTAACAAAGAAAAAAATGAAAAGATATTTTTTATTATTGGCAGTAAGTTGCGTTGCGTTCACGGCTTTGCACGCACAGGCTCCGAAAAAAGAATTGATAGATAAAGTCATTGCACGCGTAGGCGACGAATACATTTTACTATCCGATGTGGAAGAACAATATTCCGCTACCAAAGATTCGCGCGGCAGTGTGCCTGAAAACTTTAAATGTTTGTCACTCGACCAAATTATGGTCGGAAAATTGTTGGTTAATCAAGCTAAAATTGATTCACTTTATCCGAAAGATGAAGAAGTGGATCAACAACTCAATGCACGGGTAGATAAAATATTGGATTATATGGGCGGTAACGTCGAGCAGTTCATAACTTACTACAATATCACACCCAATGCCATGAAAGCTTCCATGCGCGACGATATGAAAGACCAAATTATGGGCGATAAAATGCGCGCCAAAATATTGGAAGGCTTAACGGTAACACCCGCCGAAGTAAAAACTTTTTTTGCCGGTATTCCGAAAGACAGTCTACCGTATTTCAATCAAGAAGTAGAACTGGCTGAAATAGTACGTAAACCAAAAGCTAATGCTGCACAACGCGGTATCGCACGCGAACGCTTGGAAAAAATACGCGAAGAAATCGTGAACGGCAAAAAAGATTTTGCCGAATTAGCCAAAAAATTCTCTCAAGATCCCGGTTCCGGAAAAGAAGGGGGCGATTTGGGTTGGGCAAAACGCGGTAAATTCGTTCCGGAGTTCGAAGCTCAGGCTTTTAAATTAGACGAAGGACAAATTTCCGAAGTTTTTGAAACAGAATTCGGTTTTCACTTGATGAAACTCATAGAAAGACGCGGCAATGCCGTTCATGCGCGGCATATACTTATTCGGGCTGAAATTGTGGATGAAGATTACGTACACACCAAAGCCTTATTGGATTCCGTGCGTAAAGCCATTACAAGCGATTCTTTAAATTTTTCAGTAGCGGTGAAACAATTCGGAGATAAAAATACGCAGAGTTATCACAACGACGGACGATTAGCCAATCCGCAAAACGGAACCAATACTTTCGAAACTCGCGAACTCGACCCCGATACTTATTTCGCGATTGATTCGATGAAAGTCGGCAGCATTTCCGGACCGATTGAAGTGACTTCGCCGAGTGGCGAAAAATATTATCGGTGCGTCAAACTGATTTCAAAAACATCGCCGCATAAAGCCAGTATTGCGACGGATTATAATAAAATTCAGGCGGCGGCACTCGAACAGAAAAAAAATAAATCTTTGGGCAGCTGGATAGAACATAAAAATCATGCTACGTTTATCGCCATAGATAAAATGTACGACAATTGCGCCAACTTGGATAAGTGGCGGAAAAAAGCGAAATTATAATTTTTTTTTCGGAAAAATACTTTTTGAAAAAAAATCGCACGAAAAAAATTTTTCGTGCGATTTTTTTTATTTTTTAAATTGAAAATAAAATTTTTAAAAAATGTCTTAAAAAAAAACGAGCTGTTCAATTTATATTTGCAGAGCTTATCCGCCCCGTAAAATTTAAAAACCGAGTGTATGACGAGGTAACAAAAATAAAAATAAAGTATAAATTTAACCGCCACGAATTTTTCCAAAACGAAAAAGATTACTGTTTTTGAGCGATAAATAAAACATACGTGAAAGACAATGAAATAGATCAACCGCATCAACCCCACGACGCACTTTTTGTTGGCACGTTTCAGTACAAAGAAGCCGTGATTGAACTTGCGGAATTAGCTTTTCCGCCCGAATTACGCGAACTGATTGATTGGGATAAACTCAAACAAGATACAAATACTTATGTTTCGGCAGAATTGTCGAAGACTTTTTCTGATGTAGTTTGGCGCACAACGCAAAAAGGCGGCAATCGAAAAGTAGCTGTTGCATTACTTTTCGAGCATAAAAGTTATCAACCCAAAGATATTTTCGTGCAATTGATACATTATATGTCATCCATTTGGTTGCGCGACGTTTCCGCAAACCGACCTTTAACTATAATTATTCCCGTTGTATTTTATCACGGTAAAAGTAAATGGAAGAGAAAACCATTTTCCGGGTCATTCAAAAACTTGTCGCCCGTTTACAAAAAATTTATTCCGGAGTTTGAATATATCCTGTTCGAGGTTTTTCAAACACCTGACGATTTGATTATTGAAATGAGTAATGAACATTTATTGGGTGCTTTGATGCTGCAATTCAAAAAAGCCGGTGACACACCTTTTATAAGAAAGCAGAAAAAATATTTTTTAAAATATTTCAAAAATCATCCTGAAAAGCGCGAACTTTTGCGTATATTTGTAAGGTATATGTTCTCTCAGGCGCAAATGGAACCTGAAGAACTTATCGAAATCGTTAATGAAAGTCTTTCATCCGAAATAAATTCTGAAACTATGACCGCTTATCAAATAACTCTAAACAGAGGTGAAGCTAAAGGAAAAGCCGAAGGAAAAGCCGAAGGAAAAGCCGAGGGAAAAGCCGAAGGCGAAGCCATTAAAAGTAAGAAAGCCGTAAGGCGAATGTTGCTTTCGGGAGAAATAAGTATTCCTAAAATTGCTGACCTTATGGAAGAGTCTGTAACTTTCGTTATCGAAATCCGCGACACGCTCATTAAAGAAGGCAATACATTAACCGCTTCAGTACGTGATTTTAAAATATAAATTCTTTGGAAGAAGACGAAAATACCTCATCAAGAAAATTATTTTCTTGATGAGGTATTTTCGTCTTCTGAAATAAAATTCAATGCACTAGAAATTATTTTGCAAAATGCGCCGTGATTTTTTCAGCCAATTCTTTTCCTATATTTTTTTGTGCTTCATTCGTAGACGCGCCGATATGCGGCGATACACTGATGCGCGCATGATTCAACAAAACCGGATTCGGTGTAGGTTCGTTCATAAAAGCATCTAAACCCGCACCGCCGACGTGTCCGTTGTTAAGCGATTCCAATAATGCGGTTTCGTCAATAACACCGCCGCGTGCGCAATTAATAAGAATGACACCGCGTTTCATTTTCGCCAATTCTTCTGCACCGATAAGTGGTTTTTTCAATGCCGGCGTGTGAACGGAAATAAAATCGGCGTGCGTCAAAATATCCTCAAACGGTGAAGCATTTAAAGTTACGTTTAATTTTACTGTGTGCGTCGTGTACAAATCTATTTCGAGATTTGTTTGCGGCAAAATCGGATCGCTGTACAAAACCTTCATACCGATACCCATCGCCAATTTTGCGAGTTCTTGTCCGATGCGACCGAAGCCGACAATACCGATAGTTTTTCCTTTCAGTTCGATACCGGCAGCATAATTATTTTTCAGTTTTTTGAAATCACCCGTTGCCATGTCACGATTAGCGTTGTGAACAAAACGCGAAAGCGATAAAATATGTGCCAAAGCCAATTCCGCCACCGAACGCGAAGAAGCGGCGGGTGTGGTAATAACGTTGATCCCTTTTGATTTCGCGTAATCCACATCAATATTATCTACGCCGACACCGCCGCGCGCAATTACTTTAAGGTTCGGACAAGCGTCAATAAGTTCTTTACGTACTTGCGTAGCGGAACGCACGGTAATGACTTCGTACTTTTTCAGTTCAGTCATCAATTTGTCTTGGGCTACTTTTTCGGTTTCAACATGAAATCCGGCAGCTTCGAGCAAAGATTTTGCTTCCGCTTCAATGCCATCGTTGGCGAGAATTTTTATCATAAACTATTGAATTTTTGTTTTAAGGAACGAAATTTTAATAAGGTAATAATTTTGGACTAATTATTTTTTTTGTTTGGGAGACTTTATTTTCAAGAAAATATCGGGAATATTTGATTGAAAATAAAGTTTTTCAGACGAGAAAAGAATAGCTTAAAATTAGTATCTTATTGAGATTTCATTCCTAAGATGTGCAAAGATAAGACGGCGGTGTTAATTAGGAATTAAGAATCATGAATTTAAAATTATTAAGTTGAAATTAAGCGTGAGTCAATCATTTCACAAAACTATTGCTTTTAAATTTTCGCGATTGTTTTGTGAAATTTAATTTTAAGTATATTTTTGTGTGTCCAACGAAAGGCATTACCTTTCGCCCGTTAAATTGCGTGCGAAAAAAATAAATAACTATTCTCCTTCAATATGAAAACCGTAAAAATTCTCATTCCCGTATTTTTGTTTGCAGTGACCGGTGTTTTTTCTCAAACCCAAAATATAAATGATAAATCGTACGGCGCGACGGATGCCGATAAAGCAACAATTGCTTTATCCGATATTTATAATTTTTCGGGTGAACAGGCGTTGGCGGTAAAACAAATTGAAATCGTTAAATTTCAGAACTTGGCGGACATTGCGTCGCTCAAAGCTTCCGATTTGAAACGATTTGTTCAAAAACGCATCACGACATTTAATTTAGCGGACAGCGAAATCCGAGATGTACTTGATGACAGTCAGCGCGTTTTATTCAATAAAAACACGGCTGCGAAAGCTCAAAAGATGAATGTAACTATCGCATCGTGGCAAAAACAAAAACTATCCGAAACTGTCATTAATCAGAAATTAGCGGCAATTGAAGAATGGTAAATATTTAATGGTAAATGATAAACGGTAAATTTTAATGGTAAATGGTAAACGGTAAATTTTTAATGGTAAATTTTATTCTTAAAAATTATTTACCATTTACCGTTTACCATTTACCATTAAATTAATACTCTCACTTAAAAATACGTATGGATCCTCTCAAAGCGAAATTCAAAGAAAAAGCGACTGCACAAGCTACCGAAATAAAAGCCATACTCAAAGAACACGGCGAAACCGTGATTGATCACGTCACTTTAAGTCAGGCTTACGGCGGTATGCGCGATATAAAAAGTATGATTTACGAAACTTCTTTGCTTGATGCGCAAGAAGGAATCCGCTTTCGCGGCTTCACGATTCCGGAATTACAAGAAAAATTACCCACCGGACGCGGGAAAGAACCGTTACCCGAAGGTTTGTTTTGGTTAATGCTTACAAACGAAGTGCCGACCGACGAAGAAGTTTTATGGGTAACAAACGATTGGGAACGTCGCAGAAATGTACCCGCTCATGTATACGCTGCTATTGATGCGCTGCCTGCGGAAACGCACGCTATGACAATGTTTAATATCGGTATCATGGCGATGCAAACGAACAGTATTTTCGCACACCGTTACGAAGAAGGCATGCCGAAATCGGATTATTGGGATGCAACTTACGAAGACGTGATGAATTTGATTGCCAACATTACACCGGTTGCGGCATATATTTACAGAAAAAAATTTAAAGACGGTACCGCTATTGCACCGAATGATAAATTGGATTGGGCAGCCAACTTTACGCATATGTTGGGGTATGAGAATTCGGATTTTAAAAATTTGATGCGTTTGTACATGACCATTCACTCCGACCATGAAGGTGGAAATGCTTCGGCGCATACATCGCATTTGGTGGGTTCTACCTTATCGGATCCTTATCAATCGTTTGCAGCAGCAATGAATTCTTTAGCCGGTCCGTTGCATGGTTTAGCCAATCAAGAAGTGATAAAATGGATTTACGGTATGATTGATACCATCGGCACACGACAACCGACCGATGAACAAATAGTAGAGTACGTGAAAAAAACTTTAGCCGAAGGGCGCGTTGTACCGGGTTACGGTCATGCGGTTTTGCGCCAACCCGATCCGAGATTTATGGCTCAAAAAGCTTTCGGAGAAAAATACTGTCCGAATGATGATTTAGTAAAAATAGTCTGGCAAATATTCAAAGTTGTTCCGCCGGTGCTGCAAAGCATTGGAAAAATAAAAAATCCTTGGCCTAACGTGGATGCACATTCCGGCGCATTGCTCGAACATTACGGTATGAAAGAATACGGATTTTATACGGTGTTGTTCGGTGTATCGCGCGCTTTAGGTGTTTCGGCGGCATTGTGTTGGTCGCGCGCACTCGGTTTTCCGCTTGAACGTCCGAAATCTTTGACTACGGAAGCCGTGAAGGAATTATTGGTGCAATTAAAAAGTGAAGTAACACCTAAGACTTAGAGTATTATATTTTCAGATTAGCAAAAAAAATCGCGTAGAGAAATTTGGTTTCTTTATGCGATTTTTTTTATTTCAATTTCAATTCTTGTTTTCTTTCTTCCGAAAATAAGTCATCAAATATAATATGCAATTCAGCAAAAGGAAAATGCAGATTAGTAGCGTGTTCACCGCCTGTTTATAAGTTGCACAATTTTTGCGCATTCAAAATCGCTAATGGCAGTTTATCCAACAAAAAACTGTACATTCTTTTATTCCGATGTTACTTTTGAGTTTTTTCATAATCAGGAATATACTGCTGTTTTAAATCATTATGAATTAATGAACATTCACTTAAAGATTTTGTAGTGTATTTAAAATGTAAATAAAACCACAATTCAAGGCAAGGCATCATTTCGATAAACACAACTTCACTTCTTAATTTTTTTGCAGAGTTTAAACACTTAATTTTAGCTGTTTGATATTTTAAGTGAGTTTTTTTCGCTACAATTACATCATAATCTATTACGCAATAAACTTTATCGGTTCCTGTTGAAATCAATTTTTCTGCTTTCTCAATAACGCCTTCCCAACCAGATTTTGTCGGCAAATCGGGTTTGATAGTAACATCTAATTTTTCCTTTTCTTTAAAATTTTGAAAATAAAAATATTCTGTTTCTCCATCGCCAACAATAGCAATCGTTTTTCGCGTCGTACTCGTTTTACTTTGTCGCGGCATTTGTTTGTTCAATAAATGGATTACCTAATTTCGGTTTAGCACCGAATTTCCCGGCTTTGTAAGCATTAGCAAAAGATAAATTTTTTCTAATATCAAAATCGGATAAAGGGTAAATTTTTGTCGCACCAGCTTCATTTTTTTCAGCAAACCAAAAAATATCTTTACGCGCATTGTCTGCTTCCTCTAAAATATTCAAATTATGAGTTGATACCAATATCTGCGATTTATTGGAATTGGCTAAAAATGTTAAAAGAAAGTGTTGTACCAAATCTGGATGAAGTGAACTTTCGAGTTCGTCAATTGAAACAAAAGTATTATTCTCTGTGAGTTTGTGCAAAATATTGCCCAAACCAAAATACCTTAAAGTACCTGAAGATTGATCTTTGGCTTCCATTTCAAATTCTTCAACGATTGTTTCATTTTGTATTTGATGTGTAAAACTGAGTTTGTTTTTAGAGGCACGCTCTAAATTAAAGCGCCTTCTTATTTCATTTTCATCTTCCGTTCGTTCTTCCGGATTATCTTCAACTTTAAAATCACTGATATTGAAATCAGCTTTATTTAAAAGTTCCAATTTGAATTCTTTATTTTTTTCAGCCTGTTCTCTATATGAGTAGGAGTTATAATTTAATCCGAGAGTTGATTTAGGAGTTATTATTCTTTCGAAATCATTTTTAAACCAAAAAAAAACTTTTTTTAATTCAGGAATGTCAATATTAGTTTTATTAAATGCAGAAAGCGCAGTCATATTACTCAAAGTATTGCCTTCGAGAATAGCCTTATCGTAAGGTTTTATTTTTATTTTACTGCCGAAAGTAATTTCCACTAAATCGCTATCGATGTGAGTAATTCTTGAAAAAATTTCAGCAGGTTGAGTTGAAGGATAATAAGTGAGTTTTTCTTCTTGGATTTTAAACTCGTCTAATTTTACTGTGTAAATATATTTTACTGCCCTAATAAAAAAAATCAGTTCAAAACTGCCGGGTTTTTTATCGTAATTTTTATCAAATTTAAAAGTATTGAAACCTGTACTTTCATATTTATCATTTTTAGGTCTTGTTACCAATGTTCTCAGTACATTAAATGCTTTTAACAAATTTGTTTTACCGGAAGCATTCGCGCCGTAAATAATACCCATTTTCAAAATGCGCACACCAGGTTTTACTTCAACGCAATAATAGTCTTCCAGATGCTTATCTGAAGTTGCCTCGAAACTAAAGGTTTGTTTTTCTTTAAAGGAAAGAAAATTTTCAATTTTAAATTCTAAAATCATAGTCTTTAAATTTAAAAAGTGTAATTTTTTTACAAAAATAACAAATTAAAATAGAAATTACGATTTTTGTTTGAAAAATAGAAAATAATTTTAGTTTCGGATTAAAGTAAATTTTAAAACAACAAAATAGTGTCACATTAATCAAAATTATTAGCTTTGCAATAAAATATTCATAAATCAATCTATTTTACAGTCATGAAAAAATTTTTATTACTTTTATTTTTAGCAATAACATGCGTAACAGCATTTGCGCAAACTGCGCCAGCAAAAACGGCAGTAAAAGATTCCGTTAATTTAGCTGATTATGTCGGCGTTTATAAATTTTCGGAAACAGTTAGTCAAGCTACTATCACTTTGAAAGATGGTCTTATTTTCGGTGAAGTAGACAGTTACGGCAACAATAAACTTTTGCCGGAAGCAGATGTGGATACTTTCAAATCAACAAGCAGTTACGGGACTATTTATGTTTTCAAACGCAACCCCGAAAAGAAAGTCATGACGCTCACCTTGAAAGTAATGGGACAAGAAGTAACGGGAGAAAAATGAAAATGCTCGTCGTCACCAATATTTTTGAAACAACCATCAATGGACCGTTTTATCTGCCGCATTGGTTGCTGAAAATAAACGCATTGTATCCGGTACACGAAGTACGCATCGTAACGGATGATGTTGCCGTGCCGACCGATAAAATTTATAAAATAAATATTAACCACCCCCACCGTTTAAAAAATTTTGCTTCAATACTCGACAATGCACCTTTTTATCGCGCGTGTCGCCGCATAAAAAAAGAATACGATTACGATATTATTTTTTTTAACGTAGCGACTTTGGGTGTGCTTGCAAGTCGGTTATTGCCGAAAAATATTAAAATTTGGGGTGTAATACATACTGACCATTATATTTTACCGGACAAACGCAATTATAAATCTTTGAAAGCCTATTTATATTTTGCGTATCTCGAACATGGTTTAGAACGCGCGGTCATGCGCAGATTTGATCGCGTTTTTTTTTGCTCGGATTATACAAGGCATGTTTTCGAGCGATTTTTTCCGCAGCATATCTTCAAAATGCACACGCTGCTGCAAACGATTGACATAAAAAATATTCCATTCAATCCGATTTCAATTAATCCGAAAGAAAAAATAAAAATTCTTTTCATAAAAAGCGACGTGATGCGCGGCAGAATTTACATACTGATGGATGCGCTTTCGCAATTGAAAGATTACAGTTTTGACTTAACCATAATAGGTGCGAGCCGTTTTTTTGAAAATGATATTCGAGCTTGGTTAGAAAAAAATAAAGCAAAAAATATTACTCTTGATTATTGCGGTGCGCAACCTTTGGAGACAGTTTACGCCGCTATGCAAACGCACCATATTTTATGTATGCCCGTGCATTCCGAAGCACTCGGTTTGGCGAATGTGGAAGGTTTAGCGCACGGTATTTCGGTTGTAGCAACTAATGTCGGCGGTATTCCGGAAGTGATGAACAACGGGAAAAACGGTTGGTTGGTAAAGCCCGACGATGTAGAATCACTGAGAACAGGTTTAAAAAATTGTATCGAATGTGCGGCAGATGTACGATTGGAAATTCAAAAAAATGCACGCCTTTTTGTTGAGCAGTATTTTGATTATCGCGCGATGTTACCGTATTTTGTTTCGTTTTTAGAACCATAAATTACACCATCCACTTTTATATGTCTTTACAAAATCGTGTAAATCCTTTCGGTGAAATTTTTGCGAGTGAAAGTCGGGGTACTTTTACCGGCAATCGCGGCGTGATTCATAGGAATAAAAAAATAATTACGCCTTTTAAAACAAAATATTGGATCACTTGCGCGCTTGAATATAAAAACGCAAAAAGGCAAGTGATGACGGAAAAGCGTTGGACGGAACTTTTTTTCTTGGACGAAGCCACGGCTTTTGCCGCCGGACACCGACCTTGCGCTTTTTGCCGGTATCCGAAATTCAAATTATTCAAAAATTTATGGCTTGAAGCCAATGAGAAAAATTATTATTTGCCGGATACTTCCGTAAAGAGTATAGATGCCGTTTTGCACGCCGAACGCATAGACGGTAACGGGCGAAAAATATTTTTTTATGATAATTTGGAAAATTTGCCGAACGGTACTTTTATTCAACCCGAAAATTCCGGAGATTGTTACATGTACTTTGACAAAAAACTTTTGAGATGGACACCGTTTGGTTATGCCGAAATTTTAGAAATACCGGGTAACACGTCGGTAAAAGTTTTGACACCGAAAACCGTTGTCGCAGTATTTTTAAAAGGTTATGTACCGGATATACACGCCAGTAAAAATTCGAGAGAATCAATCATCCCATAAAATTTTTCGGATATAAAAACCCGAACCGCCGAAAAAAATAAAAACATAGGGTATTACGCCGCCGAATACCAATCCCGTCACGCCGAAATACTGTACACCGTACCATTTTCCCGCCAAAGACAACAAAGCCGCCGGCGGAAAAACCCACAACATTTTTTTTATCAACGGCGCACTCAACATGATATATGAAACGAAAGCATTAAAACTTAAAAAAACGATGAGAACATACATCAGCAACAACCAATCGGAATCAAAATAATTTTTGTAACCTAACCAATAATACACCAACGTATTGGTTCCGAAATAAACAATCGGTAAAAATAAAACGCTTGCAAGCACGAGCCACTGAAAATTTTTCACGGTTGTTTTTCGCAACCATTGTGTGTCTTTATTGTGAAACGCATCGTTGTACGCCGGCAGTAAAGGCGCGAAAAAAAGCGTTGCCGACAATGCAAAAATACGGGTAATGCGTGCGGCTATCGAATATTTTGCGACCGCCTCTAAACCCAAAAACTTTGCAACCGGAATATTGTCCCAGCCGAACATCAATTGTGATGTCAAACCCAAAATCCAAAACACTAATCCGATTTTCAGGAGTTTTTTAAGTTCCGGCGCATCGAAAAACCGAAATGAAATAGTCAGATGCTTTGTTTCATTGGCTTTATAAAAGTAAATATAATTCAGCACGGAAGATAAAATTCCCGGCAAGTTGCTCGCCGCTACAATAAACACGATATTTCGGTGAAAATAAATGCCGATAAATAAACACACTATGCCGATTAGATTTGCCGCCGCCGCCGTGATTTTAGGGATATATCCTTTTTGCAAACCGATTAACACATTGGAGGCTACCAACAAAGGCATATTGAAACAAAAGCAAAAAAACAGCACAAGCAGCGAATAAACATAATCGGAATCGGAAATTACGCCGCGAAAAGGTAAATGCGCCACGCCGTTGCACCCGAAAAGCCAAACGAATGCCGACAAAAATAAAAAAGTACCTATACCCGCCATCGCGAAAAAAACGCCGGCGTGTGCGCGTTTCATTCGGTCGGGCTTATTGCGGTAAGCGGGTACGGCGTTTTGTAAACCGAAACCCAAACCTAAATCCGTACTGCCCCAGAAAAAAAAGTAGGTCGTCATCACGCCGAGTAATCCGAATTTTTCGGAGCCGAGGTATTTCAATATCAACGGTACGCTCAGCAATTGTATCGCCACCAATACTATTTGATTCAGTAAGCCCGCACCGGTGGTGAACAAACTTTTTTTGAAACGGTCGTTAATTGGTGGTGATTTATTTTCAGAAGTCAGCAAAATAAATATTAAAATGAAAGGTAAAAGTACACCTAACAAAATAAAAAACCGGCATTGCGAACAGGTTTTCAGCAATGCCGGTTTTTACGGATATTAAATCATTTCAAAACAGATTTCAAATCCGTGAACGGAATAAAAAAGTCAAATTCTCCTTGAGCATGGCTCGCAATTTCATCAGAATTATATAAAAACAAAATGCCTTTGCGCGTCACACAAAAGTTGTCGGTTACTTCCATTTTATCCGTAAATAAAACGCTGCTCAGTAGTTCATCGGGTTTAATATTTTCTTGTTTGCGAACTGCTTTTTCTAAAATCGCATTAACGGTCGGTTTATAGCCGGGTTTAAAAACATCGTCCAAACTCAATTTTTTTAATGATTTCAGATCATAACTGCTTAAAGTTATAATACTCATACCATGCGCGCCGCCTGTAGTTTCATAACTCATTGTCGCAATACTCAACAAATTATCGGCATTATAAACTACCGCATTTTCCGTTGTTTGCGCGTAATTCCTATTGTAATCATCATCCGGTTTTTCATCTTTCATCGTTTCGGAATAATCCTTGAAAAATGAATCGCGTTGCATTTTGAACATGGTTGCGCCGTCGGTATAAGTTATTTTTTTAAATTTGAGCTTTTCTTCACTCGAATTACCCACTTCCACGTCAGGAGTTAGAAATGCTTTATTTAAAAATGCCGCAATATTTTTGTCTGTTGAAGTTGTCGGCACAAGGATATTTCCTGAAAATTCAGCTCTCGGACTGTCTTTCGTGTTTTTAAAAAGTATCAAAGAGTCTGCTAATTCGGTAAAAGAAAACCGTAGCGATGCGTCGTTGTAAACTTCTTTCAAATTGAAAGGTAATATTTTATGGGGTACAGAAACCGTATCTTGCCAAGTTCCTGAAAAAATACCGCCATCGGTTTGTTTACCGTTAAAAAAAAATGCGCTGCCATCGCGGCTCCAAATATCCAAGTTAATAAAATTTTTTTCGTCTGTTCCGCCGTAAACCTGCATCGGATTTTCTTCGCTGTCGTAATAAAAATAACCGGTGAAACGTGTTTCCCGACCGTCGCCGACACCGGTATTTTTGCACAAATTGAGCGTCACCGGTTGCGTACCGAGCATGCCTTTAAATTGTTTATAAAAAATTTTTTCATCAGATATTTTAGTGAATGAACCGGTTGCATCAATTGCATTGCCGGTGCCGGTTTGTTTGCAAGAATTAAGAAACAAAAACGACAAAAAGAAGATGATAATTATTTTCATAAAAAAGAGTTGAATGGTGCCGGTTGCGTGAGTTGGCTCGTTGGCTCGTTGTTTGTTTGATGGATTTTCAACTGACCAACGAGCAAACTAACTAACCATCTTCACTAAAATAGGATTAAATTCATTCAAAGGATTTTGATTGAATAAATTACAAAGTAATTGATAAACGTCGGACGAAATTATGGAAAATGTTTGCGGAAAAACGAAAAAATGATGCACAGCAATTGCAAAATTATCTAAATCAGATAGTCCGACGATGCTTTCGATATTTTTTTTACTCATTCTTGAAATAATTTCCAATTCGCGTTCGGGCATTTCGGGCATTTCAAAGGCATTGTATGTGTACTTGAAAACGCGCGCCATTTCGTACAGACCGATATTAAAATAATTTTGCGGTTGCGTTAAGCCTTGCATGAGCGGATCGGCAGAAAAAAGTACAACACCATCTTCTTCAAAAATTTCGGAATTGTGTAATACTTGAAATTGAAGCGTTGGAAACGGATGCGGATACAATATATAATGCTCAAATTTTTTGGATACTAAATCCGTTTTGCCGAAATGCACTTGTACAAAATTAGCGGCAACCGCCGCTTTCAAATCTTCAGGAACGCTGTTGCGCAACGTTGCCGCATCGGGATTATCTTTATGTACGGGTCTGATAAATTCATTACCCGCTATAAACAGCGCAACGCGATGGCGGAAACGTATTTTCAGTTCGGGAGAAAGTTTTCGGTAATAAGGTGCATGAGTATCGAGAAAATTTTTTGTTTGCGCGCCCAATTCCGGTGGATATTTTTCGAACCACCACCAATTTATTTGCGGTGCCATAATATACATCGCCGCCAATAAGATAAAAAATGGCGCGGCATAAACGGCGTAATGTCCGTCATCGTGGTAAAGTGCGAGTCCGAAAAAAATAAGCATTACAACAATAAATGGTGCGGCAAATAAAAGCCAAGGATTTTTCATTTCAGTGGTCAGCTCGCAAATTTAGAATAATCGCTGATACTCAACTCGGATTTTCTGCCGATATACTCTACGTAATTACCTATCATGCTGTTATTTAGATTGGAATCAATGATAACGGTATCTTCGCCGATAACGCTGTTAACGACGACGGTATGTTGTATAATGGTATTTTTACCGACGGAAACATACGGACCGATGACGGAATCTTTTATTTTTACGTTATCGCCTATAAAACACGGCGGAATAATAACCGAATCTTTAATATCCGAAGTATGCGACACCATTAACTCCGCTTTTTTTATATCGAGCATCCGTTTGTTGGCATGGACAACAGCTTCTTTGTTACCGCAATCAATCCATTCGTCTATACTTGCGGTTCGGAAACGGTAATTTTTATTTTTCATGTGTTCCAAAACACTCGTCAGTTGATACTCGCCGCGCAGTTTTATATCGTGTTCGATGAGATATTCTATTTCTTTTTTCAGAAAATTACCGTCTCTGAAATAATAAATACCTACAATGGCTAAGTTGGAAATAAAATTTTTAGGTTTTTCCACAAAATCCGTTATCACATTTTCCTGATTTATTTTTACGACACCGAACGATGACGGATCATCTACTTTTTGCGTCCAGATGATACCGTCTTCTTTGGCATTAAATTTAAAATTAGCTCTGAAAAGCGTATCCGCGAACGCCACAATCACCGGTCCGTTCAAACTTTCCGCCGCACAACCGATGGCGTGAGCGATGCCAAGCGGATGATCTTGTTTATAAATTCTACCTTCGGCGCCGATAGATTTTGCAATATTTATCAGTTGATGCTCTACTTCGTTACCGAAATCGCCGGTAATGAAAGCAATTTCTTGAATTTTTCCATCGAAAGACGTTGCGAAATCTTCTACTAAACGTTGCACAATCGGTTTTCCGGCAACGCAAATGAGCGGTTTAGGTACGGTAAGCGTGTGCGGTCTTAAACGCGAACCTTTACCTGCCATCGGGATAATTATTTTCATAAATACGGTAACTGCACTTAATATTATTTAAGCACGCGAGTTTTTGTTAACTGGTTGTAAGAGCGGGTTATTTTCCACAGACAAATGTAATTCCAAATCCGAGATTGCAAACTATTGTTACAAGTTTTTAATTCGGTAATTAATGTTGATTTAACTTAAGGAATAAAAAATCAAAAAGGTATTGAAAATGCTTGCAGGCATATTTGTTTTCGAATAGAAAGTTCCGCGTTTTTAACCGAAACAGCTAATTTTTTTTATAGCATTACTGCTTCAATAATTTTTAAATCGTTACTGAATTTCACGAAATTTGCCGGATAACCCGCAGCGATTTTTCCGATTTTATCTTGCATATTTATCGCTCTTGCCGGAACGATAGTCGCAGCATTTATGGCTTCTTCTAAACTGAAACCCGCGTGTTGAACTGCATTTGTTACGGCTTCGGACATCGAAATAGCAGAACCGGCTAAATTGCCTTCGCTGTTTCTATACGATCCGTCGCGCAGTTCGGCATTGAATGCACCCCAGTTAAATTGTTTTACTTTTCTGCTCAGAAACAGTGCGTCGCTGACCAAAAATAATTTTTCGCGTTTCAGTTTGTGTGCAATGCGCGCCGAAGCATAGTGGCAATGATGTCCGTCGAGAATAATCGGCGCGTAAACATTTTCGTTTTCAAAAACTGCACCCACCAATCCCGGTTCGCGATGCCCGAGCTGATTCATGGCGTTGAATAAATGCGTGACCAACTTGATGCCTTTTGAAAAATAATATTGCGCTTGTAGGTATGTCATATCCGAATGTCCGGCGGAAATAGTGATACCGCTTTCTAAAAGCATATCCAATTGGTTATCGGTGAAACACTCCGGCGCGATAGTCATAAGGCGGATAACGTCTTTGCCGTATCTGATAATTTCTTCCAATTCGCTGTCGGTTGGTGGGCGTACAAATTCCGGTAAATGCGCGCCGCGTTTTGCGCGACTGATGAACGGACCTTCGAGGTGCATACCGATAACGCCGTTATTGTGTTTCGTTTTGTAATTTTTTACGACTTCTATTCCCTTTAAAATATTTTCCAAAGGAGAAGTTATTAAACACGGCAATACGTGCGTTGAACCGTATTGCAAACCTGCCGTATAAATATCGTGCAAAGTTTCTTCTGTCGGGTGCTGCGTGAAATAATATTTTTCGCCGCCGTTGATATGCGTATCAATAAATCCTGCGGAAATATTAAGTCCTTGCCCATCAATAATTTCTGCATCTTCCGGTATTTTTTTTTGAATCGCGGAGATAAAGCCGTTTTCAATGATAATTATACTATCCGAAATAATTTTTTCGCCGGTGTAGATGCATATATTTTTTATGGCTTTCATATTTATTTTTTATAAAACTAACATAACTCCGTTTTTAGGGGAAATTTTTTACCTTTAATTTTGAACTTCATAGTACGCTGCCCTCTTCTATTGCCCATACCTTTTCGGGGCGTAAAACCTAAACACATCGTGCGCGATATCACACACTAACAAGCCTTGGTAGCCGGCAACAGAACATTAATAGGCTTGAAGTAAACAAAAATAAAAAATACGATAGGAAAAATTTGGGCGGAATAATTTTACGCGTTTGTAATCGGTTATTGAAAAATAAATTTTTTGTGTGTTTTGCAGGGGTTCAAAATTTTGAACCCCTGCAAACGCGTGTTTCTATTTCAAATATCGCTTCTGAACATCCATTTAAGCATATCTTTCATTTTTATTTTTTGTCCGTACATCAGAATACCGATGCGGTAAATACGACCGGCTAACCACACCAATAAAAAAACGGTGCCGATAAGCAACACCAACGACAAACCGATTTGCCACGCCGGCGGATTGAAGGGCAATAAAGCAGGCATTACGATGGGTGAAAAAAACGGGATAATGCTCGACCAAAACGCCAAACTGCTTTGCGGTGAGCGCACGGCGGTGGTCATTAAATAGATGGCAATGATAATCGGAATCATAATCGGAAACGTGAGCGATTGCGCTTCGCCGGCATCATCGCCGACAGCGGAACCCATCGCGGCAAAAAGCGATGCATATAAAATATAACCAAGTATAAAAAAAAGTAAGAACACCGGTATTATCATCAACCAATTTTGGTGTTGTACTTCGTATAAAACAGTCGTGAAACTGTCGACATTTTGCAGATTTTTCATGCTTTGCGCCATCATCGGATCCGCTGAAACGGGACTGACGGACGGTGGCGTCACGTGCATAAAAGTTTTAAGCCCGATTGCCAAACCGATGATGAGGACTATTTGAATTAAAAATTGCGTAAGACCGACGGCACCGACACCCAATATCTTGCCCATCATCAACTGAAACGGTTTTACGGACGATATAATAACTTCAACAATGCGGCTCGTTTTTTCTTCCATGACTGACCGGAAAGTCATCACGCTGAAAAAAATGACGGCGAAATACATAAAAAAACCCATTATCATACCGATACCCATCGCTACGTCGCCGGAAATGGACGACGATTTTTTTTCACCCGTAATCGGATTCGGCTCGATGGTGATGCGCGTATCGAGTGCATTGAGTTTTACGGTATCAATATCAAGTGCTTTTATTTTATAATCTCGCAATTTTTCCCTTATCGCGTCTATCAAATCTGTTTTCACGTCATAATTCAATTTCTCGTCGCTGTAATAACTGACGATAAGTTTTTCGGTTTTGAAATCGGCGATTGGCGGAATGATGATGAAACCGTCGTATTGCGCATGGTGTGCGGCAGCTATGAGTGAATCAACGGGCGCACCCACCGGAATTAATTCCAAATTGATGGATTTTTTCAATTTATACGTATCGAAAAGGTGCGACGGATCCACGACGGCAATACGTTTTTTATGGTCGTCTTTGTACACCGCCAATTTTACGTTCAGCGCGATGATAGCTGTCAAACCGAGCGGCATCAGAAACGTACCAATCAGGAACGCGCGACCGGTAACGCGCGACGTGTATTCCCGTTTTATTATAAGCCAGAGTTTATGCATTACTGAAGCAGTTTTTTTTTATTTTTATTTATTCAACAGTTACCACGTCCTTTAGGGCAATATTGTTGAAATAAGGAATTAGATTTGAATTATCATGTGAAATCTTTGCGCCTTTGCGGCAAAAAATTAACCGAAAAGGCGCAAAGATGCAAAGATATTTTCTTATTTCAACAGCATTGTTTTTAAAGACGTGGCAACTCCTAACCGATTATTTTTTAATTGAATTCTTGTCCGACGCGTTTAATAAAAATTTCGTTGAGTGAAGGCAAAATTTCGTGGAAGCCGATGACAGTAACAGAGGTATTTAAAATTTCTTTTAGAAGCGCGTTGGCAGTGATGTTACCGGCGATTTTGAAAGTCACACATTCGGGCGTTTCCGACTGCACGGTGACTTGTCCGTAAAAAGCATCCGATAAAGTACCTTGATGTTCGATGCTGAATATATTTTCTTTAAACTGTTGTTTCACGTCTTTCACGCTGCCGTACAAAATATTTTTTCCTTTATTGATGAGCAATATGCGATCGCAAATTTCTTCTACTTGCTCCATTCGGTGCGTCGAAAAAATAATACTCGTACCGTTTTTGCTGAGTTCGAAAATTTCATTTTTCAAGGCTTCGGCATTCACAGGGTCCAGACCCGAAAAAGGTTCATCAAGAATCAGGAGACGCGGTTTATGAATAACTGTCGAAATAAATTGTGCTTTTTGCTGCATTCCTTTCGACAGTTCTTCGACTTTTTTGTTCCACCAATCCGTAATTTCCATTTTTTCAAGCCAATATCGAATTTCTCTTTTCGCATCAGGATACGACAAACCTTTAAGTTGAGCCAGATACAGCAATTGATCTCCGACTTTCATTTTTTTGTATAAACCGCGCTCTTCCGGCATATAACCAATATTTTCGGGATGTTTGTTGTTGAGTGGTTCGCCTGAAATAAATATTTTTCCGGTATCCGGACGTGTAATGGTTGTAATCATCCGGATTAGCGAACTTTTACCTGCTCCGTTAGGTCCGAGCAAACCGAAAATGGAACCTTCCGGCATCGAAAAAGATAAATGGTCAACGGCGACGTACTTGTCGTAAATTTTTACGACATCATCAACGACTAATATTTCATTGTTCATTAAAAAAGCCGAGTTAAAAGATCTGTTTTGAGTAAACAAAAACTGTTGGGGTTGCAAACTTACGATGAATATATCTTTTAACAAAATTTGAAGAAAACTTTAATAATAATTTTCGGGTTTGTTTTTGAATGGTTTCAGCGTTCGTTGCCTTGTCCGTCAGAATTAATAATTGCACTTTTTACGTAACACTTAGTTACAAAATTTCAGCGCTCGTATTAATTTAACAAACTTCTAAAACATTAAAACGGATATCTTTGTTTTTCTTTTTGTTTGTACAATTGAAATTCCGACGTGCATTATAACTCAAAACGAAACATAAAATAATCATGAAAACATTTATTACTTTACTTGTCGCTGTAGTCATTATTTGGTCGGCTTGCAAACAATCCGCCATAAACGCCATTGACTCAGTCGAAGGCTCTACGTATATAGAACCATCCGAACAACGTACCGGCGATGCCGCAAAAGGTTATGATTATTTGGTGAACGGTAATTACGTGAGCAGTGGTATTCCTTTGGAAGTTTACAAATCTTTGGTGTCCGGCAGTACCGAAGATTTGAATCGGTCCGGCGACAATAAGGGTTTGTCATACATTTTTACGGCATCAACGGCGACAAACGGCGTAAAAATAGTTTCGACAAATTGTTTCAATTGTCACGCCGAACATTTGAACGGACAATTGATTGTCGGTTTAGGTAACAATACCGGAGACAATACGCGCGACGTTACTGCTCAATTCGACGCTTTCGATGCCGTTGTACGACTCAAATACGGCACCAATTCACCGCAATGGGCGGCGTATTATCCGTTCAGCCGCGGCTTCAAAAGTATAGCACCGTTCATACAAACGAGTGTGCAAGGCGTAAATCCGGCGGATAAAATTTTTGCCGCGCTGTCCGGTTTCCGCAAATCCGATAATTTAATTTGGCTGAACACACCGCAATACACACTCCCGAACGAAGTTATTCCGACAGACGTGCCCGCTTGGTGGTTGATGAAAAAGAAAAACGCACTTTATTACGATGGTTTAGGCAAAGGCGATTTTGCGCGCTTGAGTATGGCAACAGCACTCGTCACGATGACCGACAGCAGCGAAGCGCGCCAAATAGATGCGCATTTTCCGGACGTGATGGCGTGGATACGCACTTTGCAACCGCCGAAAAATCCGAATCCGGTTGACGCAACAATAGCGGCACAAGGCAAAACGATATTCATCAACACCTGCGCACGTTGTCACGGCAATTACGATGCGCCGCAAACGTATCCGAACTTGTTGGTGAGTTTGAGTAATGTGCAAACCGATTCCGCATTAGCGAATGTTTATTTCAGTAATCCGCAGTATCATACTTGGTACAATTCGAGTTGGTTCAATCAAAAACCGGCTGCGGCGCAACTGTTACCTAATCGCGGTTATGTAGCACCGCCGCTCGACGGCATTTGGGCAACTGCACCCTATTTGCACAACGGCTCGGTACCGACGCTCGACGATTTACTTAACAGCGCGCAGCGTCCGAAATATTGGAGCCGAATTTTCGACAACTCCGATTACGATAAAGTAAAAGTCGGTTGGAATTACACGGTACAAACTTCAAAAAAAGATAATCAAACTTATGATACCACGCTCAAAGGTTACGGCAACGGCGGACATACTTACGGTGATGCCCTTTCTGCTACCGATCGTAAAGCTTTGATTGAATATTTGAAAACGTTGTGATTTTCTGCGGTTCAGTTCAATATGTTTTTATTTCTCTAAAACGTGTATCTTTGCGCGATAAAAATTCTCTTCACACTTTAAATCAGTTGAGTAATGACGATTGAACAGCTAAACGGTTTGAAAGACCGAACAGCAGTAATTAGGAGGTTTCTTTGACGTCGCTCATGCCGAAAAAGAAATTCAAGACCTTAAAATAAAAGCGGGCGATCCGGCTTTCTGGAACGACGGTGCCAAGGCGCAACTGACGATGAAACATTTACGCATTTTGGAAAAGCGCGTCGCCGATTTCGGAATGCTTCAGAATAAAATTGATGATGCCGACCTTGAGTTTGAAGTATATAAAGAAGGTGATTCAACGGAAGAAAACGTGAATGCTTCATACGCACTCGCGCTCGAAGCGGTTGAAAATATTGAATTCAAATCAACGCTCAGTAAACCCGAAGATGCTTTTTCTTGTATTTTAGAAATAAATGCCGGTGCCGGCGGCACGGAAGCGTGCGATTGGACGGCGATGTTGGTGCGGATGTATAAAATGTGGGCAGATAAAAACGGCTTTAAAATCTCCGAACTTAACAGTGTAGACGGCGACGCGGCGGGTTTAAAGTCCGTCGAGTTGGAAATTGCGGGTGATTACGCTTTCGGAATGCTTAAAGGCGAAAACGGTGTGCATCGTTTGGTGCGTGTCAGCCCTTTTAATTCGCAAGGTAAGCGTATGACTTCGTTTTCGTCGGTGTTTGTGCATCCGTTGATTGATGATTCGATTGAAATAGAAATCCGCTCCGACGATTTGGATTGGGATACTTTTCGTGCAAGTGGTGCGGGTGGTCAGCACGTCAACAAAACGGAATCCGCCGTGCGCGTTCGGCATTTGCCGTCTGGTTTAGTCGTTGAATGTCAGCAGGACAGATCGCAAATTAATAACCGCGCAACGGCTCTGAAAATGTTGAAATCGCGTTTATACGAACTCGAATTGCAAAAACAATTAGCCGAGCGCGACGTGATTGAAGCCAATAAAATGAAAAACGAGTGGGGCAGTCAAATAAGAAGTTATGTTCTGGATGACCGCCGTGTAAAAGATCACCGCACGGGGCATCAAACCAATCAAACCGAAGCGGTGTTGGACGGCGATTTAACGCCGTTTTTGAAAGCTTATTTGATGGATAAAACCGTCGGTGCTGCCACTTCGGAAGAAGATTATTGAGCCACGTACAGATTTGATCTGTGTTTTTCCATAAATTTTTCCGGTTTAGCTACGATTCTGAAACCGGATTTTTCGTACAGAAAATGCGCATCGGTAGTAACAAGCATCCACCGGCGCAGATTTTTGAAATCCGGAAAATCCGTAATCGCATTCATCAAAATACTCGATAAACCTTGACCTCGATAATCTTCTAAAATAAAAACATCGGCTATGTAAGCAAAAGTGGCGCGATCGCTTATAACGCGCGCAAAACCGACTTGTTTATCGTCGACAAAAACGCCAAAACAAACGGAATGCTTAATGGATTTTTTTATCAATTTCAGCGGAATTTCTTTCGCCCAATACGACCGTTCGCTGAGAAAGGCGTGAATCATATCAATATCCAATTTTTTTTTATCGGTTATTACAATGACATTTGTTAGTGTGTCGTTCAATTCCATTTTAGTTTGTTCGATTGGTTTTTGTAAATTTTTTTAGAAATTGTGTCTCTATATTCTGCAAATATAATAGTTGGCGTGCATTACTTTTTCAAGTGAAAAAAGAATTTACAATAAATTATTATTGAACTTGAATCGGGTTTGTACCTCAGTATAGTTTTTGTGAACAACTCGAATTATTTAACGTTTTTTAATATCCGTGTTCTTCTAATCGAGCCGAAAAAAAAGAAAAAACGCCGCCCTATCGGGTAGTATAAATTTTTGAGATACCACCGTTCATTATTTAGGAATTAAATCTTTTAGCGGTGCAGTACAACCGGGGTCAGCATTTATACAATATCGAACACAGTAACGGCGGTCTTGTTACTTTTCCGTGCGGTGTCGTTATTCGTAATGCGCACGGCAAAATGATCGGCGTGTCGGCGTGTCCGGCAGCTCGTTGAAAATAATCACACGGTTGCTCCGGCGGGTGCGGAAAGTTTGAAGCACTAAGCCCAAGGAGTTGAAAATAAAAACGGCACGTATAGAATCAAATATTCAATATGAGCCGTTTTTATTTCCGGTTAGGTCGTTCTTTTCAAGCAACAAATTATTTCCGATTTCGTATTTACGGAAATAAAAGAGGGAAAATTTAAAATGAAAAAAAATAAAAACTCGATGCCCGAATTTCAAAATCCGAAAACATTCAGCATTATTACGGTTGTGTACAATGGTGAAAATGTTTTGCAAGGCACGATTGAAAGCGTAATAACGCAAACGTTTCAAAACTTCGAGTATATTATCGTTAACGGGTTATCAAAAGATAAAACGTCGGAAATAATAGAAAAATATACTGATAAAATCTCTAAAATAATCTCCGAACCCGACAAAGGTTTATACGATGCGATGAACAAAGGTATACGCATCGCCTCCGGTGATTTTCTGCTTTTTCTCAACGCAGGCGATCAGTTTTACGACAAAAAAGTACTCGAAAAAATAGCGCAATACGCTACACCGGATACCGATATTATTTACGGCGAAACGATGCTCGTCAACGATAATCGCGATGAACTTGGCACGCGATCCGAAAAAACCACGCACCGATTACCGGAAAATTTAACTCGAAAAAGTTTTCGCTATGGAATGTCGGTCTGTCATCAATCTATTTTCGTTCGGCGTTCAGTGGCATCTGTTTATATCGAAAAAAATTTGGCGGCGGATATTCATTGGATTATCGCGGCGCTCAAAAAATCGCGCAAAAACGTGAATGCGCATACGACGGTGTCGGCATATTTAGTCGGCGGTATCTCGAAACAAAAACAAAAACAGTCTTTACGCGACCGGTTCTATATTTTGCAAGAACATTACGGCGTTGTTTCGAATATATTTAATCACACGGTAATTGCGTTGAGAGGGCTGTATTTTGAAATTCGGAAAAAAATTTAACGGCATCGTTCGGTGAAATATAAAATTTAAGAGCGATGCGGGGTTGAAAAAAACCGCGCAAAGACATTTTTTCTTTACGCGGTTTTTGTTTCAGCACGAACCTGTCCGCGAAGCGGTATACATGAGGTGATGTGTCTGCCGGAGTTTACATTATTTAGATTTTATTAAATCCAAAATTTTATTGTGTAATAATTTTTCATCAATAGGCTTCGAAATGTAGTCGTTCATGCCTGCGGCTTTACACTTTTCTAAATCAACTGTGGTTACATCGGCAGTTAATGCGATGATCGGAATTTGTAAATTCATTTTATTGCGGATATATTCAGTGGCTTCAAATCCGTTCATTACCGGCATCTGCAAATCCATGAGAATAATATCGTAGGAATTGGTTTCTAATTTTTCAACAGCTATTTTTCCGTTGTCCGCAACATCCCATGCGAATTTGAAATCATCCAATATTGTTCTCAACAATAATTGATTGAGTTTAACATCTTCGACTATCAATATTTTTATGTCTTTAATTTCATTTTCTAAAATAACTTCTCCACTTTCTAATTCAATTTCTGTTTGTGTTTTTTGAAAACTTAAAGTGAAACCGAAAGTTGAACCTTTACCGACTTTACTTTTTACCGAAACGGTTCCACCCTGTTTTTCTACCAATTGTTTAACGATGGGAAGTCCTAAACCTGTGCCTCCATATAAACTTGAAGTGAAAGCGCTTGCTTGTTCAAAGTTTTCAAAAATAGCCGCAATTTTATTTTCCGGGATTCCGATTCCCGTGTCGGTAACTTTAATTTCGAGTGTTACTTTTTCTTCGTCTTCGTTTATTAAGTTAACGCTTACAATGATTTTGCCTTTTACAGTAAATTTTATGGCATTGCTCAAAAGATTAATGAGAATTTGATGCAAACGAACCGAATCACCCAGTAATATTTCGGGAATTCGGGAATCATGTTCCTTTATTAATTCTAAATTCTTTTCCTGAATATTTGCTTCAAACAAATGAATAATTGTAGTTAATGAGTGTGATATTTTGAAAGGCGCGTTTACAAATATCATTTTACCGGCATCTACTTTTGCTAAATCGAGAATGTCATCGATGAGAACGATTAAAGTATTTCCGCTTGATTTTATGGCTTGTAAATACTCTTTTTGTTTTTCCGATAAATCTGTTTTCAATAACACTTTTGTAAATCCGAAAATGGCAGTCATTGGAGTGCGAATTTCATGGCTCATGTTCGCTAAAAACTGTTGCTTGGATTGCAATGCACTTTCAGCTTTACTTTTTGCCTCTACCAATTCTTCATTCATCCTCTTTTGTTCCGAGATATCAATGCTGATGCCGGTAAGCGTATGAGCTGCGCCGAATTCATCATAATGATACTGCCCGATTGATTTCACCCACACAACAGCCCCATCAGTTGTACGGTTAATTCGGTATTCAACATCATAAATATCTTGGTTAACCTTTGATTCTTCTATTCTTTGAAAAGCTAAATCTTTATCCTCCGCAACAATCAATTTATGCCAGTCTTCGTAAATCAGTTCTTCACGATGTTCATCATATCCCCACATGGCTTTATGCAGATTCGACCACTGAAGTTTCGATGAAATAAGGTCTAAAGACCAAATACCGATGTTGGCTGAATCAGTTGCAAGTTTTAAATCCTTCGCCATTTTTTTTTGTTCCTCCGCACTTTCTTCAATTCTTTTGCGGGCATTTACTGCTTCTGTTACTTCCGTAGCTATTAATATGATGCCTGAAATTTTATTATCCGAATTACGCAATGGCTGATAAATCGAATTGAAATAAGCCGTATCCGGCTTTCCATAACGTTTAGACTGCACCTTTCTTTCGTTGGTGATAAGAGGTTTACCCGAAGTATATATATCATCGAGTATTTTTTTTCCTTTAGCCTCCAATTTAGGCGACACTTCAAAAAGAGGTTTATTAATTACCTCGTCGTAAGATTTTCCCCAAATTTCGAGTGCTTTTTCATTAATTGTTTCTACAATAAAAGAAGGACCTTGAAATACGGTAATAAGCACCTGTGCATGCAATATGAGATGGCGGAATTTAGCTTCACTCGCTTCAATTAATTTGTGTACTTCAACCTTTTCGTGAATATCGTTTTCCAATCGCAAATTTTGCTTTCGCAATTCTAACAAACCCATTACCTGTTCAGATAAAATTTTCAATCCTTTTATCTGTTTATTAGTCAACGATTTTTTTATTACATCATAAACACATACTGTACCAATGCTATATCCGTTTTTGTTTACAATAGGAGCTCCGGCATAAAAAACCAGGTATGGGTCACCCTGTACCAGGGGGTTGTGCATAAACCTCACATCTTCGGTTGCATTTTCCACCACCATCACATCTTCCTCTCCTGCCATTGCGTGAGTACAAAAGGACAACTCTCTTTTATTTTCTTTTAAATCTGTGCCCGTGGCAGCTTTAAACCATTGCCTTTCCTTATACATCAGGGTTACGAGCGCTATTGGCGTACCGCATATTGCGGATGCAAGAAACGCAATATCGTCATACTCTTTTTCAGTGAGTGTATCTTCTATTTTATACGAGTTCACCTCTTCAAGGCGCCCCATTTCGTCAAATTTTTTCAACATAGAATCCACAATTTAATCATAAAACATAATTAATGATTTGCCGCAGCTGAATGTCCGGTACACGTCTTCAATTTTTCCATTTCTGTAAATGGGAATCAACTGGTCTTCGCTCCAGGTTGCTTCGCCATCTGAAAGCACCTTGTCAATCAAAGGTTCAATAATATGCCATATATCCGGCCAGCCGTCTTCGCCTTTCATGCCGAGGAGAGATGGATGCTTACCCTCATTAACCAAACTTGGACGGTAGGCATCATTATAAAAACAAACATGTTGGGGTCCCCAAAAAAGGAACATAGGAAATTTTGAATTAAGTAAAATTCCCAGCGTTGTAAGAAGGCTTTGCGGCCATTCATCTGTAGCACCAATAAGAGAAGATTCCCAGTTGTATGCGCGCATTAAAGCACCCATTTCGCCCCCGCCTGAAAGAAATTGTAAAGGTTTAATCATTGGATTTTGTTTAGTTAAATAGTCGAAAAAGCATGATACAAAACGTCACAATATCCATCTTTGAGTGTTTTTTTTAATCCGCCGTTCGCCGGTCGAAGACTCTGCCGTCTTCGACTCGATATGCGGCTCGTCTCTCTGACGAGCGTAGAGGCCTATTTAATTAGCCGGAACCGTAAAATTAAACAAACGCGACGGAAAACATTTTTTATGAGACTTTTTTTTAAAACAAGCTCACACCGGATAGAGAAAATGAGTGACAAAATGTATAGCCGGCGATTCATCGCATCCCCCGATCACAATTTGCCGCTTGAGAGTAAGGTAGATAAAAACGTGCCGCAATGCGGTTACTGTCAACCCGGATTTATGATGGCAGCAGCAAAACTTATTGACACCATTCCGAATCCGACTGATGACGATATTAAAAACAACATCAGTAATATCTGTCGTTGCGGTACGCATCCGCACATCATTAAAGCTATTAAACGCGTGACAGAATTTAAGCAGGCTAATATGTTTCTGCTGCCTTACTTTTCCGTCCGAAGTGTTGCCGTCAAATATCAGCACGAACCTATCCGCGAAGCGGTATACATGAGGTGATGTGTCTGCCGGAGTTTGCGTTATCTGGATTTTATTAAATCCAAAATTTTATTGTATAATATTTTTTCATCAATAGGCTTCGAAATATAGCCGTTCATACCTACGGCATTGCACTTTTCTAAATCAACCGTGGTTACATCGGCAGTTAATGCGATGATCGGAATTTGTAAATTCATTTTATTGCGGATATATTCGGTAGCTTCAAATCCGTTCATTACCGGCATCTGCAAATCCATGAGAATAATATCATAGGAATTGGTTTCTAATTTTTCAACAGCTATTTTTCCGTTGTCCGCAATATCGCACGCGAATTTGAAATCATCCAATATTGTTCTCAACAATAATTGATTGAGTTTAATATCTTCGACTATCAATACTTTTATGTCTTTAATTTCATTTTCTAAAGTAGCTTCTCCACTTTCTAATTCAATTTCCGTTTGTGTTTTTTGAAAACTTAAAGTGAAACCGAAAGTTGAACCTTTACCGACTTTACTTTTTACCGAAACGGTTCCACCCTGTTTTTCTACCAATTGTTTAACGATGGCAAGTCCTAAACCTGTGCCTCCATATAAACTTGAAGTGAAAGCGTGTGCTTGTTCAAATTTTTCGAAAACAGCCGCAATTTTATTTTCCGGGATTCCGATTCCCGTATCGGTAACTTTAATTTCGAGTGTTACTTTTTCTTCGTCTTCGTTTATTAAGTTAACGCTTACAATGATTTTGCCTTTTACAGTAAATTTTATGGCATTGCTCAAAAGGTTAATGAGAATTTGATGCAAACGAACCGAATCACCCAGTAATATTTCGGGAATTCCGGAATCATATTCCTTTACTAATTCTAAATTCTTTTCCTGAATATTTGCTTCAAACAAATGAATAATTGTGGTGATTGAGTGTGATATTTTAAAAGGTACGTTTACAAATACCATTTTCCCTTCATTTACTTTTGCTAAATCAAGAATATCATTAATCAGAACGATTAAAGTATTTCCGCTTGATTTTACGGCTTGTAAATATTCCTTTTGTTTTTCGGTCAAATCTGTTTTCATCAAAACTTTTGCAAAACCAATAATCGCATTCAGGGGGGTGCGAATTTCATGGCTCATGTTCGATAAAAATTGCTGTTTTGACATTAGAGCATTCTCTGCTGTTTCTTTGGCACTTTCTGCTTTACTTTTTGCCTCTTCCAATTCTTCATTCATCATCTTTTGTTCTGAAATATCAATGCTGATGCCGGCAAACGTATGTGCTGCGCCGAATTCATCATAATGATACTGCCCGATTGATTTCACCCACATAACAGCTCCATCATTTGCACGGTTAATTCGGTATTCAACATCATAAAGGTCATGATTAACCTTTGATTCTTCTATTCTTTGAAAAGCCAAATCTTTATCCTCCGCAACAATCAATTTATGCCAGTCTTCGTAAGTCGGGTCTTCACGATGTTCATCATATCCCCACATCGCTTTATGCAGATTCGACCACTTAAATTTCGATGAAACAAGGTCTAAAGACCAAATGCCGACGTTGGCTGAATCGGTTGCAAGTTTTAAATCCGCCGCTAATTTTTTTTGTTCTGCCTCACTTTTTTCAATTTGTTTTTTTGCAAGCACTTGTTCCGTTACTTCTGTAGCCAGTACCGTGATGCCTGTAATTGTATCATCAATATCCCTATAAGGCTGATATACAAAATTAAAATAAGTATCTACTTGTACACCGTTGCGCACAAGAACGGCTTTGGTTTCGAACCCTTCGAAAGCCACGCCGGTAGTATAAACATCTGTAAGCAACTTCATAAATACCTGATCTTTTAATTCAGGTACGCCTTCCACTAAAGGTTTGTTAAGTACAGCATTTCCTTTTCCAAGTCCGTTAAGCATTGGCTCATTGGCAAAAGCAACTACCATGTCAGGTCCTTTAAAGATACCGATTGCCATGAGCGATTGCGAAAGGATATTACTGAAACGCTTTTCGCTTGCTTCAATTTGTTTGCGTGCCATTATCTGCTCGGTCACATCATAGCCGAAATTCACAACCCCGATTATTTTATTCTCTTCATTATATATCGGTTGCATGGTGGTATTAAAATAACGCTGTTCGGGTTCCCCGTTGTCTTCCCTCGCCAAAGTAACGGGAATCTCGGTACTCGTAAAAATTTCGCCCGTATTGTACACATTGTCCAAAATTTTATCAACTCCCTGACCCTTTACTTCCGGCAATGCCTCCAGAAACGGTTTACCCACTAAGTCCCGCTTGTCAAATAATTTTTGGTAAGCCGGATTAACTAACTCATAAACATGATTCGGTCCCTTAAAAGTACAGATAGAAGCCGGGGCATTCATGTATATGTTGTGAATCAGAAGTCCGTTAGCTTCTAATTTTTTGCGGGCATTAACCTGTTCCGTTACATCATAAGCAAAAACCAAAATACCTTCTGTTTCACCTTCTTCATTTCTCAATGCCTGATACGAGAAATTCACATAAAACTGTTCGAGTTTTCCATTGCCTTTATCTATCATAACGGGCATTTCTTTTCCGGTATAGGGTTCGCCCGTTTTATATACATTATCAAGCAGTTCAATAAAGCCTTGGCCTTTTATTTCCGGTAGTGCTTCAAGCAGCTTTTTTCCTACAATATTACGGTTGCCGACAAACGCCATGTAAGCCGGGTTGGCAAATTCAAATACATGTTCGGGTTCTTTAAGAATGGCAAGCACGGCGGGTGCTTGTGTAAAGAAATCGTGCAACAACTTGCGCTCCTTTTCCGAACGCTTTTCATTTTCTTCAATTATTTTTCGGGCTGCTGCCTGTTCGGTTATATCTTCAATGGCAAGAAGAATTAACTGCTCGTTATTTTTTTCATTGATTATTTGCTGCGCATTCAATACTAAAGTGCGTTCACCGATGGAAGTAGATTTGAGATTGATTTCAAGGTCGGTGAGCCGTTCTTTTTGTGTAAGAATTCTTTCAAGCATGGAGCGCGTTACATTATCATCCCACTGGTGGTTTTGTATTTCATAAAATAATTTCCCTTCGGTGTCGTGTTCAACTGTATTGAATTTTTTATAGAAGGCAGCGTTCGCGGTTTTTATTCGCAATGTTTTGTCAAGAACGATAAGCGGCTCGCGAATGGTGGTAATGATGCTATCGGAATAATCACGGGCAACATTGAGTTGTCCCTGCTTGTCAAGTAATTCCTGATTTACGATGATGAGTTCTTCGTTGGTTGACTGCAGTTCTTCTTTTGAAGTTTCCAATTCTTCGTTCAAACTTTGCATCTCTTCGTTGCCGCTCTGCAATTCTTCGTTGGCGCTTTGGAGTTCTTCATTGGCGGCTTCCATGTCTTCGGTGATGTAGCGCATGTCTTCGCGAGATTGCGAAAGTTCTTTTTCTAATTGCTCGTTTTGCTTTTGTGTTTCATTTATTTTTTCTGATGAATATTTTTTTTCTTTCCGCACCACAGGAATTATGTTTTTTTCAAACCGAATTAAGTAATACGGTTCAACGGTATCGGTGAGCGGAATAATTTCTATCGTAACCAAAGATTGTTTGTCATTGGTCTTAACAGGAATATTTTCTTTAATAAGCGTTGTCTGTTCCTTCGTTGCTTTGTAAATTGCGTTTCGCAATTCAAATGCTAAACCTTCACGCGCCATTTTGATAAGGTTGTGAGTGGGTTTGCCTTGCGGTGCTTGAAGAAAAGGTGTGACGTCTCCGTGAATGTGAACAATGTCCATTTGTTCATTTACTACCACACTTGCAGGGGATTTTGAAATCATTATTGCCTCTGCACTTTTTCTGAAATCGGTGTGAACGATTTCGTGTCTGGTTACGGTTTTATTTTTTATTGTCAACGCTTCTTCCCTTCGTTCTGTAGCCACATGCATGAACCGAGCCGGCACGGGCTTGCGCGAATAAATTTTTTCGTGCTTGCTTACTTGTGAAAACAAATCGGATGATGCGCCTGTGGTTTCGGATTTTCCGAGTAGAAGAAAGCCGTTTTCTTTGAGTGCATAATGAAAAATGGTGAATGCTTTCTTCTGTAAAAGAGTATCCATGTAGATAAGCACATTGCGGCAAGTGATTAAATCCATTTTTGCAAATGGCGGGTCTTTTAAAAAATTATGCGGAGCAAATACGCACATATCGCGAATGAACTTGTTCACTTCGTAATCACCGTTATTTTTTCTGAAATAATTTTTCAGTTGCGTTTCGGAAAGGTTTTCTACTTCGGTTTTGGAGTAAATGGCGGAGCGTGCTTTCTTGATTGCTTTCTCGGAAATATCGGTAGCGAAGATTTGAATTTTTGTATCGGATAATTTTTCGCCTAAAAATTCGTGCAGGCAGATGGCAATTGAATATGCTTCTTCGCCTGTTGAGCATGCTGCAATCCAAACGCGAATAGATTCATCAGTTGTTTTATTTTTAAAGAGTGCAGGAAAAACAGTTTCAGTCAATGCTTGAAAAGTTTTCGGGTCGCGGAAAAAAGAAGTGACCGGAATGAGCACATCCTGAAAGAGTGCATCTTGTTCGGCTTTGTCGGTGCGCAAAAATTCTAAGTAATCGGTAAGATTTTTCTTTTTTACAATGGCTATTCTCCGCGCAATGCGCCTGTGAAGAGTAGGTTGCTTGTAGTAAGTAAAATCAACTCCGCTTCGCTGACGAAGCAACAAAAGAATTTGTTTGAAAATATATTCATCGTCTTTCGGAAGTCTTTTTTCGCCTTCGTAAAAATGATTTGCTTTGTATGCGCTGTTGATTTGCAAAAGCTGCGCGGGGATTTTTTCGGGCGGTAAAATAAAATCAACTACGCCTGCTTTCACCGCACTTTGCGGCATACTGTCGTAAGCTGCGGACTCCGAGTCCTGCGCAATGCTGATGCCTCCGTGTTCTTTGATGGCTTTTAAGCCAAGTGTACCATCGCTGCCCGTGCCTGATAGTACAACACCTACTGCAAACTCTTTGTGCACATCGGCAAGCGATGTGAAAAAAATATCAATAGAAAAGTTGAGAATTTTTTTTTCGCGGGAAGTGATTTTCAGCACACCATCAGTTGATGTGAGAATTTTGTTGGAAGGAATAATGTAGATATTGTCGGGTGCAATATGAATATCCTCGGTGATTTCATGCACCGGAATTTTTGTAAAGCGCTGTAAAATCTCCGTCAAAATACTTTCATGTGACGGATCAAGATGCTGCACCAGCACATACGCCATTCCTGAATTTTCGGGTATCGCTTTAAGTAATCGTTTGAAGGCATCAAGCCCGCCTGCACTCGCGCCAATACCTATGATAGGAAAGTTCTGTACGGCGGCGGGCGGTTGCATTTTCTTTTTATTTTTTATAGGTACAGCCATTTAATTTATTTTACGGCTTTTTTTCGTCAATACTTTCTATTAATTATTATAGTCTTGTTTTTGTCTGTTGTTTCAAAGCTACAAAGTTTCAAATCAGCACTATTCGCCGTTCGAAGACTGCTCTGTCTTACACTCGATATGCGGCTAATCTCTATGGCGAGCACGGAGGCTTATTTAATCAGCCCTCACTGCAAAATTAAACAAACGTGACGAAAAAACATTTTTTCTGAGACATTTTTTTTAAAACAAGTTCTTGTGCATGACTTAAAAAAATCTATGAAAGCTGCAATAACATCACTGTTTAAAAGAGATAAAGACAATGTTAGAAAACGCTCCTACTTTGGCTGTGGTTTTTTTACGGATTTATTGGTGCTGATTTAAGGGCGTAAAACACAAAAAAAATTCAATCGCGTTTATCTTCTCCTCTCCTTTATTTCCTGCATAGAATTATTTTTGTTTCCCGAAAAATTCAAAAAGCCGTGCAAAAATAAATTTTACACAGCTTTTCAGTTACTAACTGATGTTACGTACAGCCTCATAAATATTGCCGGTTGCGTGTGCTAAAGTATATTTGACTGCCGCTCCTCCGGAGCGGATGAAAAGACTTTTATCGCAAATAATCACCAACACCGGTAGAATTATGTTGATTGAGTGGTTTTATTTATTTTTCGGCAAGCCGAAAAATAAATAAAACCACTCAATCAACCCCCTTTTTTCACCCGCTCCGGAGGAGCGGCAGTCAAATCTACTTCGGCACACGCGGATAGTTTCTTTGCAAACTAAACAAGGTCGTGCTTAACATCAGTAATAATTATTACTCAAACCTCATTGATTGCCTAAAATTATCGGCGATGCTTTTCCGTTCATAATGATAATTTTTGAGTTGGCGGAAAGCGCCATTTCTTTTTGCGCTTTAATACTTTCGTATTGAAGCAGTTTATCGCTTAAACCGGTGGAAAGAATTTTTTGATAATCGGCGATACCTTGCGCTTCTACCCGTTTACGGTCTGCTTCTTGTTTTTCTTTTTGCAGCACGTACGTCATTTTTTGCGCGTCTTGCTCGGCATTTATTTTCGATTCTATCGTTTGTTTCACGGAAGTCGGCAAAGTGATATTGCGCAACAATACCTGCTCCAGTACCAACCCGCGCATTTTGAAAAGCGAATCAATATCGTGAAAAATTCGCCCCTGAAACTCATCGCGTTTACCGGAATACAAATCAATAGCCGTGTAATAGACTGAGTTATCGCGAATTTTTGTGCGCGTTACCGGTCGTACAATCACGTCTTCATAGTCCGCACCGATAGATTGAACAATGCGCGGTGCTTCTGTCTGATTGATGTGGTACAAGATAGTTAAATCAATTACCAATTCCAGACCGTCATTTGTCAATACGCGAATGGCATCGTCGCCTTTCACTTTACCTTCATCGTGTACGCCGGACATCGTATAGTTTTGCGTCCGGACGCTCAAAGGAATAATATTCACCAACGGGTTCACGATATGCAAACCGCTCGGCAGCACTTCGTTTTCTACTTTACCGAATAATTTTTGAACGCCTACTTCACCCGCTTCAATTTGTTTGATACTCGACATCAATAAGCCTACGACGATAAGTCCGATACCGCCCGCCCGCATCAAGCCTTTGAATTGAGCGGCGGGATAATTCGGATTAGTCGGTAAAACAAAAGCGGCTGCCAAATACAAAATAGCACCTACGACTGCAAGAAACATAATGGTTTAAGATTTTTATTGTGATTAGGTCAATGACCTTTAAATAAATACTAAACACCTCAGCGCTTCAAATGATTTGTCGAAAAAGTATTTATACGACGAATGTACGATTATTATCGTCTAAAAGCGGATTTAGGATAAAATTACGGTTAAAATATTTTTTTTTCATCAATTCGGCGATTTTACAACCCGCCAAGATGAAATGCTATTGCAGGAATAATAAAATTTCGTTTTGAGTTACGCATTATTTTTTTATTTTTGCGCTTTCTTTGCAAAGCCAATAACGCTCGGTGCAGCGTTCAATTAACTGAAAATGAAAAACGCTCTGCGTCCGTTTATGCCTATACCTTTATTTGTTATTTTTTTTCTGATTGAGTTGTTTTCCTGCAACAATAATTCTTTTTTTTCCGGCACACCGAAAGTGTCGGATACTCTGAAAATAAAAATCGATACGGTTGCGAAAATTGATTCCGCCGCATTGAAACCCAAAAAATTACCGCCGGCAAAACTCGACAGCACCTCCCGCGTCATTTATTTAACCATGGATGACGGACCTTTATCGCCCTCAAACCTGTTACTGAAAATTGCGGAAGAAAAACAAATAAAAATTACTGAATTCGCCGTCGGTAAACACGCTTTGTCGAACAAAGATTTTATGGGTTATCTCGACGACATGAAACGCTCGCCGTATATGGAAGTGTGCAATCATTCTTATTCACACGCCAACAGCCATTATCTTGATTTTTACCGCTCTCCTACTTCGGCAGCCGAAGATATGATGGGTAATGAAACGCGCCTGAACCTCACGCTGAAAATAATCCGGATGCCGGGACGCGATATTTGGGCTACACCGAATTTACGGCGCGGTTGGGAACAAAGCGGCGGCAAAACGGCGGCAATTTTGTTGGAAAACGGTTATCGCGTTTACGGTTGGGATATTGAATGGGAACACTTTGCTAAAAGCGCGTTGCCGAAAAAAACACCCGTTGCCTTCGTTAATCAAGTCAACGAATTATTTGACGGGCAACACATGGCTACGCCTAACCATTTAGTGATGCTCGGTCACGATGAAATGCTGCAAACTCAACGCGGACAAAACGATTTGCGCCAAATTATTGAGATGCTCAAAGATCGCGGCTACGTGTTTGAGTTTATGAGCAATTATCCGAAATAAAGGGACGCTTACCACTGATTTTTAAAAATTTGGTTTAAAGTTTTGATGTTCAGATTGAACATGACTTTATCCGAAATACCGGTGCGTTGTTGCATCAAACAATTCAAACCGTTCGGATTGTCGGCACATGAACCGCCACTGTAAAACAACGGTACATAAACGCCGAATACGTCGCCGATTTCCCACGACAAACCGCCACTTGCCAACCATGTCGCGTTGTTGCGAATCGAAGTATTTCGGTTGTCCGCGAAATAACCAAAATCAAAATACGGACGGATGTTTAAAAATTTCGGCAACGCGGCGGGTAAATCTGCTTTTAGATTAACGGAAAAAATAAAATCGTTACTGAATCCGAGTGATTTAGAACTGCCTTGAGGCAACAAAAATTTCATACCGCCTTCGCTGTTCGGATTGATTTGATGCGCCCAAAAACCGGTTTGTTCGTTGCGCCCGATATAATAATCGTCGTATTTATAATCATTAAATCCGCGTGCCACCAAACTCAAACTCCCGCGCGATTTATCGCCTAAATAATCGTAAGCCACCGTATTTTGAAACAGCAAAGTACCGGCAAACACCCGCGCATAAACACTTTTATCTTGAGCATACACAAAATTGTGTTTGAGTTCCAAAGTCGGACGCAAGTATTGGTGCGCCGTTTGAGAAAGATCTTTATAAGATTGATATTCTGCTGCCAATTTCCAAGACGTGTTTCCTAAAGCATTTTTTATAACACCGGTGTAAGATAATATCGAAATATCGGAAGTAAATTTCGATATTATAAGCAGACCTAAATCCGGTGTGTAAGCATTATTTTCTTCAATAATTAAATGCCTGAAACTTAAAGCATGAGAAATCGGATTTAAAGGCGAATTATTAAAATCTAAAGTTGCATTAAAACTGAATCTTTGATAGTCATTGTTTATTACTATTCCCAAAGCGCTATTGAATTTGTAATCCGTAAATTTTTTCCAACCCGCACCTAATGTTAACCTGTTTTTGCCGGCAAAAAAAGAATAATCCGCATCCGCCACGCCGTTAATTTGTTTTTGAGAAAATGAATACAAAGGAGCCAATGACCACTCAAAATTTTTAAGCGGCGTTGTACCGTTGTGCAACAGTATACCCAACATTCCGCCGTCGGAAACATTATATGCCAAAGCGGGCGCGACGTAAATATTAGTATGTTTTGAATCATCCAACCCACCCAAAAATTTTAAACGCAGAGGCGGTACGGCAGGTAAAATTTTGATTCTGAATTTATAATAATTGTTAGCACGATTTATGTCGGGAATAATATGCGCAGCATCAATAACCAAAGCATCGGCATTTTTATAGATTTCCGATTTCGGATTTCGGATTTCGGAAATCCATTGGTTTATGTTTTCGGAGTTTTCAGCATCCGGAAACCATTTTCGCGCAACTATTGAATCGTTTTTTACGGCGCATATTTCGAAAGGCAAGTTAAGGTTACCTTTGTTTTTTATTTTAAACGATTTACCGTTTTCGGTTATTTTATAATCTACTTGCCGTGTACTGCCGATTAATCCATCGAAAAACCAAGATAAATTATTTGCGGTAGCAGTTTCAAAAATGCTGCGCACATCAGCGGGTTGCGGATGTTTGAATTGCCAAGCCGAAAAATATCGGTGCATCATGTTATCGAAACGCGCCGTACCGTAATATTTTTCTAAAAGGCGCATGGATGCGGCGGTTTTTGCGTACACACTCAAACCGTAATTAAGTTCCGTTAAACTATCCGAAGTCGTTGAAGGTGCTTGATCGCGGCGCAAAAAATTTTGTTTTTGTACTGCAATTTCAATTGGCGAATAATCCGAATTTTTTGTCAGAAAATTAACCAATCCTTTTGCAGTGACTTTCGGATAATATTTTTCCGAATAAGCATTTTCGTAGTAAGTATTGAACCCTTCATCCATCCAACCGTTGTCGCGTTCGTTGCTGCCCAAAATTCCGTAAAACCAATTGTGTCCGACTTCGTGTGTAATTACTTCATCTAAACTTTTTGCGTTCGGTGTATCCCCGATGAGCGTTATCATCGGATATTCCATACCGCCGCCGACGCCGTTCGACTGTTGCATCACTGCCGAAGCGTGCGGGTAAGGATAATCGCCTATTCGCTCGGAATAATATTCGACGGCGCGCGCCGCATATTCCGCCGCGTGTTGCCAAAGCGGCGCGTCAATATCTCTGAAATAAGCGTAAGTCGGAATCGTTTTACCGTTTTTTAAATGCGCTTCGGATTTCAGCACGCGAAAACGTTTATCGGCAAACCAAGCAAAATCGTGAATACTGTCCGCTTTGAATTGAATCGTTTTAAATTTTTTTGAAGATGCCGGAGGTGAGTCATTTAGTTGATTAGTTTTGTTTGCATTGACTAACCGAGTAACTGACTGACCGACTAACCGACTAATAAAATCTTTTTCGCTTTCCGTTTGCAACACACCGGTAGCAGCGACTACATAATTTTCGGGCAAAGTAATGCGCACATCGAACGAACCGAATTCGCCGTAAAATTCTCCTTGATCAAGATACGGTATCAAATGCCAACCGGTTCCATCGTACACCGCCGGTTTCGGATACCACTGCGTTACGAGATATTGCTGACCGATATGCCCGCCGCGCGAAAAAACATCCGGAAAATGTTCCGTGAAGTTGATATCCAACACAGCCGTTTCACCCGAAGCTATCGGTTTATTTAAAACAATCTTAACGATGTCCGGATTATTTTTTTCGGGGATGATTTCCAAACGCTGCCCGCCGCTCGTTACGTTCGTTAAAGTCATGGAACCCATTTGTGCTTCTTTAGCGAAATAAAAATGCGTATTGCCATTGCGCAAAAATTGTTTCGCAAATGCTGTTTGTTGCGAACTGTAAGCGTTCGGGTAAAGATGGATGTAAATAAAAGTCAACACATCCGGCGAATTATTGGTATAATTTATTTTTTCCGTACCGGTGAGCGTGTGTAAAGTATCGTTGAGCGCAACATCCAAAACATAATCCAAATGTTGTTGAAAATAAATTGATTTCGGATTTCCGGTTTCGGATTTAGAAAAATTATTTTGCGCAAAAATATTTTTTGAAAAAAAAATAAATAAAATCGAAAAAATAATTTTAAAATTTGAAAAAGAGAAAAAATTTTTTGGTAAAAAAAATTTCATTTTATTTTTTTAATTTTGAAAAGATGAAAAGCAAATTAAATTTAAAATGCTCACAAAGTTGAAAACATTTTCTCATTAATCGAAAAAGATTAAAGTCATTTACAAAATACTTAAAAGTGAAAATAAAAAAGCGCGCAGAAAAGTATTTTCCACGCGCTTTTTATATTTTTGTAGTTGGGAATAGACAATTATGCTCTACCACCATCCATTTCGTCTTGCCATTTTTTCAATTCAGCCCATTTGCCTTCTGCTGCCATCGCGGCTTGTTGTCCCCAAGTTTCCGGATTATGCATTTGGTAACGCGGACCGGCAGCGTGTAAAATTTCTTTTACGCGGTCGGCACTTGTTGCAGCCAATTGTGCGAACGTATGAATACCGTCTGCGTGCAATAGTTCCGCAATTTTCGGACCGATACCTTCGATTTTTTTCAAATCATCGGCGTTTGTTTCTGCATGAGCCTTTTCAACTGTTGTAGGTGAAACCGTTTCAGTCGGCTCGGAAGCAACTGTTACGGTAGCCGGTGCCACTTCAACCGATGCTACAGGTGCAACTTTTACTACTGCTTCGGCTGCTTTGTGTTCAACTTCTGCTTTTGCTTTTAATGTTGCGGCTTTTGCTTGGGCGGCACTTTCGATTGCCGCTTTTTTAGCTGCGATAGCTACCGGGTCGGCAACGATAGCGGCTCGAGTGGCGGTAGTAGTTGTACTGCCCATCGGCAAAACAAAAACAATGCGTTTGCTGTCCGCTACTTTTTTGAAACCGACGATACCTTCAATTTTTGCGTGAAGCGTATGGTCTTTACCTAAATAAGTATTTACGCCCGGATGAAATTTTGTGCCTTTTTGGCGCACCAATATGTTACCGGCAAGTACATGCTCGCCGCCGAATTTTTTCACACCTAAGTACTGCGGGGCACTATCGCGACCGTTATCCGTACTACCCGCACCTTTTTTATGTGCCATGATATTTTTTTGTTAAATTGTTAGTGAATAGTTGTCGGTTTTTGAGTTGTTAGTTGGTAGTTATACTTTAAAAACCGACAACTGAAAACTTGCAACAGCAACTTGTTAAGCTACTACCGAATCAATCGTGATGCGGGTCAGAAAGTCGCGGTGACCGTTTTTTACACGGTATCCTTTACGGCGTTTCTTTTTAAAAATGATCACTTTATCGCCTTTGGCGTGATCTTTTACGGTAGCGGTAACACTTGCTCCGTTTACTGTCGGCGTGCCTACTGTGGTGGTCGTATCCGTTCCGATGAGTAAAACCTCATTAAACGTTACTGTACTACCGACTTCAGCTTCTAACCGGTGGACGACAAGGTGTTGCCCTTGTATCACTTTAAATTGTTGACCGGCTATGTTTACGATTGCGTACATGTCGAAGAACTTTTAGTAAAAAAATATTTATTGAAAAACGAGCGCAAAGATAGGTTTTATAAATGCTTTCGACAAATTATTTTTGAATTTATTTTTTTTGGTCGTTGCTTACGCCATATCGAATTGCAAACGCGCCAAATTTTCGTACAAACCGTCGGGTATCGCAATGAGTTCTTCATGCGTGCCTTGTTCGACAATTTTTCCGTGATCAAGTACGTAAATACAATCCACATCTCTAATGGTTGCCAAACGGTGCGCAACGATGATGCTTGTGCGTCCGCGCATCAATATGTTTAAAGCATCTTGCACCACTTTTTCGGATTCGGCATCCAAAGAAGAAGTTGCTTCATCGAGTAATAAAATAGACGGATTGCGCAAAATCGCACGCGCAATTGCGATGCGTTGGCGTTGTCCACCCGATAATTTAATGCCGCGTTCGCCGACAATTGTTTCCAAACCTTCCGGAAAACCCGAAATAAATTCCCAACAATTCGATTGTTTGGCAGCTTCAATTATTTCCGCTTCGTCCGCTTCCGGTTTGCCGTACAAAATGTTTTCCCGAATTGTGCCTCCGAAAAGCATCACCTCCTGCGGTACGATTGCCATATTTTGCCGGAAGTCAGTAATGTTGTAGTCTAATATGTTTTTACCGTCCACCGTAATTTCACCTTCCGACACGTTATAAAAACGCAAAAGCATTTGAATAATCGTTGATTTTCCCGCGCCACTCGGTCCGACAATCGCTACTTTTTGTCCGGCATTTATTTTCATGGATACACCGCTTAATACACCTACGTCGCTGCGCGTCGGATAGCGGAAGTAAACGTCTTTAAATTCGATGTTACCGTTTAAACGCCGAGTGATTTTATATTCCGTATCCGCTAAATTTATTTCGGGTGTGCTGTTCAGTATTTCTCTGACGCGCTCCGTCGCGCCGACTGCACCCACCAATTCAGTATAAAAATTACCCAAACCCGCTATCGCACCGCCGATAATCGCCGTTAAACTGAAAAAAGTAATTAAGTTGCCGGTACTAATCGTGTGGTTTTGCAACATAGTGGCACCGATCCACAAAACAAAAAACAGCGTACCGAAAAGCACCACCACAATAAATGTTGAAAATACAGCACGCCATGCAGCGTAATTCATGGATACTTCTACGGCTTTTTTGTTTACTTTACCGTAACGCAGTACTTCAAAACCTTCGTTCGTAAATGCTTTTACGGCGTTAATCGCCTGAAGCGTTTCGTTTAGTACGACGTTTGTTTCAGCTATCAATGTCTGGCGTTCTTTAGATTTTTTTCGTATAAATCGTCCAAAAAAAAGTGCTCCTACTACGATTACCGGAAAAGTGGCTAACATCACAAAAGCTAATTTGGGTGTGATGACCAAGAGAATTAAAACACCTGAAATTAAAATCAATATTTGCCGAATAAATTCCGCCAACGTCACCGAAAAAGTATTATACAGTTTTTCTACATCAGAGTTGATGCGGCTGATAAGTTCGCCGACGCGACTTTCTTCGTAAAAAGATACAGGCAGCGAAACCAATTTACTGTACAGTGCTTGGCGCACGTTGGCAATGCCGTTTTCGCTCACTTTGGCAAAAAGCGTAACGCGGAAATATGAAACAAAACCTTGCAACACCAAAAGTGCCGTCAAATAATAACCGATTTTTTTCAGTGTGAGGTTAATGCTATAAGTTTTGCCGAGCACGTTGAACGTAAAATCCGTTTTACCTTGCGCAATATCTATGATAGTACCCGAAATAATCGGAAACACCATAAACGTAAGTGTGGAAAGCGCGAGCAGAACAAGCCCCAACCAAAACTCGAAACGATATGGTTTTATGAATTTATAAATTTCGAGCGATGCTTTGAGATTGTCGCGCGTGATTTTGGTTTTAGGTGCATTGTCGGTGTCGGAATCAAAACGTCGAGCCATATTTTCTTTTACTTTAAGTTTGCAAGATATATTTGCAAAGACGAATGATAAACTTGAAAATTGCTGAAAAGTTTAAAGACTTTAAATTTCGGATTTCTGATTTAGTAGGAAATCTTCGCTCAAAGCGAAGACTTCTTTATTTCGGATTTCGGGTTTCGAATGTTTAAAAGGAAGACTTCGCTCAAAGCAAAGTCCTCCTTGGGCTTCCTAAAAAAGATGAAGGACAAAAGAAATAATTTCTTTGCCCTTCATCTTTTATCTATTGTCCGGAAAAATTAGTTTTTCACGAATTTAAAATTAGCTGCATCGTTGGAGTTTGATAAACGCGCTATATACAAACCGGCGTTCAAGTTCGAGAAATCCACGCTAACGTTGTTGGCACCTTGATAAGCCGCTAAAGTCGAGTGGGAAACTTCTCTGCCGGCGATACTGTAAATGGTTTTAAAATAAAATTTTCTGTAATAACTTCAATGATTGAGAGTTAATTGGTTAGATTAAAAAAGCAAAAGAAGTGTGATTTTTTTTCTTAGACGTACTAATTTTTTCTGATTTTTTCCGGTTTTTTTTTCCAAAAGCATAACTTTTCTCCACTTTACCTCCAAAATTAAGCTACAGAAGCATTTTCTGTGTGCATAATTTCAATAATTTCCCGACTTGAATGGCATCACGGTACGGTACAACTTTCAATTAATTTGAAATAATCCGGTCTATCGGATACAATTCTGTGAATAAAACTGTTTTTTATTTTTCCATTTTGAATAACGAAAACACCCGGCATCTGAAAACTATCACCCAATCGACTGCCTATTTCCGAACCGTATTTCGATATTAAAGTAAACCCGCGATACCACGACTGCAAACCGAAAAGTTGTGTCGTCGAACCTTTCACCAAACCGAAATCGGCATACAAACCGCATTCCGGATCACTGACGTGTTGAACACCCGATAAATTGAATTTTTGAAAATATTCATCCGCCAATTCATGCGTTGCCATGTGTACGAACACGATTTCCGTTCCGCCTTGCAACAATTTCGCGCGTATTTTCGATATTTCGTCTATCGCCTGACGGCAAAATTGACAACCGAAGTGGCGCAAAAATACCAGCATTACCGTTTTACTTTCAGAAGTGGTTTGAATACTTTCACCCGTATTTGTTTTTATTTCGGATAAGGCTGTCATGTATTTAGGACGTTGGACAACAGACACAAGTATTATTTATTTGAACCGAATTATAAAGCAAGACATCCGTTCCGATTTATTTCCGGATGTCAATATTTTTCGTTGCGCCGCGCATACTGGTCTTTTTCGTCATCGCCGTCAAAACCGGCACTGCCCAGAGCGGCAATGATGATACCGGCGAGCATACAAGTTAATTTCAAAACAAAACCTACGCCGTTACCGAAAACATCTAACCAAACAAACGGCGCCAGTTGCACACCTACCAAACTCAATATAACCGTTGAGCCGCCGATGATAAAAAAAAGAAAACCGACGATTGTGAGAATATTTTTTTTGCTCATTTTTCTAAGATAATTTCAAACATTGTTACTAAAACTTCATACTGCAAAAATAGTTCAGAAATGTGCCAATTTTTCAATTATTTTTGACGCGAAATTTAGAACGATGCTGAAAATTATTGAATGTCCGCGTGATGCCATGCAAGGGTTACACGAATTTGTTCCGACTGCCGATAAAGTGCGTTACATTAATCAATTGTTGCGCGTCGGTTTCGATACGATTGATTGCGGAAGTTTCGTATCGTCCAAAGCTATTCCTCAAATGCGCGACACGGCGGAAGTTTTGGCGCAGTTGGATATGTCGAACACGAAAACCAAATTATTAGCCATCGTTGCCAACGAGCGCGGTGCGGGCGAAGCCGTCGCATTTAACGAAATTACTTATATCGGCTACCCGTTCAGTATATCCGAAACTTTTCAATTACGCAATACCAACGCTACGATAACGGAATCTTTGGAGCGCGTGAAACATATTCATGAACTTTGTACAACGCATGGAAAAGAATTGGTACTGTATATTTCTATGGGTTTCGGAAATCCGTACGGCGATGCGTGGAGTGCGGATGTGGTATTGGATTGGGTTGAAAAACTTTCGCACTTGGGTATTCGCATTTTTTCTTTATCGGATACTATCGGCGTATCGGACCCAGAAAGTATAGCGTATTTATTCGGTAATTTAATAAAAGTGTATCCGCATTTAGAGTTCGGTGCGCATTTGCACACGCCGCCGCACAATTGGCGCGAAAAAATAGAAGCCGCCTACAAAAACGGTTGTACGCGGTTCGATGCCGCCATGCGCGGTTTCGGCGGTTGCCCGATGGCAAAAGATGATTTAATAGGCAATATGGCAACCGAAAATTTAGTCTCGTATTTCAGCGAAATAAATGTGGGTACCGGTTTGGATTATCGCCAATTTATTCAAGCCATGAGTTTGACGAACGATATTTTTCCGAAGTGAAGAAAATAATTTTTAAATAATTTTGTTAATTATTAAGATAAAAAACAAAAAACAATAAAAAGGCGTTATAATTGCGAACTATTAATTTATTTTAAACTCAATACAAAGTAAAAACTCAATGTACCCGTCGGCACATCCATCTGGTATTCTAATCGAAAACAGCCTTGAGACTGCGGATATAATTTTATCCATAAAAGGCTTATATATAGGAGTAAGAAAGATTTTTGGTAAAATCGGAACAGTAGCTTTGACTTTAATGGCTGTTTTACTTTTGCGCATTTTGCTATGGTTTTTAAAAAAACGTTTACAAAAAGATTTTCCTTCAAAAGTAAAAATTTCGGCTGAAAATTATAAAATATTGAAAAAAAATCAAGAGGACATTGAACCAAAAATTGCAGCATTAATAAAAATAAAAGACACAAACATAAAGAATGTACCTTGGGTATTACATGGAAGTTTTCGCCAAATTAGATCTATCATTTCTTTGATTGAGAACAGAAATAACTCACTTAATCAAGAATTAATATTACTTAATGAGGCAAAGACAAGTGACAAAAATTTTCGAGTTGTACGTGAATCGGAACTTTGGAAAATGCGTACACCACATTATGAATATAGACTTTGAACAGGAAATAGATGTTTGATAAAAGCTTTCCTTTTCGTGTCACTGGTCACAAGATAGAAACGATAGACGGGAATGATGTCAAGTTACATCTTCTCGTCTTTCGTACTTCTAAGCACCGTACCATTATTGTTCAGGTTTACGAGCATGACCATTATATGTATGTTCTTAAGTTTTTTGATAAAAACCACAAATATTCAGAAAGAAAATATAGCCTTTTGAATTCTGATGGCGAAGCATCCCGAATTATAAATACTTGTATAAATATTATGCTTTCATTCTACGAAAAGAATGCTTACGCTTCCTTTGCTTTTATGGGTGCGCCCACTGAAAAAGAATTGCTAATAAACAAGAACGCAGGACGACATGGTGCCTACAATACCAAACGATTTAGGCTTTACCGGCTTATTATGTCTAATTTTTTTCATCCCGTACGCTTTCTACACATACAGAATACCGGGTGTAGTGTTTACATGGTCGTAAACAGAGACTATTTACACCCCAATCCCGACGAAAAAATAACACAAATTATTCAAACCTTGAAAAAATATTACTCTGACGAATTACTTGAGGAAGGTTTTGAATAAAATGTACTAAATCGCAAATCTGAATGCTTCAAATTTATTTTATAGAATTTGCTACGCCCGAATACGACGAAATGGTGCGCTTGCGTTACGACGTGTTGCGCGCACCGCTTGGCTTATCGTTCACGATCGAACAATTGGAAAAAGAATATAGCGACATACTGCTCGGTGCCTACGATAATCGGAATGTTTTATCGGGCTGTCTCGTACTCACGCATCTTAACGCCGATGTTTTGAAAATGCGGCAAGTGGCAGTGGCTTCCGATAAACAGGGTACAGGTGTGGGTAAAACTTTGGTACAAGCATCGGAAAAATATGCCGAAGCAAAAAATTATAAAAAAATAGAACTCAACGCGCGCGGCAACGCGGTTCCTTTTTATTTGAGAATGGGCTATACGACCGTCGGAGAAATTTTTTCGGAAGTGGGCATCGAACACAGAAAAATGGTAAAAATTTTATAAACAATATAATATATCATGCCCGAAACCGGCAAGTACGAAACGATCATCGGTTTAGAAATTCACGTACAACTCAATACGCACTCCAAAGCATTTTGCGGTGATGCAGTCGCGTTCGGCGGCGCGCCGAATACGCATATTTCCGCCGTTTCGCTCGCTCATCCCGGTACTTTGCCGCGCGCGAATGCCGCGCAAATACAATCTGCCGTAGAGTTAGGTTTAGCTTTGGGTTGCAAAATCAATCAAAAAAATACATTCGACCGAAAAAATTATTTTTACGCCGATTTGCCGAAAGGCTATCAAATTACACAAGATAAAACGCCGATTTGCGGTAGCGGTTTTTTGCGCATTCGATTAGCGGACGGCACCGAAAAAACAATCCGCATACATCACTTGCACTGCGAGGAAGATGCCGGAAAAAGCCTGCACGACCAAGACCCGACAAAATCTTTTATAGACTTAAACCGCGCCGGCACACCGCTCCTCGAAATAGTCACCGAACCCGATTTGCGTTCCGGTGAAGAAGTGGAAGCGTGCATGGCGGCGATGCGGCAATTGGTGCGGTGGTTGAACATTTCAGATGGCAATATGGAAGAAGGCTCCATGCGTTGCGATGTCAATATATCCGTGCGTCCGGTCGGAACCGATATTTTGAACACGCGCTGCGAAGTAAAAAACGTCAATTCCATGCGTTTTGCGCGGCGCGCCGTCGAGTACGAATCGAACCGGCAAATACTACTGATGCAAACGGGGGGGAAAGTCGTGCAATCTACTTTGAATTTCGATCCCTTAACCGGTATCACCGCGCCGCTCCGAAGTAAAGAAAATGCGCATGATTACCGCTATTTTCCGGATCCGGATTTACCGCCCGTCGTAATTTCGGATGCCGATTTAGCGGCATCCGAAACGTATTTGCGCTCGTTTGCTTTGCCGCACGAAGCGTTGCAAATACTGACGGACGCATTTGGTTTGAGTCGCTACGACGCGCTGATTATCGCCGATGACAGAGCTGTTTTTGAATATTATCAACAACAAACCACATCGCTCGACAAAAATTTATACAAACCTGCCGCTAATTTACTCATCAATAAATTATTACCGTGGGCGAAAGAAAAAAATACGGCTTTAAAAGATTTGCATTTAACGCCGGAGCAACTTGCCGCATTTTTACAATTGATAGAAACCGGTAGCGTGTCGCATTCTGCGGCTTATCAAACTTTATTGCCGGCGATTTTGGAAACACCGAATATCGCGCCGGAAAAATTGGCGGAAGATTTGAATCTGATGCAATCCAACGATGCCGGCGAATTGGAAACTTGGATACGAGCCGTAATAGAACAAAATCCGGAAAAAGTAAAAGAATTTAAAAAAGGAAAAAAAGGTTTAATCGGGTTTTTTATGGGCGAAATCATGAAACTATCCAAAGGAAAAGCCGACGCAAAAGCGACGCAAAGTATCTTACAAAAAAAATTAGAATAATGCTCGAACATTGGTTAAAACCGGTATCCGCAGAAAAAATTACGGCGTATCAATCGGGGGCTGCAAACGTCGTCGGCAAAAAAATTCATTTTTGGCAAAATAATGAGACCACGAATTTCGAAAAAATAACGTTGGCAATTATCGGTATCGGTGACGGTTTAGATGAAATACGACGCGCATTTTATACTTTGAGCGATGCGTTCAACGGATTAACGATAGCGGATTTAGGCAATGTGCGCAAAGAAGATATTTCTTTTATCGCGCCGCTCATCAATGAACTTATTCAAAGCGATATCGTACCGGTACTTATCGGCAGCAATACAAGCGGAACGTTAGCGCAATACAATGCGTATAAAATGAAAAAAAATGCCATCAGTGTAGCGATTGTAGACGAAAAAATAAATTTAATCCATCCGGAGATAAGCGAAAAAACAGGTGAAAAGACAGGCGAAAAAACGCAATGGGAAAATTTATTGACCGATGCTAAACTTTTCAACGGCAGCGTCATCGGTTTGCAGATGCACTTCAACGATGCGGCGACGGTAGAGTTTATGGATACAAAAAATTTTGAAATCGTGCGTTTGGGCAAAGCAAAAAGTAATCCCGAAGAATCGGAACCGGCGATACGGGATGCCGATATGGTCAGTATACATTTATCCGCCATAAAATTCAGCGACGCACCGGCACAAAAAACAATTTCACCGAGCGGCTTTACAATCGAAGAAGCCTGCCAACTCGCGCGATATGCCGGCATGAGCGATAAACTTACGAGTTTCGGCATTTACGGTTTTCAATCCAATGCCGAAGGTATGAGACTCACCGCCGAATCGGCAGCTTTACTGCTTTGGTATTTTCTGGAAGGATTTTATAACCGGAAAGGTGATTATCCGATTTCCGCCGCTTTCAATCAGTTGACGCAATATTTGGTGGATCTGAAAACGATGCAACAGCGTGTATCGTTTTGGCGCAGCAATAAAAGCGGGCGTTGGTGGATGGAAATGCCCGTAAAATCGAAAAAAAAATTAGAACGCCACCGATTAGTTTCGTGCAGTTACAACGATTATCTAAGTGCCTGCAACGACGATATTTCGGAACGCTTGATGAGTGCGTACAAAAAATTTATTTAATCATCCGGCAATTCACGAAGTATAAATCGGAAAAATTAAATAAACGAGACTTATTTCTTTAAAGGAAAAAGACATTAAAAAAAACATATTTCGCGTCTTTACCGCCGTGCATTAATTGGGAATATCGCCTTTAGAGGCGAAGCCTACTTGAGAGGAGAGAGGTATTTTTTTCAGAGAAAAAAATACCTCTCTCCATAAAAAATCCTTCCTCAGGGCGAATTTCGGGCGAAGCGGGAAACAGTCCGTAAATAGTATTATTCCTGATTAATGCAAGTAGGTATCGGCGCGATAGAAAGGGAGAGTGGAGGCATTAAAATCAAAATATATTTTTCAATAGCGTCTTCTATTTCCGATAAAAAAATAAATTCATCTGCGGTGTGTGAACGCGCGGAATCACCGGGACCGATTTTCAACGTCGGAAACGGCATCAAGGCTTGATCGGAAAGTGTCGGCGAACCGAAACATTTTAATCCCAATTCCGTGCAACGTTGCACCAACGGATGTGTTTCGGGAATGGAAGACGCATTCAAACGAAAAGAGCGCGCCGTGAGTTCGGAATTTAATTGCCGTTGCAGCAAATCGAAAACTTCTTGGTTGGCATAGCGGTCATTTGTGCGTACGTCAATCACAAATTCGCATAGATCGGGTACGACGTTGTGTTGCGTACCGGCTTTTATTTGCGTAACAGTGAGTTTATTCGGCGACAACCATTCGGAATGCCTGTCGAAAACCAGATTTTTTATTTTTTCTATATCCGCCATCGCTACGTCAATCGCATTAATGCCTTCGTTGCGCGCCGCATGACCGGCTTTACCGTGTGCTTTAGCATCTATCACCATTAAGCCTTTTTCGGCAACGGCAACTTGCATTTGCGTCGGTTCGCCGACGATTGCGACATTTATTGCCGGTAATTGCGGTAAAATACTTTCAATACCATTGCGACCGGATATTTCTTCTTCCGCACTTGCCGCCCAAATCAAATTGAATTTTAAATTTTTTTGTGCGTAAAAATGTACAAATGCTGCCAATAAACACACCAAAGAAGCACCGGCATCATTGCTGCCGAGTCCGAATAATTTTCCGGCAACGATATCCGGCGCGAACGGATCGTGCGTCCAACCCTGCACCGGTTTTACGGTATCGTGGTGCGAATTGAGTAAAAGGGTCGGCAAATCTTTTTGAAAATATTTATTTTGCGCCCAAATATTATTACCCGAACGCGAAAAGGAGATTTCTTCGATACCTAAAAAATTTTCTATGAGCGCGGCAGTAGCATTTTCTTCCCGCGAATAAGACGGTGTGGCAATGAGTGCTTGCAGCAGCGTTACGTATTTTTTTGAATAAATCATTTACCGATAACGTAATTTGAGAAACTTTATTAACCAACAGCACCCGCACAATATGGTTCAGGTTAAATATTATGAATGACTTTCGTCACCACACCCCACACTTGAAAATCGGTATTTTCTTCAATCAGAATAGGCGAATAATGAAAATTTTCGGCGGCAAGAAAAATTCTGTTACCTTGCCGGCAAAGGCGTTTTACTAAAAATTCACCGTCAATGACGGCTACAATTACATCTCGTGTTTTAGCCGTCAGCGATTTATCAACGATGAGAATATCGCCGTCATAAATACCGGCACCCTGCATGGAATCGCCGGCAACGCGAATAAAAAATGTGGCAGAAGGGTTACGGATACACAACTCATTCAAGTCGAGTTTTTTATCGGCATAGTCTGCGGCGGGTGAAGGAAAACCCGCAGAAACCGATTCGAAAAGCGGAAATGCGTTTTGTTTAAACACAACAGTTAAATTTTTACTCATAGTAAGGCGATGGTTAAATATCTAAATAAAAGCAAAATAAAACATTATGTTTCATAAAAGCAAGTATTTTATATTAATTAAAACAAAAAATATTTTAAAAGCCATGAAATTCACCGGAACAACAGACCACGCAAAGCACTCGGATTTTATGCGCCTCCTGCGCACATTCAGCGCGCGATTTTGTCCTATTGCCATGTGCATTTAAACAAGGAACTCCCCTCTGAAAAATAAAAAAATTTCTCAAAAAAAAATTACTTTCGCCGTCGCTTTTCTCGACAATAAAAATCAAAAAATGAAAAAAAATATTTTTTTACTTCTGTTTGCCCTGACATACACCTTTGCCTGCAAACAAAGCGATACTAAATCTATCGACCAACCAACCAACCGACTAACTGACCAACCGACTAAAACATGGTGGAAAGAAGCCGTTGTGTATCAAATTTATCCGCGCAGTTTTGCGGACAGTAACGGCGACGGTATCGGCGACATAAAAGGTATAATTTCCAAACTCGATTACATAAAAAGTTTGGGAGTTGATGTCGTTTGGCTCAATCCTATTTATACTTCACCGAATGCCGACAACGGTTACGACGTGAGTGATTACGAAAATATCGGTAAAGAATACGGTACGATGCAGGATTTCGATGCGTTGCTGAAAGGTATGCACGAACGCGGCATTAAGTTGGTGATGGATATGGTAGTCAATCACAGCAGTATGGAACATAAATGGTTCAAAGCATCTCGCAGTTCGCGCACCAATCCGTACCGCGATTATTACCATTGGTGGCCCGCCGAAAAAGGAAAACCGACACCGCGTTGGAGTTTTTTTGATGTAGATGCCAATGCTTGGAAATACGATTCGCTCACCAATGCTTATTATTTGCATTATTTTTCGTATCAACAACCGGATTTGAATTGGGAAAATCCGCAATTGCGACAAGAAGTTTATAAAATGATGCGCTTCTGGCGTGATAAAGGCATTGACGGTTTCCGGATGGATGCGTTTCAGTATGCTTCCAAAGATACGACATATCCGGTTTTTCCGGACGGTTATTTCAAAGATATTCAGAATTATTACGGCAAAGGTCCGAATTTACACGCCTATATTCAGGAAATGAACCGCGAAGTTTTTGCCGGACATGATCTCATGACGGTGGCGGAAGGTGCCGGTACAACGCCGCAAGATGCGATGCTGTTCGTGGATCCGGCGCGGCATGAATTGGATATAGCGTATCATTTTGAAGGTATTGACATAAAAATTAACCGAGACACCAACGCTTTTCCGAGATTTAATTTACCGGAGATGAAGCGGATTTATTCGCATTGGGACAGCGGTTTCGCCGAAAAAGGTTGGCTCTCCGTTTTTCTTGCCAATCACGATCAGCCGCGCATGCTTACGCATTGGGGCGATGATGCGCCGCCGTTCAAAGAAATTTCGTCGAAGTTGCTCACGACTTTTGTACTCACTATGCGCGCCACAACTTTTTATTATTACGGCGATGAATTGGGTATGAGCAATATCAAGTTCGATAAAATTGAAGATTATAACGATATCAGCACTGTCAATGCATATCAAGCACTGAAAAACGCGGGCGGTGACTTGAAAATGTTTTTGGAAGATAAAAAGATTTTTTCGCGCGACAACGGCAGAACACCGATGCAATGGAATAATACACTCAATGCCGGTTTCAGCACCGGAAAACCTTGGTTGAAAGTGAATCCGGATCATACCTCCGTAAACGTCGCTGCACAGGAAAAAGATCCGAACTCAACACTGAATTATTTCAGAGGGTTAATCAAATTACGAAAAACCGAACCGACACTGATTTACGGCAAATACACGCTGCTCGATAAAGATAACAAACAAGTTTATGCTTACACGCGCGAACTCGACGGCAAAAAACTGTTGGTGCTGCTTAATTTTTCCGATAAACCTGCTACCGTGGGTGTCAGTTTCGATTATAAATCCGGCAAAATTTTATCCGACAATTATCCGACCGTTTCCAACGATTCGGTTTTGAGACCTTATGAGGCGTTGATTTTGAAATTATAACAAAAAGGACAAAGGAAATAAATCTCTTTTGTCCTTTTTATTTTCTGAAATCAAAAATCCGAAACCCGAATTCAATTACTGCATTTTCATCAAATAATTGATGCTGCTTGTGATACCTGCAAGGGCATGTTTGGGCATGTAGTGTTCGACGAAAAAGTGTTTCATGCCGCCCGTTGCAGCATCTAAAATATTACTTGCATTCCGTGCGATACATAAAGGCGGTTGTTACCCGGTCCGACGGTGATATAATCCCGACCGGCAGTGCTTGCGATATGAAAAGTTTTGGTAATTTTATAATCGGCGGCAGTTTGCGTGCCGGCAGATAAGATGCTCGTGATAACAAGCACGAAAACAACGGAAAATAATTTCATTTTAAAAATTTGAAAATTACAGCGCATTTTTAAAGAAAAATATCGTTAGAATCAACCGGACAAATCGGCAGAGAAGTTATAATGCTGTTAAGTTTGAGTTAAGTCTGAAAAATAATACTTTTGCAGTAATTCATCCGAAAGTTGTCCAAATTCCAATGTCTCATGTCCAACGACCAAAATCCGATATTCAACGTCCAAAATAAAAAAATAATCATCGCTATCACAGGCAGTATCGCCGCGTATAAAATTGCAACGCTGACGCGCTTGTTCGTAAAAGCGGGTTCGGGAGTGCAAATTTTAATGACACCGGCGGCAACGGCTTTTATTTCGCCGCTGACGCTCTCGACGCTTTCAAAAAGAAAAGTTTTAACCGAAATCATCAGCGAAGAAAGTTGGAACAATCATGTGGAGTTGGGTTTGTGGGCTGATGCACTGATCGTTGCGCCGGCTACCGCTACGACTTTAGCAAAATTGGCACAGGGTATTTGCGATACCATCGTTACTGCCGTTTACTTATCGGCGCGGTGTCCCGTTTTTTTGGCACCGGCAATGGACGTGGATATGTGGCACCACGCGGCAACTCAAAGAAATATCGCTCAACTTACAATAGACGGTTGCCGGGTTATTCCGGTCGGCAACGGCGAATTGGCGAGCGGGCTTTCGGGTGAAGGGCGCATGGCGGAACCGGAAGAAATTTTTGCTCTGCTTGAAAATTTTTTTGCGAAAAAAATTGAATTATCGGGCAAAAAAATTCTCGTTACTGCCGGTCCGACTTATGAGGCTTTGGATCCGGTTCGGTTTATCGGTAACAGGTCGTCCGGAAAAATGGGTTATGCGATTGCCGAAGCGTTGGCAAACAGAGGCGCGGAAATTATTTTAGTGAGCGGCCCGACGCAACTTGAAATAAATCATGCGCGCGTAAAAATAACGCGCGTAGAGTCGGCGCAACAAATGTACGATGCGGCATTAAAGTATTTCGACTCTTGCGATGCTGCCGTACTCACTGCCGCCGTTGCGGATTATCGTCCGATGCATATTGCGGAACAAAAAATAAAAAAATCGGATACTGTTTTCACGCTCGAACTTGAAAAAACACCGGATATTGCTTTGGCTTTGGGTGAAAGAAAAACGGCGGCACAAATAATTGTCGGCTTCGCGCTCGAAACCGATCATGAAACGGAAAACGCGATGGCAAAACGCCTGAAAAAGAATTTTGATTTTATTGTGCTGAATTCTCTCCGCGATGCCGGTGCGGGTTTCAATACCGATACCAACAAAGTAAGTTTTATTTTTGCCGACGATTCGGTGAAACATTTTGAATTGAAATCAAAAACAGAAGTAGCACAAGATATTGCTGATGAGTTGGCGAAGCAGCTTTTAAGTAATAACTAATGTTAGGTTCATTTATCATACACCATCTCAAACCGACTCAAATTCGGTTTTACTTTTCTTGTGCGCTGGCACTCAAAATCATAAATCGTTTTGCCTAAATTTACCATGAACGGATAACCTATCGTGTCGTAATCATATTTATCGTCATTGAAAATACCGTCGGCGTTACAATAAATGATGGCGGAAAGCATGAACTCGACGCCGCGTTCTTTATCCATAATATACGCATTATCTATCAAAAAACCGTAAGCGTCACCGATTTTATTAAAAATACGGATATTTTTCGGCATCGGCGTTTTGTTGTTGCCGAACATCAAAAATTTACAGTAGCTATCGTACATCGAAGTATCCGATTTGTAATTCGGCAACGAAGTTTCGGTCGGCAATTGCGACATATATTTATACACAAATTTATAATCGTCGCCGGTGAGTCGGAAACGGTTTTTGCTTTCTACGGTTTCCGGAAACAATAGCGTGCGCAACATTTGCTGTTGGTCGGCAAGCGGGTAGCAATTTTTGTTCGTAAAACTTTTGGGCGTATAGTTTATTTTTCCGGAATCCATCATTTCACCTAAACCCAACATAATCGGTGTCGGCGAAACGTATCGGGTCGTACTTGTTACCGAAGGTTGCGCGTAAACGGGTTTTAAATTCTCGACAATAATTTTATTGTAGGTACTTTTGTTCACGGCATTTGTGCGAACGCGCATCGCCGTATTTTGCGCATCTGCGTAATCGTAAAATTTTATCGGATTGGTGTTTTGGTTTTGTTCGATACTCAAAGGTATTTGTAAGCGGTGCGTGATGCGCATATTTTCAAAACCGTGTTTCTTTAATTTATCGTTGAAAGGTTCTTGTCCGATAAATTCGTACAAACGATTAAATGCATCGTTATCGCTGACCTGTAATATTTTTTTTATGTAGTGTTCGACCGTCGGGAAATTATTCATAGCGGTATTCGTGGTATCGGCATACACGGCAGTTTGTCCCGAAAAAGCGGAATCGGTAATCATAATGCTTTTGCGCGAAAGCGACGTTTTGTGTAGATCATTAATTTTTTCGAGAGCCAGCAAACACGCCGGCAGTTTTACGGTAGAAGCGGGATAAAAATATTCGTTTTTATTCAAACGATATGCGAAAGACTTGAATATCGGTCGGTTATTTTTGTCTCTATCAATTTGTGTATACAAAATTTGTACGCGATTCACTTCCGGATGCGCGAGAAGGGTATCGAACTTTCCGGATTTTTTTAAAATTGAAACAAGTAAATCATCGGTTTGTACTTGCGCGAAAAATGCTTCGGCGCATAAAAGAAATAAAAAAACGAGTAAACTATTTTTCATGAAAAGAAGATTTATAGTAATGGTAAATGATAAATGGTAAATGATAAATTTTGCTTTAAGGGATTCAACATTTATCATTTACCATTATTATCTATGTTTCAGAATGATATTATCTATCAAACGCACATCGCCGAGCCAAACTGCCGTTAAAGCTACCACAAAATTACTGTCTCTGAAATCAACGACGGGCAAAAGCGTATCACCATCCACGACTTCTACGTATTCGACATTGAAACGCGACTCGGTTTTCAATCTGCTCAGAGTGAGTTGCTGAATTTCGCGCGGTCCGCTTGAGCCTACGCGGTTGAGTGCTTCCTGCAAGGCTTCATAAATTTGCGGTGCCGGCAGTCTGTCGGACGGTGATAAGCGTGTATTCCGGCTTGACATTGCCAAGCCATCATTTTCGCGTACGATGCGACACATTTCTATTTTAGTATCCGATTCCATCAATTCTAGCATACGGCGTACGATCATAAATTGTTGAAAATCTTTTTGACCCATAAACAATTTATTCGGCTGCACGATGTCCAACAAACGTCGTACGACTTGCGACATACCGTCGAAGTGTCCGGGTCGGAATTGTCCTTCCAATACTTTATCCAATTTTCCGAAATTAAATTTAGGTTGTGTTTTCATACCCGACGGATATATTTCGGCAACTTCCGGCATAAAAAGTACATCGGTGCCGGCACCGTACAATAAATCTATATCGTCGGTGGGTGTGCGCGGGTATTTTTGCAAATCGGCAGGATTATTGAATTGTGTCGGATTCACGAAAATACTCACCACCGTAACGTTACATTCCGTTTTCGAGCGTTCGACCAACGATACATGACCTTTGTGCAGCGCGCCCATTGTCGGAGCAAAACCGATACTCAACCCCTTCGTGCGCAGCGTAGCGGTATATTTTTGAAGATCGGTAATGTGTTTGAAAAGTAACATAATCGGATTTACGATTTACGATTTACGATTTTTATTACTCGCTTTTTTAAAAACTCAGATAAAGAGTCTTTAAAAACCGTAAATCGTAAATCTTTTTCAGGCAAAGTTAAAGCTAAACGTCAAAATTCGGCATTATTAAAACCAATTTGTAAAAAATGTAAAAATTTGGATAAAATTGTTTTAATTTTGCAACCAGTTTTTAAAGAATTTAAAAGATTTAAAAAATCGTTGCCGTTTACATCGAAAATAATTTTGTCGGAACGGTTAGTTCGGAATGTATACAACAATGAAATCCTTTTCCATCAAAGACCGGTACAATAAAAAAACTGCCGGCACCACCCGACCGGATAAATGAGTAAAAAGAAAATTCTGATTATTACGCAGGAAATGGAACCGTATACCGAAATGTCGGTAATTTCCGCCATCGCCAACCGTTTACCGCTTTACCTCAACGGCAGTCAGTGCGAAGTGCGTATTTTAATGCCGCGTTTCGGTCTCATCAACGAACGCCGCCACCGTTTGCACGAAGTCGTGCGTTTGTCGGGCATGAATATAATCGTGAACGACGACGATTATCCGCTCATTATTAAAGTCGCTTCTTTGCCGGGCAGCCGTATTCAAGTTTATTTTTTAGATAACGACGATTTTTTCAAACGCAAATATGCTTTTGAAGATGAAGAAGGCAAACCTTACGACGATAATCTCGACCGCAGCGTGTTTTTTTGTAAGGGCGCGATAGAAACTTCCCGTAAATTCGGCTGGCCACCGGACATCATTCATTGTCAAGGTTGGTTAACGGCACTTATTCCTTTTTATATCCGCACGGCTTATAAAAACGACCCGGTTTTTCAGAGTGCTAAAATCGTTTATTCCTTATTCGATAATATGCCGCAAACTTTTGATTTTAAATATTTCACCGAACGGGCATTAATCAATAATTTGGAAATGCACGATTTGGAGGCGGGATTGGTTGACGGAAAAGCAGATTTGCATAAATTAGCAATTCTTAATTCCGACGGCATCATAAAAGGGGAAGAAAAAATTAATGATATTTACACACAACTTATTGCCGAAACCGGAAAACCGACAGTGGATATTCTCGATATCGAAAGTTCGGGTAAAACGACTAACGATTTTTATGAAACGCTGTTATCTGAATTATGAATTATGAATTATTTTTGTAGACTTTAGACTCAACATTTACAAAAATTATTTTTGAAGCACACTACGCCGAAATTAATTCATCATTCATTATCGCTTATTTAAATAAAAAAAATTCGCACACAGCATAATACCGTTTTTAAAACGTTATAAGACAGAAATTTATAAGAAATAGAAAAGGACATAAAACGCCGAATAAAAGACAAAAAATATTAAGGTAAAAAGAAGAAAAAAATTCTTTTGTTTTTTGTCTTTTTTTCGTCGTTTTAACTCCGAATAAGAAAAAATTAATGAAAAACTTTTTTGCTTCGATTGCAATTGTTTGCACACTTTTGATATGTTTAACAGCTTGCAATAAGTCAAGTAATTTGGGAGCGGATTTATTTGCCGGTGAAAGTGCCAATTTACAATTTACGGATACCCTTTCGTTCAATGCCATTTCCGCTACCACTGACAGTGCTTTAATGTACACGCAGTTTGTTGCCTCTTATCTTTACTTGCCGTTAGGCAAAATGAATGATCCGGTGTTCGGACTTACCGAATCGCAATTGTTTATGCAGTTTTTGCAAACCACAACCTTACCTTATTTCGGCAGCGATACCTTGAACAGAAATTTAATCACCGTCGACTCGGCTTATTTGATTTTCGGTTATGCCGGCGACAAGTTTTACGGCGATACCACTCAAGCACAAAAACTCAGCGTATATTGCATGACCGAAGATATGGGTACCAACGATATTTATTCGAGTCGAAGTTTCGCAACAAAATCTCAATCCGTCGGCAGCCTTACTTTTTTTCCTCAGCCGAATGTTTATACCAAAATTGATACGTTAAATAGTACAACGAACTTGCGTGATTCAACCGGGGTAATTCTACCGAAAATAAAAATACCGATTGATACCGTTTTCGCGCATAATTTATTGCGACTTGACTCAACGACGTACTCCACGACTGCGAATTTTGCGGCTGCTTTCAAAGGCTTAAACATTCGCGCAGAAAATACGACACAGTGTATGCTTTCCGTTGACGTGACCAATGCAAGTACGAGTTTGACGGGTTTATACGTTTATTACAGAATTTCGGGCGATACCACGAAGCGTACCTTTACTTTTGCTTCAAGTGCATTGCGCGTGGCGAATATAAAAACCAATGTTGCCACCGGTTCGCCGATTGCTTCAAAATTGAATAATACTAAAACGACGGACAAATCGCTTTACGTGCAAGGTTTGGTCGGTCCGACGGTTAAAATAGAAATACCGGCGCTGCAAACTTGGAAAGGCACGAATAAAATCGCTATAAATAAAGCCGAACTCGTTTTTACGGTGGATAAAACCATGGATATTTCAACTATTTTTACACCGATTCAGCAAATGATTGCACACAAACCGACGGGTGCTATCACTTCCGATTTTACGGATAATAGTGCTTTAGGGTCATCAACTTATCCGTATTATTATTCGAAAGGTTATCTCGAAATGGATACCTTGAAAAGTGGCGCGATTGTTTTCCAGTATCACGTCAATTTATCGCACCACTTGCAACGAATGTTGGACGGTCTGGAAGGCACAGCGATTTATTTTTCGCCCGATCCGAAAGCGGTACGCCTATCGCGATCGGTTTTATACGGCTTGAAAGACAGTTTATATAAACCGAAACTCAACGTTACTTTTACGAAATTATAGAGTCAGTCGGTTAGTCGATTAGTCGGTTGGTCTTAAATTTTATACAATTAAGACTAACCGACTAACCGACTAACTGACTGACCTCAACTAAAACAAAAAATTATGTGCGGAATAGTTGCTTATATCGGAAAAAATCAAGCCTTTCCTATTATTATAAAAGGCTTGCAACGTCTTGAATATCGCGGATACGACAGTGCCGGTGTGGCATTGATAAACGGTTCGATGAATATGTACAAGAAAAAAGGCAAAGTCAGCGAACTGTTAGCTTATACCGGCGATAAAAACGTGGAAGGCACTATCGGTATGGGACATACACGTTGGGCAACGCACGGAAAACCGGACGATATAAACGCACACCCGCATATTTCCGGCAATGATCGTTTAGCCATAATACACAACGGTATAATAGAAAATTACGCGCCGTTGAAAGCCGCATTACAGCAACTCGGACATGAATTTAAGAGCGAAACCGATACGGAAGTGTTAGTGCATTTGATAGAAGAATTGCAAAGCCGCGAAGATTTATCTTTAGAAGATGCTGTCCGGTTAGCACTTACGCGCGTGGTCGGTGCGTATGCTATTGTAGTGATGGATAGAGAAGACCCGAATACGATAGTTGCCGCCCGCAAACAAAGTCCGTTGGTCATCGGTATCGGTAAAGACGAATTTATACTGGCTTCCGATGCCACACCGATAGTCGAATACACCAAAAATGTCGTTTACCTCAACGACGGTACAATGGTAACGCTGCACCGCGACGGTAATTTCGAGATAAAAACGATTCATGAAAATAAAATCGAAGTTCCTTTTATTCAAGAACTGAACCTAACGATTGACGTACTCGAAAAAGGCGGCTACGATTCGTTCATGCTTAAAGAAATTCATGAACAACCTAAATCCGTTGCCGATGCCATGCGTGGCAGATTAAACGCAAATGAAGGCTGGGTACATTTGGGCGGGATGCAAGACTATATGAACCGCATCACTAAAGCGGAACGTTTGCTGATTGTAGCTTGCGGTACGTCGTGGCATGCCGGATTGGTAGCTGAATACTTGTTTGAAGAATTGGCGCGTATACCCGTTGAGGTAGAATATGCATCCGAGTTTCGTTATCGCAATCCGATTATTACGGAACGCGATGTCGTTATTGCGATTTCACAATCCGGCGAAACTGCCGACACTTTGGCAGCTATAGAAATGGCGAAAGAACGCGGCGCATTTATTTACGGTATCGTGAACGTAGTTGGTTCGTCCATTGCGCGCACGACCCACGCCGGATCTTATATTCATGCCGGACCGGAAATCGGTGTGGCATCCACAAAAGCTTTTACCGGACAAGTGACATTATTGACTTTAATGGCGTTAAATATCGGATACGAGCGCGGTACGATTAACAAAGCCTATTACCATCAACTCATCACGGAATTGGAAAACATTCCGAGCAAAATCGAGCAAGTTCTTAAAGTCAATGATCAGGTTAAATATATTGCCGGCGAAATAAAAAACGCACCTAATGCTTTATATTTAGGACGCGGCTACAATTTTCCGGTGGCGTTGGAAGGGGCTTTGAAGTTGAAAGAAATTTCGTACATACACGCCGAAGGTTATCCGGCTGCGGAAATGAAACACGGACCGATTGCCTTAATAGATGAAAACATGCCGTGCGTGATTATTTGCACTAATCAAAGTGCTTACGAAAAAATCGTATCGAATATTCAGGAAGTAAAAGCACGCAAAGGCATCGTTATTTCCATCGTCACGGAAGGTGATACGTTGGTAAAAAGTTTGTCCGATTATACTATCGAAATTCCGGATACCGCCGAACCTTTAACGCCTTTATTGTCGGTCATTCCTCTGCAATTATTATCGTATCATATCGCCGTAATGCGCGGTTGTAACGTGGATCAACCGAGAAATTTAGCAAAATCAGTAACAGTCGAATAATTTAGCCGGTTAGTCGGTTAGTCAGTTAATGTTTTGACTAACCGACTAACCGACCATAAAAAATCTAATAATGAAAGATTTTAAAAAGAAACCTCCGATCAATATGTCCTACAACTCGGAGTTGGAAGGACTTATTATGCCCGAATACGGACGCAACGTACAACAATTGGTGCGTTATGCTCAAACAATACAAAACGATGATTACCGACAATCGTTTTGCGAAGAAATTATTAACCTCATTCAAAGATTATATCCGCAAAGCAGAAACATCGAAGACTATCGCGATAAACTTTGGAAACATTTATTTCAAATTGCGAAGTATAAACTCAATGCCACAACGCCGAGCGGTATAGTACCGACACCGGAAGATGTACGCAAAAAACCGCAACCCGTACCGTATCCGAAACAGGAAACAACTTTCCGACACTACGGCAGCAACATCCGCAAGTTGATAGAAAAAGCGATTGAAACGGAAGACGATGATATTAAAGACGGATTAGTGAACACGATTGGTTCATACATGAAATTGTCGTACAGGTCTTGGAACCGCGAACATTTTATCAGTGATGATGTTATCAAACGCGATTTGCAAACACTTTCACGCGGCTTGCTTACTTTAGAGGACGGCAATTCTTTGGATGGATTAGGTACAGCTCCGAGCAAAAATTACGGCAGAGACTCGCGCTCATCCAATTCCGGCAGAGATACACGCGGCAGAAGCGGCGATTCGCGCAGTAATTCTTCTTTTACCTCTTCAAGAAATAACAACTCAAGTAGCATGAATACAAGAGATAAAAAAAGAAAATAAGCATTCTAAAATACTAAATTTTTAATGCCGAATGATAAGTACTTTACAAATTAAGCTTTCGATATTTTTTTATTAACCGGATTTATGGATATAGTCATTTGCCTATCCGGCACTTATGCGGAATAACCGGCTTTCCCAATGCCGGCGATGAGTAACAGATTTTTGTTGGCAGTAAAAAACTTTATCCCAATCATTTTAATGTTTCACTCAACCACTTATAAAATTCTTGTTGCCAAACGAGGGCATCTTGCGGTGAACTCACCCAATGGTTTTGATTAGGTAAAAAAACGTAGCGACTTTTTATACCGCGCAATTGTGCCGCTTGAAACGCTTGTTCACCTTGTTCAATCGGTACGCGATAATCTTTGCCGCCCTGATAAATCAGTATCGGTGTGTTCCATTTATCTACGAAATTACTTGGCGAAAATTGATCGTAAGATTTTTGTGCCGCCGCATTCTTCTTATCCCAGTATGCACCACCCAAATCCCAATTAGTAAACCAAATTTCGTCAGTTGTACCGTACATACTTTTTAAATCGAAAATACCGTCGTGCGCAATAAAGGTTTTGAAACGGTTTTCGTGCATCCCCGCCAACATAAACACCGCATAACCGCCGTAACTCGCACCGACACAACCTAAACGGTTTTTGTCAACAAACTTTTCTGCGCTGACATTATCAATCGCACTCAACAAATCGCGTATCGCTTGTCCGCCATGATCTTTACTGATTTCTTCATTCCATTTTGTACCGAATCCGGGCATACCGCGCCTGTCGGGCGCAACAATGATGTAACCGTTCGCCGCCATGAGTTGCAAATTCCAACGGAAAGAATAAAATTGCGTGAGCGGTGATTGCGGTCCGCCTTGACAATATAATAAGGTAGGATATTTTTTTGTCGGATCAAAATCCGGCGGATAAATAACCCAAACGAGCATATCTTTTCCGTCGGTGGTTTTTACGAATCGGCGTTCGGTTCTGCTCATACCGATAGTTGCATAGGTTGCATCGTTCACGTGTGTGAGTTGTGTCATCGCACCGGTTGAAATATCTACGCTGTATAATTCCGCAGCGTGATTCATATCCGTCCTACTGACGATTACATTGTTTCCGCTTTGCCCGATAATAGCGTTGATGTCGTAATCACCTTTTGTGATTTGTTTAATTGGTATAGTTATCTGTTCAGGGAAACCTAATTCAAAAAGTTGAAGCGTACCGGAAACAGGCGCAATAAAAAAAACTTTTTTGCTGTCATTACTCCATCTAAAACTTTCGACATGAATATCGTCTCGTTGAGCAGTCATATTCATGTTGATGTTTTCTCCAGATATATGATTCTTGAAAAGAAAAACAATATCTTGTTTATCCGATTCATAACCGTCGCGTTTCATACTCAACCATGCTAAACCACCGGCTTTACTGAAAGTCGGATTAATATCATAACCCAAATTTTTTTCGGTTAAGTTTATTGTTTTGCCTGTTTCAATATTGTAACTGTACAAATCCGTGTTCGTTGAAACGGCGTAAGCGGTACCGAATTTTTTCTTGGTGCAATAAATCACTTCTTTACCGTTCGGATTCCAAACATAATCTTCATCACCACCCGATGGTTTTTGCGGACAGTCGTAAGGTTCGTCTTTCATAATATCAATCGGCGCACCTTTTTTGCCGTCAACGATGGGCGTGAGCATAACGTGTTCAAATTTTCCATTTTCGTAAGTATCCCAATGCCGGTAATTCAAATTGTCATACACTTGCACATTCGATTTCGATAACGCAGGGTATAAATCTTTTCCGGTAACTTTCATCACCTGCACTTCTGCCGTACTGATAATATATTTTCCGTCGGGCGATATTTTTTCGTTCACGAGCATTGTGTCCGGATTATTGACAATAAAAGCCGTTCCGCCAGTTACCGGAACAGCAAAAGTTTGTCTTGAAGATTTGTCTTCATCGACATTGGGGGTTGATACGCGATACACTACGTATTTACCGTCTTTAGAAATACCCAAACCCGAAACGCGCCCAAGTTTCCAAAGCAATTCCGGTGTCATTTTGGTTTGTGCAACACTTATAAAATTCAAGAGCAACAAAGCGGCGGTAAAAAAATTCAGTTTCATTTTATTTATTTTTTGAAAAAACTTTTGAAAAAACTTTTGAAAACTTTTGAAAACTTTTGAAAAACTTTTGAAAAACTTTTGAAAAACTTTTGAAAAACTTTTGAAAAACTTTTGAAAAACTTTTTGAAAAACTTTTTGAAAAACTTTTTGAAAAACTTTTTGAAAAACTTTATCGTGCAAATTAAAACAAAAATCTTTAATCCGGATTTTAAAAATATTTTTATTTTGATGAAATCGTTCGCACACGTTCAGCAAAAGTTAAACCTTGTTAAGACGTGTTAAGATGAATTTAAAACGTTTGTAAAATTTTCCGTAAGGCATTAACTTTGATGAAAATATTAAAAAATGAAAAAAATAATTTTCATACTCGTGGTACAAAGTGTTTTATTCACTTTTATTTTAAATGCGCAACCGGGATATAATCCGAATCGCCCGTCAATCGGTCGGCATAACCGTTACAGCAATTGTACGCAACCTTTTGCGGAAGTGCGTTTCAATCGCGACTATCCGGGATTAGCCAATACGAGTTTGCGTTATCGCGATTATGAAATCCGGTCGTACATCCGATATAAATGTTTGACTTCTGACCAAATTCGGCGGTTGGCTCAGTTGTACTCAACGGACGGCGAGCGCGAACGTTTTTTGTTGTATGCTTTTAATTTTGTTTTTGATTTGGAAGACTATTCCGTTTCGGCGACTTCTCTCGTTACCGTTCCGATGAGAAATGATTTTTATCAATTTTTGGGCAGCAAAGGTATTCCGACAGGCGATTTAGTTTACGTCTATCCACCTAATTATTATCCGAACGGTAATTATAACGGTTATCCGCCACCGCCGAATAATTATTATCCGCCGCAAAACAACACCGGCAGCAACAATTATTATCCGCCGCAAAACGGCAGCAACAATAATTATCCGCCGCAAAACAACACCGGCAGCAACAATAATTATCCGCCGCAAAACAACACCGGCAGCAACAATAATTATCCACCGCAAAACAACACCGGCAGCAACAATAATTATCCACCGCAAAACAACAATAACGGATACAACACCAATCCGCAAACACAAAATGCAACCATACCGCCTCCCGCTTCAAACACCAATATAAACGGTAACATCGGATTACAGAATAATAATTATACAGCAGATAATCGCTCAATTATGTCGACGACGGCTTATGAAAATTTGAAAACGCAGATCTCGCAAAAATCTTTTGAAAAAGAACGCATTGAATCGGCTAACCAAACCGTGAAGCAAAATTTTTTGACCGCCACTCAAATTGCCGGCATATTGCGTCTTTTAGCGTTCGATAATAATCGTCTGGATTTTGCGAAATACGCCTATCCGTATGTTTACGATAAAGAAAATTACGCCGCCGTCACCGATGCTTTGGCTTTCGACTCAAATAAAAAAGCATTAAAAGATTTTTTGACAGCAGGTTCAGTCAAAAATTAATTAGTTCCTAAAAACGATGCTACACAGAAAAATCCGGAATAATTACTTTTTAAAATTCGACGAACAGTTTGTATATATGAAACAAACGAAAAATTTCACGCCTTATGAAAAATCCGTTATTATCAGTTTCGACGAAGCCAATAAAAATTTCATTACCACGTTTTTCAAAAAAATGAAATCAAAGTAGAATCGTTGCTGACGGTTCAGACTGATGATTACCGAGATTGCACCCGCGAAAAAAAGAAAGTTTGCGCCGTGCTATTGAGCAAGTTAAAGCTCAATAACGCGGAGAGATTACATTACAGACTGCAGACGAATTTTTAGACGAATTGAAGGCGGAAAAAGAAGTGCAACATAGACAACTACAAACGGTATGATAATAATACTTACCGATGATTTTAAAAGACATGTTAAATCTCCGTAAAAAAGTATCGTCCAGTTTCAAAAGATATCGCGGTATTAATAGAGTCTAAAATAAATTCGATGAAAGGAGAGTAGACATACGTAAAGGTGCTAATAGAATTCGGATGAAATAACCGCCAAAGGACAAAGCAAAAGCAGCGGCACACGTGTGATAATATTAGTGAGAATTGAACAAGATATTTTATATTTGCTTGCAGCGTACGACAAATCGGAACGCGAAAACATGACCGGCAATGATATAGAAGATTTAATTGAAAATATCTAAAAAGCGCGACACCCGCAAAAGTGCCGCGCTTTTTTTATTTTTTTAAAAACTTAGCAATAGAACCGCCCAATGCCGGGCAGAATTGAATCTGCGATAAACTTTAAAAAGCAAAAGCCGCACTTTCGTACGGCTTTGCGGTCTGGACGGGACTCGAACCCGCGACCCCATGCGTGACAGGCATGTATTCTAACCAACTGAACTACCAAACCAGTATTTTAGATGACACCATACCTGATTACATTTCCCTAAACTTTATTTTATTAAAGCGATGCAAAAGTATGGTAATACATCAGACAACGCAAATTTTTCAACGAAAATTTTATAAAATAAAATTAAACAATATAGCACACCATTTTTATTTGCTAAAACCAAACGATGTATTACCTTTGATAACTTGAAGCGTGAATCGGTATCCGGATTTTGATGGAGGCGTAAAAAAGAATGCTTAATATGGTTTTTTTGGATTTTGAAAAGCCGCTCGAAATTTTGTACGAGCAGTTAGAAAAAGTAAAACAGATCGGTGAACAAAGCGGTATGGATGTTCAGCCGATGATTGACGAATTGGAAAGTAAGATAAAAGAAAAAATAAAAAATATCTACGCCAATTTGTCGGGTTGGGACAGGGTGCAACTCAGTCGGCATCCGGAGCGTCCGTATACTTTGTTTTATGTCCAGAATATGACCACGAAGTTCGTTGAACTTCACGGTGACAGGCATTTTGCCGACGATAAAGCGATGGTCGGCGGCTTGGCGGATCTGGACGGACAAACCGTAATGTTTATCGGGCAACAAAAAGGTATTAATACTCGAATGCGGCAATATCGCAACTTCGGCATGGCAAATCCGGAAGGTTACAGAAAAGCATTGCGCTTAATGAAATTAGCGGAGCGTTTTAATTTTCCGGTCGTATGTTTGATTGATACGCCCGGTGCCAATCCGGGTTTGGAAGCCGAAGAACGCGGACAAGCAGAAGCAATTGCGCGCAATTTGTTCGAGATGGCAAAACTTCGCGTACCAATTATTGCCGTCATTATCGGTGAAGGCGCATCGGGTGGAGCTATCGGTATAGGTTTAGGTGATCGCATTTTTATGCTCGAAAATACATGGTACTCTGTTATTTCGCCCGAAAGTTGCTCTTCGATTTTGTGGCATTCTTGGGATTATAAAGAACGCGCCGCCGAAGCCTTGAAACTCACCGCCGATTATATGTATCAATTCGGTTTGATCGACGGCATTATTCCGGAACCGATGGGTGGCGCGCATACTGCTCCTGAAGAAACGGCTTTGACCTTAAAGAATTGGTTGAAAAAAACGCTGGCAGAACTTTTGCTGCTTTCGCCCGCAGAACTTATTGACCAACGCATAAAAAAATATGAACGAATGGGTTCGTATGAAGTATTGACAATGGATGCAATAAAATGAAAGATTTACGATTTACGATTTACGATTTACGATTTTATCAATCGAAATCGTAAATCGTAAATCGTAAATCGTAAATCTAAATTACGATGGAGTATTCTCATTTTAAAGGTACGGGTGTTGCACTTATCACACCGTTTACAGAAACCAAAGCGATTGATTGGGAAGCACTTGAGCGCGTAATTGATTATGTGTTGCAAGGCGGCGTTGATTATATCGTGTCGTTAGGTACTACCGGCGAAGCGATTACGCTGTCGAGCAAAGAATGTCAACAAATTTTTGATTTTACCGCCGATAAAGTAGCCGACAAAGTGCCTTTGGTTGCCGGTTGGTTCGGTGCCAACTCAACGGCACATTTGTTCGAGCGATTAAAAAATATTGATTTGCGGCGCGGATCGGCAATTCTTTCGAGTTCGCCGTCTTATAATAAACCTTCGCAAGAAGGCATTTATCAACACTACGTCGAAGTATCCAAAGCATCACCCCTACCGATTATTTTGTATAACGTACCCGGCAGAACGGCATCCAATATGGCACCCGAAACGGTTTGTCGGTTGGCGAAAGCGAGCAATAAATTTGTCGGTGTAAAAGAAGCCTCCGGCAATTTGAATCAAGCACAATACATTCTGAAACACCGCCCGTCCGAAAAATTTTTGGTATTGTCCGGCGACGATCAAATTACTTTGGGTATGCTGGCTTGCGGCGGCGACGGCGTTATTTCTGTTATAGCCAATGCTTATCCTTACGAATTTTCGCAAATGACGCGTGCGGCTTTATCCGGCGATTTTAAAACTGCCCGCCGATTCAATGATATGTTGCACGACGTACATCCTTGGCTCTATGTTGAAGGAAATCCGGCGGGCGTAAAAGCAGCAGTCGCATCAATGGGTTTATGTCAAAATTATTTGCGTTTACCGCTCGTACCGCTTTCGGATAGCAATATGGAAAAATTAAAAAAAGAAATGTCGGCAGCAAAAATACCGATGTCATAGTGCCTTAATCGCGCACCGCATAGCGCGTTATATACGCCAACGCCACACACCACATCATCATCGAAGAAGTCAGCGTTCTGAGCGCGTTGGTTACTTTCGTGATTTGCAGCATTTGCTGTTTCAGGATTTCCAATATTTTTTCGCCGTTATCCACTTCGGTCGTTTTTGCGATTTCCATAAAATTATTTAGCGCACCCGTCAACGGAACCGACAAATCGGCATTGAGCATTAGTGCTGCTAAACCGATAAACGCCACCGCTAAACCGACTTCCAATCGGTGCAACGATGATTTATTACCCAAACGATTAATAAAATGACGTGCAATGAAAACGGTTGTAAGAACGATTGCCAACTCTATGAGGCGCGGCAGGAAAAAATTAAATAATGACATAGTAGTTTACTTATTTGATCTGTGCTTGTTTTTAAATTTTTCATTCATTTGTAAAGGTAAATATACATCTGCCGGTATTAATCGGCAAAATATTTCGCTTTTTTTATCCTGAAATATAAAAAATTTATCCGAATTTATTTATCTTGCGGGAATGGATACTGTTGAAGAAAAAATAATAGCAAAAAAAGAAATAAAATTTTTGTCAGGACCGCAAAGTCGTTGGTCGGAGTTTACGATGTTAATGGATACCGTTCGGGATTTTATCAGAGGTTTCCGCGCGCTGCATTTTGCGGGTCCATGCGTAACGGTATTCGGTTCGGCGCGTTTTAATTCTGATAATCCTTATTACGAACAAACGCGTGCGCTGAGTGCGCGTATTGCTGAACTCGGTTTTACGATTATGACCGGCGGCGGACCCGGTTTGATGGAAGCGGCTAATCGCGGCGCACGAGATGTCGGCGGAAAATCCGTCGGGTGTAATATTGTATTGCCGCACGAACAAAAACAAAATCCGTATCTCGATAAATGGGTGAATATCAAATATTTTTTTGTCCGAAAACAATTACTCATTAAGTATTCTTATGCTTTTGTAGTGATGCCCGGCGGTTTCGGCACTATGGACGAATATTTTGAAGCCCTGACGCTCATTCAAACCAAAAAAATCAGCGATTTTCCTATCGTTATTTTCAATGCAGATTACCACAAAGATATTGTCGCCTATATCGAAAACTTGAAACAACGCGGTGCCATTTCCGCCGATGATACCCGATTGGCACTCGTCACCGATTCTTACGACGATGCGGTTAATTATATCCGCGACAACACGATTGAGAAATTCAGTTTAGCTTACGACAAACCTTACAACCCGTGGTGGTGGTTATTTGAAAAATATTAAAAATTTTCGAAAAAAACAGAAATTATTTTCATCTTCCAAATCGTTTTGATGCGTCTGAGTAATCGGATTATCTTTGCAAAAAATCTCATAAATCAAAATTGAAAATGTAATTCGTAATTTTCTAAAATGACTCCTCGTTCCGTTGCTTTTCATACCATCGGTTGCAAACTGAATTATTCGGAAACATCGTCTATACAACAGATGTTCGAGAAACGCGGTTATGCCGTTCGCGATACGGAAGCGGCGGCAGATATTTACGTACTCAATACGTGTTCGGTAACGGATTTTGCCGACCAGAAATGCCGACAGTTTGTGCGCCGCGTTCTGCGGCAATCGCCGGATGCGCTGGTGGTGGTGGTCGGTTGTTACGCGCAACTGAAACCTCAGGAAATTGCAAATATTCCCGGCGTTGATTTGGTGTTGGGTGCAAACGAAAAATTCCGAATTTTAGATTTTGTAGATACGCTTTCGAAAACATCCGGAAAAGGTTTGGTTCAAGCCGGCGATATTCGGGAAGTAACTACTTTCACCAACGCGTTTTCTTTCGGCGACAGAACGCGTTCTTTTTTAAAAATTCAAGACGGTTGCGATTATAAATGTTCGTTTTGCACCATTCCGTTGGCGCGCGGTAAAAGCAGAAGCGATACCGTTGAAAGTATCATTGAAAATGCGTACAAAATTGCGGATATGGGTGCAAAAGAAATTGTACTCACCGGCGTAAATATCGGCGATTTCGGCAACGGAACGGAAGTAATTGAAGGAACGCGCTCGAAAAAAGAAGCGATGTTTATTGATTTAATTCAAGCCTTAGATAAAATAGAGCCGATTAAACGCTTCCGCATTTCAAGCATAGAACCGAATTTATTGACGGATGACATCATTGCTTTTGTGGCGCAAAGCGCGCGTTTCATGCCGCATTTTCATGTGCCGTTGCAATCCGGAAACGACAAACAACTCTTACAAATGCGCCGCCGTTACAAACGCGCATGGTACCAATCGCGGGTAGAAACGATAAAAAAACTGATGCCTCATGCCTGTATCGGTGCCGATGTGATTGTCGGTTTTCCGGGCGAAACCGACGAAGATTTTAACGAAACCATGCGCTTCATCAGTGATTTAGATGTAAGTTATCTGCATCCCTTCACTTATTCCGAACGACCGAATACTTCGGCAGCTGAAATGTCCGACGCGGTGCCGATGAGTATTCGCCGCGAACGCAACGAGCGTTTACAAATGCTTTCAGCGAAAAAACGTCGCGCTTTTTATACACAGCACCTCAACGAAATACGCCCGGTGCTTTTTGAAAAACATAAAAATTCTTCACTCATCACCGGGTTTACCGATAATTATATAAAAATAGAAATACCGCGACCGGAAGGTTTTGATGTAGTAAATACGATTGAAAAAGTGGAGTTGAAAACATTTACGGAGAGTGGAGATGTGAGGGCGGAATTGATTGGTGTCTTGGCTGAATTATAAATTCACTAAACATTGATGTAAACAGATCAATATTTAGTGAATTCATTTCAGTTCATCAGTTTAATAAGACTGTGTTGTTTTTTTTGAACCGGAAAAAGCAAGCCGATATAAAATACCAATAACAAGAATACTTGTACCCATGCCCAACAAAAATTCCGTTCTGTTATGATGATCGCTTTTTTGAAACAATAATGCTAAAGCAAATAAAAGTAAAGCTAAATAAATTATTAAATTTTTTAACTTTAGTAGTTGCATGTTAGTTTTTTAGTTTAAACGTTTTTATAAAACTTAAAGAATAATGCACCGAGAATACAACCTACATTCAGACCTTTAACCACATCAGGAAATTTGAATGGAGGAAAAAAAATCTCAACTGATACAATGATTACCAAAAATAATACAAAAAAACGGAAAATAAGCGGCTTGTAGTGTTGTGATATCATATAAAATAATTTTTTTGTTTTGCAAAGCTAATCGAATTTAAAATAAAAAAAATATTAAGCCATTGGTTTTTATGAAATAAAATTTTTATCTTTACTTTTAATGCGCATTGCTTGATAAAAAATTGAAAACAATGGACACGATTTTTAAAATCTTTTTTTTTGTGTGTCTGTGTACAAATTTATTTGCCCAAGAAAACCTCATACCCAATCCCGGATTTGAAAATACCGTTAAATGTAATTCGGGTCAGGTATCGGAGAAGATTGCGAATTGGAAATATACATCCGATGGAATTGGCGGCGGACGTTTCCCTGCAAGCGATACTTGCAGTAATTTACTGTTGCCGATTAATAATAATTTTTCTTAAGGACATACCGGCAATCAGTTCGCATATTTTTGGACTTACGGTTATATTGTTCATGATACTATGGATCGCGGTTATGTGTTCTCGCCTCTAAAAAAAATGCTCTCTGCAAATACTCAATATTATTTTGAAATGTACGTGCGTTTAGAGGACAGCGACAGTTCGGCAAACGCGATCAGTACTTACGCTACAAATAATCAGGGCGCGAAATTTACGAATTCTTGTTTTTGTAGTAATAATAATTTTTCAAACGGGATTGCGTCAGCAGGCGGTAGTTCGGGATCTGAAAATTCGTCAAAAATTGTATCGGCACAATGGACAAAAATTTCGGGTTGTTTTACAGCTAACGGGGATGAAAAATTTGTAACAATAGGTAATTTTGAATCCGATAACCAAACATCAAAACAGGAAATTTTAAAAAATCAAGGGTATGTTTATGCCAATTATCGCGTAGATGATGTCGCGCTCTACGAATTGGCAGTAAAAATCCCCAACGATACTGCTATTTGCGCCGGTGATTCAATTTACGTTGATGCTACACTCAATAATTTTACGGCTCATTACGATTGGAGCGACGGATCAACTCAACCGATAAGATATTTGAAAAATGCGGGTATTTATAAATTAAAAACCACCCTCGAAGGTGGTTGTAAACCGATTGAAAAACAAGTTGAACTGAAATTTCTGCCCACGCGTGCAGATTGGACATCAAAAGATACCACCTTTTGTATAGGCGATAAATTTGTTTTGCGTGCCGTAAAAGATTCTGCCGGCACAAAACTTTTATGGTCTGATGGATCTGTAAATCCGGAAATCACGATTACTCTATCCGGCGTGTATTGGGTGCGTTTGAAAAATAATTGTATCGTTCATACCGATACGATAAATGTAAAATCTTTGGATTGTACCGTAAAAGCTTATATACCGAATGCTTTTTCTCCGAACGGCGACGGTGTTAATGATGTTTTTTATCCTTTTATTTACGCCATTCAACCCGTAACATTTTATAAGTTTGATGTTTTTGATAAATGGGGTAATCATGTTTTTCTTTCTGAAAATATGACGGACAAATGGGACGGTAAATATCAAGATCACGACTGCGATCCCGGTATTTATGCTTGGCAATTACAATTTAAAGTCAATCAATCGGGCGTTGATGTACCTTATCTTTACTCGGGTGATGTGACGCTTGTGAAGTAAGCGTTACTCTGTAAAATATCCGCACTTCGTCCTCTCAAAACTTCGCTTTAAAAACTTTTTCTTCATTATTTCTTTTCACGATGACTTTTACGGTATCACCTTTTTTGTATTTGCCGAGTGCATCCATATAGCCGTAAATGTTTTCTACGTCGTAGTCACCGAGTTTCAAAACAATATCTCCCGTTTTTAATCCCCCTTTCGGCACCGGTTTGCCGTCCGTCATCGCTCGCAAAGAGTCTTCCCACTACAAAAACGACTATCGCCGGTCGAAAACAAAAGTCTTCGACCGGCGATAGTCGTTTTTGTAAGAAAAAACTTACACCGGCAAGGTAAATTTTTAAGTTTTAACCTATTACGTTAATGCCGATGGCAAAAATTTATAACAAAATTATAATTTGGCAGTAATCTCTTCGCTCATTGGCTCTACATTGCTGCCAAAATAATTAATTAGGTTGCCTTTATCATCAATCAAAAATTTCCCGAAGTTCCATTTAATTTCAGCATCTAATACGCCGTTCAAACTTTTATTGCAAAGCCACTTGTAAATGGGGGCTATATCATTTCCTTTTACAGAAACTTTGGCTGTCATGGGAAAACTTACACCGTAATTTTTGGTGCAAAATTCTTTTATTTCGGTATTGGTACCGGGCTCCTGCTGCCCGAAATTATTTGCAGGAAAACCAACAATCACCAGTTTATCTTTATACTTTTGATATAAAGCTTCAAGACCTTTGTATTGTGGCGTATACCCGCATTTGCTGGCAGTATTTACAACTAATATTTTTTTTCCTTTAAATTTTGAAAAATCAATAGATCCTCCATCAAGTGATTCCACTTTGAAGTCATAAATACTTTCTTTCATAAAATTGGTTTGATTGCTTTTTACAGTAAAAGAAAATATTGCTGCAGAAATTGCAACAGCACAAGTAATAAATAAGGCTTTCATAATTTTTAAATAAAATAGTTATTGTATTTCTTAGTATCCGCTGCGCAGACAAACTATTAATAATAAACAACGAACACTATGAAATAGTTTATTAAAAATACCCGTTCGGTACAAGTTTTCACCCATTCATTGATTTATGGTATATTCAATGCTTTTGTAAGTAATCGCATAAAAAATGTACTCCGGTTAAAATAAACTCTAAAAAATTTCTGAAACAGGAATTAGCGCCGTTTCATCTAAATCTCGAAAAGTATTAATTAAAACCAGTTTATCGTAGTTTTTTAAATCATCTAATTTTATTTCTGCGATTTCAATCTTTTTTTCTGATAAAAGCTTCGCGCGCCGTGTACCCTGCGATAGTGGCGAGGAAGGCGTAAACCAATTTTTTCCATCAAATAAAACAACGTTAGCGATGGTACAGTCGGTTATAAAACCGTTTTTTACCATTAAAACCTCATCTGCTTCCGCATTCTCAGATAAAATTTTTGAAAAAAAACTGCGATTAGCCCATTTATATGTGTAATCAAAGTCACCGGGAATTTCTACTAATTTTACTTTTCGAATGGATTTCCATTCATAGGGTATAAACTCAATCTTTTCAATATTTTCTTTATAGAGAACGCGACAGCGATAAACTCTGCCTGATTCTAAATTATTGGGTATAGAAATCAATTCTTCTAAACTTTGAAATTTTGTTTGGTGAAATAATTTTTTTCTGGTTTCATTGAACCGCGCATCGTGATACGAAACGTTATCTATTAAATTAGATTGAACACACAAGGTTTCCAGACATAAATTCATGTTAATAAATTATTAGGATAGTCAGTTAGCCGATGATCGGTAAATCTAATTATTTTTGAATTACTTGACCATCCGACCAACCGGCTAAAGAATCGGCAGATAAATTTTCTGAATCATTTCCGCATATTCCGAAAGCGCATCGCTTTGAGATGTGATACCACCACCCGATTTAAAAACAAAACCCTGAGGCGTTCGCTCAATAAAACGAATCAAAACACAACTGTCTAAATTTTTTCCATCAAAAATTCCGGCAATACCCGTATAAAATCCGCGCTCGTAACCTTCTACTGATTTAATCAATTGCAAAGTTGCAACTTTAGGTGCTCCGCAAATGGAACCTGCCGGTAAAAGACGCAGTAAAAGCGTTCCAATTTGTTGCGGATAATTTTGCGGCAACACGCCACAAATTTCTGAACTCATTTGTAATAATGCGCCGTTTTGGGTAGTTATTTTATCTATGTAACGAAATTTTTCTATCCAAACTTTTTCGCAAATACTCCCTAAATCGTTGCGTAACAAGTCCACTATTGTATTGTGTTCCGCTTTTTCTTTTGCGTCATTTAATATAATCAAATCGGCATCCGGCAAATCGGCATCAATCGTACCTTTCATCGGAAAGGTGGAAATTTTGCCGTTGGAAATTTTTACAAAAGTTTCAGGTGAAAAACAAACAAACTTATTTTTATAAAGCAATTTATATTTCGCTTCGGAAAAAGCAAAAATTTCTTTTAGAGATAAGTTGATTTCAATTGGTGTGACACAGGTTAAATTAGCGAGAAAACTATTACCGTAATTTATACCGGAAATTATTTTTTGAAATTTCTGTTGATACACCTCGAATACTTCGGGATATTTTTTCAAAAAAAAATGAGGCAAATTTTTTTCTGTCGGAGCGTTTTTAGTGTACCTATCCCGTATTTCAAAAAAAATATTTTTCCCCTCCAGCTCGTCAAGTGTGTGAACAATAATTTTTTTTAACTCAAAATCGAAAATAAAAAAGAAAGGTTTTCCGATTTTACCAAGTGCGTTCATTTTATCAATCGCAGCATATTTTTTTTTGCTCAACATTTTTTAAATCAGATTTTTGTCTGTGTTATAACAAAAAAAATAAAATAGGGTTTTATCTGTTGATTTTAAAAGACTCGCCCGCAATATAAAAAACCATACAGGTCGATGATCTGTACGTAAATTGTTAATTACGGATATATTATGTACCGGTCAAAGATACTGTTGATATCGAATCAAAGTTTGAAAAAATTTACCAACGATATTGTTTGTGATAGAGGGAAGATTTGCGCGCAGCAGGCGGCAAATGTAAAAAATCTACTGTTTAATAAATAACTTTTATGTAAAACAGAGTTTCTGTTTTAATTTCTCTAAAATTATTCTATGTAATATTACTCGACTTTGGTAATAAGCGAAAATTAATCAATTCTTTGCCTTGCAAATATTGTTGCCCGCTCGGCAAAACTATCACTTTTAAAAATAAAGCCGGTTTATGCCTTCAGACTTAAACCAGCTATCAAGCGCGTGTCTCACGCGCGTTAGCGTAAGACGTTGTTATAGCTTTTCATGAATCTTTTCAAAACTTCACCTCAAAAATTTTTTCTTCGTTGTTTCTTTTTACAACCACTTTTACTGTATCACCTTTATTGTAATTGGCGAGTGCATCCATGTAACCGTAAATGTTTTCTACGTCGTAATCACCGAGTTTCAAAACAATATCGCCCGTTTTTAATCCCGCTTTCGATGCCGGTTTACCGTCCGTCACACCGTCTAAGCGCAAACCTTTTTTGTCGTAAGAATAATCCGGCATCACGCCCAGCGTCACTTTAAACGCGCGCGTTCCCATATCCGGTTGCTTTGTTTCTTGGTAAGTCATGCGGTCGAACGTGCAAGTGGCTTCCGCCAAACGCGCGATGTATTCGAGTACGTGTTTTTCACCAACAAAATTTATCAGTTGCGTGTCGTCGGAAGGTTTATGATAATCGCTGTGTTGACCCGTGAAAAACCCCAACACAGGTATTTTTTTGAGATAAAACGACGTATAATCGGAAGGTCCGACACCCGACGAATCGCGGATGATATGCATATCGGTCGGCAAATAATCCAAAATGCCGGACCACAATGCCGCCGTACCTACACCTTGAACGAGCAATCCTTTTTCGGTGCGATATCGCCCGATCATATCCATATTGATAAAATAATTGACAGAATCTAAAGCTATTGTCGGCGATTCACAAAATTTTTTCGAGCCTATTAATCCTAATTCTTCTCCGGAAAAACAAATAAACAGAAAATTATAAGGTTCTTGTTTGTCGTTATTTTTAAAATACCGCGCCAGTTCAATCACACCCGCCGTTCCGGAAGCGTTATCGTCGGCACCGTTATGTATTTTTCCGTTCGGATTCGCGTCCAACGAACTGCCTTCGCCGTCCGTATTACCTAAATGATCGTAATGCGCGCCAATGACGATGGTGAAAGCGGCTTTATTATCCAAAAATCCGACGACATTTTCGCTTTTTGTTTCAGGTTCTGTCGTATCCACAATGCCGTGCGGATTGAGTATTTGGCGGAAAGAAAAATGATGAAACCAAGTTGCGTTATCGCCTTTCGGCGTTAATCCGATTTTCATGAATTGCTCGGCAATGTATTGCGCAGCTTTTTTTTCGTCGGCGGTGCCGGTGCCGCGTCCGTGTAATTTATCGGATGCCAAAAACGCGACGTGTTGTTTTATTTTTTGAGCAGAAATATCTTGCGCCGATGCATTTGAAGCAAAACAAAAAAAGAAAACAATTGAGAAAAAGAATAATTTCATACTTTGCTTTTATTTTTACGATAATAGTTTTTAAATACAGGCTTGCTTTTCCGTAAATACGAAAATATTTGTCTTCATTACAACTAAACCCGCCGTGTATTGTTTAAAAAATAATTGCATGATTAGATTCAAAGAACAAAAAAGTTATTTTTTTTACGAAAAAAAAGGTGCACTGCTTAGATAAAAAGTTTAAAAAAAATTTTGTTATTCTTCATATTGCCGATTAATTATTATTTATGTCTTCACAGAAATTCGATTACTTCAATAAAATACAAACGGCGCCTTATCAAGCAGCATCAGTCGGCATTTTGGTATTGCTGATTGCCGGAATTTTAAAACTTTTGACGATAACACACGTTATGGAATCTCCGGACCCGATTTTATTTTGGGTTATCGGCGGTGCGGGTGTACTTTTTTTCGCTTTGATGAACAGCGTTGTCAGTTTAGGGGCAACTGATATGAATAAATATTGGTTTTATTCGACGGCGAGCTATGTCGCTTTAGCAGCATCGTGTGCTTTAATGGCTTTTATTTTTTCAGGCGTTGCCATCAACGACGCGGGTAGTTTCAGATGGATATTCACGGTGCTGACTTTCGGATACTTGCTCATCCTGTCGCTGATGCGTTTTTTACGCAAAATTGTTCAAGTCGCGCAAGCCGAAGATAAAAAATGGGAAGAACGGGTAAAATAAATTAGGTACGATAAAATCAAAGAATTTCGTAATTATTTACCGGTTGCCACATGCTTTAAATTGTGGTCTGCAAAAGAAGAAAGTATATAAGATTTTAAGCCCTTTCAAAATAATCACCGGCAATTAAAAATGGCTGAAACCCGATATAAAATTAATGTACATTACCACGCTCTAAAGGGCGGGGCAACTCCTAAAAAATTCCGAAATTTCTTCAAAACCCGACTTGCGTATATTTTTGCACATTAGACGGATCTATTTTGGTCATGATTTGCGTGAATTTCGTTTTTTGTTCGGGTGTACCGTTTTTAAAAATCTCAATCAGTTCATCGCCTTTAGTTACCGCAAAAATGCGCACAGATAAGGTATTCGGATAACTTTGGTGTGCTTCTTCGATGTGTTCGAGTGCTTTCATCAAAGCTATTCTGCAACGCGACATATCTGAAACCGCAAAATCTATACCTTGACGGTGGTATTCGTAAGTCGCTTGCCGAAAACTTTTTAATCTCGGACTGAAAACGTTTTCAACGAACCAACCGCGCGAATTGTTATTTCTGCCCGTCCATTCCGTTTTCACATCTGCCGGCAAACTGTTTACGATGTCTTGCGCGTGCAACCAAAACGGTTCACCGCCCGACGGCGCAAAAGAATCGTAATCGGTTGCCAAAATTACTTGCACATAATAGGCCATCGTACTCACTAAATTATCGGAAAAAGTATTGCGCGCGTATTGCATCGGCTGAAATTGTTCGTAACTGAACGTCAAACCTTGATCAAGATAAACAAATAGCGGCGACAATTGATCAGTACCGTATACAGCTCGGTTCGCCTGTACCGTCATATCGGCGGTGAAACTTGTTGTACTGTTTTCGGTTTTTACGTTCAGTTGTATCGTACCCATGATGCGTTCGTTTTGTTCGAACACGTCATCCGTCCATTTCGTGTTGTTCACAAGTTCTTGTAACGATTGTTGCAGTGCTTGATATACTTTCAAATCAACGGAGCGATTTGCCGGCGGCGGTATTACTTTCACCGTAAAATTCATTTCCTGAGCTTGCACCGCAGAACAGCCGAACAAACAAACAGCAAAAATTATAAAAAAGGAGTGCATGGTTTTTAACATCAGTATAATTTTTTTTTATTTTTAGAAACGAAAATTTAATCCGGTTATTTTTCAAAAATAATTTTTGAAAAAAGAAAAAAAAATTTTTTAAAATAAAAAATGTTAATTAAAGATTTTTGAGGAACACAATTGAATTGACGTAAAAGAAAAATAAAATTTAGAAAAAGGTGCACCGCACCGAAACATTTGTAACCCGATAAGTATCGTGAATTGGAGGTACAGCGCACCGCAATATTAAAATATCGCACACTGTTAATATTTCAGTGCGGTGTGCCTCTAAAAATATCTTATGAGTTATTACAAATATTCCGGTGCGCTGAACCTCTAAAATTTAATTTCCTGCAAAATCTTCTATCAAACAAAAAACAAAAACATTCAGTAACCGAAATCCCATTAAATCTAAAAAATTCCGAAAACTCACTCCACCCGGATTACATTCGATACACCCGCCAAACTTTTCAGGGACTTAATGGCGAGTACCAATTGGTCGCGGTGGGTAACCACTAATTTTACGCGCCCTTCAAAATAACCGTCGTTGCCTTCTATGCTGAATGCGCGGATATTGAGCCCCATTTGCGAAGAAATTTTATTGGAGAGTCGCTCTATTACACCCGGACCGTTATCGAGTCCGGTGATGATGAGTTCGGCGATATACGAAGCATTTACGGTGGCACCCCACGTGGCAGACAAAATCCGGTAGCCGTAATAGGTCATCAGATTTTGTGCATTCTGGCAATTGGTACGGTGAATTTTTAATTGATTACCCGCAGTCACGTAAGCAAAAATATCGTCGCCTTGCACCGGTTTACAACATTCGGCTAAGGTATAATTGTATTGGTTCGCGGATTGTCCGTTGATGAGCAGTTCTATTTTTATATCCGGTTTTACCGGTACTTTGCGTTCGGTAATTACCGTTGCAGATTTTTCTTCCGCCGCTAAAACCAATCGGTTGCGCTCGATATTGAAAATTTTCAAATCGTCTTGCAAATCAATGGTTTCCTGTTCTATGGCATCAAAAAATTCGATGCGGGTTTTGAATCCGAAATGTTTTACTAAAAGCTCCACCGATGACTCAAAATCTACTTTCATGTGGTCGAGTTTGCGTTGCAGCATTTCTTTGCCCATGTCGGCGCGTTCGCGAATTTCTTCTCGGAGCGATTGACGAATTTTATCGCGCGCTTTTGCCGTTATCACCCATTTCAACCAATCTTCGCTCGGCTTTCTGCTTTTATTGGTTTCCACTTTTACTTGGTCTCCGTTTTGCAATTTATAACTCATCTGCACGATTTTACCGTTCACTTTTATCGCGTTGGCGTGCGAACCTACATCGGTATGAATGTCGAAAGCAAAATCAAGTGCGGTAGCACCTTTGGGCAAAATTTTCAAATCGCCTTTAGGCGTATAAATATAAATTTCTTCGGCAAACAGATTCGTGTCTATAAAATCGGTCATGAATTCGATAGAAGTTGCACCCTGATTAGGTTTTTCTATCATTTCTCGAATGTTGGCGAACCAATGTTCGAAAACATCTTTTTGCTCCCGCATACCTTTATATTTCCAATGCGCCGCATAACCGCGCTCGGCGATTTCGTCCATACGTTCGGTACGAATTTGCACTTCAACGAAACGTCCTTCCGGTCCGCTCACTGTTGTATGGAGCGATTCGTAACCGTTTGATTTCGGTATGGTAATCCAATCTTTTAACCTATCCGCTATCGGTTTGTGCACTGTCGTGACGATGCCGTAAGCCTGCCAACACACCGATTTTTCATCTTTAAGCGGTGCATCAATGATGATGCGGATGGCGAAAAGGTCATAAATTTCTTCAAAAGATTTCTGTTTAAGTTTATTCCAGATAGAATAAATGGATTTCGGTCTGCCGGAAATGCGGTACGGAAACCCGATTCGGTCGAGTTGTTCGCGCAAAGGCTCTATAAACGATTGAATATAATTCTCTCGAGCGAGTTTGGTTTCGTTTAGATTGTCGGCGATTTCGTCGTATTCCTGCCGATGCGTAATTTTTAAACACAAATCCGTCAACTCAGATTTTATCTCATACAAACCTAAACGATGTGCTAAGGGTGCATAAACAAATTCCGTTTCCGCCGCTATTTTCAATTGTTTATTGTGCGGCATCGAACCGAGTGTGCGCATATTGTGCAACCGATCCGCCATTTTTATAAAAATAATGCGCGCATCTGTAATCAATGTGCCGATTATTCTTTTCAGATTTTCGGCTTGCGGGCTTTCGATATTGGTGTCGCTGTCTAATTTCGTAAGTCCGTCCACGAGTTGAGCTACTTTGTCGCCGAATTGCGTTTTTATTTCGGAGAGCGGAATTTGCGTATCTTCAACGACATCATGCAACAATGCCGCCACCACCGACGTAGCACCTAAACCGATTTCGTCAGCACATATTCGCGCTACTTCTATCGGATGCAAAATATAAGGTTCACCGCTTTTGCGGCGTTGTTTGCTGTGCGCGTCGACTGCCATTTCGTAAGCATGTCGAATACTTTTTTTATCCGTTTCGTCGAGTTTCATTTTAAAACTCTTCAACAAAAGCCGGTAGGCGCGCTGAATTTCCAATCGTTCCGTCTCGTTGTATGCCGTCGTGAGGGTAGCCGTCATTTTATCGGGTGATTTAGTTTATAGAGACGTACTTTTCAGTTTACGTCTCCGAATGTTCGCGGGTAAATTCAAAGTTATACTAAAAAATTTGAGTATACAATTTTTTCTTGAAAATTTTTTTTTATTTATGAAAAAATAGGCGTAGTTTTTGTACCAAAATTGACGTAAAGCATTTTTCAGAAAGGTTTACTGTATCTCAATCTTAATACTGTTAAGTGCCTCAACGCTTTTGCGCAGTTTTAACTGAAATCAAAAAACCATTTAAGCACGAGAAAATTTTCACACCAATAAAATTTCATAAACCCCCGTTTAAGAGAATTTTGTGTTTCACTTTGCGCGTATTGACCGTCAATTGTCATAAAAGTATTTTTTACGCATTTTTAAAATTCTTTTTTACTGAAAAACTATAAAATTTTATTCCGGTTTGTTTTCTTTGTGCTGTAATTAAATCATTGAGAGCTACTACAACAGGATTATGAAACATTTATTTTTATTGATCTTTTCAGTTTTCGCACTGCATCTTGCGGCTTACTCACAAATGGCAGAGCCTGTAATATGGTCTTACGCTTCCGATAAAATTACTGATAATCAATACACAATCACGCTCAGTGCAGATATTGCCGACGGTTGGTACGTGTACTCTCAAGATTTACCGCAACGCGGACCGGTGCCGACAAAGATAAATTTCGACCATAACCCGAATATTATTTTGCAAGGCAAACCTCAAGAGTTGGGTGACAAAAAAGAAACTTTCGACCAAAACTTCAACATGACCGTGACAAAGTTTTCGGGAAAAACGCATTTCATTCAAAAAATTTCGATAACAACTACCGTTCCGTACGTTAAAGGTACTTTATCGTATATGTCGTGCAACGGGCAAATGTGTATGCCACCACGCACCATCAAATTCGATATACCATTAAAAGAATAATCTCTGATGCTTTACTTCTAACGGATAATTTTTCTAAAAGTTAAAATATCAAAGACAATTTTCTCATTAGAAAAGGAAATTGTCTTTTTTTATTGGACAACATATAACGGATAATAGACAGTGGATAATGGACAATAGACCGGATTTTTTGATTACTTTCCACAGTTCATTGTACGACTCGTTTTAATAAAAGTTTTATTTTACATTTTATTTACGCCTTTCCTCTTATCAACTTCCAACATTTATTTTAATTTTGTGGAAATATTTTTCAGTTTGAAATAACTGTTGAGTATTTAAACTTCTTTACCAATCAAAATTAAATGTGCACTTGTCATGAAAAATTTCCTTACCTTTTTATCTTTATTTTTTCTTCTGAGTTTCAAATCGGGTGATGAACATAAGACGCTTGAAATCGGTGCGGCTGCACCTGATTTCAATTTGAAAGGCGTTGACGGCAAAATGTATAATTTGGCTGCGTTTTCAAAAGCCAAAGTATTGGTAATTGTGTTTACTTGCAACCATTGTCCGACTGCACAGGCGTATGAAGCACGGCTAAAAAAGTTGACAACCGATTATGCTGATAAAAGCGTTCAAGTCGTCGCCATTTCGCCCAACGATCCGAAAAGTTCCAGTCCCGAAGAATGGGGTTACACTGAATATGGCGATACTTATGACGAAATGATACTGCGAGCCAAAGAAAAGGCATTTAATTTTCCGTATCTTTATGACGGTGATACACAAGAAACGGCTAATAAATACGGACCTTCGGTCACGCCACAAGTTTTTATTTTCGATAAAGACCGCAAGTTGCGATTCAACGGCAGGATTGATGACGTTGAAGACCCCAAGAGCACACCAAAAAATTTCGATACGCGCAACGCGATTGACGATATATTGGCGGGTAAACCCTTGCGTGTAGAAAAAACAAAAACTTTCGGTTGTTCCGTAAAATGGGTTGAAAAAAAAGAATTGGTGAATAAAGCACAAATGGATCAGACTAAAGCACCCGTGACTTTGGATACTATTGGTGAAACAGGGTTAAAAACTTTGTTGAAAAACGAAACCGGAAAATTGCGACTGATAAACTTATGGGCAACTTGGTGCGGTCCGTGTGTGAGTGAATTACCGGATTTTGTAATCATCAACAGAATGTACAGCCGCCGCGATTTTGAGTTCATCACCATCAGTACTGATAAACTGAACAAAAAAGATAAAGCTCTACAAACATTATCGAATCTTCAAGTTTCCGCTAAAAATTATATTTTCAACGCCAATGACAGCTATAAACTGATTGAACTTATCGACAGTTCTTGGCAAGGTGCATTGCCTTACACACTTTTAGTGGAACCGAACGGCAAAATTATTTACAGAACACAAGGACGCATTGATGCGATGGAGATGAAAAAACGGATCGTGGATCATCCTTTAATTGGCAGAGTGTATTAGTTAAAATTTTCAAGCAAAGTCGCCAAGTCGCCAAAAGAAACTTTGCGGCTTTGCGGGTTTGCGGCTTTGCGTGGAAATTATTTATCGTTTTAGTTTTGAAAATGAGGGAACTCTTTAACCTAAATTTTATATTTTCATAAAGGAACCTTAACCACTATAACAACATTTTAAATTTTACCTTCAATGATAAAAACCCAAATTCCATAATAATTGCCTCTCGATTATTCTATCAGGATGATTGATAGTTAATATTTTCAGTGTTGCTTCGCCGATTTCAGTTTTAGAACTTATAAACCCCGATTTATTTGTTTCAAAATGTTCATGCCACATATCTAATCGCGGATTGAATAAGCGAATAAAAACGAAAGGTTTATTAAGATAAGTGCCTAAGTCTGTGCCTTTATAACGGTTGCAATCGGGACAGGCATAAGCAAGATTTTTGAGCAGCGTTACGCCTTCATGTTTTCTACTGACTATGTGATCTACTTGAAAACCATAATAAGAATCCGTGTCAGGAATACGGCAGTACTCACAACAATAATTAGCGCGTTTCGCTACGGATAAGCGAATGGATTTTGGAATAGTTTTACTCATAATGCAGCCAAACGCAAACGGGCATGGGCTTTTGAAAGGCGAATAAGACGTTCTAAAACAAGAAAGTGGTCAAGTTCATCTTTTTCGGAAGGTGTGAGTTGTGTTGTTTTTTCTTTTTCAATCAAATTTTCTAAACGTTGAGTTGCTGCTTGCGGTGCGCGAAGTTCAAGCACTTTCTCAGGATTCATGGCCGCTATAGAATCTGCAACATGGTCATACATTGTTTGAACTGTCATGTTTTAAATTTATTTTGAAACAAAAATATACTTTTTTAGATACTTTGGCAAATAATTTGAGCATTACCGAGATTTTTTATTTGTTTGTCTTAATTCGTAAGATGGTTTCGTTCCTTAGTGCAAATTTCTTTTTAGAGAAATTAAAACTTTATAGTACAATACCCTGCAATAGTTCAATTGTTAAATTTCCACAAAAAAAAATATTTTTTTACAACCTACCATTATATTTGACGTTTAATTTACTTTAGTAACAAAGTTGTAACAATTTATATTGCAATTTTGCGCAAAAACATAATAAGCATTTCAATGAAACAATTCTTCGCTTTAGTTTTCGCTTTTATTTGCACAATTACTTGCCTATCCGCTCAAATTTTCAAACCCGTGCATTGGAAATTTGATACCAAAAAAATTAATGATACCGAGTTCGACCTCATTGCTACCGCTAAGTTGGATAAAGGTTGGTACACCTACTCGCAATTCATAAAAGGCGACGGACCGCTTCCGACAACGTTTACATTCAAACCGTCCGTGCAATACCAACTCGTCGGAAAAAACGAAGAAGCGAGCGAACATACAAAATCCGGCTTCGATAAAATTTTCGATATGAACATCACTAAATTCAGTGATGAAGTTCGGTTTACGCAACACGTAAAACTGAAAACACCGACGGCAGATATTTCCGGAAACGTTACGTTCCAGTCTTGCGACGACGAAAAATGTTTGCCGCCCAACGACGAAGATTTTAATTATAAATTAATAGGCAACTCGTCTGTTCCGATACAAACAACTTCACCTGCAAAATCGACAATTAATACTGCGCCGGCAGTAACACCGACAAATTTACCCGAAATTAAACCCGATAAAAATACGCCACCCGTAAAAAACGGGACTGCCCAACAAGCAACACTGATAGCACCTGCGTTTGTGCCGCCCGTAAAATCCGGCGGTATAGATAAACCGGCGCATTGGACATTTTTATCGAATAAAATGGCGGAACCGGATAAAGATGGCAATGTACTGTATAATATAGTCGCAAAAGCAACGATAGATAAAACATGGCATATTTATTCGCAATTTTTGAAAGGCGATGAAGGACCGTTACCGACGACATTAAAATTCGATAAATCAAATCTGATTACGCTCATCGAAAAAGCCACTGAACAAAGCCCGAAACGCCGCGAACACAAAGAACCGGCATTCAACAATATGACTGTTACGGATTTTGAAGACAGTGTAACGATAACTCAAAGAATAAAAATTAAACAAAGCGATGTCAACTTACCCGTAAAAGGCAGCATCGAATTTATGGTGTGCAACAACGAAAAATGTTTACCGCCCGACGAAATTCCTTTTGCAATAAACTTATTGACGGGTAAAGGCGATATTGTTTCAGCAAATTTTTCGATAACTAACCAACCAACCAACCCACCCATTAACCAACTAATAACCAATCCGAGTTTACTCACGCTCGATAAATCTATGGCGCAATCGAATTGCGACGGTACCGAAACAAAAAATTTGAATTCAAGTAATTGGTGGGTGATTTTCGTTTTGGGTTTCGGCGGCGGCTTAGTGGCATTGCTCACGCCTTGCGTTTTTCCGATGATACCTTTAACGGTCAGTTTTTTTACAAAACGTTCAAAGGATAGAAAAACCGGTATTCGCAACGCGCTCGTGTATGCGGCATCCATCATCATTATTTATGTAGGGATGGGTTTTATTGTTACGCAATTGTTCGGTGCGGGTGCTTTGAATAATCTGGCTACGAATCCTTGGATGAATATTTTATTCGGAATTTTATTTTTGATATTCGCTTTTTCTTTTTTCGGATTCTATGAAATCACTTTACCGTCCAAATGGTCAAATGCAATTGATGCGCAGTCTTATAAACGAGAAGGCTTAGGCGGGATATTTTTTATGGCATTCACGTTGGCGTTGGTGTCGTTTTCGTGTACCGGTCCGATTATCGGTTCGCTTTTAGTGGAGTCGGTTTCGGGTAACGGGTTTTCTTTTGGTCCGCTCATCGGGATGTTTGGTTTTGCGTTGGCGTTGGCGTTACCGTTCGGCTTGTTTGCTTTTTTTCCAGCGATGTTGAACGCATTACCCAAAGCGGGCAGTTGGATGGACGATGTAAAAGTGACGCTCGGCTTTTTGGAAATCGCGCTCGCTTTCAAATTTTTGTCCAATGCGGATTTAATAAACGGTTGGAAACTTTTGCCTTACGAAGGCGTGTTAGCCATCTGGATTTTATGCGCACTCGGTTTGGCACTTTATCACGGCGGCATTCTGCGTTTCGGCCACGATCCGATAAAAAAATTCACGCCGTTGCGCATATCTTTGATAGTGGCTTCGGTGGGTGCGCTGTTTTATTTGGGTTCAGGTTATCGTTTCAACCCGACAGCTAATACGTTCGACACACCCGGCATAACGAGCGGTATTTTACCGCCCGCCGGTTACAGTTATATTTATCCGCAACGTTGTCCGCTTAATTTACCTTGTTTTCACGATTTGAATGAAGGTTTGGCTTTCGCAAAAAAAGTAAATAAACCGATACTCTTGGATTTTACCGGTTGGAATTGTGCAAACTGCCGTAAAATGGAAGAAAATGTTTGGAATAAACCGGGCATAACGGAACTCATCCGCGATAAATACGTCCTCATTTCACTTTACACCGACGATAAATCCGCCTTGAAATCGCCCTACACGGAATATACTTCGTCCTTAGAAAACAAAACCGTGAATACCGAAGGTAAACTCTGGACGGATTTTGAAGCTACGCATTTCAATCGCAATGCACAACCTTTTTACGTACTGATGTCGCCGGATTTGAAAGTATTGAATGCACCGGTTGCTTACACGCCGAATGTAGCAGAGTACAAAACTTTTTTAGCTTGCGGATTGGAAAGATTTGCCCGGTAAAAACGAAATAGGTTGAAAAAAAATTTTCAACCTATTTTTTTATTTCAAAAGTATATCGTAATATTGCAATATTAAATTTAAAATGGGCGCAACTAAAACAGATCATTTCAGCGAGCGGCAAAATAAATTAGCAACGCTCACTAAAGCAATGGCACATCCGGCGAGAATTGCCATTATAGATTATTTGCTTAAAGTAGATGCTTGTATTTGCGGCGAGATTGTAAACAAATTACCGTTATCTCAACCGACCGTATCGCAACATTTAAAAGAATTAAAAAATGCCGGTATCATCAGAGGCAGTATTGAAGGAAATTCAATTTGCTATTGTATTGATAAAGAAAATTGGTCAGCTTTTCAATCCATGCTGAATAATTTTTTTAATAATTCGGAGAAAAAAAATAATTGTTGTTAAATTTTTAAATCATAAAAAATAAATTTATCAGAAATCTAAAAATATTTGCAAATTGTTGAAGGTGTCAGTTTTGCACTTCCTGACGAAAAACTTGTACCGGAATATTTTCATGTAACGGAAGTCGGACTCGTTACGAAACATTTTATTGATTGCGGCGGTACTGTCAGACTTGAAAAAGTGGCTAACTTCCAACTTTGGGATGCCAATGATTATGACCATCGTTTGAAACCGCAAAAATTACACAGTATCATCGAACTCTCGGAAAAAAAATTGAGTATCGAAGATTTAGAAATTGAAGTAGAGTATCAATCCGATACCATCGGAAAATACGGTTTGGTTTTGAACGGCAATGGTTTTGAACTTACGACAAAACATACCGCTTGTTTAGCACTCGAAAATTGCGGCATTCCGCAAACTCAACAAAAAACAAAACTCGATTCGTTAAAGAGTGCCGATAAAACTTGTTGCGCACCGGGCGGCGGTTGTTACTAAATTATTTTTGAAATGAAAATACAACATATTGAAGCATCGGATTACTTTCAAGTTGCAAAATTATATCTCGAAGGTATTGCCACAGGTGTTGCTACCTTTCAAACCGATTCGCCGACTTGGGAAAAATGGGATAAGAGTCATTTATCGTATTGTCGTTTAGCGATGATAGATAACGAAAAAATGCCCGGTTGGGCTGCACTTTCGCCGGTGTCTTCGCGTTGCGTTTACGGTGGTGTAGCAGAACCGGATATTTATGTTTCTGAAAACGCTCGCAGAAAAGGTATAGGTACACATTTACTTTCGGAATTAATAAAAGAAAGTGAATTGCGCGGTTTGTGGACGTTACAATCCGGCATCTTTACGGAAAATATCGGCAGCATTGCCTTACACGAAAAATGCAGCTTCCGTAAAATCGGTCACAGAGAAAAAATCGGAAAATTACACGGTGTTTGGAAAGATAATATCATCACGGAACGCAGAAGTAAAATTGCTGGCGTTTAAAACTAAACTTTGCAAAATAAACATTAAAGAATGAAAAAAATTTTAGTTCTTTGTACAGGAAACAGTTGCAGAAGTCAAATAGCTGAAGGTTTTTTGAGATTTTATGCAGGCGATAAAGCAGAAGTTTACAGTGCCGGTGTAGAAACGCACGGCGTTAATCCGAGAGCCGTTGCCACTATGAAAGAAGTGAATATCGATATTTCAAATCATACTTCAAACAATATTGACGAATATCGCAGTATTCCCTTCGATTATTTAATTACCGTTTGCGACAATGCGAAAGAACGTTGTCCGTATTTTCCGACAAAAGCACTAAAATTTCATCACAATTTTCCCGACCCTGCAAAGGCAACGGGCATTGAAAATGAGATTTTAGAAAGTTTTCGCGTTGTCAGAGAAATGATTAAAATATATTGCAAAAAATTTGTAAGAACCAATCTATGATAAATTAATTTTTTTCGGAAATTTTTTTCGGAAATTTTTTTCGGAAATTTTTTTCGGAAATTTTTTTCGGAAATTTTTTTCGGAAATTTTTTTCGGAAATTTTTTTCGGAAATTTTTTTCGGAAATTTTTTTC